>CAMJBL010000012.1 GCA_946403845.1 uncultured Prevotella sp. | reverse complement strand
TGCTGATATTCTCGCCGGTGACCTTCGCATCGCGGAGCAGTCGCCAGATCTCGGGGGTTCCCTCCTCGGAGATCTGCAGGTCGAAGGGCTCGCTGAACTCCTGGGCAATGCATTCGAGACTGTATACGGCATCGCGGATGGCGATGGCGGTACGCTCCTTATCCTTCTGGCGCAACTCCTTGCCCCACATATACTGCATGATGTCGTAGGCAAAGGCGGCACCGACGGTATCGGGCGGCGCAGGACACCACTTCAGCATGTTGGGTAACTCTCTGAATGAGAAATAAGGTTCTGCTTTACTCTGTGCCGAGGCACTTACGGCTGCCATCACCAGGACGGCCATCATGAGGTACTTCTTCATAAGTCAGTCATTTATTCGTTGATTAAACTGGCTGCAAATATACTCATTTTTTATGAAACGACATGAAAAAACTGAAAAAATTCTTGGTTTTTTCCTCGCTTCTTCGTACCTTTGCAGCGCCAATGGAGGAAGCCCCGCTTGTTGAGGGGTACCGTTAGGCAAGATAAATTGCATAGAAATATGAAAGTAATGAAATTCGGCGGAACGTCCGTAGGTTCCGTAAAAAGCATTCTTAGCTTGAAAAAAATTGTGGAGACAGAGGCTCGGACGCAACCTGTCGTAGTAGTAGTAAGTGCACTTGACGGCATCACCGACAAACTGATCGCCACATCGCAGATGGCCAAGCAAGGCGACGACCACTATCGTGAAGAATTCGACGCGATGGTAACCCGCCACCACCAGATGATCGAGGCCATCATTACGGATGACAAAAAGCGCATTGACTTATTTAATAATGTAGACCAGCTCTTCGACCAGTTGAAGAGCATCTTCTACGGTGTGTATCTGATTCATGACCTGAGTGAGAAGACGGCCGACACCATCGTCAGTTATGGTGAGCGTCTGAGTTCTCACATCGTGGCTGCGATGATTAAGAACGGTGTTCGCATGAACTCTCGTGACTTTATCCGCACCTGGGACAAGGAGGGCAAGCATGTGATTGATGCTGACCTGACGACCGAACTGGTGAAGGAAGCCTTCAAGGAAGTGATCAGTGAAGGAGTGAAAAGTGAAAAGTGCGTGTACGTGGTGCCAGGCTTTATTGCCCGCGACCGCGACAGCCACGAGACCACCAACCTGGGACGTGGCGGAAGCGACTATACGGCATCTATCATCGCCGCTGTGCTCAACGCCGAGGTACTGGAGATCTGGACCGATGTCGACGGTTTCATGACTGCCGACCCGAAGGTCATCAAGACGGCCTATACCATCAACGAACTGTCGTATGTGGAGGCCATGGAGCTTTGTAACTTCGGTGCCAAGGTCATCTATCCCCCCACGATTTACCCCGTTTGTGTCAAGAATATCCCCATTAAGGTCAAGAATACCTTCAACCCCGAACATCCTGGAACCCTCATCAAGGCCAAGATCGAGAACGACCAGAAGCCTATCAAGGGTATCTCCAGCATCAAAGGCACCTCGCTGATTACGGTAACCGGTTTGTCGATGGTGGGTGTGATCGGTGTGAACCGTCGTATCTTCACCACCCTCGCCAATAAGGGCATCTCTGTGTTCATGGTGTCGCAGGCTTCTTCTGAGAACTCCACCTCTATCGGTGTGCGCGATGAAGATGCCGCTGCAGCAGCAGAGGTGCTGAACGCCGAATTTGCCAAGGAGATTGAAACGGGTGCCATGTTCCCCATGCTGGTGGAAAGTGGTCTGGCCACCATCGCCATCGTGGGTGAGAACATGAAGCAGACACCGGGTATCGCCGGTAAGCTGTTCGGAACGCTGGGGCGTTCGGGTATCTCGGTGATTGCCTGTGCCCAGGGTGCCTCAGAGACGAATATCTCGTTTGTGGTCGACGGCCGTTTCCTGCGCAAGTCGCTGAACGTGCTCCACGACTCCTTCTTCCTCTCGGAATACAAGGTGCTCAACCTCTTTATCTGCGGTATCGGAACGGTGGGTGGCATGCTCCTGGAGCAGATCCGCACCCAGCAGCAGTTCCTGATGCAGTCGCGTCGCCTGAAGCTCAACGTGGTTGGTATTTCCGATGTCGATAACTTCGTATTGAATCGTGATGGCATTGACCTCGACAACTACGAGAAGATTCTGCGTGCTGGTTTCCCTGCCAATACAGAGCACATGCGCGACGAGATCGTGAAGATGAATATCTTCAACAGCGTATTTGTAGACTGTACAGCCAGTCGTCAGATAGCCATGCTTTATCAGACTTTCCTGGAGCATAACATCTCGGTCGTTGCTGCCAATAAGATTGCAGCCTCTGGCGACTATGACAGTTATCTGAAGCTTCGTCAGACAGCCCGTGACCGTGGTGTGTGGTTCCGCTATGAAACCAACGTTGGTGCTGGTCTGCCGATTATCGGAACCATCAACGACCTGTGTAACTCGGGTGACAAGATCCTGAAGATCGAGGCCATCCTCTCGGGTACGTTGAACTTCATCTTCAACGAAATTGCGGCTGATGTGCCCTTCTCCGAGACCGTTCGCAGGGCTAAGGAACAGCGCTATTCCGAGCCTGACCCGCGTATCGACCTCAGTGGTACGGATGTGATCCGTAAGCTCGTCATCCTCACCCGTGAGGCAGGCTATAAGGTAGAGCAGGCAGATGTCGAGAAGCATCTCTTCGTGCCCGACAGCTATTTCGAGGGCTCGATTGAGGACTTCTGGAAGAAGTTGCCTGAGCTCGATGCTGACTTCGAGGCCCGTCGTAAGGTTCTCGAGGCTGAGAACAAACGTTGGCGCTTCGTAGCTACAATGGAGGCCGACGAGAACAATCCCTCATCGTTCAAGACCAGCGTGGCCCTGAAGGAGGTACCCTACGGTCATCCGTTCTATGGACTCGAAGGCTCCAACAATATCGTATTGCTCACCACTGAGCGTTACAAGGAGTATCCTATGCTGATTCAGGGCTACGGTGCCGGTGCTGCCGTAACGGCTGCCGGTGTCTTCGCCAACATTATGAGTATTGCGAATATCTAGCATATGAAACATATCATTATTCTTGGCGACGGCATGGCCGATCTTCCGGTCAAACGATTGGGCGGGAAAACCCTGCTGCAAAGTGCCAATAAACCGATGATGGACCGTCTGGCCCGTGAAGGTCGTTGCGGACGTCTGATGACCGTTCCTGAGGGATTCCCTCCTGGATCGGAGGTAGCCAACACAGCCATTCTCGGCTACGATCTGAACCGTGTCTATGAAGGTCGCGGACCGCTGGAAGCCGCTTCGATAGGCTATGAGATGGCTGATGACGATCTGGCATTGCGCTGTAACATCATCACCATTGACAAGCCGCGCTTAGGCGACGGCAATTCGGGGATGGACGGTGTGATTGTCACCCATAACGGTGGTAACCTCGAAACCGAGGACGGTGACGTGCTGATTAAGTATTTGAATGAGAAACTGGCAGCACCCATCAACGAGCGCTATGGTTTTGAGCGTGTCAAATTCATCACCGGTATCCAATATCGTCATCTGCTCGTCATCAAGGGTGGCAATAAACACATTATCTGTGCTCCGCCCCATGATCATCCCAATCAGGAGTGGTATCCGTTACTGGTGAAACCAGAATCACAGAATGCCGTCCATCATGCCGGTTCTATCCGTCTCTCGCCTGAGGAAACGGCCGACCTGTTGAATGAGCTCATCATCAAATCGCAGAAACTGCTGACGGAGCATCCCTTCAACATCGAGCGCGCTAAGCGCGGTGAGCGACAGGCAAACAGCATCTGGCCCTGGAGCGGTGGTTATCGTCCCTCGATGGAAACGCTCATGCAGCGCTACCCACAGGTGAAATCCGGCTCTGTCATCTCTGCCGTAGACCTTATCCGCGGCATCGGCCACTATGCCGGTCTGAAGATTATCCGTGTGAAGGGCGCCACCGGTCTGGCCGACACCAACTATGAAGGCAAGGCAGAGGCCGCCATCAGAGCCCTTGAGCGCGATGATTTTGTGTTCGTGCATGTGGAGGCGAGCGATGAGGCCGGTCACGATGGCGACCTGGAACTGAAGCTCAAAACCATCGAGTATCTCGACCAGCGACTGATTACCCCGATCTTTAATGAGGTAAGCAAGTGGAAAGAGCCTATCTGTATGGCTGTGCTGCCCGATCATCTCACACCTGTAGAGATGCGCATCCACGTCGGACAGGCTGTGCCCTTCCTGATCTGGTATCGCGGTATCAAACCCGACGATGTACAGCAATATGACGAGGAATCTTGTGTGGCTGGCTCTTACGGTCTGCTCCGTCATGCTGAATTCATGCAGACCCTCATGGCGATTAAGTAGTTTAAAGTTTAGAGTTTATTGTTTAGAGTTTAGAGTTTGAATTCTATGAATTATTACAGCACAAACGGAAAAGCCCCTATCGCAGACCTTCAGAAGGCCGTTGTGAAAGGTTTGGCAGAAGACCGCGGTCTTTACATGCCTGAAGAAATCAAGATACTGCCGAAGGTCTTCTTCGACAACATCCAGGATATGTCGTTCCAGCAGATTGCCTACAATGTGGCCAGTGCTTTCTTCGGTGAAGATGTCGACCTCGATGCCCTTCAGGACATCGTTTACGACACCCTCTCCTTCGACTGTCCTGTGGTCAAGGTCAAGGATGATATCTATAGTCTGGAACTCTTCCATGGCCCTACCCTTGCCTTTAAGGATGTGGGTGCCCGCTTCATGGCGCGCCTGCTGAGGTATTTTACTAGTCAGACTAGTCAGACTAGCCAATCTAGTCAATCTAGTTTAATCAATGTCTTGGTGGCTACCTCCGGTGACACGGGCTCTGCTGTGGCCAATGGCTTCCTCGGTGTTGAGGGCATCCACGTGTATGTGCTCTATCCGAAGGGCAAGGTATCGCCCATTCAGGAGTGCCAGTTTACGACACTTGGCAAGAATATCACTGCTATTGAGGTGGATGGTGTCTTCGACGACTGTCAGGCACTCGTGAAGAATGCTTTCATGGACGAGGAACTCAATAACCACATGAAGCTCACCTCGGCCAATTCGATTAACGTGGCCCGTTTCCTGCCTCAGGCATTCTACTATTTCAATGCCTATGCACGTATGAAAGCTTTGGGCAAGGCAGAGAATCTCGTCATGTGCGTACCTTCCGGCAATTTCGGTAATATCTGTTCCGCCCTCTTTGGACATGCGATGGGACTGCCCGTCAAACGTTTCATTGCGGCCAATAATGCCAACGATATTGTTTACAAATACCTGCAGACGGGTCAGTATGAGCCTAAGGCCAGTGTTCAGACACTCGCCAATGCGATGGACGTAGGCGATCCCTCTAACTTTGCCCGAATCATCAATCTCTACAGCCAGAATAACAAACTGACAGACGTGGCTACACATCATCGCATTACCAACCTGATTAGCGGTGCAACCTATAGCGACGATCAGATCCGTGAGATCATGCGCCAGTGTTATGCTGACACGGGCTATATCCTCGATCCTCACGGCGCCTGCGGTTATCAGGCCTTAGCCGACGGTTTACAGGAAGGTGAGACCGGTGTGTTCTGCGAGACCGCTCATCCTGCGAAATTCAAGGAGAAGGTGGATGAGATCTTAGGTATTGACGTGGAGATTCCCGAGCGTCTGGCAGCCTTTATGAAGGGCGAGAAGCAGAGTGTCCCCATGACGAAGCATTTCGAGGATTTCAAACGATATCTCATGCAATAATCAAATCCCCGCCAAACAGCGGGGATTTTTTTCTAATATTCGTCGAGGATCTTCTGAAGTCGTTTGAGACGTTCCTCTTTGGAATTCTTGCGAAGGTTGGCGAGCCATTTCTTAGGTATCAGCATTTTCAGGATCGCCAGCACGTTGATGCCGCTATTGGGATTCGCAGCTGCCAATTGAGCACTGATCGCATCCATGCGTAGTTTCTTTTTCAGGTCGTCGGAGATCTCGTTTTGAGGTCCTTGTCCGAAAACCACCACCTCCTTGATATTCAACAACTTGGAAATCATAAACACCGTATCGCGCACCTCCTTGAGATTAATAATACGGCTTTCGTAGTTGACATGGGAAAATGACAACGACTGGCAACTGTCGGAGACATTGACAAAGCCCAAGGAGTCGGTGACGGTAGTGCCATCATGGCTGACCACATTGGCACCTACCACAGGAATCAATGTCTCCACATCGACTACCACCAGGCGTCGTTGTGAAAAACCATCCATAGATACCACTGCTAACACGAGCAGTAAAAAAGTCCGCCATCTGTTCACGCCTGCAAATTTAGGGATTCATGCCTTATGTTCCAAATTATTTCAGACAATTTAGTGATTATTCAGTCGTTTTTTCGTAACTTTGCCAAAAATTAATTAAAAGCAACATGATTTTCTATTTCAGCGGCACCGGCAATACGAAATGGGCAGCTCAGGAAGTGGCCCACGCCATCGGCGAACGACTCCTGTATATCCCCGACGAGTTGCGTGAAAACCATTCCACCTACACCCTTGACGCCGACGAGCGTATCGGTTTCTGCTTTCCCACGCATGGCTGGCAGGTGCCAAGAATCGTTCGTAACTTCATCAGCAATCTGAAAATGAACGTTGATTCGCACTTCTGTTGGGCGCTGACCACTTGTGGCGACAATATGGGTGAGGCCATGACCATCTTGAACCGTGACCTCGCCGCTTGTGAAGGATTGAGGCGGAGGGATGGTGATGCATTACAGGCAGAATCGGTATTCTCGCTGGTCATGCCAGAGAGCTATGTTTGTCTGCCGTTTATGAAAACAGACCCGGTGGACAAGGAGGCGATGAAGCTCGATGTGGCCCGCCACCAACTGCCGCATATTATCCAGATGATTGAGGAGCGCAGACGAGGGATCGAGGAACTTGACAAGGGTGCTACGCCCCGACTCTATTCCTATGTGATTGGCGAATACTTCAACCGGAAGATGGTGACTGACAAGAAATTCACCGTCGATGCCGACAAGTGCATCCATTGCGGCAAGTGCCAGCAAATATGTCCTGTGGACAATATACAAGGAACACCGCCCGCGTGGTTGCACAACGGTCGGTGTACATCATGTCTGGCCTGCTATCACTACTGTCCTGTGCATGCCATCAACTATGGCCGAATCACCAGGAAGCGCGACCAGTATTATTTCAATAAACGCGGGGACCGAAGATAGCGGTGCCGATGCGGACCATCGTGGAACGCGTCTGACAGGCAATCTCGTAGTCGTCGCTCATTCCCCAGGAACGCTCACAGAAAGCATCGTCATCCGCAAAATAGCGAGCCTTCACCTCATCGAAGAAATCGGCGGCTGTCTGCATCTCACGTCGGATCTGCTCACGGTCGTCGACAAACGACGCCATCATCATCAGACCACAGATCTGCACGTACTTCATCTCACGCCACTCCCCACCTTCAAGAAGTTCACGACAAGCGTCAAGCGTCAAACCATACTTGGTAGATTCTTCAGCGATATGAAGTTCAAGTAATATTTTTACTATACGACCGCACTTCTCTGATTGTTTATTGATTTCCCTTAGGAGCTTCAGTGAATCTACGGCCTCGATCATCGTTACATAAGGCGCAATATATTTCACCTTATTGGTCTGCAAATGGCCAATAAAATGCCACTCGATATCCTTGGGTAATTGCTCATGCTTCAGGCGTAGCTCCTGCTCGTGGCTCTCGCCGAAGATGCGTTGTCCCTCGGCATAGGCCGCCTCGATATATTCATTCGGGTGATACTTGCTAATTGCCACAAGGCGTACACCCTGTGGCAATTGGCTCAGCACCTCGTTCAGATGAGTCTTGACGTCATACATAGCGATCCTTCACTATTAACTCTTCACTTCATAGACGTCCATGAGAAGCGTCTCTGTGACTGTTGCGATGACATAGTCGATCATCGTACCGCCCATCACCTCCTCGATATTCTTCACTGCGCCATTGAAAGAGCCGGCCTGAACCAGATAATTCACGGCTGTGGTCTTTTCCTTGGCAGTCTTCTCGTCAATCGTGACGAACTTTAGTTTCGCCTTATACCATTTGTCGGCACTATCGCTGTCGGCAAAGAAAATCTCCTTATATGAAGCCTTCTTGATATCGATCACATCAAACTGTCCACTGATGAAATGCGACATCTCCTCAATGATACGTTTCTCTGCCTCGGAGAAACTTAAGGCATCGACGACATAATTTTCTGACACACGCTTCTGCAAGCCGTCTTCCATCACTTTCTCATAACGGATCTTGCACTCAAACCATTCTGCTGTTCTTGATCTCATTTTTATGTTTAATTATTCTTCTTTAGTTCCTTTCTGATAGCCGTAGTTGGGCTTATCCCCCATCTCGGCCTTCTTACGCTCCGTAATCTGTTCGATGATCTCGGAGGCGATGCGCTGGCTCTTCTCCGATGGCAATGAAGAATGCTCACCTAATTCAATCTGTTTCTCCACCAGTTCCTGCATGGCTCTACCACTGGCTTCCTCGAACGACTTCTGACCACCCGACATGCTCTTACTGTTATACACACCAGAGAGGATACGATCGGCCTCCTTTGAGAACTGCTTACGGAAAATAGCCTCGCCCTTCGCTTCGAACTCGCGGATTTTCTTTTCATCGATTTTGTCGGAATCCTTCATCTGATAGTCCTTAATGGCCTTGGCGATGGTGGCAGAATCAGCTGCAGCACCCAATTCAGTGGAGGGATCGAAACCCTCGTCGAGCAATTCCTCACTAATGGGTTCCTCAACGGGTTTGACAAACTCCACCGCTTCGGTATCTGGCGTAAGCGTGAAGAAGAGACCAACCAGGATGAGCGCAATGGCGATCGCAGAGAGCGACGTAACAGTCGATTTGAAAGCGGCCTTACGCTGTGAGAGCGCCTTCCTGAAATCGGCAACTGTGGCGTAGCGTGCCTCAGGATCTTCGGATGTAGCCTTGCGGATAATCGACTTCAGGTAAAAAGGCATCCCTGACGAGTCATTGAGGTATTCAATGAACTTGGCAAGTCCGTAGACGTCGCTGCGGTCGGTAGGTGTCTCACCACGCAACACCTCAGGAGCGACATACGCCTCAACACCCTCATAGAGCACATCGTAGGCCCCTAAACGGTGGAAAGGCGAACCATGCAGTAACAGGCGTACGCTGTTGTCATTCTTGCGCACGAAAACATTCGATGGTGCGAAACACACATGCTGAACACCCTTTTCGTTGAGGTTGATGGTGAGCTGCAGCAGATCTTTAATCGTCGTCTCCATAAAGTCCTTCTGAGCCACCACTGAGGGAACCTCATTCAACAACTGTCCTATGGTGAGATAGTGTCCGGGTTCGACGGCAATGGCATAAATGCCATTTGATCCTTCCTCGGTATTCGGGGTGAAGTGCAACTGGTGTTTGTCGGCCATCTGAGCCGCAATATCACAATCCTTCTTCAAACACTCTGCGAAGAGAATATTGTCAGAGAGTTCATCAAGAAACTCCACGAAATTGCTATACTTGCCGTCAATCTGGCGTTTGTGGAAATAGCCGAAGGGCATTTTCACCTTATTGGACTTTCGAACGTCACGGGTTTCTACAAGTTCTTCGTAATTCATATCTACACGAGTTTTGACATGCAAAAGTACACAATAAAATTGAAATAGAGTGCATTCCATTAAAAAAATCAGTGTGTGATGGCTTTTTTTTTACTTTTCACTTTTCACTTCTCACTTTTTTTCGTACCTTTGCACCCATATTTTTAAATTGTAAAATCGTCAAATTGTAAATTAACAAGATGCCAGAGATCTCAGTACGCGGTTTGGAGATGCCGGAGTCGCCGATTAGAAAGCTTGCTCCGCTTGCCGCTGCCGCCAAGAAAAAAGGTACGAAGGTGTATCACCTGAACATTGGACAGCCAGATCTGCCAACCCCCAATGTAGCACTTGACGCCTTAAAGACCATCGACCGTAACATCCTCGAGTATTCTCCCTCGCAAGGCTATCTGAGCTATCGCGAGAAATTAGTGGATTATTACGCGAAATATGACATTCGCGTGACGGCTGATGACATCATTATCACGTCGGGTGGCTCTGAGGCTGTACTCTTCGCCTTCCTCTCCTGTCTGAACCCTGGCGACGAGATCATCGTGCCGGAACCTGCCTATGCCAACTATATGGCTTTTGCAATCTCGGCAGGTGCCAAAATCCGCACCATCGCTACCACCATCGAAGAGGGCTTCTCACTTCCGAAGGTGGAGAAGTTCGAGGAACTCATCAACGAGCGTACCCGAGCTATTATGATTTGCAATCCCAACAACCCCACGGGCTATTTGTATACCCGTCGGGAGATGAACCAGATTCGCGACCTCGTGAAGAAATACGACCTGTATCTCTTCTCCGACGAGGTCTATCGTGAATATATCTACACCGGTTCCCCCTATATTTCCGCCTGCCATTTGGAAGGTATTGAGCAGAATGTCATTCTCATCGACTCCGTATCGAAGCGCTATTCTGAGTGCGGTATCCGTATCGGTGCGCTCATCACAAAGAATGCCGGGGTCCGTAAGGCCGTGATGAAGTTCTGTCAGGCCCGTCTCTCCCCGCCTCTCATCGGACAGATTGTGGCTGAAGCTTCTCTGGAAACGCCAGAAGACTATCTGCGTGATGTCTATGACGAATATGTAGAGCGCCGTAAGTGCCTGATCGACGGTTTGAACCGTATCCCTGGTGTCTATTCGCCTATTCCGATGGGCGCCTTCTATACCGTGGCCAAACTGCCCGTCGACGATGCGGAGAAATTCTGCCGTTGGTGTCTGGCAGAGTTTAACTACGAGGGTGAGACGGTGATGATGGCGCCCGCAGCAGGTTTCTACACCACGCCCGGTGCCGGCATTAATCAGGTGCGTATCGCCTACGTCTTAAAGAAGAAAGACCTTGAACGCGCCCTTTTCGTTCTTCGCAAAGCCTTGGAGGCTTATCCAGGTCGTGTAGACGAGGATTAAGAAACATAAAGTTCAAAGCACATCATACTTGAATTTCCCGTTTTTCATAGCCAAGCGCATTTACAGCGATCAGGGCGACAAACGTAAAGTGAGCCGTCCTGCCATCCGCATCGCTACTATTGGTGTCGCTATCGGTTTGGCTGTGATGATTGTCACCGTTAGTGTTGTGCTCGGATTCAAGCACACCATCCGTGACAAGGTGGTAGGCTTCGGCAGCCATATCCAAGTGCAGAATATGCTCACCTTCCTCAGTACCGACTCCTACCCCATTCTTATCAACGACAGCGTTATTCGTAGTTATGAGCAGATCGAGGGTGTGAAGCACGTGGAGCGTTACACCTATTCGCAGGGCATTTTGAAGACCGACGACGATTTCCTGGGCGTGATGTTCAAGGGCGTGGGGCCCGAATATGACCTGAATTTCCTGAGTCAACACCTCACGGAGGGCGAGATGCCCGTATTCAGCGATACAGCCAGCACCAACAAAATACTTGTCTCGAAGATGATTGCCGACAAACTGCGTCTGAAAACCGGCGACCGTATCTTTGCCTACTTTATCGGTGAGAGTGTTCGTACCCGACGATTCACCATTGCCGGCATCTACCAGACCAATATGACGCGTTTCGACGAGAGTCTTTGTTTCACCGATATCCATACCACACGTAAACTCAATGATTGGGAGGAAGACCAGTGTAGCGGGGCCGAGATTACCGTCAACGACTTCGACCGTTTGCAGACCACTGCCGATATTTTCGTTGAAAAAGTGAACCGTCAGACCGACAAAGACTATAACACCTATTCTTCGCAGACAATTTACGAGGCATATCCACAGGTATTCAACTGGCTGGAGTTGCTCGACATCAACGTTTGGATCATCCTTGTGCTGATGGTGTGTGTGGCAGGCTTTACGATGATCAGCGGTCTGTTGATTATCATTCTCGAGCGTACACAGATGATTGGTGTGATGAAAGCCTTGGGTGCTCGGAATAAGACCATCCGACATACCTTTCTGTGGTTTTCGGCCTTTATCATTGGCCAAGGACTGCTTTTAGGCAATGTGCTCGGTGCAGGTATTATTGCTTTGCAGAATTATTTTGGTCTAGTGAAACTCGATCCCCAGACCTATTATGTGAGCGAGGCACCAATGGAGGTCAATATTCCCCTCTTTGTACTGCTCAATATCGCCACCCTTATTATATGCGTTTTCGTACTCATCGCACCTAGTTATCTGATTTCGCACATTCATCCTGCGAAATCCATGCGATATGAGTAAATAAAGGTTAATTTCTGCACATTTTTTTTGCAAATGTGCAAGAAATGAATTACCTTTGCACAAAATTTTGAAATTTGTGCAATTTTAATGGAAACATTCAGTAGCTTCAACGCATATATCCAACACGCGATCATTAACAACTGGGACCAGGATGCCCTTACCGACTATCAGGGTGCCACGCTCCAATTTCATGATGTCGCTAGAAAGATAGAAAAACTGCATATCCTCTTTGAGAACAGTAACGTTCAGAAGGGCGACAAGATCGCCATTTGCGGTCGTAACTCCGCCCATTGGGCCGTGGCTTTTCTCGCCACACTTACCTATGGCGCCGTTGCTGTGCCAATTCTTCATGAATTCAATGGTGAGCAGATTCAGAACATCGTCAACCATTCGGAATCAAAACTCCTCTTTATAGGCGATTTTGCCGTCAAGACCATCAATCCCGATGAGATGCCCGCCTTGGAAGGCATCATCAACATCCCAGATTTCTCGTTGATGATCAGTCGTTCGGAAAAGCTTACTTACGCGCGCGAACATTTAAATCTTATGTTCGGCAGCAAGTATCCGATGGCTTTCCGACGCGAGCATGTACACTATCATGAGGATGAGGCCGAAGAATTGGCACTCATCAATTACACCAGTGGCACAACGGGCTTCTCAAAGGGTGTCATGCTCCCCTACCGTGCTATCTGGGGTAACATCGAATTTATCATCAGCCGTCTGGGTAAGAAGGTGAAAGCTGGTGACAATCTGTTGAGCATCCTGCCCATGGCTCATATGTATGGCATGGCCGTCGAGTTCCTCTTTGGATTCTGTCATGGTTGTCACCTGTTTTTCCTGACCCGTCTGCCGTCGCCCGCCATCATTGCTCAGGCATTCCTCGATGTGCGTCCGACATTGATTGTCACAGTACCCCTCATCCTCGAGAAGATTATCCGCAAGAAGGTGTTCCCAAAGATACAGAACAACCGCATGCGTCTGCTGTTGGCGATGCCCGTAGTGAGCAAAAAGGTAAAGGACCGTATCTGCAGCGAGGTGTACAAGGCCTTTGGCGGACAATTCTACGAGATCATCGTGGGCGGTGCAGCCCTTTCGAAGGAGGTCGAGGAGTTCCTGCTAAGCATCGGATTCCCTGTCACTGTGGGCTATGGTACTACGGAGTGTGCCCCCCTCATCTCCTATTGTGACTACAAGGAGTTCCTGGCAGGCTGCTGCGGCAAGGCTGTCGACCGTATGGAAGTGCGGATTCTCTCCAGTGATCCGCAGCATATCCCTGGCGAGATCGTTACCCGAGGCTGCAATGTCATGCTCGGCTATTACAAGAATGAGGAAGCCACGCATGAGGCTATTGACGATGAGGGCTACTATCATACTGGCGATCTGGGCACACTCTCTGCCAGCGGTCATCTGTATATTCGCGGACGCATCAAAAATATGCTTTTGGGAGCTAACGGACAAAATGTGTATCCCGAGGAAATTGAAGACAAACTCAACTCAATGACAATGGTGGCTGAGAGCGTGGTGATTCAGCGCGGCGACAAACTTGTAGCACTCGTACATCCCGACAAGGATGAGATGATGAATTTCAGCCATACGGAACTCGAGCAGATTATGGAGCAGAACCGTCAGGCTCTTAACGAACAGTTGCCTGTCTATAGCCGCATCTCACAGATCCTTCTCCATGAGGAGGAATTTGCCAAGACACCTAAAAAGAGTATCAAACGCTACCTATATCAGAACTACTAATATGGAACAGATACCAAGTTTTAACGCACTCATACAAAAGAGCGTCATCGACAACTGGGACCGTGACGCTTTAACCGATTACAAGGGTCAGACCTTGCAATTCCATGATGTAGCCAGAAAGATTGAAAAGATTCATATTCTTTTCGAAAACAGCGGTATCCAGAAAGGCGACAAGATAGCCCTCTGCGGCCGCAACTCATCGCAATGGGCCGTGGCCTTCCTCGCTACACTTACCTATGGTGCCATCGCTGTACCTATCCTGCATGAGTTCAACGCCGAACAGATCCACAACATCGTGAATCATTCCGAGGCCCGTCTGTTGTTTGTGGGAGACCATGTGGCTACCATCATTGACCCGATGGCCATGCCTACGCTCGAAGGCATCATCAACAACCCCGACTACTCGCTGATGATCAGTCGTACTGATAAACTCACTTACGCGCGCGAACACTTAAACGAGCTTTATGGCAAGAAATATCCCAAGTATTTCCGTAAACAGCATATCGACTACTACATTGAGCAAAGTCCCGACGAGTTGGCCGTTATCAACTACACCAGTGGCACCACGGGCTTTTCGAAAGGTGTGATGATTCCCTATCGCGCCCTCTGGTCGAACTATGACTTTGCCTGCGACGTACTCGGAAAAACCATCAAGGCTGGTGATAAGGTCATCTCCATGCTCCCCATGGCTCATATGTACGGTATGGCTTTCGAGTTCATTTTCGAGTTCCTCCATGGTTGTCATGTCTATTACCTCAACCGTGTGCCATCACCCGCCATTATTGCACAGGCATTGGCTGAGATTAAGCCAGTCATCGTGATTGCCGTGCCTCTTATTATCGAGAAAATCATCCGTAAGAAGGTATTCCCCAAGATACAGAACAACCGCATGCGTCTGCTATTACAGATGCCTGTCATATCGAAAAAGGTTCGCGAGATGATTTGCCAGGAGGTTATCAAGGCCTTCGGTGGCAAACTATACGAGGTTATCATTGGTGGTGCAGCCCTCAATCAAGAGGTGGAGCGATTCCTCAAGCGCATCGAATTCCCTTATACCGTAGGCTATGGTGCTACCGAATGTGCCCCTATCATCTGTTATAGCGACTGGCACACCTTCGCCCAGGGTTCCTGCGGCCGTGCAGCCCTCCATCAGCAAGTGGAGATCGACTCCCCCAATCCACGTCGTATTCCTGGTGAAATTCTTACCAAGGGTCCGAACGTCATGCTTGGTTACTATAAGAACCCTGAGGCCACAGAGCAGACTATCGACCGCGAGGGTTGGTATCATACCGGCGACCTGGGTACGATGGATGTCTATGGCAACGTCTTTATCAACGGTCGTTCAAAGAACATGCTACTGGGGCCCAACGGACAGAATATCTACCCTGAGGAGATCGAAGATAAACTCAACTCGATGACGATGGTGGTGGAGAGCATCGTGGTACAACGCGACAATAAGCTCGTGGCGCTCGTCTATCCAGACTATGATGAAGCTAAGAATATGAAATTCTCAGCCGAGGACATCAAGAATATCATGGAGCAGAACCGCAACGGACTGAACGAGATGCTCCCCGCCTATGAGAAGATTTCCGAGATTGAGATCCATGAGGAGGAATTCGAGAAGACCCCCAAGCGTTCCATCAAACGCTATCTCTACTCATAGATGCATGAATCATTATTCTTTTGAACTGGGATAATTGTAGTAATACCAGTAGGTATTGCCGTACCAGTCTTCGACCTTACCCCTGCGCTCTGTCGCATCAGGATACTTACGTTCAAGTTCCTGCAGATTCCGGTAGTCCTCTTCCATCACAGGATTGCGATAGATGAGGGCAGGATGGCGACGGAGGTGGTTATAGAGCGTGAGGGCCTCCCGGTAGTGCTTGGGAAGACGGTTGATGGCAAGGCTGTCGTCTGTGTCATAGTAGAGCTGCAGGCGTTCGACAAAATCGTCAAGACGACGGTCGATAAGCAAACCACAGAGTACATAGTCCCTACCCTTTTGACTCAACACGCTGTCTTTTCTGGCAAGGGCTTTGAGATAAGCGTCTGGAGACATCTCATGGGCAGGACGGGCGCCAAAGGCATGATAGAGACTGTCTACAGGATAGCGCACAAAGCGGGTCTCATCATTAGTGGGTAGCATGACATTGCTGCTGCCGACAACCGGATAATGGAAAAGTCGCTCGCCCAGTTCATTCCGTTGCGCCATAGCAAACATACGAATCATCTGTAGGTGGCTATCGCTTTCGAGTGACTCCCATCCGGCATCGAGTGCACCTTCGTAATCGCCTTTCAACAGACAGGTTTCTGCGCGCATACGATAATGGAATACGGCATTGGTGTTACCGACAGCGGCAACGCCTATCATCATCAGGAACAACACAAGCATATTGATCCACATCGGACGTGAGAAGAAAACTGATGTATTGTGGTCTGGCTCGACATTCTGGATATACCTCACCACCAAACAGACACCTGCCCAACCAAGGAGTACAATAGGCACAAGTATCCACCATAAGCCCCAGGCAAAAGACTGAGCAATATCGGTATTAATGGCACTGATAAGGGCCAACACCAACATAGAGGGGAAATAGGTCAGTGCGTGGCCGCGGTTAGTCAGTCGGAAGATGGTATAGATGAGCATCTGCAACAACTGGAGAAGCACTGTAATGAGCACCGCACCGACTAGTGGATGATAACTTGTCCTGCCGGCACTCAGCACATGCTGGGCAGCTGCTAACACATCAGCCTGAAAACGATATAACCACAGGAAAGAGAAAACAAGAAAAACAATAGCACACATCCACTTGATGGTGCTATTGTTTCGTTTGATGTTTGATCTGCCCATTTTAATTCTTCTTCAGTACAACTGCAGAACGTGCAGGGATATAGAGTTTGAGCCACTCCTTCTTGTCGTTGACATAGAGAGGATCATAGTTTGTGGTGTGCGTCATCGAGTCGTCGGCAAAACCATTTCCGCCAAAGTCCTTCGAGTCGGTATTTAGCACCACATCATAGGAACCCGTTGGCACGAGGAAACCATAATCGGTATAACTGCGTGTGGGCGAGAAGTTAAACACGAACACGAGGTCGCCACGCATGAAGCAGAGCACCTGGTCGCCATCGTCGTGCCAGATTTCCACAACCGGCGTATCCTGGAAGTTTTTCACACTCTTGATGACCTTGAGCATCTCACGATCGAAATCACCGAGCCAGTGATAGCAGAGATCCTTGTTGTCGACAAGACTCCACTGACGACGGGCATACTTGTAACTCCAGCCATTACCCTCGCGAGGGAAGTCGATCCACTCAGGATGTCCGAACTCATTACCCATGAAATTGAGATAGCCGCCATTGATGGCTCCTGCTGTCACAAGACGGATCATCTTGTGCAGAGCAATACCTCGCTGAGCCATATCGTTGACATCCTTCTTAGCGAAGTGCCAATACATATCGGCATCGATGAGACGGAAGATGATGGTCTTATCGCCCACGAGTGCCTGGTCGTGCGACTCGCAGTAAGAGATGGTCTTCTCATCCGGACGACGGTTCTTGACCTCCCAGAAGATAGAGCAGACGTTGATATCCTCATCGCGAACCTCTTTAATTGTCTTGATCCAATAATCGGGGATATTCATGGCCATACGGTAGTCGAAGCCATAGCCGCCATCCTCAAACTTCGCAGCAAGGCCCGGCATACCGCTCACCTCCTCAGCGATCGTGATTGCATTGGGATTCACCTCGTGGATAAGCTTATTGGCCAACGTCAGATAGCAAATGGCATTGTCGTCCTCATGACCGTTGAAATAGTCACCATAGCCTCCGAAGGCCTCACCCAGTCCATGAGAGTAATAGAGCATAGAGGTGACACCGTCGAAACGGAAACCGTCGAAATGGAACTCCTCAAGCCAGTACTTGCAGTTGGAGAGCAGGAAATGCAGCACGTCGTCCTTACCATAGTCGAAGCAGAGAGAATCCCAAGCGGGATGCTCGTGGCGGTCACCAGGATAGAAGAACTGATTGGGATCACCACAAAGGTTACCGAGGCCTTCCACCTCATTCTTTACAGCATGGGAGTGGACGATGTCCATAATCACGGCTACACCGTTCTTATGGGCAGTGTCGATAAGTTCCTTCAGTTCCTCGGGGGTGCCGAAACGACTTGATGGGGCAAAGAATGAGGATACATGATAACCAAAGGACCCATAGTAGGGATGCTCCTGAATGGCCATCACCTGGATGCAGTTATAGCCATCCTTGATGACACGAGGCAACACGTTGTCCTTGAACTCCTTATAGCTTCCAACCTTCTCGGCGTCCTGACCCATACCCACGTGGCACTCATAAATGAGCAGCGGGTTCTTCTTTGGTTTGAAGGTCTTCTTCTTAAACTCGTAGGGTTTCTCTGGATTCCATACCTGAGCAGAGAAGATCTTGGTATTGTCGTCCTGTACCACACGACGGCACCAGGCAGGAATACGCTCACCTTCTCCCCCGTTCCACTTCACCTTCATCTTATACAACTGACCATGCTTCAGGGCCTTCTCTGAGAGCTTCAGTTCCCAATTACCAGTACCTTCAATGCGCTTGCAGCGGTACTTCTCGTTCTCCTGCCAGTTGTTAAAATCGCCAATCAGATAAATGTTTGTGGCATTAGGCGCCCACTCACGGAACACCCAGCCCTTGGCGAGCTTATGGAGTCCGAAGTACAAATGACCAGTCGCAAAATCAGAGAGTTTCTTCTTTCCGTTCTGCGTCAGCTGGTTAATTTTCCATATAGCGTGATCATGACGGCCACGAATCGCACCCTCGAAAGGCTCCAGCCAGCTATCATTTCTCACGAGGCCAATATGTTCTGGCTCCTTCTGGTCAACAATCCTCTTCACAGCCACCTTCTTTGTGGCAGGTTTCTTTGCTGTTGTTTTCTTGGCAGGTGCTGCTTTCTTAGTAGCAGGCTTTGCTGTGGTTACTTTCTTTGCCATATCTGTTTATGCTTTAATCTTAAATATTGCTTTCTTAATCTCGGCTTGAGGCGTGATGCAAGGCGCATGACCGTCCTGAGGGAAGAAGATGACAAACTGCCCGGGTTTCACCGTGACATAAGTCTGTGCCTTAGTATCCCCATACTTCGTGATGTCCTTTTCCACATTGTACTCGAAGTCGGGCAAATCCTGCAATGGCGTATAGCCGAAAGTCTCCTCACCAGAAATGGGAATCTGGATATCAATCATCTCGATATGCGTTTCGAGAACCGCTGCCTCCTGACTGCGACCCTTGGCCATCTGCAGGTTCAGGAAGACATCATTACCACGGATAGGATATTTACCAGCCTCCATCGTTTGGAAGTCATGGTCTTTCAGAAATTCAATCACATCAGCAAACAACGGATTGAGTGCTGCATACAAACAGAGATTTTCCAGTCGATCAATGATCATAATAAATAGGTTTTTAAGTTTTGTTTATAAGCGTCATTAGTCCTCCTGACGATGGCCACGCGTATAGGTGCCGCTGGCGATGATCTTGCCGTTACGATCCTTCTCGACAAACTTTCCATCGCGCACATCGTCCTTATAATAGCCTTCAAAGCGCTTGCCTTCCTTGTCTTCCTCAATGGCCGCACCATTTCGTTTACCATCCTTGAAGGTGCCCTTGAACTTCGAACCGTCAGCATAGCGTGCTACCCCTTCGCCGTCGATCTTGCCATCCTTAAACTGGCCCTCGAACACATCGCCGGCCTTCGTGGTTAGTTTGCCTTTACCATTGGGGCGGTCAGCTCGCCAAAGACCAACATACTGGTCGCCATTCTTCCATACCATCGTCCCTTGACCATGCTTGTCGCCCTCAAGAAACTGGCCGGTGTATTTATCGCCATTGGCATATTTGGAGATTCCGGTTCCTGTACGTTCACCGTCGACATAATCGCCTTCGTAAACGTCGCCGTTCTGGAACTTATAAATGCCACGGCCGTTTTGCATGTTATTCTTCCATTGGCCGATATACACATCGCCAGAAGCATATTTAAAGGTGCCCTTGCCCTGACAGACATTGTTCACCCATTGTCCCTCGTACGAGGAGCCATCGCCCCAGTTAAAATAGCCCTGACCATTTTTCTGGTCATCCTTCCAGTCACCCTTGTAATAGGCACCGTTGGCAAAGCTGTACACGCCCTTACCCGTACGCTTGTCCATATACCAGTTGCCGTCATACTTGTCACCATTGAAATAGTACATCACCCCGTGACCATGCTGATAGTCACGGAACCAAAGACCCTCGTAACGGTTGTTATTGGAGAAATAATACACGCCCTTGCCGTGCTGTTGGTCCTGGAACCACTCGCCCTCGTATTTCTCACCATCGAAGAAGGTATAGGTGCCAAAGCCCTGACGCTTGCCCTTTTCATACTCGCCCTCATACCAATTGCCGTTCTTATAGACGGTTTTTCCCTTGCCATGGGGTTTACCTTGGAAAATCTCACCCTGATACTCACCGCCGTCTTTCGTCGTACACGAGCCGAGTGTGATTTTCTGCGCCATCAGCGCCAAAGGCAACATCAATATAGTGACAGAAATAATATATCGTATCTTGTTCATTTTGTTCCGTATTAATTTTGCTTGGCAAAAATACGAATAAAAATCGAGACCACCAAGCCTCGTGTACAATATTTAACGATAATCCGCATTTTCTATCAAAAATTATTATTACCTTTGCAGCCGTATGACATTTACAGCTATCATCCCCGCCCGCTATGCTTCTACACGCTTTCCGGGCAAGCCGCTGGCAGTTCTCGGCGGAAAGACTGTCATCCAAAGAGTGTATGAGCAGGTGGGCAGCGTGCTCAGCGATGTGTATGTGGCCACTGATGATGAGCGCATTTTCTCATGCGTCGAATCATTTGGCGGCAAGGCTGTCATGACACGCACAGACCATCAAAGTGGTACGGACCGTATTCAGGAGGCTGTGGAAAAAACTGCCACAAAGGCCGATGTCATTATCAATGTACAAGGAGACGAGCCGTTTGTCCAGCCCTCGCAGATCAAGACGCTCATGCAACTATTCGATGATCCGTCAACGCAGATAGGCACCCTCGGAAAACGATTCGAAAGCATCGAGGCCGTTGAGAATCCCAACTCCCCGAAGATCGTAATGGATCAGCGCGGCTTTGCCCTTTATTTCAGCCGCAGTGTTATACCCTATATCCGAGGCAAGGCACATGAGGAATGGTTGGGCGCATATCCCTTCCTGAAGCATCTGGGCGTGTATGCCTATCGTCGCGATGTGTTAGCCGAAGTGACCCGACTCCCACAAAGCTCTTTAGAGAAGGCTGAGAGCCTGGAGCAGTTACGCTGGCTGCAGAACGGCTATCGGATCCGCGTAGGACTCACGGATGTCGAAACGGTAGGCATCGACACCCCTGAAGACCTGCAGCGGGCAGAGGAATTCCTAGAAAACGAATCTAAGTGATTCGAACAACTGAATCAACAGAATATAGAAGATAAACAGTGGGGCACCCTTTCGGCATCCGAACGAGAGGGCGTCAAGAACGTCAGCAAGCGTCTGGAAACGTCCTGACACCATTCCGAAGGTAATGGAGATGATGATGATGCCAAAGCTGAGCAGGGGTACGATGCTGCGTGAGAAGGGCGATGGGAAAAGACTGCCTGTTGATGACAACAGCACAGCATGTGGAACGGCCGTCAGCAATAGGATAATACCCAGATAGAACACCAGGAATACCACGGTAATCCGCAAGGCCATACGATCCCGGTAACTGATATGCGGCCGACTAAAAATGCCACTCTTCTGAAGACATCCCAATGCCATCAGCATCAGTATAAGACATGCCAGCCAGGGAGAAGCCACCATCGACGTGAAATTGCCGAAGAACCAGCGAACACCCTCGCCGGAGAGCAACGAGCGCACGCCTTCAACCCTCATGGCGGATAAAATCCATGAGAGGAGGATGAGCACAGCCTCAGCTATCAGCAAGAGCAGCATTAGCATCCCTAACCGAGAAGTCTTGCCTTGACTATTCATCGTCGGCTACCAGATTGTCGATGTCGAGGATATGCAGTTCAATGGCACGTACAACGAGGCGCGTTGCATTGACATTGCCGACGCTCTCCGGAAACAGTTTCTTGATCAGCTCGTTCTGACGCTTCTCCAGGCTCTTCACACCAAAAGGCATGCCACGAAGACCTGTGATTTGCTCCTTCGTATAGCCAAGGGCCAGATGGCGCAGGAAACGCTCGTCATATTCGTCCACCTCATAACTCACCACAGCCTCCTGTTTGGCAAGTTGACCGCTGACGGCATGTTTGAAGCGTTCGACAATCTTCTCGAGAATCGGTTCGTTAAAGACCAAGGTCTTGCCCTCCATGACCGCATTAACATCCCGGCGCGTCAGCAATTCTCCTGTCTTCAGAATGATGCCATCTGCACCGGCATCGAGCACATCCACCCAGAGTTTCTCATTGAGAATCTCACCCGTGAATATCAGCACCTTGATATCAGGATACATCTCCTTCGTGCTTCTACAGATTTCCACACCAACGGTCGTAGAGCCGCTCAAGCCAAGATCCAGCAGCACGAGGTCGGGTTTCTGCTGTTTGAGGAGTTTCCAATAGGCAGGCTCTGAGTCTGCTGTTCCGATGATCTCAGCCTCAGGGATGTCGCTCTTAAGAATGCCTAAAGTGCCCTTCAACTCCAAGAGCACATCTTCAACAATGATAACTTTAAACTGATTCATATTCTTCTATTCTGTTTGATGATTTGACACTTTCGGGGCCGCTGGCAGGATGATGCGTACCAACGACTGGCCATCACGCACTTCTGCCCAGATGCCACACATACGACGATTGGTTGCTTCACCATGATCACGAACGATCTGACGACAAAGCAAATAAGGTATATTCTGTACGGAAACAGGCGTAAACAAAGCCTGTGCCTCTTGATCGCTCAAATGGAGATTAGGCATCGGCATGGTTATTTCAACATACTTACCGTCATGAATAGGCAACACTTCCGAAGGTTCCGTGCCTCCCCCCTGCTTGCGGAGAATGGAGAAAAGGTAACTAATGAGATTCTCATCGCCAAGGATGCCGTTCGCCAGATGACGGATATGCAGATTCCTGCGTTCCGCCTGATCCATAGCCTGCAGAGAGAGCATGCCATAGAGTTCACGGTAATAGCCCACAATCTCTGAGAGAGACGCTTCCTCACCCTGATCCACCAACTGTCGGATACGGGAAGGATAATACATCGTTTCGTGTTTAAGGGTGGAGAGACAGTTGTCAAGAACGGCATTCGACACATGCAGTTTGGCGGTTTCCTGCTCCAGACGTCGCAGTTCATCGTCCATCATCTCCAGGTCCGACATCTGCTGACGCTCCATCAGGAAACGGTAATAGAGCCTATGACGGTAGTACAGCAGATAATAGGCGGGCAATATGGAACACAGCACAAGGATGAGCAGTATGACGGCAATACGCTTGTTGGTCTGCGACTGCTGCATCATACGACAATAATCGGCCAGCGTATTATCAGCCGACATTTCCTTATACAGTTGTGTGTAGATACGGTTGTTGTACTGATACAGCTGCCACTCGTGGAGAGCCAGTGCGGCCACAGCACTCTCGTTGCGGATGTCGAGAATAACCTCATAATTGGTATCCAAGGAATCCAAATACCATTTGATCTCCGGAATCATCAGCGAGAGGTCACCCTGACGAAGCATCAGGTCATTGCCCTTCGGATAACGCTGCTGATAATGGAGATTCAGGTAATAGCGACAAGAATCGGCAAAGAGGAGCGTCCGCTCATAAGTGCCGTTGATATTCGAGAAATAGGCAGAGTCGGCATACACACTCGCCCTACCCACATAATCTTCGGCTGCCGATGCTTTCGAGGGGAGCAGTGTAGCACAGAGGGACATCAGAGCGACCAGCAGACGTACGACACCCTTCGGCAGTCGGAAGGAGAAGCAGGAGCCACGACCTTTGGTGCTCTCGGCAGTAATCTGACAAACCGAGAAAATCTGACTGATCTTACGGTATTTCTCGATGATGCCTTTGCAGTTCAACAAACCGAAGCCGTGATTGACGAGCGGCTTTGGATCAAAGATATGAGCCAGCTGTTCTTCGCTCATACCCTCGCCGGTGTCTGCTACTGAAATCTCCACATAGTCAGGCGCCTGTTTGGCAGAAACAGTCACGCTCCCACCCTCGGGTGTAAACTTGCGGGCATTGTCAGCCAAGGTGTTGAGCATGAAGAGGGTTAACACACGGTCGGCTTTCACTTGAGCATCGGTGGCCTGCACATCAAGGGTAATGCCCTTCATGGCAAAGGCCTTGCGACTGTGCGACATCAGGTCAAAGAGCGGCTGCAAGGGGAAACTCTCGATCTTGAGATTCAGCTCTCCCTGCCGTAGTTGTATCCACTGGGTGAGGATGTCGTTATAATCATTAATCTGATTCGTAAGTTCACGAACATAGGCAAGACTCTCCTGTTTACTGGTAGTGTCGAGCGTATCTAAACGACTGATTTCATGAATGATACGATCTATGAAGGGCGTAATGCCATTGACGAGTGAAATCTTGGCGCGCTGTTCCAGATGGCGACGCTCATTGTCTTCAAGGCGTAGCTTGCTGGCAGACACATCATCCTGACGCTGTTCGATCTCGTCTTCGAGTTGGTTATAGCTGCCCTTTTTCCGCTTGTTCAAACGATTGAAGAGCCACAATAAGAACACCAGAAGGACAATGGCCACCACCACCGCTGCCAGCATGATATTCAGTTGGTTGGCACTGCGCTCATACTGCCATGCACGGGCCTCTAATTGTCGGTCCTGGCGCGTTTCGCTCATCAGGTCGATATAGGCATTGCGGTTCTCATCGCTCATATGCTTCTCGTCCATGGCTGAATACACCAGACTGAGCTGTTCACGGATGCTGGCCACAAGATCGGGAGCCTGATAGATAGCAGAGTCTGAAAGGGCCTGCTCCAGATTGTAGAGCGCCGATTCGTAATCATCAATCTGACGATAGCAGGAAGCCAACGTTCGGTAAGCACCGGCTATCTGATAAATATCACCATAAAGGGTGAAGAGATTCAAAGCATCTTCTGCAAGCCATCCTGCCAGCATCTCATCATCGACGCCTTCAGGATTGATAAACTTCATGGCAGGAAGATTGTCGTCGAGCAGTTGCCGACGGTAATCTGGATCCATGAGATGTTCTGATAGCGCCTCGAGTGCATTGGCAGCGAAATAAGGATAATCGCCTTGTCGGGCGTGTATAAAACAGCGTAGAAGATACTCGAATTCCTCCTGGTTAATTTCCTGCTGCGTGCCGGTTGTGATGATACCTCCAGAACCGACATAATACAGATAGTTCAGCCATTGAGCCGTATCGCGTCGGAGGTCGTTGGCATCGATAGCCTGTAGCGCATCTATCGACTGACGTTCCAAACCTACATAATAATAATAGGTAGAGGTAACGATGGCCATCTCTGACTCAGCATAACGCAGACGCTGCCGCTGACGCTCGTTTAATTGGTCGCGCTCTTCATCGATACGTTTCAAGGCTTCCATCGCATTCTCGCGATACTCATAGAACTCACGATTGCTGGAACGACGCTGGCATAAGCGCATCTGCTGAACATAGCAAATAAGCAATTCTATCTGATTGTCAGTTATTTGCGGAATTTCGCTCAACCGTTGCTCAGCCTTCTCGTATTGCATCTTGACAATATCGGTAAAGGCCAGGTTATTGAGGGCTTCTGCCCTTCCCTTGTCATAGTTTACGGATAGATTATAAGCTTGTTTCGCATAGTATTCAGTCGTGTCAACATTACGGTAATGGCTGGCATAAGATATGTCATTCAGCTTGTCTACGGTCTGTCTGTCAGGACGCGTACAAGCAGAAATCAGAATCGTTGATAATATGAATAGCCAGAACTTCATAAGCAAAAAACAATCCCTCCCGCCATCTTGGCAGCGAGAGGGATTTTAATAGATATTAAGCGCGAGCATTGGCCACGTAACCCAGTGCTTCCTTGCACTTGTCGGTCACGTACTGCCAGTCGCCAGCTTTCACTTTGTCTGAGGGGAAGAGTTTAGAACCCATTCCCACGCAGAAGACACCAGCCTTAAACCAACCCTTCAGGTTCTCCTCTTCAGGGGCTACACCACCAGTCACCATGATCTTCGACCAGGGCATCGGGGCTTTCAGGCCTTTCACCATGTTAGGACCGACGACATCACCGGGGAACACCTTCGTGAGGTCGCATCCTAATTCCTGTGCCTTACCGATTTCCGAAACGGTCATACAGCCCGGGCAATAAGGAATGAGACGACGGTTACACACCGGAGCAATGTCAGGATTCAGCAGAGGACCCACCACAAAGCAGGCGCCTAACTGGATATACATAGCTGCTGTGGGTGCATCAACGATAGAGCCAATTCCCAGAGCCAGTTCAGGGCACTCCTTATCGGCCCATTTCACCAACTCACCGAAGATCTCCTGAGCGAAGTCGCCGCGATTCGTAAACTCAAACGCACGGACACCACCCTCGTAGCAAGCCTTAACAACATTCTTACAGGTCTCAAGATCCTTGTGATAAAAAACGGGTACCATACCAGTATCACCGATCTTCTTCAAAACTGCAATTTTATCAAACTTTGCCATATTTTACTTTGAGCTTTGAACTTTGAAATTTATGATTACCTTTTACTTTGAGCTTTGAGCTCGGAACTTACGACTGTCTTTAAAACTAATCAAAAAGTTCAAAGCTCAAAGTTCAAAGTTCAATGTTTAGCGCTGTACGCGGCCACTGGCGTTACCACCTGCGAGCGACTCGACCTCTTCGGCAGAAACCAGGTTGAAGTCACCATTGATGGTGTGCTTCAGGGCTGATGCAGCCACCGCAAATTCAAGGGCCTCGCCCTGAGTAGCCTTTGTCAGAAGGCCATGAATCAAGCCACCTGAGAAGGAGTCGCCACCACCTACGCGGTCGATGATCGGATTGATCTCGTAGCGCTTTGACTGATAGAACTCCTTACCATCATAGATCAGTGCCTTCCAGCCATTATAGGTTGCACTATAGCTCTCGCGAAGTGTAGAAACCACATACTTGAATCCGAACTCCTTCATCATCTGCTTAAAGATGCCCTCATAACCAGCAGCATCCGTCTTACCACCCTCTACGTCGGCATCGGGCTTGAAGCCCAGACACAGCTCAGCATCCTCCTCATTACCGATACACACATCGACATACTGCATCAGGGGACGCATGATGGAGATCGCCTTCTCAGAAGTCCAGAGCTTCTTGCGGAAATTCAGGTCGACGGAAACCGTGACACCATGACGCTTGGCGGCCTCACAGGCAAGCTTCGTCAGCTCTGCAGCCTTGTCAGAGATGGCAGGCGTGATACCGCTCCAGTGGAACCAGGCAGCACCTTCCATGATCTTGTCGAAGTCGAAATCTGAAGGAACAGCCTCGGCGATAGAAGAATGGGCACGGTCGTAGATAACCTTCGAGGGACGCATAGAAGCACCCGTTTCAGCATAGTACAGTCCCACGCGATCACCACCACGGGTAATATACTCGGTGTTGACACCATAGCGGCGCAGTGCGTTGACGGCAATCTGACCAATCTCGTGCTTAGGAAGCTTTGAAACGAAGTAAGCTTCATGGCCATAGTTAGCGACTGAGATAGCCACATTTGCCTCACCACCACCAGGGATGATGCGGAATGATTCACTCTGAATGAAACGGTCGTTTCCCTGTGGGGAAAGGCGAAGCATAATCTCGCCCAATGTTACGATTTTTGCCATTGCTTTTTTGCTTTTGTTTTATAGATTAATACTATTTTCTTGAATTCGAGGACAAAAGTACGACTTTTTTCTGAAACTACCAAATATTCTACACCTAAAAAGGGCAGAAAAGTTACGGAAACGATTTCGTAACAAAATCATTTGGTGGAATCAATTATTATTTGTACCTTTGCACGGCAAAAGCATCAAACGAAATGGGAAAAGAGAACATCAGAATCAAGGATATCGCCGAACGCGCTGGCGTCTCGGTAGGTACTGTCGACCGCGTACTCCACAATCGTCCGAATGTATCCAAATCAGCACTTGAGAAGGTCAATAAGGCGTTGGCTGAGATGGACTACAAGCCAAACATGTATGCCTCCGCCCTTGCATACAATAAGAAATACACATTCTATTGTGTGCTTCCCAAACATGAGCAGGAAGCCTATTGGGACGAGATCGAGGAAGGCGCCCAGGCTTGTACCGACTTCCGTCGCGATTTTGGCATCACCCTGAAGTTCATCTATTATGAGCGCTTCAACAATGCGTCGTTCACCCGCATGGTTCGGGAGTTCTTCACCGAGAAGTTCGACGGCGTCATCATTGTGCCCACAACCCTTGAGCAGACCGCGCGCTTTACCGAGAAGCTGATAGACAGAGGCATTCCCTACGTATTGCTCGACAGCTATATGCCCGACCTGAAGCCCTTGGCCTTTTTCGGACAAGACTCTTTTGCCAGTGGATACTTTGCTGCTCGTATGCTGATGCTCATCGCCTCCAAAGAGAAAGAGATTGCGCTGGTCAAGCAGACACGCGATGGCAAGGTGGGATCAAAACAACAGGCCAACCGCGAAACAGGATTCCGCCACTATATGGTGGACCATTTCCCTGATGTCAAGATCACCGAAGTAGACTTACCCTTGGATGAGGAGCGCGTGGAATATGATTCTATCCTGGAGAAATTCTTCAAGGAGCACCCACATGTCCACCATTGCATCACGTTCAATTCAAAGGCGCATATCGTTGGAGAGTTCTTAAAGAAAAGTAATCGTCGGAATATTCAGATCATGGGTTATGACATGGTGCCCAAAAACGAGGTCTGTATCCGTCAGGGGAGTATCTCTTTCCTGATTGCCCAGCATGCCTATCAGCAAGGCTATGCCAGTGTGGATGCCCTCTTCAATGCCATCGTGCTGAAACGAGAGGTGAACCCCGTCAACTACATGCCCATCGAGATCCTCACCAAAGAAAACGTCGACTTCTACCGACGAAAAGCGATATAGACTTTGAGCTTTGAGGTTTGAACTTTGAACTTTATGATTACTTATGCTTGAGAAAAAAGAGGTAGAGAATAATATATATGAGATTTCGAAAGCTTTCGCGATTCGGATAGTGAATCTGTACAAATTCTTGAAAGAGGAAAAATCAGAATTTATTATTTCAAAACAATTATTCCGTTCAGGGACCAGCATAGGTGCAAATGTGTTCGAAGGCAAAAATGCCCAAAGCAGAGCTGACTTCGCCAATAAGATGAATGTTGCCTTGAAGGAAGCAACGGAATCAGCCTACTGGTTAGACCTTCTGCATGAGACCCAATATCTCACAGATAAAGAATTCAACTCCATCACCGATGAATGCAGCAAAATAATCGGTGTATTAACCAAAATAGTAAAAGCAACCAAACAATTGTAATCATAAAGTTCAAACCTCAAAGTTCAAAGTTAAAAGTAAATAATATGGAATTGGCAACTTACTTAAAAATTAATCCGGCAGACAGTGTAGTAGTCTGCTTGCAGCCTAAGAAAAAAGGAGAAATCATTACCATCGATGGCAAGACCGTCGTCCTGAATCAGGATACGCCTGCAGGTCACAAGGTACTTATCAAAGATGTGCAGAAAGGTGAAGACATCATCAAATACGGCTATCCCATCGGTCATGCCCGGGAAGATCTGAAAGCAGGCGACTGGGTGAACGAGAATAACCTGAAGACTAATCTTTCAGGTACGCTTGAATACACTTACAACCCCGTTGGCGAAGAGCTGACCATCAAGAAAGAAAACCGCACCTTCATGGGTTATAAGCGTCAGAATGGCGATGTGGGCGTTCGTAATGAGATATGGATTGTCCCCACGGTCGGCTGCGTCAACGGCATTGCCGAGCGCCTCGCCGAACAGTTACGAAAAGAAATCGGCCTTGACGGTTATCATAAAGTTCAAAGCTCAAACCTCAAAGTTCAAAGTGGTATCGACAGCGTTTATGCCTGGCATCACAACTATGGCTGTTCACAACTCTCGGAGGATCATGAGAATACCCGGAAGGTGTTACGCGACATCTGTCTGCATCCAAATGCCGGCGGTGTGTTGGTATTGAGCCTGGGTTGTGAGAACAACCAGCCTGAGGATTTCATGGCCATGCTGGGCGATTACGACAAAGACCGCATCAAGCTGCTGGTGACCCAGAGGGTGGAAGGCGACGAGGTGGAGGCCGGTATGCAGATCCTTCGCGACCTCTACGACATCGCCCGAAAAGACCAACGTGAAAAGGTCCCCGTCAGCGAACTCCGCGTCGGTTTGAAGTGCGGTGGCAGCGATGGCTTCAGCGGCATCACGGCCAATCCGTTGGTTGGCGAATTCAGCGACTGGCTGGTAGCCCAGGGAGGAACCAGCGTCCTGACGGAAGTGCCTGAGATGTTTGGTGCAGAGACCATTCTGATGAACCGTTGCCGTACAGAGGAACTCTTCCATCAGACGGTATCGATGATCAATAACTTCAAGGAATATTTCCTGTCGCATGGGGAGCCTGTGGGTGAAAACCCCTCACCAGGTAATAAGGCCGGTGGCATTTCCACCCTCGAAGACAAGGCCCTAGGTTGTACACAGAAATGTGGCAAGGCCCCAGTGAGCGGTGTGATGGAATATGGCGACCGTTTAACGCAGAAAGGCCTGAATCTCCTGTCTGCTCCGGGCAACGACCTGGTAGCCTCAACGGCCCTCGCTTCATGCGGGTGTCATATTGTGCTCTTCACCACAGGACGCGGAACACCCTTCGGCACCTTTGTGCCTACGATGAAGGTGGCCACGAATCCCACGCTGGCAAAGAACAAGCCCAATTGGGTGGACTTCTCGGCCGGCCAACTGGTGGAAGGCCGCACGATGCAGGAGTTAGTACCGGAATTCATCGATAAGGTGCTCGCAGTAGCCAGTGGACAACCCGCAAGGAATGAGGAGAATGGCTATCGCGAGATCTCGATCTTCAAGAATGGTGTCACGCTGTAAGACTTTGAACGAAAGGTCATCATAAAGTTCAAAGCTCAAAGCTCAAAGTTCAAAGTGAAAAGAGGTTCAATAGCCCTGAGTCCGTTGCTCGTCTTTGTGACGTTATATCTCCTGACGAGTATCATCGTTGGTGACTTCTACAAGGTGCCAATCACAGTGGCCTTCATGGCCTCCAGCATCTATGCCGTAGCCATCTTCCGCGACAAGCCCTTAAAAGACCGCATCGAAAGTTTCAGTCGCGGTGCAGCTTCCAGTCAGATGATGCTCATGATCTGGATCTTCCTGCTGGCGGGTGCTTTTGCCAATTCCGCCAAGGTGATGGGGAGCATCGATGCCACCGTCAATCTGACACTTCACCTCCTACCCTCTCACATGCTATTGGCAGGCTTGTTCCTCGCAGCCTGTTTCATCTCTATTTCCATCGGCACCAGTGTAGGCACCATTGTGGCCTTGACACCGATTGCCGTGGGTGTCGCCCAGCAGACAGGCACGGATCTCGCGCTCATGACAGCCATCATCGTTGGCGGTTCCTTCTTCGGCGACAACCTCTCGTTCATCTCGGATACCACCATCGTCGCCACGTCTACCCAAGGCTGCAAACTGAGTGACAAATTCCGGGTGAACGCCTTCATTGTGATACCTGCAGCGTTGGTGATTCTGGTGGTCTACTACTTCATGGGGGCCAATGTTCATTCCGCCCATGCGACCAATGCCGTGGAATGGGTCAAGGTGATCCCCTACCTCGTCGTACTGGTGACGGCCATTTTCGGTATGAACGTGATGGCCGTGCTGACGCTCGGTGTCGTGCTGACGGGTTGTATCGGCATGCTGACGGGCAGTTTCGATGTCTTCGGCTGGATGAAAGCCATGGGCGACGGCATGATCGGCATGGGCGAGCTGATCATCATTACCATGATGGCAGGCGGTATGCTGGAACTGATCAAACAGCAAGGCGGTATTGAGTTCATCATCCAGCGGATGGTGAAGCATATCCATAACAAACGGGGTGCCGAACTGTGTATTGGTGCCTTAGTGGGACTGGTTGACATCTGCACGGCCAACAATACGGTGGCCATCATCACCGTTGGCGGCATCGCCAAGCAGATAGGCGACCGCTATGGCGTAGACAACAAGAAAGCAGCCTCCATCCTCGACACCAGCTCCTGTTTCGTACAAGGTCTGATTCCCTATGGTGCCCAACTGCTGATAGCCGCCGGTCTGGCAGCCATCAGCCCCGTCAGCATCATTCCCTACCTCTTCTATCCTTTCGCCATCGGCATCGCTGCCCTGTTGGCCATCCTATTCCGCTATCCACGACGTTACTCATAAATCATGAACATCATCCAACGCAATTTCTTCCGGCTCATCCGCTGTGGTGAATTCAACAAGCAGGAACAGATAGAACCGATGTCGGTCAGCAAATGGAACAAGGTGTATCAACTGGCGCTGATGCATCAGGTCATCCCGTCTGTCTATGCGGGTATCCGGCAATGCCAGGAGCAGTTCTTCCTGCACCTGTCGGAAAAGCAGATCCAGGAATGGGAGAAGGCCAACCTGGAAGCCCGTCAGAAGGAACAACAAGAGGAAGAAAACGACCTGTTACGTGCCGACCACCTGACGAATCCTATCCTGAACAAGAAACTACAGGCTATTCTCGACGATGAACAGTCGGATATTGCCACACGACAGTTGCTGTTGATCATCATCCACGTTGCCAGACACATCCTCAACGAAGGTATGCCTGTTTATCAGCTGGTGGAACTTGGCAAGTGCCTCTCTGCCGAGAGACATCACGTGGATTTCCAGACGTTAAATCAATGGCTTAAGACATTAGGCTTCACCCCGATGGCGCAACTTGAGGGCGCCCTGCTCATCCAGATGTTCGGATTCAGCAAGGAGGAGGTTCCATTTCTCGTGGGAGAGCCTGACAAGCGTATGGAACGGGTTGCACAGGAACTGACGGAGTTCACAAACACTCGTGCTGAGGAATTCTATTTCTCACAGGATTCTGAAAGCGTATTTCTGCATACCAGCAACAGTAGTGCTATATTAGGCCACATCCGACGCTCGGCACACTACTTCCGCTATCTGCCTTCAGAGACGCTAACGAACTTCTTCGCTTCGTTCGCGCATTCACTGTCCCACATTGAGGAGTAATTCTGCGGCGGCTTCGGCGGCCTTGGCAATGGAATCCTGTTCTGCCTTGAGCTGGGCAGCACGCACCATTTCCTCTTCCAGACGGTCGTAGGCGTTCTTGGCTTCATCGTAATAATAGCCCTGCTCATGGTCTTCCATATACTTCTTATACGACTCCATCGAGTTCATCATCTTCGCCGACTCAAAGTCTAAGGAATCAATCATCTGACGGGCCTCACGCACATGCACATTGTCGGGATTGCGGTCGATGAAGAGCTGGAGGTCCTTCTTCGACTGACTGATACGGGCGTTTTCCCAGTCACGGTCGATCTTCATCAGCGCCTGCAGATGCACCTTGATGGAATCACGATGGGCAACAGGGGCTTCGATATACATGTCGAGGAAATTCTGGAGCACGGCAGGCTCACTGCTCATCATGGCATTCTCATAGGCCCGCAATTCGTTCTCCATCTGGGTCTTCTGCGCATAGTAGATACCGAGAAGTACGATGATGAGCGCCAATACAAAGCCAATGATCAAGGCCGACCAGAATCCCTTGTGGCTCTTCTTCTTGGGTGGCTCAGGGGCCACCGGGGTCGGAACAACCGGGCCATTCTGAATCACCTGAGTACTCTGAGTATTCAGACTATTTGGCAGCACCGTTTCCGGCTCCGGGGCAGCTGCATTGATGGAGCAATGACAGTTCGGACACTCATGATCATCCTTGAAGATATATTCGCCACAATCGGGGCATTGGATGACCTTGCCTGCGATATCAACGCCACACGATGGGCAGGTTCTTGCGCGGTCGCTTACCTGATGACCGCATTCTGGACACTTGATTATCATCTTATTCTTGTTTTTATTTATGTCGGAATCTTATATCGCGGAGTCCGTGTCGCCCGAGGAAGCGCGACTTATCCACATAACCGTTAATGCCAACGATACGTCCCTTGCCGGTATACTGCCACATGGTGATATCCCGCTCGTCGGCCAATACCGGTTCCTCTTCCAGATAGAGGGCGATCATCAGCTGGTAGTCGTCGAGCTTGCCCACCAGATGCCAGTTGTAGAAATTACGGAACGTGTAAACCAAGGGCTTCTGATGGTATGCCTTCTCCACCATCTGGAGGAAGGTTAGCAGCGAGTCGCAGAACTGATTGACCTCCAAGCCGCCGAGCGTCTCCACATCAATCATCGGTATCAGGTCCTGTTCGCCAGGCAGACACTGCGCCGTAAAGTTCTCTAATTGTTTCTGCAACGGGGTCTTCGGACGGAAGAAGTGATACGACCCCACCTTCAGTCCGTAGCGGTGCGCCAGGTTGATGTTACGCTCGAACTTCGGATCGATGCGGTCGCCACCTTCTGTCGCCTTCAGGTAGACATAGGCCATCTTGGTGTTCTCACCGACCGTTTCCCAGAACACATCGCCCTGATAACGGCTCAGGTCGATGCCATGTACATGGCCACAGGTGTCCTCGCATTGCAGGAAGGGATTATAGTCTGGGTCGTCAAGACGCGGATCGGGGGCTGCCTGCACCACCGGACGAACCACTTTGGTCTTGCCCTTCGCTTTTGCTTTCGATTTTGACTTCGATCTGGCCTTGGTCTTCGATTGCTTCTTCACCACCTTCGTGGTCTTCGCACGCGTGCGACGCTGTTGTTTCTTAGGTTTGGCACCAAGCACATCGCCTGATGCCATGACCGCAATCAACAATATAATAATATATGATATATATTTCCTCATGATTCTATTTATTCATCACTTTTCTGCCGTCGATAATCACGATGCCCTGATAGTCGGCACCAACCTTCTGACCGGCCAGGTTATAGATGCTGCCGTCGGTCTTCTTCGTCTGGCGCACGGTGTGGATGCCACTCTCTAACAGATAGCGGTGGCGCAGGGCGGAGCGCACGGCATAGTAGGCGGGTTTCTTGTCGAGCTGCGCCGTGAAGAGCAGCGGACTGGAGCTCTCTCGCCAGCTGTTGTTGTCTTTCAGTCCCCAGATCACCATACTCGGACAGTTGTCGTGATTAAGCATGATGTCGGTAATGATACGGTAGTGGCGTGCCTGCTCCTCCAGGTTCTTCTCCGAGGTGTCGGGAATACCCATGTCGAGTTCGGTGATGATACACAGCAGACCGGCCTCTTCGAAGCGGCGGATGGTATTGTCGAGCATCACACTGTCCACTTCACCGATGGAGAAATGACACTGCAGGCCCACACCGTCGATGGGGATACCATTGTTCTTCATGCGCATCGCGAGGTTATAGAATGCCGCGGTCTTGGCCTTACCCTGAAACTCCACGCCATAGTCGTTCAGATAGAGCTTGGCATCGGGGTCGGCCTGATGGGCATAGACAAAGGCCGAGTCCACATAGTCGTCGCCGATGGCCTGCTGCCACACGCAGTTCTTTTTCAGCTCATAAGCCTCAGGATTGGTGCGCACGGCACTCTGGTTGTCGTCGAGACACTCGTTCACCACATCCCACTCGCGCACCTTGCCTTTGAAGTGCTGCATCACGTTGGTGATATGGCTCTTCATGATTTGCAGGGCCTCCTCACGCGTCCAGTTCTTGTCGTTGGTCTTACCGCCATCGGAGGAGATCCATTCTGGCGACTGCTGGTTCCACACCAGGCAGTGGCCACGCATCACCATCTTCTTGCGGTTGGCGAAGTTCACCAGTTGGTTGGCAGAAGTAAAGACGAATTTGCCGTCCTTACCACCGAAAGCCTCAGGCTTCATCTCGTTCTCTGCCACGAGCATGTTGAATTGGAAACTAACGGCTTCTGTCTCAGGCAGCGTCGAGTCGGTCAGGTCGTTTTTATACAGCGAGATGGCCGTACCGATGCTCTTGCCGTTCTGGTTGGCATAGTATTTCAGCGACTTCTTGTCGTCCGCGTCGTCGATACCGTCATTGTAGAAGGCGCCCAGGGTGCCCTCCTGGTTATCAGGATTGTCGGGATTGTCTTGATTGGTCATGTCGTCGAGCGATACGAGGCGGATATGGAAGGCATAGTTACTCTCCATATATTCCCCAAAATAGACCTCCCACGTATATTTATTAGCGCGGACGTCGAATTGACAATCGCCTGAGGATATACTGTTGGTACTTAATACATGAAACTCGTCGCCTACCTTCAGGTCAGCGTCCTCGGCCACCACCACATCGATGACAGGCTTTTTGTCACTCGTCATGAAGTCCTCAGTCGTATTGCTATATTTCACCGCTCCCTGAACTTGGAGGCTACTGTAACTCTTTTGGGAGGTGACTCCAAAACGGAGCACCGAGCCAGGATGCAGGAAAAGATTGGCAGTCTTCGCATATTCACCACAAAAATCATTTATAGCCAAGAGGCCGCAGCCGTTGACACCGGGCTCGATGGTTCCATAATTGTCGACGGTACCGCAGATGATGCCAGTGCCGCCGAGCACACCTTTACTGAATACGAAGGCGACGGCGTCCTGCGGGTTTGGCTTTGCTCCGAGCGCACCGCGGAAAGGTTCACTCCAATCGTGCTCATCAGGGTCGTTCATGATCATCACACGTCCGTCGAGAATGCGCAATGCGCCGCTCAGATGGTTGGCGTTGCCGGTAATGGTCATCGTGCCTGTACCTTCCTTGATGATGCCAAGTGGCGTATCGTCGCGATAGCCCGAGGGGGCGATTCTGCCTGCCAGCGTGAAGTCGGTATTCATCAGACCGAGCATATAGTAGGCCGCACGTGAGTTCTTCATATAGCCCGACAGCGTAGAGCCTACCTCGGTGTTCAGCTCGCCGATGCGGAAACCGGAGCCCGCCGTGTTGGCCTCGGTGCAGAGCGTGGCACCCTTATGGAGTGTCACATGGTTGTTCTCCAGGCTGCGGTTCACCTTGCTCAGGTCGATGTTCTCGGGCGAGAAGGCCTTACCGCCGTGCATCAGCACCACGTTGTAGGAGCTGGCCGAGGGGGCATTCTCCTTGTAGGGCCAGATGTGCACGTCGCCCGTATAGTCAGCCCACTCGTTCCACTTCTTATCGGAGTTGCCCAGATAGCCGCGCTCACCGCCGGCAAAGAGGTTCAACACGCCCTTGCCCGTGATCTTCGGACTGAAGTAACAGTAGCGGGCCATCAGCACGTCGACGGTGTCGCCCTCAGCGAGGGTGAAGGCCGTGGCGTACGACTTGGCAGTCTTATCCGTATTGTCACCACTGATGTCTATCGTGCGCTTCTGGCCATAAGCCTGCGTCAACGCCATCAGAATCAGTAAGTTTGCTATCAGTTGTCTTTTCATGACTGTTCGCTTTTTTAGTCCTTGTTTATGATTTCGGCCACAAAATTACAAATAAAAGAGGAAATATCCACCTATTTCCCCTTTCTTTTTTCCTATTTCTTTATTTCCTTGATTTTTCAAGAAAAAATGGGGAATTATCTGGGAGTTCGACTCCATCGGAGAGTACGCCTCATTCATGATGGGAAGACTGCTGGGTGTCATCACCCTCATCGTAGCAGTGTATTTGCTCATTAAGTGCAGCTGATCATTCAAAAGCCGCAGGTGGTCGACCTGCGGCTTTTGTTTAATATGAGACGTCCTTTAAGTATTCTTTATTGCTTCAACTTTTCTAAGAGGCTCCCATTCAGTGGCTGCTATCACTTCTGCAACTTGTTGGGTGGTGATATCATCATGCACATAGGGAAGTGTTATTTCGTTTCCGACTTTCTTGTTATGGGAGTACTTATTAGGACCGGGAGTTATGCCGACATAGTCAGTCTCTTCAGCGATTCGAAGGAGTCGTTCTGACTCGTCACATACGACACCAACTCCAGCATCGCACAACGCTTCAAGCATGTTGACCACATCATTTGAATAGCCATAAACAGAGAAACTCAGACTAAAAAACCAATGGTCATCAGCGACTGATACGTTCTTTCCCCAATAGTCCTTTTTCTTATATGCATATAGATGTATTCTTGCATAAGCGACATCCATGCAATGAAAAGAACTATTTTCATCTTCCCACTTCAGATAGTCCTGCTCACTGTCGAGGTCCAGACCTTCTATCTCGCGCCCCTTGCTATTGTATCTCATGAAGACTTCCACGTCTGACTTATTAGCAAAATCTGACTTAGGAGCAGGATTATAGTTATCCTTAGTTCTATATACTTCATAGAGGATACGCCAAACGTGTATGTAGGTCCTGAGCGTCATCTTATCAGCCGACCATAGGGGCAAGCTGTTAGTCTTCTTTACGATCTCCACCACATGTTGAGAATTTTCAAAAGTCCTGTACACAGGGCAGATGCGATTCAGGTCAGCTCGCCTGATAATTCCATTCCGCTTAGAGAAAGGAAGGTTCTTATCGATATAGCTATTGTATTTGTCTGCGTTCTCGCAGATGCTGTCAACCAAAGCAGTGATATGCTTCTCAAGCTTCAAAAGAGACTTCGATACATTCCCATGCCAGACATTTGGAATTCTTTCCCCTCCAACGTAAGTGGCACTCCTTAGGTCAACATATCTCCACTGGCCGTTACTGATAACCATGTAATGAAAACCTTCATAGTTCGCTGTAAGTACTTTATACCAATAGTTACCATTTTTATCAGCCTCTTCCATACGATTTCGCTTACCTGGTGCCTTAAGCTCTATCCAGAGCCACCGTTGCTCATCATCACCCATCACCTCTAACCGTTGCATGGTCTTCTCAATGCGGAGCATCACTTCGAGCGCCGTATCGTCTACAACCACACCGTTCCAGTGGTGTTCATGAGTTAGGTACATCAGATTTCCAAGATCATTGTACCTCAATATTGGTATCTTCTTCATTGTTGTTTTTGCTTTTGTGTGCATCGTTGCACGGTTAATACTTTTGTGATTAGCGTATGTCCAGCTGCTAAGGCCGTGGAGAAGTACGGGAAATGGACACACAGATAACGAAAAACCGTCGGAAAGTCTGGTAAGCTCTTTCCAACGGTTTCGTTATCTTCTATCATCTGATGATCGGCTGCATCTATGCCGACCTAGCAGATCTTCTACCTGATGATGTTCGTTGGAAAGTTATCGAGCGACAATCTCGTTCTGCAATAATTGTCATACAATGAACAAAACAATCGCCTCCAAAGCTTTTAAGGCCCTGAAGTGGTAACAGTGTTGTTATGTTCATTCTTTGTTGCAGCATTGCTCTTAATTTACTTTATTTGAAATCGGCCGCAAAATTACGCACTTTTTTACAAACCACCAAACTTTTATGAATATTTTTTGTATTTTCAAACACCTGGATACAGAATACAGTTATTTTTTTATTGCGTGCTTTTTGCGTAAAAATTTAGAAGTATCAGAAATAGTTCGTATTTTTGCAGCAGAAATATAATAGATCTACTAAGATTTTCTACAACGTTGGCCGAAAGTTTTAACTATATAGATTATCAGGAATAAAAAGTATAGATATGAAACAGATTATAAAATTGAATACTACTTATAGTGCAGATCTCTACATAAGATCAAGAGCTCCTGAATTGCGTTCTTGTATAAATGAAAATGCAAAAGAAGTAATTTTGGATTTTGAAGGCATTAGCTTCATGTCCCGTTCATTTACTGATGAACTTTGTAATATCATTGATGATAATAAAGATATCATATTTGAATATGTCAACTTGAGCCATGATATAGAAGCTATGATAACTAAAGTAACAGAAAGCCGTAGCCAGGAAAGAAAACGTGGTATAAGCAACGCTAAAATCTACAAATTTGAAGACATGGAGAGTTTATCAGAATACTTAATTTCAATGTGATTAAATACTTTTATGGCAATTATAAACAAATAACTGAAAGTATATGAGGTTTTTCAAGAAAATATGGGGAATTATCTGGGAATTCGACTCCATCGGAGAGTACGCCTCATTCATGTTTGGAAGACTACTGGGTGTCATCACCCTCATCGTAGCTGTGTATTTACTCATTAAGTGTAGCTGAATATGATCATTGGAAGATATTGATAAACCTATGGTAATATAGGAGGTAATAGATATGGGACTGATAATTCTTTTTTTACTAATAGGTATTGGGGGAGTTGCATATTATATTTACGATATGCATAACCAAAAGAAAACAGAGCGTGATATTGAATGAGAGTTCTTGCTTAGGCAAGCGTTCATTTTATAAAAAGCCGCAGGTCGAGCACCTGCGGCTTTTTTATCTATAACATCTGGATACAGAAGTTACTTCTTCTTTTTATACTTATGCAGCTTCAGCATCTGCTCGGCATAGCGGTAGCCGAGGGTGCGCATGCCTTCGGTGCTGAAGTGGAACTGGTCGCCGGTGCTCTGGCAGTCCTTCGACGAGATGATGTAGGAGTTGGGGAGCGTCTTGGGCAGGTTGGGCAGGATGTCGACGTTGAACTTCCAGCAGATACCGCCCTGTTCCTGGTGTTTCAGTTCGCCGGCCAGTAAAGGCACATCCTTAGGATTGAGACCGAGGTCGGTGCAGAGGTCGTGATAGATCTTCGCCACGCGCTCCGGCCACTTGGGGTCGTCGGAGTTCGACTCGCCCTGATGGATAAGGATGCCCTTGATGACACCGTCCTTCATGGCGATGCGCGCCATATCGACCAGCCGCTGGTAGGGGTTGCCGTCGTATTGCTTCACGATGGCCTTCATCCAGTCGCGCTCGTTGTCGATATAGGCCTTGTAGTCGTCCTTGTCCCAGAGCTCTATCTTGGCGCCTGCTACGGAGACGTTGATCACACCAATGCGATACTTGTCGGCGATGCTCTCGATCATCTTTCGTCCGAAGAAGTCGACGGGCCCCATGTTGTTGCCCTCGCGACAGATGGGCGGGATGGCCGTGTACCAATGACCCATCACTCGCTCCTTGCGCGGCATGTCGACCGCTGCTAGGAACTGGAACCGAGGGTCGTTGAAGTCCTTGTCCTGTTCGGCAGGACGTGCACCAGCTTCCATGTTCGACTGCCCGAAGCAGAGGAAGATGTGGAAATTCTTGTCGGGCTTGCCCGCCTGCACCATCAGCGGCAGACAGAGCAAAAGCATTAACGTGAATAGTTGTCTTGTTTTCATCATTGTCGTATTTGTTAGAGAATTTGTGCAAATTTACGATATTTTTTGCAACCGACAACGATTTTTTGTAATTTTTTAGGTGGACGGATTAAACTTTTCGCGGTTTTCTTGCGTCATATAAGTGAAGTTGGTTTTTTCATACAATATAATTAGTTAGTTTAGTTTTTGGTTAGTTAATTTCTCATAGGGCTCGCAGTGATTGCGAGCCTTTATGATTTTATAAAGAAATCGCTTCATTTGTTTGCTGGTTCTGGAAAAAGTTGTATCTTTGCAACATAAAATTAGAACTTATGAAGCCAAGACTACTTTTGATTCTGATGCTGGCGGTGTCGGCCAGCAGCTATGCCCAGGGGCCTGACGACTCCGGCGAGTATTATAAGAATGCTGACGGTCAGAAGGGCGCAGCGTTGAAGACGGCACTCTATGGTATCATCTACAACCGCTCGGAACGGGCGTATGGCGACCTGTGGACGGACTTTGAGAGCACCGACAAGCGTGCCGACGGAAGCGTCTGGGACATGTATTCGGGCACCAGTCATTTCACCTTCGGCGACGATCAGGACCGAGGTTCGGGCGGTACCACCGAGGGCGACAAGTACAACCGCGAGCACTCCTTCCCCAACAGTTGGTTTGGCGGCAATAAGAACACACCGATGTACACCGACCTGCACCACATGTATCCTACCGACAAGCTGGTGAACAACAAGCGCGGCAACAACCCCTTCGGTGAGACGAAAGGCGAGAGCTACAAGTCGGACGGCGGCTTCAGCAAGCTCGGCAAATGCACCTATGAGGGCTATACGGGAACGGTGTTCGAGCCCAATGACGAATACAAAGGCGACTTCGCACGCACCTATTTCTATATGGTGACCTGCTACGAAGAACAGATACCCACCTGGTATACGAGTTTCACAACTCAGGAAGGGATGCTGGCCACGCTCGACGGCAATGCCTATCCAGGTCTGAGCAGCTGGCAGCTGGCGATGCTTATGAAGTGGGCAAAGAACGATCCCGTGAGCGAAAAGGAGATCAACCGTAACAAGGCCGTCTATGCCATCCAGAAAAATCGCAACCCCTTTATCGACTATCCCGAGTTAGAGCGTTTCGTCTGGGGCGACCTGAAGGATGTGGCGTTCAGCTATGACCACTATTCGACAACGGGCATCATTTCCGTTGAGGAGCCCTCGGCCGACCAACAGCCCAAAGCCATCTTCGCCCCCGACGGAAAGCGCCTTCAGCAGCTGCGTAAGGGACTGAATATCATTCGGTTAAGGAATGGTAAGGTGGTGAAAATGATTCATATAGAATAATAACTAATGTGCATATGCAAACGACAATGAAAAAGCATCTTTTTATGACCGTATGCCTGACCGCCGTGATGAGCGCGGCTTGGGCGCAGACAGAACAGCGCGAGCTGAGTATTGACACCAAGCAGTTGGGCATTGAGATCAGTCCCACGCTGAGCGGCATTTTCTTCGAAGACATCAATCAGTCGCTTGACGGTGGCATCTGTGCACAGATGATCCAGAACAACTCGTTCCAGGCGTACAACATCCCCGACGGTCCCGCCAACGAATTCTCGCAGAGCGACACCATCTTCTTCGGATGGACGGTGGTGAGCAAGGACGGTGCCATCGGTAAGGCCCGTGCGGTGAGCGACCACCCGTTGGTAACGCTGGAACGTAAGTATGACTACGACCCCAACGACAAATACGACGATGAGCAGCGCTACGTGCAATATTGCGTGCGCTTCGACATCGAGCAGGCTGGCGGTGGCTACGGCATCGCTGCCAACGGCTTTGGCATCGCCCCGTCGACACGCGATCGAGGGGCCATCTACAGCAACAACACCCAGCGTCCCTCGCTGGCCGTAGAGGCCGGCGTGAGCTACGACCTGGCGCTCTATCTGCAGGGCGAGAAATACAAGGGTAAGGTGAGCGTGTGGCTCGAGGATATCGACGGCAACGTGAACTCGAACGTCATCACGCTATCCAAACTGAAGAATGAATGGAAGAAATATACCGGTCGCCTGAAGGCCCAGCGCTCGAAGGACAGCCGACTAATGATCATGGGCGACAAGGCCGGTACGTTCTTCCTGGATTTCGTGACGCTGCTGCCAGAGGCCTCGAAACTGTGGAACGACGGTAAGAACGGTCCCTTCCGCAAGGATATGATGGAGGCCCTCGCCGCCCTGCATCCGAAGTTTATGCGCTTCCCGGGCGGCTGTGCCTCGGAGGGTCCCAACTACTTCGGACAGGTATTCTGGAAGAACTCCATCGGCAAGCCCGAAGAGCGCCTCGTGTTCCGCAACCACTGGGGTTACCTCTCCTCGCAGTACGTAGGATTCTACGAGTATTTCTGTATGGCAGAGGCACTGGGAGCCAGTCCGCTGCCCGTGCTCAACAACGGTGTGACCTGTCAGTTTGTACGTCATTCATATATCGCGCCGCTCGAAACCGAAGCCGACCGCAAGCGGTTCCACGACATCTTCGTGAAGGATGCCCTCGACCTGATTGAGTTCTGCAACGGCGCCGTTACTACCACCTGGGGTAAGGTGCGCGCAGAGATGGGCCATCCCGCACCCTTCAACCTGAAGTATATCGGCATCGGCAACGAGAATCAGGGCAAGGAGTTCTGGGAGCGCTTCGACATTATCTACAAGGCCGTGAAGGCGCAGTATCCCGACATCATCATCGTCTCGACAGCCGGTGCCCGAGAGGCCGGAAGGGAGTTTGACACCAACTACGCCGAGATCGACGCGAAATATGCCGACACTTATGTCGACGAGCACTACTACAAGGGCGACGACTGGTTCTTCAGTCAGGGCAACCGCTATGCGCCAGGCGCCAAGCGCGGCAATCAGGGACTGACCTACGACCGCAGCCGGAAGACGCGTGTGTTCGTGGGTGAGTTTGCCAACAATAACTCGAACAATGCCTATCACTCCACCCTCGCCGAAGCCGCCTACTGGCTCAGCTTAGAGCGGAATTCCGACATGGTGGTGATGGCTGCCTATGCACCGCTGTTTTGTAAGAAGGGCTATAACAAGTGGAACTCGAACCTCATCTGGTTTGACAACCGCGGCCTGTGGCGCACCACGAACTACTACTACCAGCAGCTGTTCTCGCTGGGCGGCAACCGCGCGCTGAAGTACGAGGATGTCTTAAATGGCAGCGAGGCCGACACGAAGGTCTACACCTCGCCCACCATCGATACCCAGACGGGCACCGTGTATCTGAAGTTCGTGAACGCAGAGGCGAAGGACAAGCAGGTGAAGGTTAGTCTGGATACCGACGCCAACTATCAGGCAGAGATCGAATTCATGACCTCACACGATACGAGCATCAAGAATCAGGGTGACCAGAACTATTATTCCAGTCACCCCGATGTGCCCAGCACGTTCAGCTATCAGGAGGCCATCACCCCGCAGACGAAGGCCCTCGGTACCGTGAAGTCATCATTTACCTTCACCATGCCCGAGAACGCGGTTGGTGTCGTGCGGCTGCTGAAGCAATAAGTATTTAGGGTTTCACCTCGTAAGCGCGGAGGATGCGGACGTCGTCGATCGGACGGTCGTAGTCGTCGGTCTGCACCTGTTGGATGCGGTCGACGACCTCGAGGCCTTCAGTGACTTCGCCGAAGACGGTGTACTGTCCGTCGAGATGGGGCACACCGCCTACCTTACGGTAGAGGTCGAGCAACTCGTCGGTCATGGTGACACGATGGTCGGTCTGGGCCTCCACCTTATCGCCGATCTGGTATAGCTGTTGGGTGGCGTAGGTCTTTCCCCAGACGATATAGAACTGACAGCCGCTGGAACGGCGTTCGGGATTCTCGCTGTCGCCCTCGCGCGCCATTGCCACCGCCCCGCGCTTGTGGGGATGCAGCAGATGGCCCTCGCCATCGAAGAACTCGGCCTCGACGGTATAGTCGGTACTCCCCTCGCCCAGCGTGACACCGGGTTCAGCCTTCTTGCTGTCGGGGTCGCCGCCCTGGATCATGAAGTTCTTGATGACACGGTGGAAGAGCAGCGAGTCATAGAACTGCTCATCGACAAGCTTCAAGAAGTTGTCGCGATGACGGGGCGTATCGTCGTAGAGCGTCAGCAGGATGTTGCCCGCGGTGGTTTCGAGCATCACTTTCTTGGTCTGTCCCATCGCAGGGATGAGCATCGTCAGCGCAAGCGCCAACATCAGGAATCGGTTCTTATTCATTTCTCTTTCGCAGTTACAACGGTGACGATATAGGCACTCAGCAGGACGAGGATACCGGCTACGGGCTTGTCCCATGTGAGGACATCCTGACCCAGCCAGATGGCCACAAACGAAGCGATGACGGGTTGCAGGTTGGTATAGATGGACACCGTGGTGGCCTGCAGATACTTCATGGCGAAGGGGATGAGGAAATAGCCGAGTGCGGTGGCGCAGACGACGATGAACGCCATCTCGAGCACGCCGTCCCAACCCCAGGCTGCGGTATAGAGCGCATTCACGGGGAGTTCGGGAATGGCAATGGGAACGGTGACGATGGCGGAGATGAGGAACACGTATTTCATCTGCGTGACGGGCGAGTATTTCGTCGCCACATTACGCGTGATAATCAGGTAGATAGCCCAGGTGAGCACACTCAGAATGGCGAGCGAGATACCGATGAGGTCGTTCTTGCCCGAACCCAGCGACTGACTCATGAGCACCATCAGGATGGCACCCGCGATACCCAGCAGCACACCCAGCGACTTCATGGGGGTGATCTTCTCACCGATGGTCAGCGCTGCGCAAAGCATCACAGCAATCGGCGTCAGCGTGGCGATGAGCGAGAAATAGACGGGACTGGTGTAGTCGAGGGCCCAGGCGGTGAGACTCTGCGAAATGACGAATCCCAACAGTCCGCCGAACAGAATGGTGATGAGGTCTCTGCGTTCGACTTTCTCCTTGGGCAGGAAGGCGGCAATGATCCAGAAGAGGATACAGGCACCGAGGGAACGCGAGGCCATATAGCCCATGGGCGTCACCCACTTGTCGAGCAGCAGTTTGGTTACGGGAACGCCAAGACCGAAGATGGTGTTGGCGAAGAAAATGGCGCTGTGCGCTTGGAACTTTGAACTTTGAGCTTTGAACTTTGAACTTTGAGCTTTGAACATTGAACTTTATGATTACTTTGAAGTTTGAACTTTGAGCTTTGAGCTTTATGATTACACGATTCCCTGCTGATAGAGGGCGAGGCGGTCGCGAAGGGACATTTTCGCGTAGCGGCGCCATTCGGTAGCAGGGCCTTTCAGATAGTCGAGGTCGTTCATGCGACTGTAGGCCTCCATCTCGAAGGGGTTCAGGAGATAGGCCGCATGCCTGGGAACTCGGTAGGGACGGTTCTTTCTGAGTCGCGACGAGAGCTCATAGAGAACCGTCCCCACTGAGTTCTTCAGCCAGTACCATATATATAATAGGTAGAAACGGAGCCATGAGTCGCCACATGACTGCGCCTGTCGCAGATGGATCATCTCGTGGTTCTTGAGGGCGCGATCAGCAGAGCCGTTGAAACGGTCGGCCAACGCCTGCGTGGGGGCGAGAATATGGCCGAAAAACGTCAGCCCCTCGTAGCCCTTTGGGAGCCAGAAGGTGTTGACAACAGCGGGCATATCGGCAATCTTACTCGGTCGGACCGCCCGCCACATGATGGGGATTACACGCAGCATCATCCACATAACGACCGCAAAGGTAGTTATTTTAATTGAAAATTGAAAATTGAACATTGAAAAAAATTTAAGCGGTAGCAAATTTTTCACTCTTCACTCTTCACTCTTCACTTTTTTATGTAACTTTGTAGCCAAATATGCATTTTTATGGACGAGAGACAGAGAATTGAGCAACTGCGCCGGGAACTGCACGAGCACAACTACCGCTATTACGTGCTGAACCAACCAACCATCGGCGACCAGGAATTCGACTTCCTGATGCACGAACTGCAGGACCTGGAGGCGAAGCACCCCGAGATGGCCGATGCCAACTCGCCCACCCAGCGCGTGGGTAGCGACCTGAATGCGGAGTTCCGTCAGGTGACGCACAAATACCCCATGCTCTCGCTGGCCAACACCTACAACGAACAGGATGTGGCCGACTGGTACGAGAGCGTGAAGAAGGGCTTGGCGGGTGAGGATTTCGAGGTGTGCTGCGAGATGAAATACGACGGTCTCTCGATCTCGCTGACCTACATCGACGGTAAGCTCACGCAAGCTGTGACGCGCGGTGACGGCGTGCAGGGCGACGATGTAACGGCGAATGTGAAGACGATACGGAGCATTCCGCTGGTATTGTCGAGGAGTGAGGAGGGAGATCTCTTTTCTCAAGTCTCTGACATATCTCACTCCACACTCCCCACTCCTCACTTCCCAATCCCTCACGAGTTCGAAATCCGTGGGGAAATCCTGATGCCCTGGGCTGTGTTCGAGCGGTTGAACAAGGAGCGCGAGGAAGCCGAGGAGCCGTTGTTCGCCAACCCGAGGAATGCGGCCAGCGGTACGTTGAAGAGTCAGAAGTCGAGTCTGGTGGCCTCGCGCCAACTGGATGCCTACCTCTACTATCTCCTGGGCGAGGAACTGCCTGCGGATGGACACTTCGAAAACCTCGAGGTGGCCCGCGCGTGGGGCTTCAAGATTTCGGAGGGTATGAAGAAGGTGAAGACGCTGCAGGAGATCTACGACTTCATCAACTACTGGGATCAGGCGCGCAAAAGTCTTCCTGTAGCCACCGACGGTATCGTGTTGAAAGTAAACTCCTTACGTCAGCAGCGCGCATTAGGTTTTACAGCCAAGAGTCCCCGTTGGGCCATCGCCTATAAGTTCAAGGCGGAGCGCGTGTGCACCCGTCTGAACGAGGTGACCTATCAGGTGGGGCGCACAGGTGCCATCACCCCTGTGGCCAATATGGACCCCGTGCAGCTGGCGGGTACCACCGTGAAGCGCGCCACGCTGAACAACGAGGACTTCATCAAGAGTTTCGACCTGCATATCGGCGACTATGTGTATGTGGAGAAAGGCGGTGAGATCATCCCGAAGATCGTGGGTGTCGACATCGACCAGCGACCCATCATCGCTCAGCCCGTCGAATTCATCAAGCGCTGTCCCGAATGCGGCACCCCTCTCGTGCGCTACGAGGGCGAGGCCGCATGGTACTGTCCGAACGATACGGGCTGTCCGCCACAGATCAAGGGGCGCATCGAGCACTTCATCGCCCGCAAGGCCATGAACATCGACTCGCTGGGTCCGGAGACCATTGACGACTACTTCCGTCAGGGGCTCATCAAGAACGTGGCCGACCTGTATGAGATCGATGTGCAGCAGATCAACGGCGACGGCTCGCGCACAAAGTCGGCCCAAAGGATCGTGAACGGCATCGCCGCCTCGAAGGAAGTGCCCTTTGAGCGCGTGGTCTTCGCCCTGGGCATCCGCTTTGTGGGAGAGACATCGGCGAAGCTGCTGGCGCGGCATTTCAAGAACATCGACGCGCTGATGGCTGCCGGTATCGAGGAGCTGCAGGAGATAGACGGCATCGGCGAGGTGATGGCGAAGAGCATCATCACCTACTTCCACGACGAGAAAAACCGCGAGATCATAGAGCGGCTGCGCGGCTACGGTCTGCAGATGGAACTCTCTGAGGCTCAGACGGCTCACCTCTCTGACAAGCTCGCCGGACAGAGTATCGTGATCAGCGGGGTGTTCAGTCACCACAGCCGCGACGAGTATAAGGCCATCATCGAACAGAACGGCGGAAAGAACGTGGGGAGCATCAGCAGTAAGACCTCGTTTATCCTCGCGGGTGAGAACATGGGACCCTCGAAACTGCAGAAGGCCGAGAAGCTCGGGATCCGCATCGTGTCGGAGGAAGAATTCCTGGAAAAATTGAAGAATTGAAAAATTGAAGAATTGAAAAATTGAAGGATTGAAGATTGAAGATGAAACGACTCCTGGCGATACTATTCACTATTCACTGTTCACTATTCACTGTGTACGGTCAGTACACGACGAGCGACGATATTACCTATAAGGGTGAACGCGACGAGCGGTGCATCGATATGATGGGCGTGCCCCTCGAAGGTCCCGACTCGGTATTCTTACCGGCTCTCAAGAGCATCGGACTGGAGCAGTTCACCCCCGAGGATCCCGATCCCGGCGACTACTACTTCCGCGGGGAGTTCTACGGCATCAAGGCCAACTTCGTGGTGTCGACCGACGAGAAGACGGGCCTGCTGTCGACGGTACTCGTGACCAGCGGACCTTATCGTACCTTCGCCCTCTACGACCGCAACTACCGCTATTTCCTGCTGAAGCTGCAGCGCCACTTCGGTAATTTCGACGCGAAGGGCGACGGCTCGCTGCACCTGATGCTCGACAAGGGCTACGTGAAGATCTCGAACACGCTGCACGAGGATAAGTCGCGCACCATCCACGTGTTCTACCTGAACACCACGCCCTATTACAAGGATGCGATGAGTCAGGGACTGAAGGGTAGCGTGCAGGAGGTGATCACCGAGAATCCCGTGTTTGAGGGACAAGTGGAGCACTTCGACGAGAACGGCAAGAACTCCACCATCGACATCATCGACCGCGAATACAACGCCAATGGCTATCTGGTGAAGGCCGCCATGCAGGAACCGTCAGGGCAGAAGAGCACCCTCAGCTACGAATACGACGAGGAGGGCAACCTGAGGCGGCGTACGCTGACGAACGTGACGGAGCAAGTAAGGTCGGTGAACGAATACACCTACAACGACGATGGCGAGATCAAGACGCAGAGTCAGAAGGTGTTTGATAAGACCAACGAATGTATCCTCTCCATCAATATGAAGAACGACTACACCGACCACGATGAGGAAGGCAACTGGACACGCAACGAACTGAAATTGATGTACTGGGAGAAAGGCCGTCAGGCGAGGAACATGAACGTGGTCCAGACGAGGACGATCAGTTATTGGGAGGAAGATTAAAGGTGAGAGGTAAGAGGTAAGAGAAATGAAAAAGGGGCTTGTGTTGGAAGGCGGCGCGATGAGGGGACTCTTCACAGCAGGCATCATCGACGTGATGATGGAACACGGTGTGGAGCCTGATGGTCTCATCGGCGTATCGGCAGGAGCGGCCTTCGGCTGCAACTACAAGTCGAGACAACCCGGCAGAGCCCTCCGCTATAACAAGCGATTTGCGAAGGACAAGCGCTATTGCAGCTGGCAGTCGTGGTGGAAGACGGGCGACCTCTATAATGCGGAGTTCGGCTACCACGTGATCCCCACCCAATACGACATCTTCGACGACCGAGCCTTTGACGAGAACCCGATGGCGTTCTATGCCGTCTGTACGGATGTGGAAACGGGACAAGCCGTCTATAAGCTGCTGACAGAGGCGACGCCCCTGACCTATGACTGGATCCGCGCCTCAGCATCAATGCCGCTGGCCTCGAAGGTGGTGGAACTCGAAGGGATGAAGGTGCTCGACGGCGGTGTGGCGGATTCGATCCCCCTCGAATATTTCGAGCGTATCGGCTACGAAAGAAACGTCGTCATCCTCACCCAGCCCGACGGTTATGTGAAGGAGCATAACCGTCTGATGCCCCTGATGCGCATCGCCCTGAGGAAATATCCCAAGATGATCGAGGCGATGGACAAGCGGCATCTGATGTACAACCGGCAGCTGGTGTATGTCTACGAGGCGGAGAAGGCCGGACGCGCCCTCGTGATACGACCGGATGCGAAGTTGCCCATCGGCCACATCTCGCACGACCCTGAGGAGATGCAGCGCGTGTACGACATCGGCCGCGAGACTGGCGAACAAAGTATCGAGGCCATCATGCGCTTCTACGCTGAAAAGTAATCATAAAGTTTAAAGTTCAAAGAATAAAACATGCGAATAGATATTATAACGGTGTTGCCCGAGATGCTCGAAGGGTTCGTTCACGAGAGCATATTGGCGCGGGCAGAGAAGAAAGGACTGGCGGAGATCCGTCTGCACAACCTGCGTGACTATACGCTCGACAAGTGGCGTCGCGTGGACGACTATCCCTATGGCGGATCAGCGGGTATGGTGATGCAATGTGAGCCCATCGACCGCTGTATCACGGCGCTGAAGGCGGAACGCGACTACGACGAGGTGATCTTCACATCGCCCGATGGCGAGCGCTTCGACCAGCATATGGCGAATGAGCTCTCGTTGAAGGGGAATCTGATTATCCTTGCAGGCCACTATAAGGGCATCGATCAACGGGTGCGCGACCACCTGATCACCAAGGAGATCTCGATCGGCGACTTCGTGCTGACGGGCGGTGAACTGGTGGCAGCAATGATTGCCGATGCCATCGTGCGTGTGGTGCCTGGTGTAATCGGCGACGAACAGAGTGCGCTGTCGGACTGTTTCCAGGATGATATCCTCGCAGCACCCATCTACACCCGTCCGGCTGACTATAAGGGTTGGAAGGTTCCCGAGATCCTGCTCAGCGGCAATGAAGCGAAGATCCGGGAGTGGGAACTCGACCAGGCGATGGAGCGCACCAAGCGCCTCCGCCCGGACCTGTTGACAGAAAAATAAAGATGATAAAACAACGGATTTCACGGATTAAACGGATTGATATTGCGACTGATAATCAGGTGTTTACAAATCCGTGTAATCCGTGAAATCCGTTGTCTTATAAAAGCATTATTTGTTGGCGAAGCGTTCGGCCTGCTGGCGGATGAGCTCGGCATCGTTGAAGTAGTCGATGCGCATGGCTTTACGGACCTCATCCATCGTCTGAGCACCAACCTCACGGGCCTGTTCGGTACCTTTCTTCAGGATGTTGTAGATCTCGGGGATGTCCTTCTCGAACTCTGCACGACGGGCACGCATGGGCTCCAAGAACTTGTTGAGCACCTGATTGAGGAATTTCTTGCATTTCATATCGCCCAGACCACCACGACGGTAGTGATCCTTCAGTTCATCGAGGTTCTGATAGTCAGGCCAGAACTCAGCAAAGTCCTCATCACAAGAGAAGGCATCAAGATAAGTGAAAACAGCGTTACCCTCCACGTGACCAGGATCATTGAGATTGACATGCTCAGGGTCGGTATACATCGAGCGCACTTTCTGCCACACATCATCAGCCGTGTCAGAGAGGTAGATACAGTTACCCAACGACTTCGACATCTTCTCCTTGCCATCGGTACCAGGCAGACGACGGGCCGTCAGGTTTTCCGGCAACAGAATATTCGGCTCCACAAGCACCTCTGCATAGACCTGATTAAAACGACGCACCAACTCACGAGTCACCTCAAGCATCGGCTCCTGATCCTCGCCAGCGGGAACGGTCGTTGCCTTGAAGAGCGTGATGTCGGCCGCCTGTGACACAGGGTAGCAGAAGAAACCCAAGGGGATACTCTCGCCCTCGAAACCACGCATCTTTACCTCCGTCTTCACCGTCGGGTTTCGCTGCACGCGGCTCACAGAGACGAGGTTCATCAGATAGGTGGTGAGCTCGGCGAGTTCAGGAATCTGACTCTGGATGAAGAGCACGCACTTCTCGGGATCGAGACCTGCTGCGAGATAATCGAGGGCAACCTCGATGATGTTCTGACGAATCTTCTCAGGGTTATCGGCATTATCAGTGAGGGCCTGCACATCGGCCATAAACACAAACATACGATCATAGTCGCCCGCATTCTGCAACTGGACACGACGACGCAGAGAACCTACATAGTGTCCGAGATGGAGTTTTCCGGTGGGGCGGTCACCAGTCAGAATTACTTTTCCCATATCTTTTTTAGTCTTTGAATTCAAATTTGGCTGCAAAGGTACAAAGATTTTTTGTTTTATAGGAAAGAAATCTGAATAATATGAATATTTTTATCCACAAATAGATTGCTCATACGCATGAGCGGCCATTGTGTATGTGTAATTATGCAATTTTTTCGCAAAACATTCGCCCATTTCACAAATAATGTGTAACTTTGCACCAAATTGGCTAACGAAAACGAAATTAAGACATGTTCAGTAAGGAAACTTATATCAGAAGGCGTCAGGAGTTGAAGAAACTCGTGGGAGACGGTGTGATTATCCTCTTCGGCAACAATGAATCGCCGATGAACTATTCCGCCAACGCCTATGCCCCGATGCGTCAGGACTCCTCGTTCCTGTACTATTTCGGACAGCACCGCGACGGACTGGTGGGTGTGATCGACATCGACAACGATACGGAGATGCTCTTCGGCGATGACATCGACGTGGAGGATATCGTCTGGATGGGCTATACCCCTTCCGTTGCCGACCTCGCCGCAGAAGTCGGCGTCGCCAAGACCGCCCCGATGAAATCTCTCACCTCTCACCTCTCACCTCTCACCTCTAAGAAAATCCACTTCCTCCCACCCTACCGCTTCGACACGAAGATCCAGATCATGGACCTGCTCGGCATCCATCCCGACAAGCAGAAGGAGGCCGCCTCGCTGCCACTGATCAAGGCCGTTGTGAAGATGCGCGCTACAAAGAGCGCCGAGGAGATTGCCTATCTCGAGGCCGCCTGCGATGTGGGTTATGTGATGCACACCACCGCCCAGCTGCTCATCAAACCTGGTATCACCGAGCGTTTCGTGGCTGGTCAGGTGGACGGTATCGCCCGCAGTCTGGCCCAAGGCAACAGCTTCGCCACCATCTTCTCGCAACACGGTGAGATTATGCACGGCAACCCGTCGGACGCCAAACTGGAAGACGGTCGGTTGGTGTTGTGCGACGCAGGTTGCGAGCTCAACGACTACTGTTCCGACCACACGCGTACGATGCCCGTCAACGGGAAGTTCACGCAGCGTCAGAAAGAGATCTACAGCATCGTGGAAGCCTGTCACGACTATGTGCTCGAGGTGGCCAAACCCGGTGTGAAATATATGGATGTGCACTTTGCCGTCTGTCGGCTGATGACGGAGCACCTGAAGGAGCTCGGTCTGATGAAGGGCGATACCGACGAGGCCGTCGCAGCAGGTGCCCACGCCATGTTCCTGCCTCACGGACTGGGCCACATGATGGGTATGGACGTGCACGATATGGAGGGTCTCGGACAGATCTACGTAGGTTTCGACGAAGAGACGCGTCCGAATCTGGAGCAGTTCGGTACCAACTGTCTGCGTATGGGCCGCAAGCTGGAGGAGGGCTTCGTGATGACCGACGAACCGGGCATCTACTTCATTCCCGCCCTCATCGACGACTGGAAGGCCAGCGGACACTGCAAGGAATTCCTCAACTTCGACATGCTGGAGACCTATAAGGACTTCGGCGGCATCCGCATCGAGGACGACATCCTGATCATGAAAGACGGTTGTCGGTTCTTGGGCTCCAAGCGTATCCCCTATCATCCCGCAGAACTCGAAGACTTTATGAAAACAAATATTTAAAGATAAAAACATGAAGAAGATTTTAACATTCGCACTGATGGCGATGATCGCCCTGAGTGCATCGGGTGCCAAGAAGAAGGAACCCGCCAAGAACCAGAACAAACCCGTATTCACCACCATCAAGGAGTTGCCCATCACCACGATCAAAGACCAGAACCGCTCGGGTACCTGCTGGGACTACTCCACCCTCTCGTTCTTCGAGTCGGAGATCCTGAAGGCTACGGGCAAGCGCTACACCCTCTGTGAGGCGTTTGTTGCCAACAAGACCTATATGGAGCGCGCCATCCAGGTGGTCCGCTATCATGGTGACTGTCAGTTTGCACAGGGCGGTTCAGCCGAGGACGTGCTTCACACCCTGAAGACCCACGGTATCTGCCCGATTGACGCCATGCCCTTCCCGGGATCACTCTATGGCGACTCCCTGAACAACTTCAACGAGTTCTTCTCGTTGCTGGAGCCCTATGTGGCAGCTATCTCCAAGAGCTCTGCCAAGAAGATCTCCAACCAGTGGAAGGCCGGACTGCAGGGTATCCTCGACGCCTATCTCGGCAAGTGCCCTGAGGAGTTCACCTACGAGGGAAAGAAATATACCCCGAAGAGCTTCATGGCCTCGCTCGGTATCAACCTCGACGACTATGTGAGCATCACCAGCTACACCCATCACCCCTTCTACACCGCCTTTGCCGTAGAGGTGCAGGACAACTGGCGCTTCCCCCTGAGCTATAATGTGCCGATGGACGAGATGATGCAGATCATCGACAATGCCATCGACAAGGGCTATACCGTCGCCTGGGGCGGTGACGTATCGGAAGAGGGCTTCACCCGCAAGGGTCTCGCCTACGCAGTTGACACCAAGGCTGCAGAGAGTCTGGGCGGCAGCGATATGGCCCGCTGGCTGAAGCTGACGGCTGAGAAGAAGCGCAACATCATCGACTCACTCGGCTGCAACGTTCCCGAGGTCGTGCCCACACAGCAGATGCGTCAGGAGCGTTTCGACAACTGGGAGCTGACCGACGATCACGGTATGCACATCTTCGGTATCGCCAAGGACCAGAACGGCAAGGAATACTACATGGTGCAGAACTCCTGGGGTAAGACCGGCGACTACAAGGGTATCTGGTATATGACCAAGGCCTTCATCGCCGCCAACACGATGGACTTCCTCATCAACAAGAATGCCATTCCCGCAGAAATTCGCAAAAAATTGGGCATTTAAGGTAGAAAATCACCTTTTTTAGGTAAAATTCGGCATAATCTGTCACTTTTTTCGCAGATTATGCCGTTTTTTCATTTTTTATTCTTATCTTTGGGCGCTAATTTGGGTTATTGTACCCTTTTCGGCCACCAAAGCGACAAGAATAAAAAAAATAATATATTAAATGCATTTCAAATGGAATTACGAACCACCTACATCAGAAAGACGAGCGGCAGCTAAGGAGCTGGGAGAGAAGATTGGCATGAGTCCTATTCTCGCCGACCTACTCATTCAGCGTGGCATCAAGACGGAGAGCGCAGCCAAGCGATTCTTCCGTCCGATGTTAAATGAATTGATAGACCCGTTCCTGATGAACGACATGGACGTGGCTGTAGACAGGCTCAACGACGCCATGGGGCGTAAAGAGAAGATCATGGTATATGGCGACTACGATGTCGATGGATGTACGGCGGTAGCTTTGGTGTACAAGTTCCTGCAGCAGTTCTATTCCAACATTGAATACTATATTCCCGACCGCTACGAGGAAGGTTATGGTATCAGCATAAAAGCGTTGGATGCAGCTGCTGAAAAGGATGTAAAACTTATTATTGTGCTCGATTGCGGCATTAAGGCAATCGAAGAAATCAGTTATGCCAAATCACTTGGCATCGACTTTATTGTGTGTGACCATCACGTGCCCGATGACGATCTGCCCGATGCCGTCGCCATCCTCAACCCCAAGCGTGAGGACTCCACCTATCCCTTCAAGCACCTGTGCGGCTGTGGCGTAGGCTTCAAGTTCATGCAGGCGTTCGCAAAGAACAATGGTATCCCCTTCTCAAGGCTTATCCCATTGCTCGACTTCTGTGCCGTCTCGATTGCTGCCGATATGGTGCCCGTAACGGGCGAGAATCGTATTCTGGCGTTCCACGGACTGAAGCAGCTGAATCAGGCACCTTCCGTAGGTCTGAAGTCGATCATCGAGATCAGCGGTCTGACAGGTCGCGAGATGACGATGAGCGACATCGTGTTCAAGATCGGTCCCCGCATCAATGCCTCAGGCCGTATGCAGAACGGTACCGAGGCTGTCGACCTGCTGGTGGAGCGCGACTTCGACAAGGCCTTGTCGGAAGCTAACCACATCAATGTCTACAACGAGCAGCGCAAGGATGTCGACAAGCAGATGACGGAGGAGGCCAACCAGATTATCGAGAAGCTGGAGAGTCAGAAGCACCACAACTCGATCGTGCTCTACGATGAGAACTGGAAGAAGGGTGTGGTTGGTATCGTGGCATCGCGTATGACGGAAATGTACTATCGGCCTACGGTCGTTCTCACCCGCAGCGGCGACCTGGCCACAGGTTCTGCGCGCAGCGTGGCCGGCTATGACATCTACGATGCCGTGAAGAGCTGTCGCGACCTGCTGGAGAACTTCGGCGGACATACCTATGCCGTCGGCCTCTCGCTGAAGATCGAGAATATCCCGGAGTTCAGACGCCGTTTCCAGCATTATGTCAACGAGCATATCCTCCCCGAACAGACGGAGGCCACACTCGAGATTGAGGAAGAAATCGACTTCAAGGATATCACCAAGAAGCTGCATAACGACCTGAAGAAGTTCGCCCCTCACGGTCCGGGCAACGAGAAGCCCATCTTCTGCACCCGTAATGTCTACGACTACGGCACGTCGAAGGTTGTGGGCCGTCAGCAGGAGCATATCAAGCTCGAACTGGTCGACTCGAAATCATCGAATGTGATGAACGGTATCGCCTTCGGACGGAGTGCAGATGCCCGCTATATCAAGTCGAAGCGCTCGTTCGATATCGCCTTCACCATCGAGGAGAATATCTACAAGCGCAGCGAGGTGCAGCTTCAGATAGAGGACATCCGGCCTTCGGAAGTTGAGAGTTAAGCGTTGAGAGTCGAGAATTATAGGGAGGTTCTGCGCCAGTATTGGGGCTATGATGACTTCCGCGGTATCCAGCGGGAAATCATCGAGTCGATAGGCAGTGGACACGACACACTGGGACTGATGCCCACCGGCGGCGGAAAGTCGATCACCTTTCAGGTGCCTGCGCTCTGTAGCGAGGGTACCTGTATTGTAATCACCCCGCTGATTGCACTGATGAAGGATCAGGTGCAGCATCTGCGACGTCTCGGCATCCGCGCTGCCGCCATCTATTCCGGCCTCTCCCGCGAGGAGATCATTACCACCCTTGAGAACTGCATCTTCGGAGGCGTCACCATCCTCTATGTCTCGCCAGAGCGCCTTTCCTCAGAGCTCTTCCGCACCAAGCTCCGTCATATGAAGGTGAGCTTCATCACCGTCGACGAGGCCCACTGTATCTCGCAATGGGGCTACGACTTCCGACCGTCGTACCTCCAGATTGCCGACATCCGGAAAGACCTGCCCGATGTGCCCGTACTGGCGCTTACCGCCACCGCTACCCCACAAGTGGTCGAGGACATCCAGAGCAAACTCGCCCCGCCGGACATATCTCTCACCTCTCACCTCTTACCTCTCACCTCTTTCAATGTCTTCAAGATGTCGTTCGAGCGCAAGAACCTGGCGTATGTCGTGCGTCAGGCCACCGACAAGCGCGAGCAACTCATCCATATCCTTAATAATGTGAAAGGCTGCGCCATCGTCTATGCACGCAGTCGTCGTCGCACCAAGGAAGTGGCCGAGCTGTTGTGTGAGGCCGGCATCAGCGCCACTTTCTACCACGCCGGTCTCGATACCGTTGTGAAGGACCAGCGGCAGCGCGACTGGCAGGAGGACAAGGTACGGGTGATGGTGGCCACCAACGCCTTCGGTATGGGAATCGACAAGCCCGATGTGCGGGTGGTGATCCACATCGACTGCCCCGACTCCTTAGAGGCTTATTTCCAGGAGGCAGGACGTGCCGGACGCGACGGGCGGAAAGCCTATGCCGTCTTGCTCTACAACGATGCCGACCACCGCAAGCTCGACAAGCGCATCAGCGACACCTTCCCCGAAAAGGAGTATGTTAGAAAGGTCTACGAGCATCTCGCCTATTTCTATCAGGTGGGTGTGGGTTCCGGCTATCATGCCACCTTCGAGTTCAATATCGACAAGTTCTGTCATGCCTTCCGCCACTTCCCCATTCAGGTGGATTCCGCCCTGAAGATTCTGAACCGCGCAGGCTACATCGAATATACCGAAGAACAGGACAATCAGGCCCGCGTGATGTTCACCATCGGCCGCAACGAGCTCTACCGGCTGGAACACGTCTCTCCCAACGAGGAGAAAGTGATCACCGCCCTGCTGCGGAACTACGGCGGGCTGTTCGTCGATTACAATTTCATCGACGAGAGTTTCATTGCCAGCCAATGCGGCCTACAGCCCCAGCAGCTGTATATGATTCTGAAAAACCTGAGCGAGAAGCATATCCTGCACTTCATCCCTCAGAAGAAGACACCTTACGTGCGCTATCTGCAGCGGCGCGAGAACACCGAGAATGTGCAGTTGCCGCCCATGGTCTACGAAGAGCGTAAGGCGCAGTTCCGTGAGCGCATCTACGCGATGGTCGCCTATGCCACCAACGATCACGTCTGCCGCAGCCGACAGCTGCTACGCTATTTCGGCGAGGAAGACAGTCACGACTGCCAACAGTGCGACGTCTGCCTCTCCCACCCTCACCATCAGGTGAGCGAGGCCGTTAACACACCTGAGGCCCACGCGATTCTCGAACTGCTGGCCGACGGTAAACCCCACCATATCACAGAGTTACGCGACATTCAACTGCCTACTGAAGCATTGAATGCCGCGCTCGAATATCTGCTGCGCGAGGAATACATCTTCCAGGAAGACGGCTTCCTCAGTAAAAAGCTCTGAGTACTCCGATTACTCCGAGTAATCCGATTTATCAGAAATCAAATTTCAACTGTCGCTCGTCCTCGTCGTCGTGCTCGTGACAATAGCTGCTGCCATCGAAGCAATGGGTGCAGACCTTGCACTTCGGCATACCGATGGCCTCGATCAGGTCCTCGAGCGAAGCGAACTTCAGCGACGAGAGGCCCAGGCGATGGGCAATCTCCTTCACCATCTTCTGATACTCCGGTGAGTCGGTGGTCGCATAGCGCTCCAGATTCTTATGGTCGTCGCCCTCGAAATCGCGGATGATACGACGGGTGATCAGTTCCAGGTCGCTCTTCGACGAGGTGAAGCCGATGAACGGACAACCATAGACCAGTGGCGGACACGAGATACGGCAATGCACTTCCTTGGCGCCATAGTCGAAGAAGGTCTTCACATTATCCCTCAGCTGTGTGCCGCGTACGATGGAGTCGTCGCAGATCACAATGCGCTTGTCCTTCAACAGGGCGGGGTTAGGAATCAGTTTCATCTTAGCCACCAGCGAACGGCGCTCCTGATTACCAGGTGTAAACGAGCGTGGCCACGTGGGCGTATATTTCAGCACGGAACGGTTGTAGGGCACACCCTTCCCCTCTGCATAGCCTAAGGCCATACCGACGCCTGAATCGGGCACACCACAGACGCTGTCGATCTCGGTATCATCCTTCTCACCCATCATCTTACCGTTCTTCTCGCGCACCATTTCCACGTTGATGCCGTTATAGTCGGAAGCAGGGAAGCCGTAGTACACCCAGAGGAAGGCACAGATCTGCTCACGCTTGAATGGCTCCTGCAGCACCTCCATATGGTCGGCCTGCAGATAGACAATCTCGCCGGGACCGATATCGCGCACACGATGATAGTCGAGGTTGGGGAAGCTGGTCGTCTCGCTCGAAACGGCATACGCACCCTCCTTCTGTCCGATCACGATAGGTGTACGTCCCAGGAAGTCGCGGGCGGCAATAATGCCCTTCTCCGTCAGGATAAGCATCGAGCAAGAGCCTTCTATCTTCTTGTAAACCAGATTGATACCCTCTACGAAGGTGCGACCCATATTGATGAGCAGCGCCACGAGTTCCGTCTGGTTGATGGTGTTGGCCGAATACTCGCTGAAGTGCATCCGACGGTCCAACAACTCGTCGGCAATCTCCCGCATATTGTTGATCTTCGCCACCGTCACCACCGCATAGCGGCCCAGGTGAGAGTTGACGATGATCGGCTGAGGATCCGTATCGCTGATGACGCCCACGCCCTGATTGCCCGAAAACGAGTCGAGCTCGTCTTCAAACTTCGAACGGAAATAGTCGCGCTCCAGGTTGTGGATCTTACGGCTGAAGCCCTTCTCCTTGTCGAACATAACCATACCGCCTCGCTTCGTACCGAGGTGCGAGTTGTAGTCGGTGCCGTAGAACAGGTCGTTCACACAGCTCTTCGTGCTGATGGTTCCAAAGAATCCTCCCATTGTATTATCTTGTTTACTGTTTACAGTTTACGGTTTACAGTTGATTACTTCTATAGTCAGAACGGCTTGCCAGCATATCATCTGTAAACTGTAAACCGTCAACTGTAAACTACTACCTATTTAAAATAATAAAGGAACGATGCGATGCCTTCGAGTGCAGGCTTGCGTTGTCCCTCTATCTCAATCTTGAATTCTATTTCTACCTTACAGATGCCGCGCAGGTTCTGGATATTATGCAGCTTGGTGGTCATCCTGACGCGCGATCCCGTAATTACCGGCTGCCCGAAGCGCATCTTGTCCATGCCGTAGTTCACGAGCATCTTGATATTACGCACCTCGATGATCTGCGCCCAGAGATACGGCAGCACCGAGAGCGTCAGATAGCCGTGGGCGATGGTGCTCTTATAAGGCGTCTCTTCCTTGGCACGCTCTACATCCACGTGAATCCACTGGTGGTCGAGCGTGGCGTCGGCAAACATGTTGATACGGTCTTGGTCGATTTGCAACCAGTCGGAACAACCCAGTTCCTTACCCAAATACGTTGCAAATTCGTCGTACGAGTTGATGATTAATTTTCCCATGTCTCTCAAAATTTGCTGCAAAATTACTCATTTTCTCGCACATTTCGCATACTGAATCCAAAAAATTCGTTAAAAACCCGCATTTTCTTACTTCTTACTTCTTACATCTTACATCTTTTTCGTACCTTTGCACCCGCAAAATCAGAAACTGGGTGTTTTCCAGAGTGGCCAAATGGGGCAGACTGTAAATCTGCTGTCTTTCG
>CAMJBL010000011.1 GCA_946403845.1 uncultured Prevotella sp. | reverse complement strand
AGCAGCACTCATACGTGCTAACATGGAGAGGACCAATGAAGGGTGAAGCTTGTATTTGCTAATGATGTTGTTTATCGCCTCGCGGAGTTCTTCAGCTGCATTACCTTCTTCGTTAGCATGTTTTACTAAATCCCACTGAAGGGGTGTTAATTCTACGTCGTTTGCCATAATTATACGTTATAAAATAATTTAGTAAATTTATTCACTTCTTGCGAACATCCTCCCATTCCCGTACATCGTCATCGGGGGTGAAGACGATGGCGGTGGGGGTGTCGGGGTCGTCAGTATCATTCTGGGCCTTGAGATAGCCGTCGAGCATCTCGCCAAACATCACTGTCACAATAAACATCAAAAATAATCCAGCCATAACTTTATGATTTTAGTTCGACAATCAAGTTATCGCTGCAAAGATAAGTTAGGGGCTGTCCCAAAACGCAGGACACCCCTCAAAAATTTAATATCTTTTAAGAATATTGGTGATCTGTTGCTTCATTTTCTGGCGGAGGTCGGCGGGTTCGAGCACTTCGATGCCGTCGGCATGGCGCAACAACTCATGCAGGAAATCGTCGGTGGGACAGATATCGAACGAGAAATCGGCATGGTGGTCGTCCGACTCCAATTCACGCTGCGAGTGGTGCAACGGGAGACTGCGCAGGTAGTTGGGGGTATAGTTGTAGGCGCGAACCACCACATGGGTCAAGGGGATGTCAGCGGTAAACACGCCGAAATACTCAGCGAAATATTCCTCCGGCGAGAAGTCCTGAGGCATCTCGAACGTCTCGTCGGTCATCTCCATCATGTTCATACGATCATCGATGGCATAGATGCGCATCTGGTTCTCATCGTTCAGGGCCAGCAGATACCAACGTTGATCGAAACGCTTCAAGACGTAAGGACAGATGGTCTTCACATACCCCTCAGCCTTGAACTTCTGGTAGCCCATGCGCAGGCGGTGGTTCTTTTTCATGGCACGAATGATGGGCTCCAGGAATTCCTCACCCGCTGGTGCACTCTCCAGTATGATGCGGTCGCGGATCGATGTAGTGTCAGACAGCACCGTGCCGACGGTCAGCGTGGAGAGCATCCAGCGTTCGATGCTGTCGCTGTTGATGACCTCGGGATTGGCGATATAATATTGATAGGTCGTCTGATCACAGTCGATGATGATGCCGAACATGTTGAGGATAGCATCACGATGACGATTGAACGATGAGCGTTGCAATGGGTTGCCCTCGGCCACTTCACTGTCTTGCCACTTACGGTTCAGTTCGTCGAAGGTCATGCGTTTTTGCTTCCTGAGTGTATTGATGATCCAGACGTACTGTTGGAATTGAGCTGGTTTCATTGTTGAGAATTAAATTTAGCTATTGTTTGATGCAAAGGTAGGCATTTTTCTGGAGAACGACACACGCGCATGCACTTTTAACACAGATTTCACAAAATCATGCACCTCAGCGCATCGGCGCGCATAGAGAAACAGGAACCGTGTGCGCCCTGTTCCAAATCTGTCCCCATGACTAACAAATCGGGGGAATGGTGGTCATATTTGTCGCATGAACTCACAGGGGCACTACAATAATAGTACCGGTTTGCTGATTGTTTTCTAGAGTGTTTTTACCAACCTAAGACCCAATGGCTGTTTGAGTAATTCCCGATGAGCCCTGCATCGCGAATGGGGTCGAGTTGGTGCATAAGGGGATTGCGCTTGGAGGTGTCAACAGGACGTCCATCCGTATCATGACTGTTGAACTCCAGAATGGTTGCGGTCTTGGCACTCTCGTCGATTTTCCCCCAGCCGTAAGCGGGAATGTTCTCTAGTGTACAATTCAGCAGGACGCATTCGGCATAAGGATAGTTCCTGCCTTTGTTGTCGGGTAGACGGCCTATTTCCGCATAGTCCGACAGTCCTTTCAGGTGACAGTCAACGAAAACATTGCCGTGATTTTCCTCTGTGTTGCGAATCCACATGAATGCTCCGTAGCTGGTAATGGTGCAATGGTTAAAGAACGACGGTCCTCGCCCTAAGATGGTGTCACCGCCACCATCGATACGGCAGTTCTGCCAGTAACAGCTGCCGTTGGCTTGCAGGGCATCGCCGTCGCCTATGATGTGGACGTTTTCAAAGAAGTTGCGCTCTCCGTTGACAAGTAGTCCCTCTGCCTGACCTTTGCAATCTGTCTTCAGCGTCAGATTGCGGAAAATGAGGTCACTACAGTTGTCGGCGGCAAAGGCGGCACGACGAGAGGGGAAGGTACCACGAACCTCATTGGTTTTGATATCGGCAGGGTGGGGGTTAAACACCTCGTTGTTCCTATAGTGAATCAGTACACCTTCACGCGATTCGCCCTCTATGGTGACAAATCGCTTGTTGCGGAAATAGACCAATTCCTCGTAGTCGCCATTCTTCACGAACACACGATAACCATCTTTCTCCGAGGCTATAGAATCGGGAATATAATCCATCGCTCCCTGAACGGTAGAAAAGTCGCCCGTTCCGTCTGCTGATACCGTCAACAGTCGTTGGCTGCTGTTTGGTGCACCATCCTTCGTGCGGAAAGTCCAACCTTTTTTGCCCTTGATGCCATTGAATCCTTCGATGACACCCTTGTCGATGGTGACATAATACTCATGCCCATATTCTAGCATATTGTGGTGAAGATAGATGGTCAGTTGCTTGCCTTTGGTGATGATAGGGTAGAAGTGGAAACCGTCGGAGAAACCTCCGATGATGTCGAGTTGATAGCGGTTCGTGTCCCAGGCGTTAACACCAGATGGCGTGCCAGCTTTAGTATTGCGGTTGGTAATGTTCTGCGACTTATATATATAAGATACAGGTGTATATTGTGCCGCAGGATTTTTCGGTTGCCCCTGAGTAGGACCAGCAGGGATGCTCATGTCAAGACGGTCAACCAGTTTCCCCGTCTTCTTATCATATACCGACACAAAACCTCGCTGCCCGATGGTGGCATCTTCTGCCATCGTCAGAATCAGGTGGGTGTCAATATTCACATCCGTTGCCCCGTTCTCAGGGAACATCTTTGTTATCAAATTTTGTGCCTCGCATTTTCCACAAGCCACCAACACCAATGCCATCAGGCAAAATACAGTTTTCTTCATATTGCTGCAAAGATACGCACATTTTTCGTTAATTCCAAGTTTTTCTACAAGTATTTCGTAGATTAACTCCTCAGCTTCATCGGGGTCACACCGAAATGGTCTTTGACGTAACGGCCGAAGAACGAAGTATTGGGGAAACCCATCAGGTCGCAAATCTGCTTGATACTATAGTCGGTTTGAGTTAGTCATGGGGACAGGCACGTCCCCATGACTATTCCGGATAATCCTGCCGTATTTTTAACAAAATCTAAACAGGCTGACACCCTTGTGATGCTAAATCACAGAGTGCCTGACACTTTATGAGGTATGGTTTAGAATTTGACAACAAACTTCTTGCCATTGACGATGTAGACGCCAGATGGCAGAGTGTTTGCAAATCCCAGATTGTCTGCGACTTTGATCCCAAAGACGTTGTAGACGGGTTGGCTGGATTTGTCTGAAGAAGATTCTGGAAGATGAATGCTGTTGGTTACACTTATGACGGGGCGGACGCTTTGGCCGAAGCCGCGGCGGTAGGCCCAGTATGCTTCGTCTGAGTGGAAACTCATGAAGTAGGCGTAGCTCGATTCATACGGAGACTGCGTAGACGACCAGTAGTAGCCGTAGCTGCCGGCGAAGCGGAGTTCGTCCTCCCAGCGGTAGCCCGCCACAGGCAGGAAGATGGTACTGCCATTCGGGCCGGTGAACAGTCCGCCTTTGACACCATTTATTGAAGTCCAGGTGTAGGTGCAGTTGTCGAGCAGATCCACCTGTTGGTCATGGGAAGGCATCACCCAGGAGCCGCCCCACTTCACGTGGGCAACATCATAGCCAGTACCGGCAATGTCGATGCCGAGATAGGTGAATTCATGATCGTCCGGAAATCCATCCCCGTTATTGTCTGTCCAGTATTTGCAAGTACTCCAATTATACACGCTCTTCTCTTCAGTTTCTCCCCAGGTGTAATAGTCGCCATACTCTTCTGGCTTGGTGGCTCCAACATTACAGCAAGCCCATTTCGTGCCGGAGGGCAGTCCGAGGTCAATCATGTGCGGGTGGTTGTCATCAGGGCACGACTGTGCTTTTGCCGTGAGTGTGACAAGCACGAGTGTGAGTGTATATAGTTTTTTTCCCATTATTTTTATACACATGGGGTCTGGAACGTTGTGTTTCGAAGAGTTATTCATCCAAATCCTTTATTTCGTCACGTAGGAATTTCTCGAGAGTTGCCTTGTCTGGCAACTGCAACATATAGGTAGAGACGAACAGGTTGTTGTCCATGCCTGCTATGGCGTATTCCACCATCTTCTCGCCCTTGCGGGTGCAGAGTAGGATGCCAACAGGAGGATTGTCGCCTTCGTACATCTCGTTCTCCTTATAGTAAGATACATAGGCATTGAGCTGGCCCAGATACTCATGACGGAACTCGTCGTTCTTCAGTTCTACGATGACGCTACAATGGAGAATGCGATTGTAAAACACCAGGTCGGCAAAGTAATATTCGTCGTCGATAATCATGCGCTTCTGCCTATACTCGAAGCAGAAGCCTTTGCCCAGTTCCAACAGGAAGTCCTGCAAATGACTGATAAGGGCATCCTCAAGATCGCCTTCCGTCACCACGTCTTTGGCGTTTAGACCCAGAAACTCAAAGGCGAAGGGCTGACGGATGGTCAGGGCTGCAGTGTTCTTCTCCGGCTCTATGGAGGCCAGCAGTTTCTTGGGATCTTTGCTTACGCCACTGCGGAAATAGAGGTTGGTGGCTATCTGACGACGCAACTCTCTTACCGACCAGGTACCCTTAATACATTCCGTTTCATAGAAAAAACGTGCTAGCGGATCATCTTGAGTCATTATCTCACGGATGTGGGCAAAGGACAGTTTCGCCAACATGTCTTTAGCAGGCGTTACAAATTGGTGCGACAGTGTTGCACCTTTTTGCGAAATTCCAGATAAGGCTAATTGGTGCGACAGTGTTGCACCTTTCTCAAATTTGTCCGATGCCGTCGAACGAATTGGGGAACTCAACAAATCACCTATTTGGGGATATAGTAAATAGAAGTTTCTTGCAACCTTAAACAAAGTCAGATTCAGTCCTTTCGTATTCACGCGCTCTTCCAGTCGTTTCAATAGCCGATCACCATACTTCGCTCTGTCGCTGCCTTTCTGCTCGTACTCCACAATATAGCAGCCAATGAGCCAATTGCGAAGCGTAGCCATCTGATTGACAGCTTTAATGGCAGTATTTTGAGCAGACTGGTGAGTCTGTATGATGGAGTCAGACAGATCATTAAACGTTGGGGCTGACTTTTGCATCCATCCGTCGGCTATCAGGGTTAATTGTTCGTTGTCCATATGTTATAGTCAGTATTCTGCTAAATTATTGGCATTCTATTCCGCTGCAAATATACATAATTATTTCCAAAATACAAAATATTCATTGTTTTTTGGTGTCGAACCCGTCGGATTTTCCGACAGCTTGTAAGTGGTAGGTGCAAATTTTGCGAATACCACGAAAATGTGTCAATGCGACACAATGGCGCCTGACCCTGTTTTGTTGTGTTTCCACTCAGATGTTTGGACAGTTTTTGAGGTTGTTCCCCTCGATTTGGCCAAAAAGCTGACGTTTGGCCAAACAACTTTGAGAAGAATCGGGCGTTTTTCTTGGAATCTGCTAAAAATCGCCTTAACTTTGCCATTGATAAAATAATTAGAGTTAGTTTTCTTTTTCATACGATTTAATAGATTCTTTATAATGCTTTTAGTTTGTTTTTAATGGTTGATAATAAGTTAGTTAGAAAGGCAAAGGGGCTCGCAGTGATGCGGGCCCCAATGCATTTACATATACCATACAAAACTGACCGCAGCAGCGCAGCAGCGCGTCAGCGCGTCATTTGGATTTTTGAATTATGCAGCATTGGTGGTTGTATCTATATTTTAAATTATTATATATTATAATATATAATAATTATATATAATATATATAGCTCTTGTTGATGCGCATCGGGTTTTCGTAATGACGCGCTGACGCGCTGCTGCGCTGCTGCGCCAAGAACTCCAGATTTTAACATTTGAAATAAAATGGAAATAAAATCGGAAAAGGCTTGCAGGTATGCTGAATTTTTCGTACCTTTGCATTGTCAATTGAGAGAGTTGTAGAGGTGGACATTAAAGGTAAAAATTGCGAGAATTAATTCTAGAAATTGCGCGCATTAATAGTAGCAATTGTTTTCCTTAACAGGTCGTTTCAAGGCGATTTCAGGCGACAACGAGAGAACTAACCAAATTATTTAACATTTCGACACAAAAACTAAACTAATTGAATTATGGCTATTAAAGTAATTGCTCAGCGCCGAGAGCTTAAAATCGGCAAGAACCCTGGTGTGAAGAAGTTCGTGATGCGTCCCGATCTTTACATCCCCATCCAGGAGAAGAAAGTGTTCGCAGAGGCCTCTACTCACAGCGGAATCTCTGCAGGTGTGATTAAGGCGGCTTGGGATGCTGCCGGCGAGGTACTCCGTACGTGGGCCACTGAGGGTCACTCCATCCCCCTGCCCGGTCTGGGAACCATGCGCTTCGGCGTCCGTTCGAAGGCGGTTGAGAAGCTGGAGGACGTGAAGACCTCACTCATCACCACCCGTCGCATCGTGTTTACGCCCTCAGTGGAGGTGAAGGACGAGCTGAAGAATACCTCGATCCAGATTACCTGTCTTGACGAGGACGGCAACGTTCTGAAGCGCGTGACCTCTGGCGACAGCGGCGAGATCGAGGACAACGAGAATGAGAATGAGAATGGCTCCGAGAACGGGCAGAATTCTCAGAATGAGCAGAACCAAGGCTCCGAGAACCAGGGCGGCTCGCAGAATGAGCCGACTGGCTATGCGCTGACCATCAGCAAGATGGGTAGTGGCTCGGCCTCAGTGACCAAGGACGGTAACGCCGTGACTTCGGGCGCAAGTCTGAACGAGGATGACGAGGTGGAGATCAGCATCACGCCGGCTGAGGGCACGACTCCCAGCGCTACGCTGAACGGCTCGAGCATTGAACTGACGGAGAGTGATGGCGTCTATACCGGTAACTTCGCGATGCCCGCACAGGCTGCAAGCCTCGTAATCAACACCGGCTCAACCTCAGGAGATAGCTCCATTTAGGATTAAAAATGTCACACAGATCTTCACAGATCTCACAGATATGCTTCCTAAAGGAAGCGGGAGGAAAATGAGATCTTATCATTCCGGAGGAATAAAAAAATCTGTGAGATCAGTGAGATCTGTGTGAGAACAAAAAAGAAGGTGTATGATGAAGAAGCGGATTGTTGAGATTGCGGTGAAGGTGATAGTAGCTGCGCTCACGGCATTTCTGACGGCCATCACGACCACGAGTTGCATGGGGCTGGGGCCACTTTAGTGAATAGTGATAAGAGGTGAGAGATTGCCTTGAACAGAAAAAGAATTCCCCCGCGGAGGCGAGGGAATTTTTTTGTTGGTATGAGAGGCTGGGATTCTACTTTACGTTGATCGTCAGCTCGAACTCGCTGTGGTTGCCGTCCAGGCAGTACCAGCGGATGGTGTAGCTCTCACAACCCAGGTCGAGTGCGTATTCGCGCATGGTGCGTCCGCCGTTCTTGTCGTTGATGATGTTCTTGGCGTAGGCCACCGTGTACTGAATGGCATTCTCGCTGTCGATGGTGCGGTCGGCTACGCGGGTGAGTGTCTGGAACACCTCTGGGAACTGCTTCATCAGCGCATCCGTCAGCTTCTGCTTGTCGCCGTTGTGGCCTTCCTTACCCAGTGTCGATGGAGTCACGTCGAAGTGCCATACCTGCTCGGCGCGGTTGGGCTCCAGCAGCGTGAAGTCATCGCTCCTCGTGGTGTTGAACCACCAGTCGGTCCATTTCTTACCGTCGTCCTTCTTCTTCGTCAGGCAGCGCATCTCGCGGAAGTTCCGAACCTCGATGGTATAGCGGCCGCTGGGATTCTTGACCGACCAGCAGATCTGATTCTCCAGGTCTACGTCGTTGGTGACGGCATCCGGTGCGAGGTAGTGACAGATCTTGTTCTTGTTGTTTGTGTAAAGACCCATCTTCTGACCGTTCTCGTAGGTCCATGTCACGCGATTGCCATTCGAGTTCTTCACCACCTTCAGGTCCTTTGCCACCGTGGTATACGACATGGTGAACGAGGTGCCCTTGGACCATCCGTGTGAGTAGTTGAGTCCGAACGATGGTGATTCTGCGCCTGTGAACGAGAATCCGATGTTGTCGTTCTGGCTCTTGTTGGTGCCGATGGCGATCGTCTGGCTGCCGGTATTGTTGTCAGTCGAAGGCAGGGCCTGCTCGATGCTGATCGTACCGTTACCGGTCAGTTCCATGCTGCTCTCGTATTTGTCGAGCCAGGAGCCGTAGTAGAGGTTGTGACCGTTCTCCCAGTTCGAAGCAGTCCTGTAGTACTGCGGATCGTAGGCGCCCCAGTAGAAGGTGTCGTAGAAACCGTCGCCAGTGACGTTGTCATAGACCTTTCCACCCACGCGGATCAGCGTGTTCTGCTTCACGTAGTAGTAGTCGGTGTTGGCATTGTCGCCGTGGTCGTTCACGCCCCACACTTTGTAAGTGGTACGGAAGCAGCCGTTGCGTGATATCTCCTGATTGCGCCAGTCGTGGGTTCTGAGATAGCTCTCTACGGTAAACTGGTCGCTGCAGCTCATCAGCTCGTTGATGCTCGATTCGGCATCGCCTCTGGTCACGGCCTTCGATGCGCAGGCATCGTCGTCCATCAGCCACAGGGCTGCACCGTCGGCAATCAGACCGCTTCTGTAGGCCGTAGCCTGACTCTTGGCTGGGGTAACGGCTGATTCAGCCACCATGCCGTCCTGATCCATGCTGCCGTCCTTGTTCTCTTCATTGTTTGCTGCCAGATACTGGTAGCAGCCGTCGGGACTGAAGATGACGAGCTCGGCCACGATGCCGTTCTCTGCGTCGGCGACGCCAGAGCGGGTCGTTGCGAAGTTCTTCACGTTCTGTACCCTTGCCTTCAGCAGCTCACCCTCATAGGTGCTCTGGCTGCGGCGGTTGCCACGTGTCTTGATCACGATGTCGCCATCGGCTGTGAGCTGGGCTGTTCTGGCGGCTGCCAACTCCTCTGCCAACGCGTTGGCCAGGGCGTTCATCTGCTCGCCTGTAGGCTGCTCAACGGCGATGCTGCCACCGTTCAGGTAGGCTGCTGCCCAGCTGCGCATATCGCCTGTATAGCGTGCGATATCGTTGCCATTGACCAGAATGAGACGGGTGTTCTCGCCGACTGCACCTGATGTGCTGGGAAGTCTGCGGGCCAGCGCTGCGCCTACGGAGTTGTCGTCGAAGTTGCTCATGACGGCTCCGTCAACGTTGCGGGTCACTCTGACGGTCATCTCGTCGTAGCCCTGCTCGGCGCCGATCACAGCCTCGCTGTTCTCATTGTCACCAGCCATCGTGTTGTTATGGCTCTTCATATCTGCTGCCAGATCATCGCTGCAAGCAGTGAAACCTACTGTCATTGTTGCTGCGGTAAGGATGCTCATGAGCACCTGCATTACCAATGTATTTCTAGTCGTCATAGTCGTTTATTTTTTAAATTGTTAATACTGAAATTATTTGTTTGACACTGCAAATATACGACGGTAAAGAAACACTTTCCAAATATTTGGCATCATTTTCGATCAACTTGTATGGCCAAACGTCGCAATTTTGGCCAAAACGGGGGTAACAGGTTAAATATTTGTCCAAAACTATGCGAAAAATGAACGGAAATGCTTAATTTTGCCGTCAGATTAAAATTATAAATATGGTAGATATGAAAAAAACAGTATTGCTTCTGGCCTGTCTGCTGATGGCAGGCATCGCTTCGGCCGGCCGTCATTGGGTAGGCACATGGGGTACTGCCCCGCAGTTGGTGGAAAATCATAATAACCCGCCATCACCTGGTCTGGGCAACAACTCGCTGCGCCAGATCGTGCAGGTGTCGATCGGTGGAAAGACGGTGCGTCTGAAGCTGACCAACGCGTTCAGCGCGGAAGCTACGGAGATCAAGGCCGTGGAACTGGCGCTGGCCAAGACGGCTGGTAGCAGTGCGGAGATTGACGAGGCGTCGACGGTAAGCCTGACCTTCGACGGTAAGGCCAGCGTGACGATGCCTGCCAAGGGTTCGGCGCTGTCGGATCCTGTGAAATTCAAGATCGGTGCGCGTCAGAACGTGGCCATCACCATTCACTATGGCACGGCCTCGTCGACCAGTGTGAGCGGACATCCCGGCTCGAGAACCACCTCGTATCTGAAGGCCGGCAATACCACTGACTTCAGCGATGCCGTGAAGACCGACCACTGGTATACCATCCAGACCCTGGAGGTAGAGGCGCCTGAAAAAGCGGGGGCTGTGGCCATCCTGGGCAACTCGATTACCGACGGACGCGGCTCGACGACCAACCAGCAGAACCGCTGGGCCGACGTGCTCTCACGCCGATTGCTGGCCAACAAAAATACCCGGCAGGTGGGTGTGCTGAATATGGGTATCGGCGGTAATAACGTGCTGCGTGGCGGCTTGGGCCCTGCTGCCGTGAACCGCTATGAGCGTGACCTGTTCGGACAGGAGGGCGTGAAGTGGATTATCCTGTATGAGGGTGTCAACGACCTGGGTGGCTCGTGGAATGGCGAGCAGACGGCAAAGGGTATCATCGATGCCTTCAAGCGGATTATCCGTGAGGCGCACGAGAAGGGTATCTATGTGTTCGGCGCTACCATCACACCGTTTAAGGGAAACAGATATTACACCGCCGACCACGAGAAGGGGCGTAACATGCTGAACGACTGGATTCGCCATACGAAGATGCTCGACGGTGTGATAGACTTCGACCAGGCCGTTCGCAATCCGCAGGACGACGATACCCTGAATCAGGGCTTCTTGTTTGAGAACGACTGGCTGCACCTGAATGCCTCAGGCTATGAGACCATGGGTGGCTGTATTGATCTGAACCTCTTTACGAAAAAGGGTCCGTTGGGCGCTAACGATGACTAGCCTTAAACTCGTCGAGCTGCTTGAAGCAGTGGCGGTTGATGATCTCCTCTAACTTGCGATCGTGATTGTGGCGCAAGGCAGGTTTGTCGCCGCCGATTTCCAGCAGTTCGCCATTCTCCTTGGTGTAAGGCTGCCAAGCCGTGGAAATGCTACTGGTATTGGGATTGCCATCGTGCGCGAATTTCGCCCAGATGTCACTCATCGTGTCTGCCCAGTATTTGTTGGTATCGAGTGTCGACTGCGACAGCTGGTTCGAGTAGTGGTGGAGCACGTCGAAGCAGTATTTCAACTCAGAGCCGTGGGCGCAGCCTTTATAGCCGCGGTTGTCTGACTCTCCCACCGTATACATATATACATAGGTGTCGGCCTTGCGCTTGCCACCGATGGCATCGGCCGTGATGATGGTTTTCGGACGGAAGAGCCAGTCGATGCACAGCAGATCCTGCGACAGCCGTCCGATCGACTTGTCGGGATAGGTTTCCATGAAGGCGCTGATATAGGCGTCGGTCTCGTCGCCGAAGGTGCGCTGCAGTTCGGTGCGGGCCTGCTCGAAGGTGATATTCTGGGTGTAGCGCGAGCGCTGCAACTCGTTGAAGGTGGTGCCAATCATCAGGGGGATGTCGTCGCTGATGCTGGCGAAGGCGGGCTGGAAGGGTTGTTGCAGGAGCACTTCGCCATCGGGCGTAGGTCCGAAGCCCCACATCATCGGGGTGCCTGGCCGACGGGTGCCGATGCTGGCGGCCATCGCGCGCTGACCGGCAGCATAGAGGTCTTTATAGGATACGTTCTTGATCTTGTCGACATTTTTTTTGTCGATGCCCAACTCCTTGAGTACGGCCTCACCCAGTTCCTCGGTCATCGCCTTGGTGTTGACATTAAGGATGGTGCCGCTCATGATGATGGCCTTGTGGAAGAGGCCCTTGGCCTTGGGCATGCACATCAGCGTGCCTACCTTGCCGCCACCGCCTGACTCACCGAAAATCGTCACATTATTGGGGTCGCCGCCGAACTTGGCGATGTTGTCGCGCACCCATTCGAGGGCCTGTACGGCATCGAGCATGCCCACATTGCCTGAGTACTTATATTTCTTGCCGCAGGTGGACAGGTCGAGGAAGCCGAGGATGTTCAGACGGTGGTTGATGCTCACTACCACCACATCCTTCTTCGCCAAGCACATGCCCGGATCCCATTCGGAGGTACCGCTGTCGAAGCCGCCGCCGTGGAGCCAGAACATCACGGGCTTGCGGGCTTTCAGGTCGGTGGTCCACACATTGAGCACGCAGCAGTTCTCCGACATCTGCTCTTCGGTCATGGGGCGGTTCTGCTGCTGCATGGTCATCGGACCCCATTTGTCGCACTTACGCACGCTCTTCCATTTCTTTACGGGCTGTGGGGGCATGAAGCGCTCCACTTTGGCATAGGGGATGCCCAGCCAGGCCATGGTGCCCTCCTGCATGATGCCGCTCACAGGGCCGCAGGTGGTATTGATGATGGCTTTGTTCTCGTTTTGTGCCGATGCCGTCAGCAGCGTCATCAGCAGGGTGAATAGGATAAGCGTTAGTTTCTTCATTGTTGTCGGGGTTTTGTGGTTTCAGGGATAAACGGTGATGGTGCCGCCGTCGCTCTGGCAGTATTTGCGGAGCAGGTCGCGGATGAATTCGGCATTGTCGACCACGCGCTGGCGGTTGCCGTCGTAGCCGTTGATGAGCACCACCAGATGGGTGGTGGCGAGGGTGATCTTGGTGCGTTCGTGGTCGCTGGTGGGTGTGCCTACGCCGCCCTCGGCATCGCGGTAGACGGGCAGTCCGGCAATGTTCAGGGGGCCGCGTCCGATGCCCTCATAGGGTTCTCCCTCGCGTCCGATGCCCAGGGTGAGGGTGTCGCCCACGAAATGGTCGGCATCGAAGCCGCCGATGCTATAGCCGAAGGCGATGGAGGCGAGGTTGACCAGGTCGACGAGGGTGTCGATCTGATAGAGCTCCTTGCCCTGGAGCATGCGTCGGATGAGCTGTTCGCTGGCAGGACGGTAGCGCGAGGGATCCTTGCCACAGGCCTTGTAGACACGGCGGGTGGCGGCGATGCCCGACTGCTCCTTGAGACTCTCGGTGGAGAGCGTCTGGCGCAGACGGTCTTCGAGGGTGTGGATCTCCTGCCACAGCTCGGCGCTGTAGGGGGTATTGACCACACGAGCGTCTACCGCGGCTCCTACGAAGCCAGGGCAGACGCTCGCTATCTCTTGCGAAACGAGGATATTCATTAAAGCAAGTCCTACTACTTTACTGGTCGGGGTCGCCCTGATAGTGGTAGGGCTTCACAGCGGGATTCGTGCCCAGGTCGGTTGGCTTGATCACCGTGCTGCGGATGACACCATCCTTGTAGTTCTTCTGCATGGGTCCCACGTTGAGCAGCAGATCCTTGTAGATGACGGTGGGGTAGACGACACCGAACATACCGATGCCGACGCGCACACCCTGCGGATAGATGTTGTTCATAATGTAGGCCGTGCGGAAGAAGGAGTGGTTGTAGATCTCCAGACGGTTGTTCTTGTTGAGCGACTTGATCAGGTCCTTGTTGATCTTAGCGGTGTCGGCACGAGTGAACATGCTGTTCAAGTTGTTCACCTGGTCGTCGATCTCATCGCCCTGGATGCTGTCGTTGGCCTGGATACACTGTAGGATGTCGTCGATCATCTCCATTTCCATCTCCTCCTGGGTGGGCTTCGTCATAAGCGCCACGATGAAGGCGATGATGAGGATGCCGATCAAAATAACGATCTTACCAAGGCAGCTGTGATAGAACGCCTGAAACGCCGTCTCGTTTTTCTTGAAATCTCCGTTGCTTGTCTGATCCATAATGATAAATTGTTTTAAATTTTATTGTTGTGAATTAAGTTCATAAATTCCTGTCGCGTCTTGGCCTGGTTGAAGGCGCCGCAGAAGTCGCTGGTGGTGGTGATGCTGTTCTGCTTCTCCACCCCCCGCATCTGCATGCACATGTGACGGGCCTCGACCACTACCATCACGCCTAAGGGCTTGAGGGTCTGCTGGATGCACTCCTTGATCTGGAGCGTCATGCGCTCCTGAACCTGCAGACGATGGCTGTAGATATCGACTACGCGGGCAATTTTCGAGAGTCCCGTGATGTAGCCGTTGGGGATATAGGCCACATGTACCTTGCCGTAGAAGGGTATCATGTGGTGCTCGCAGAGCGAGAAGAAGTCGATGTCCTTAACGATGACCATCTGGGAGTAATCCTCCTTGAAGAGGGCCTGTCGTAATACTTCGTGGGCATCCATCTGGTAGCCGCGGGTGAGCACCTGCATGGCCTTGGCCACGCGCATGGGCGTCTTCTGAAGGCCCTCCCGTTCGGGGTCTTCTCCCAGCAGGGTGAGGATCTCACGGTAGTGCTGGGCCAGTTGCTCTAAACCTTCGCGGTATTCTGTTTCCGGATTCATGGATTGTCGGTTGTTGTGGTTTGCGGAGCCGGGTTGAGATACGGCACGGTGATCTTTCCCTTGACGATGATAGCCGACTGGTAGCCGAGTTTCTTCACGGCGTTGAGTATCTGGTGGGCTTCCTCGTAGGTGCGGTAGTTGCCCATGCGGCAGATCCATCTGGGGGAGTAGAAGTGCACATAGACTGGTTCGCCAGGGAAGAGGGCATTTATCTCGCGACCCGTCCGTTCGGCCTTGACACGGGCATCGCGGGAGTTGCCTCCTGCATAGACCTGTACGCGGTAGCCGTTTACCTTATAGCCTTTGAGCACCTTCTTGCGGGGCTCGGTATAGGTGGTGTCGGGTGTGGTGTCGGGTAGGGTGGTGATCTGCGGACGCTCTGAGGGCTGGGGTTTCTCTTTCTCCTCGGATTTGGCGCTATCGGGCTTCTGAGGGTCGAGCTGCTTCTGAGTGGTCTGAGTTTTCTGAGTACTCTGAGTATTCTGATTACTCTGATTATTCTGCGTGTTTACATCCTGGGGGCCGTTCACGAGGTCGTCGATCTCCTTCGACTGTGTAACGGTCACCTTACCCTCACCGGCATTGCTCTTCTGGAGCCTTTGGGTGAAAGTCTGTGCAGAAGAAGTGAAAAGTGAAAAGTGAAAAGTGAAAAGTGCCATGAGCACCATGAATTTCCATTTCACGTTCACCAATTTTCGATTTGATAATGCTTTCATCTTCTCAACTTTCTACTTTTCACTTCTCACTTTTCATTTCTCTCTTCTTATTTCCAGGCGTCAATGATACCCTTGAAGTCGGCAGCCTTCAGAGAAGCGCCACCAATCAGGCCACCGTCGATGTCGGGCTTTGCGAACAGCTCAGGGGCGTTCGAAGCCTTACAGCTACCACCGTAGAGGATGGTGGTATCGTCGGCTACTGCCTGACCATACTTCTCGGCAATGATGCTACGGATGTAGGCGTGGATCTCCTCAGCCTGCTCAGCGGTAGCGGTCAGACCAGTACCGATGGCCCAGATGGGCTCGTAGGCGATGACGATCTTGCGGAAGTCTTCCTCAGAGAGGTTGAACACGCTGCCCTCGAGCTCGGCCTTTACCACCTCGTTCTGCTTGCCTGCCTCACGCTCTTCCTTGCTCTCACCGATGCAGAAGATCACCTTCAGGTCGTTCTTCTGGGCGAGGATCACCTTCTCCTTCAGGATCTCGGGTGTCTCCTTGTAGTACTCACGACGCTCGGAGTGGCCGAGGATGACGTATTGTGCACCTGTTGACTTCACCATTTCGGCGCTTACCTCACCAGTGAAGGCGCCCTTCTCCTTATCGGCGCAGTTCTCAGCACCCAGACCGATGATGTCCTGGTCGAGGAACTGGGCAATGCTTGCCAGGTGGATAAACGGTGTGCAGATGACAACGCCGCAGTTGGGCTTGTCAGCTTTCAGGGTCTCGTTGAGCTCTTTCGCAAGAGCGATACCGTCCTGGAGATTCATGTTCATCTTCCAGTTGCCGGCTACAATTTTCTTTCTCATAATTTTTTTACTTTCTTTATTTAAAGGGTTTGATAATATCTGATTACTCTGATTATTCGGAGTGTTCTGAGTACTCCTTCTTTTCTTTCGCCTGAGCCATTGCGTCCACGCCCAGAGGCGGTCGGCGATGGTGAGCAGCATGAGGGGCAGCACAAACCACATGAGCAGCTTGGTGATCTTGCCTGGCACGCTGTCGGTGGGCATCTTGCCCAGATCGCAGTCTTCCAGCCGTTGGGTGAGCTGCTGCTCCTTCGGCAGACGGTTGTGGCTCCATTTGCGGATGACGGTACCCCCATGCAGGAGCATCAGACCGGGATTGCTGCGGATCATCGTCTTCAGCGTCGTCTCGTCGGTGGTGCAGAAGGGGTATTCGGCCCCCGTCATGTCCTGCCAACGGCTTCTGGCGCGATCGGTACTGGCGGTGAGGCAATAGAAGGGGTAGCCATTCTCCTGACAGTACTCATACACCTGGTTGATGCGGTCGAAATAGCTGTCGTCGGCCGATTCCAGATGCGGTGAGATGAGCAGGAAGGTGTAGCCCTCCTGGCTGAGCACCTCATCGGTGATGTCGCCTTCCTCCGTTGCGATGGAGAAATCGTGGATGGGCGGCACATAGCCCTCGGCAATCTGTCTGGTCTCCGAGTCCACGAAGGTCCAGGTGGAGTCGGGGTAGTTGTCGATGGTGAACGTCTTGCGTTCCCCGTCCTTCTCCATGATGAAGGTGGTCTCGAACTGTGGCTGCGGGGCCCCCTCCGGCACCTCCATGCCCTGCTGGATGTTGGCTCCCACGTGATAGGGGCGGAAGTCGAAGATGGGCAGGTCGTAGAGACAATAGCCGGCGATGAACAGGATGAACAGGGCCGCGTAGTTGAGTACGATCCACTGGTTGCTGCGACTGATCATACGTGCCATATCGAGGGGCCATCGGGTGACGATGACGGCCAGGATGAGCAGCACGATATTCTTCCAGAACGTCTGCCAGTTGGTGAGCACCAGGGCGTCGCCGAAGCATCCGCAGTCGCTGACGGGGTTGGCGATGGCGAGCCACAAGGTGATGAGGGTCATAAGGATCATCACACCAAGGGTGAGCCGCGTTACCAGTCGTCGCCGGATGGCGAAGAGCAGGCAGATGCCGATGACGAACTCCGCTGCCGACAGTAATACGGAGGCAGAGAGCGTTGCGAAATCGGGCACCAGCTCGCGCAGATGCAAGGCGGTGAGGTAGTCGTTGATCTTGTATTGCGTGCCCAGCGGGTCTACCGCCTTGACGAATCCCGACAGGATGAATGTCAGGGCGAGCAGCAGTCGGGCGATGTTTACAAGGATCTTCCTCATGCCAGTTTAATCATTCCAAAGACCGCGTAGTTGATAATGTCCATATAGTTGGCGTCGATACCCTCAGACACGAGCGTGTCGCCTCCAAGGTTCTCGATCTCCTTGATACGTTCTATCTTCGTGAGGATGAAGTCGGTGTACGAGCTGACGCGCATGGAGCGCCAGGCCTCGTCGTAATCATGGTTCTTGCGCTTCATGAGCTCCAGGGCCTCGTGGGCGTACTGGTCGTAAAGGCGCATGGCCTCGTCGTTGGTGATGTCGACGATGTCGGCAAAGCCCTTATAGAGCTGGATGAGTCCGACGATGCCGTAGTTGATGAGTGCGATGAACTCCGGACGGATGCCTTCGCCCACCATCGACTCCTGCTTGATTTCGAGCGAACGGATGCGCTTGGCCTTGATGAAGAGCTGGTCGGTAAGGGCTGTGGGACGCAGGATGCGCCACGAGGCCTTGTAGTCGTGAAGCTTCTTCTCAAACAGGGCGCGGCATTCGGCGATGGCCTGTTCAAACTCTTGGTTCGTCTTCTCAAATCGGTCCATGTTTACTTCGTCTCCTTCTGTTTCTTGTGGATATATCGGATTTTGGCACCAAGCACCTCGTATTGTGTACGCAACGAGTCACGCTTCATACGGGTGCGGGTGAGCATTGTCAGCTCCTCGGGTGTGGCACGCAAAGCTGCCTTGTCACGCTCCACCTTCTCCTGCTGGTAGGCATAGTCGTGATTCACGGCCTGCAGCAGACTGTCGGTTATCGCCAGTTCCTGTTGGGCTTTCTTCAGTTCGATGTCCTGATAGAGCTTGAGGGCCTTCTTGCGGGTGTCGATGGCGTTGGGGAATACCTTGCGGAGGCTGTCGATCACCGTCAACGCCTCGTTGTATTGCCCTTGTTCGTAGCAGGAGCCTGCTTTGGCGAGCATCTCTTCGGCCTGTTTCTGGGCCGTATTCTCCCCACACGACACGAGCAACAGGGCGCCCAGCGCACTCAAAACCAGTTTTCTTAATGCCATATTTCTCGTATTTCGGTGCAAAATTACAAAATAATTATTAAATAAGGATGATTCATAACGAATTTTTTAGTATCTTTGCAGCAAATTTGTGAAAAAGAACTAATGAAATTATATACTGACGAAGAGTTAGCAGCCATTTTAGACCAGGAGTTGTTTCATCAGATCAGCGAGGCGGCGGACCGTCTCGGGGTGGAATGTTATGTGGTGGGAGGCTATGTGAGGGATATCTTTCTCGAGCGTCCTTCCAACGATATCGACGTGGTCGTCGTGGGCAGTGGCATCTCGCTGGCGGAGGAACTGAAAAGGATGCTGGGTCGCAAGGCGCACCTGAGCGTTTTTAAGAACTTCGGCACGGCGCAGGTGAAGATTAGAGGTGAGAGGGGAGAGGTGAGAGGTGAGAGGGGAGAGGTGAGAGGTGAGAGAATACCTCAATCCTCTGAGAATAATCTGCAGCAGAACATATCTCTCACCTCTCACCTCTTACCTCTCACCTCTGATATAGAGGTGGAGTTCGTGGGGGCGCGGAAGGAAAGCTACAGCCATGACTCGCGGAAACCTATCGTCGAAGACGGTACTCTCGAGGACGATCAGAACCGTCGCGACTTTACCATCAACGCAATGGCTATCTGCCTGAATAAGAGTCGTTTCGGCGAACTTGTCGACCCCTTCAATGGTCTGGCGGATCTCGAGGACGGCATCATCGCCACGCCTCTGGAACCCGATATCACCTTCTCCGATGATCCTCTGCGCATGATGCGCTGCATCCGTTTCGCCACACAACTGAACTTCCAGATCGAGGAAGAGACTTTCGTGGCTCTGGAGCGTATGGCTGATAGAATCAAGATTGTCAGTGGGGAGCGCATCAAGGATGAGCTCAACAAGATCATCATGGCGCCGCACCCCAGCATCGGCTTCGAATACCTGCAGCGTTGCGGACTGCTGCAGCTGATTCTCCCTGAGCTCTCCGCCCTTGACATCGTAGACCAAAAGAACGGTCGCGCGCATAAGAACAACTTCTACCACACCCTCGAGGTGCTGGAAAATGTTGTAAAATCGCAGCAAGACACATCTCTCACCTCTCACCTCTCACCTCTCACCTCTGATCTCTGGCTGCGCTGGGCAGCAATCCTGCACGACGTGGGAAAGACCAGGTCGAAACGCTGGGATCCCGCCGTTGGCTGGACCTTCCACAACCATAATATTATAGGTGCCAAGCTGGTGCCGCAGATCTTCCGGAGGCTCATGCTGCCCTTGGATATGAAGATGAAATATGTGCAGAAACTCGTCGACCTCCATATGCGTCCCATCGTCATTGCCGACGATGTGGTAACGGATAGTGCCGTGCGTCGTTTGCTGAACGATGCGGGTGAGGATATCGACGACCTGATGACGCTCTGCGAGGCTGATATCACGTCGAAGAACGAAGGTCGTAAGAAATTGTTCCTCGAGAATTTCCGCATGGTGCGTGAGAAGCTCGCCGACCTGAAGGAAAAGGATTATGTGCGCCTGCTCCAGCCCGTGATCGACGGCAATGAGATTATGGAAATGTTCCACCTGAAACCCTCGCGTGAGGTGGGCGTCCTGAAGCAATACCTCAAGGATGCCGTTCTCGACAACCGCGTGGAAAACGAACGGGAACCCCTCATGCAACTCCTGATGGAAAAAGCGAAAGAAATGAAACTGATATAACGAAAAAACGATAAAGCTTATGAAACGATTACTGCTAGCACTATTCACTATTCACTGTTCACTATTCACTTTCTCGAATCCTGTTGACGATCTGCTGGAGCGTATCGACAAAGGCGCTTCGGCGAAGTTTAAGACCCAACTGGTGAAGAGTGACAAGGATTTCTTTGAACTCGACCAGCAGGGTCAGAAGGTCGTGGTGAGAGGCAACACCTGGGTGAATATCGCCTCGGGTGTCAACTGGTATCTGAAGTACTATGCTGGCATTCACCTCTCCTGGAACCAGATGCAGGCGAAGTTACCTGCCGTGCTCCCCGTTGTCCAGGCGAAGGAGCGTCACGAGACCGACCTTACCCTGCGTTACGACTTCAACTATTGCACGTTCTCTTATTCGATGGCCTTCTGGGACTGGAAGCGCTGGGAGCAGGAAATCGACTGGATGGCGCTGCATGGCGTCAATCTGCCCCTGGCCATCGTGGGCGAGGAGTGTGTCTGGCGCAATATGCTGCTGAAGCTCGGCTATTCTGAGGAGGAGATCGGGAAGTTTATCGCAGGTCCCGCGTTCCTCGCCTGGTGGGAGATGAACAACCTCGAAGGGTGGGGTGGTCCGCTGCCCCTGTCGTGGTATCAGCGTCAGGAGAAGCTCCAGACGCAGATTCTCGCCCGTATGCGTCAGCTGGGTATGCACCCCGTACTGCCGGGCTATAGCGGTATGGTGCCCCACGATGCCAAAGCGCGTCTCGGACTGAATGTGGCTGATGCAGGTCTTTGGAACGGTTTCCAGCGCCCTGCGAACCTCCTGCCTACCGATCCGCGTTTTGCAGAAATCGCCAAACTCTATTTCGACGAGCTGACCAGACTCTTTGGCAAGGCCGATTATTACTCGATGGACCCCTTCCACGAGAGCAACGACGATGCCTCTATCGATTACGCCAAGGCTGGCGAGGCGATGATGCTGGCCATGAAGCGCGTCAATCCCAAGGCCGTCTGGGTGATTCAGGGCTGGACGGAGAATCCCCGTCCGCAGATGGTCGACGGTATGAAGGCGGGCGATCTGCTCGTGCTCGATCTCTTCTCGGAATGCCGTCCGATGTTCGGCATCCCCAGCATCTGGAAGCGCGAAGAGGGCTATAAGCAGCACGAGTGGCTCTTCTGTCTGCTCGAGAACTTCGGTGCCAATGTGGGTCTTCATGGCCGCATGGATCAGCTCTTGGATAACTTCTACATACTCCAAAGCTCAAAGTTCAAAGCTCAAAGTTCAAAGTTAAAAGGTATTGGTTTTACGATGGAGGGCTCGGAGAACAACCCCGTGATGTTCGAGCTGATGAGCGAGCTGCCCTGGCGACCTGAGAAATTCAAGAAAGAAGACTGGGTGCGCCAGTATGTCAAGGCCCGCTATGGGGTGGAGGACCCGCTGATCGAAAGGGCTTGGCTGCTGCTGGCACGTACCATCTATAACTGTCCTGCGGGTAATAACCAGCAGGGCCCTCATGAGAGTATCTTCTGTGGACGACCCTCGTTGAACAACTTCCAGGCATCGTCGTGGTCGAAGATGAAAAACTATTACGATCCGTATTCCACTTACGAGGCTGCATTGATGATGAACAGCGTGGCGGAGAAGTATCGTGGCAACAATAATTTCGAGTATGATCTCGTGGATATCACCCGTCAGGCGTTGGCTGATCAGGCGCGCTTGCAGTATCAGCGTACCATCGCCGACTACAAGGCCTTCGCTGTGAAGGAATTCGAGAGCGACTATCGGCGATTCCTCCTGATGCTCCTGATGCAGGATAAGTTGCTCGGCACACGTTCTGAGTTCCGCCTGGGACACTGGACGGAGGCGGCTATTGCCTGTGGTACGACCCCTGAAGAGCAGAAGCTCTACGAGTGGAATGCCCGTGTGCAGATTACCACGTGGGGAAATCGCTACTGTGCCGATACCGGTGGTCTGCGCGACTATGCCCATAAGGAGTGGCAGGGGATATTGAAAGATTTTTACTATCCGCGTTGGGAAACCTATTTCAATGCGCTGGCTGATCAGATGAAGGCGTTGCAGAAACCACAGCCTGATCTGCTCGGTGGTGGCCCTAATGCTATGAAGACGGCTGCCGAGCTGTTCCAGATGGCGCTGCCACAGGAGGTTACCCTCGACTATTACGCCCTCGAGGAGCCTTGGACGCTCCGTCAGAATCCCTATACCGCCGCCCCCGAAGGTTCTCCCGTGGATGTTGCGAAGGAAGTCATGGAACTGATAAAACAATAAGAAGATTATGGCAAAAAGCAATCGTCTTCTAAGTCTCGATATCCTGCGCGGCATCACGGTGGCAGGGATGATTCTTGTCAACAACGGCTGGGGTGAATCGTTCGAGATGCTCCGCCACTCGAAGTGGAACGGCATGACGCCCTGCGACCTCGTCTTCCCCTTCTTCCTCTTCATCATGGGTATCTCGTGTTACCTCTCACTGGTGAAGTCGGAGTTCAAACCCACGGCTCCCGTTATCCGACGTATCATCAAACGAACTGTGCTGCTCTTTGCGATAGGTCTGTTTATCAACTGGTTCGACAATGCCATCGAGGGCGATTTCCTGTGCTTTGGTCATCTGCGCATCTGGGCTGTCATGCAGCGCATTGCCCTCTGTTATGGCATCGTGTCGCTCTTCGCCCTCTTCTGCAATCATAAGTACACCATCCCTGTGGTTATCGGCCTTCTGGTGGTCTATACCGCTATCCTCGTCTTTGGCAACGGCTATGCCGAGGATGCCAGCATCAATATTGTGGCGCAGGCCGACCTGAACCTTTTTGGCTACGACCATCTCTATCATAAGAGCCCCGTTGATCCCGAGGGCCTGCTGGGCACCATCTCTTCCGTCGCCCATGTGTTGTTGGGCTTCTATTGCGGTATGCTCATCCGCCAGAAAGAGATTGTCAGCGATAAGGTCATTGCCCTCTTCGTGGTGGGTACGGTGCTTGTCATTGGCGGCTACCTGCTCTCTTTCGGCCTGCCTATCAACAAGCGCATCTGGAGTCCCAGCTACGTGATGGTTACCTGTGGCCTCGCCTCATTGTTGCAGGCCTTCCTGATGTATGTGATTGATATTCAGCAGAAATCCGGATGGACGACGTTCTTCCGCGTTTTCGGTGTGAACGCCCTCGCCCTCTATGTTTCCAGCGAGCTCCTCGCCATCATCCTGGGTGAAATCGGCTTTTCGGAACTGGTCTTTAATGGCATCCATGCTGTCATTGCGCCTCCGAAGTGGGCTTCCCTCGTCTATGCCATCTATTTCGTGGGCCTGAACTTCGCCCTCGGCTATATTCTCTACCGAAAAAAGATTTACATCAAACTCTAATAGCCTAAACTTTGTTAAAATAGCTGCCTCGGAATATATCTATTGATATATTTTTCGTACCTTTGCACCTCGGAAACTACAGAGCACCTTGGAAGTTTTCGAGGTGCTATTGGTTTTGATACGTATTAAACAAAATAGTTTTTAAGTATGAAAAAGAACAAGATTTTGATGTTTGCTGCCGCAGCAGTGCTGTTTGCATCGTGCGGTGGCGGCGGTGGTCGTCCTACGTTTGGCGACAACGAGTATCCGGTCGTGACGGTCGGTACGTCAAGTACCCAGATGCAGACCACTTATCCTGCTACTATCAAGGGTGTGCAGGATGTACAGATCAGCCCGAAGGTACAGGGATTCATTACACAGATTAACGTGAAGGAAGGTCAGGCGGTAGGTGCCGGACAAGTTCTGTTTGTGCTTGACAATGCGACCTATCAGGCTCAGGTACGTCAGTCACAGGCTCAGGTGAATACAGCGCAGGCTGCCTGCAACACGGCAAAACTGTCGTTTGAGAACGCCAAGAAGCTGTTTGAGAACAAGGTGATCGGCGATTTCGAGTTGCAGTCGGCTACTAACAGCTACGAGAGCGCGAAGGCTGCTCTGTCGCAGGCTCAGGCCGGTCTGGCTTCGGCTAAGGAGATGCTGAGCTTCTGCTATGTGAAGAGTCCTGCTGCCGGTGTAGTGGGTACGCTGCCTCTGAAGAAGGGTACGCTGGTGAATACGGCTTCGGTGCTGACGACAGTGTCGAACAATTCGCAGATGGAGGTCTATTTCTCGCTGAATGAGAAGGACGCACTGCTGATGGCGCAGGCTGAGGGCGGCCAGAAGGCTGCTTTGGGAGCTATGCCTAACGTGAAACTCCAGTTGGCCGACGGTAGCGTCTATGCCCACGAGGGTAAGGTGACGAAGATGAGCGGTGTGATCGATCCTGCTACGGGTTCGATTCAGGTGATCGCCCTCTTCCCCAATCCTGAGCGCATGCTGAAGAGCGGTGGTTCTGGCTCGATCATCATCCCGAAGAGCAACAACGACGCCATCGTGATTCCGCAGAGCTGCGTATCGGAGGTACAGAACAAGAAGTTTGTCTATCTCCTTGGTAAGGACAATAAGGTGAAATACACCGAGATCAAGGTGGATCCCCAGAACGACGGTAATAACTATATCGTGACTGAGGGTCTGAAGGTGGGCGATAAGTATGTGACCAACGGTATCACCAAGCTTTCCGACGATATGGAGATTGTACCCATCACGCCTGAGCGCTATCAGCAGAAGATTGAGGAGCAGTCGAAGGCAATGACGGCCGGTGACATCGTCGACGCGATGAAAAAATGAGTAGAATTGAAAAATTGAAAATTTGAAAAGTTGAAGTCTGAGAAAAACTTTAATTCTTCAATTCTTAAATTCTTAAATTTTTAAAGAAATGACTTTTACGAATTTTATCAAACGCCCGGTGCTGTCGACGGTGATTTCTATCCTCATCGTCTTGCTGGGTTTTATCGGACTGGTATCGCTGCCTATTGAGCAGTATCCAGATATTGCACCGCCAACGGTTGCGGTGTTCACCAGTTATCCTGGTGCCGATGCGGAGACGGTGAAGAACTCCGTGATTGTGCCGTTGGAAGAGAGTATCAACGGTGTGGAAGGTATGGACTATCTGAGTTCGTCGGCTTCTTCTGGTTCGGCCAGCATCTCTGTGTTGTTCCGCCAGGGTATGAATGCCGATATGTGTGCCGTGAACGTTCAGAACCGTGTGCAGCAGGCCCTGGCGCTGTTGCCCGCCGAGGTGACGCGTATCGGTGTGACCGTCATGAAGCGCCAGACATCGCAGGTGATGATGTTCACACTGACGTCTGAGGACGGCCGTTACGATGACCAGTTCCTGACGAACTATAACAACATCAACATCATTCCTGCCATCAAACGTATTCAGGGTGTGGGCGATGTTCAGAGCCCGGGTCTGAAGACCTATTCTATGCGTATCTGGCTGAAGCCCGACGTGATGAAACAGTACAACCTGATGCCTTCTGACATCAGCGGCGTGCTGGCTGAGCAGAACATTGAGGCTGCGCCGGGTAAATTTGGCGAGGATGCCGATGTGGCCTATGAGTACTCGTTGCGCTATACCGGTCGTCTGAAAACCCCCGAGGAATTTGGCGACATCATCATTCAGAGCAAGGCCGATGGTACGACTTTGAAACTTAAGGATGTGGCCAAGATCGAACTGGGCGGTCAGCAGTATTCGGTCTCGATGAGAAACAACAATCTGCCATCTGTGATGGGTATGGTGCAGCAGATTGCCGGTTCTAACGCCAACGAGATTGCCAAGCAGGTGAAAGCCGAGTTGGAAGAGCAGGCCAAACTGTTCCCTCCAGGCATGACATATAAAATCAACTACGATGTGACAGAGTTCCTGTATGCCTCTATCGAAGAGGTGGTATTCACGCTGTTCTTCACGTTGGTACTCGTGTTCCTCGTCATCTACGTGTTCCTGCAGGACTGGCGTTCGACACTCATCCCGTTGATTGCTGTGCCGGTATCGCTGATCGGTACGTTCTTCTTCCTGAATTTGTTCGGTTTCTCCATCAACTTGCTGACGCTGTCGGCCTTGCTCTTGGCTATCGCCATTGTGGTCGATGATGCCATTGTGGTGGTGGAGGCCGTGCATGCGAAGTTGGACCAGGGCTATAAGTCGACGCTGACGGCCTCAATCGACGCCATGAACGAGATTTCTGGTGCCATCATTTCCATCACGCTTGTGATGGCCTCGGTGTTCATCCCCGTATCGTTCATCGGTGGTACTTCGGGAACGTTCTACCGTGAGTTCGGTGTGACGATGGCTATCTCCATCTTCATCTCGGCGCTGAACGCGCTGACGCTGTCGCCGGCTCTCTGTGCCATCTTCCTGAAGCCGCACGACGAGAACGGTCATGAGAAGAAGATGTCGATGGTCGACCGTTTCCATGCCTCATTCAATACCGCCTATGACAAGGTGCTGGGCAAATATAAGAAAAGTGTGGAAAAATTAGTGCGGAAGCCGCTGGCCATCGGTATCACCGTGATTATCGGTATCGCCGTATTGGTCACCACCTTGTTTACCACGAAGACGGGTCTTGTGCCTTCCGAGGATACAGGAACGCTCTTCTGTACCATCTCCATGCCGCCAGCCACCTCTGTGGCCCGTACACGACAGGTGATCGACGAGGTGGATAAGATCCTCGCTGCCGATCCTGCCATCCAGAGCCGCGAGCAGATTCAGGGTTATAACTTCATTGCCGGTGCCGGTAGTGACCAGGCCACATTTATCCTGAAGCTGAAGCCTTTCTCTGAGCGTCAGAGGGGATTCTGGTGGAAGTTATCGGGATTGTGGCAGGGCGACGGTGTATTCCGTTTCTTCCTCGACCCGATGAGTGCCGATGGCGTGGTGGCTCAGATTTTCATCAAGACGGCCCATATCAAAGATGCCTCTATCCTGGCATTCTCACCGCCTATGATTCCCGGCTTCTCAGCCAATAGCGGTGTGTCGCTGGTAATGCAGGACCGTACTGGTGGCGATCTGAACCGATTCTTTGATATCACAAAAGATTTCATCGCTGAGCTCAACAAGCGCCCCGAAATCCAGATGGCTCAGACTTCCTATAACCCGAGTTATCCGCAGTATATGGTTCACGTTGATGTGGCTAAGTGTAAGCAGAGCGGTATCTCGCCCTCTACGATCCTCACCACGTTGCAAGGTTATTATGGTGGTCTCTATGCCTCGAACTTCAATGCCTACGGTAAGCTCTACCGTGTGATGATCCAGGCCTCGCCCGAGACCCGCATGACGGAAGAGTCGCTTAATAATATATATGTACGTACGCCAGCGGGTATGGCGCCCATTCAGGAGTACTGTAATCTGGAGCGTGTCTATGGCCCGACCAATATCAACCGCTTCAATCTGTTTACGTCGATCAACGTGACAGCCACCGTAGCTGACGGCTATTCTACCGGTGAGGCCATCAAGGCTGTAGAGGAGATCGGTGAGAATATTCTGCCCGCTGGCTATACCTACGATTACTCCGGTCTGACACGTGAGGAAGCCAAGTCATCGAATACCACGGGTATTATCTTCCTGTTGTGTATCGTGTTCATCTATCTGATCCTGTCGGCACAGTACGAGTCGTATATCCTGCCGTTGTGTGTGATCCTCTCTGTACCTTTCGGACTGGCTGGCTGTTTCCTCTTTACGATGATGTTCGGCCATGCCAACGATATCTACATGCAGATCTCGCTCATCATGCTGATCGGTCTGTTGGCTAAGAACGCCATCCTGATTGTGCAGTTCGCCCTCGAGCGCCGTGCAACGGGTATGGCCATCTCATGGTCGGCCGTGCTGGGTGCTGCTGCCCGTCTGCGTCCTATCCTTATGACGTCTCTGGCTATGGTGATTGGACTGTTGCCGATGATGTTTGCCTCTGGTGTAGGCAAGAACGGTAACCAGACACTGGGAGCAGCTGCCGTGGGCGGTATGCTTATCGGTACACTGTTGCAGATCTTCGTTGTACCCACGCTCTTCGTCATCTTCCAGTCCTTGCAGGAGAAGTTCCGTCCGATGAAGTTCGAGGATGAGGAGAATCCGGAGGTAGCCGCCGAGCTGGCTCAGTATGCACATTCGAAACCGGTAGATTACGAACTAGAGAAGTAATAACGACAACGGATTAAACGGATGAAACGGATGAAAGAATCCGTGAAATCAGTGAAATCCGTTGTGAAGAAGAAAAGATATATGAAGAAATTATTAGTTTATATGTCCGCAGTATTGCTGCTGTCGAGTTGCGGACTCTATAACAAATACGAGCGTCCGGAGGTGAAGGCCGACGGCATCGTGCGCGACCCGGTGTCGCTGACGGATACGCTCGCTGTGAAGGATACCACGTCGTTTGGCAATATGCCCTGGCGCACGGTCTTCACCGACCCGCAGCTGCAGGCGCTCATCCAACAGGGTCTCGACAACAACCCCGACCTGTTGAATGCCGCCCTGAACGTCCACATGGTCAACGAGGCCCTGAAGATTGCGAAGCTCGCCTTCCTGCCTTCTGTGACCTTCAGTCCGCAGGGAACACTCTCGTCGTTCGACGGTGCTGCGCCCACGAAGGCCTATTCACTGCCCGTGTCCGCCAGCTGGAATGTCGACCTCTTCGGCAACCTGCTCAGCGTGAAGCGCTCCACACAGATGCAGCTCATCGCCACCAAGGACTATCAGACGGTGGTGAAGTGTAACATCATCTCCGGCATCGCCAACCTCTATTACACGCTGCTGATGCTCGACCGTCAGGTGGAGATCATCACCGATATGGAGGGACTGACCAAGGACACTTGGGACAAGATGAAGTTCATGCACGAGAACCGTGTGGGCTATCGCTCTACCGCCGTGCAGAGCGCTGAGGCCGCCTACTATCAGGTGCAGGCCCAGAAGGTCGATCTGCTGCGTCAGATCCGTGAGATGGAGAATTCCCTCTCGCTGCTGCTCGGACAGCCCGGACAGACCATCAAGCGCGGAACATTCGCTAACCAGAGTCTGCCTCAGAACCTCGCAACCGGTGTGGGCATCCAGATGCTGAACAACCGTGCCGACGTGCATTCCTACGAGATGTCGCTGGCCCAGTGCTTCTACGATGTGGAGACGGCCCGTAGCCGTTTCTATCCGAACATCACCATCACGGGAACCGCTGCCTTTACGAATAATAATGGCATGGTGAATCCTGGCAAGATGTTGCTCTCAGCTGTGGGAAGCCTCGTGCAGCCCATCTTCCAGCACGGACAGATCGTGGCTGGCTTGAAGGTGGCTCAGGATAAGTATGAGCAGGCCTTCAACAACTGGCAGAATGCCATCTACAAGGCAGGCAACGAGGTGTCTAACGCCCTCGTGAGCTACAACTCCTATGCTGAGAAGGCCGATCTCGACGGCAAGCGCGTTAGTGTGCTCAAGCAGAATGTCGAGGATACGAAGAAGTTGATGGAATCTTCCTCTAACACCACCTATCTCGAGGTCATCTCCGCCCAGAGCAGCCTGCTCAATGCCGAGATCAACGAGGTGCAGGATCAGTTCTATAAGATGCAGTCGGTGGTCAACCTCTATCAGGCCCTCGGCGGCGGCGCGAAGTGATAAACAATTAGAAACAAATTGAAACAAATGAGAACAAATTCTTTCCACAAATGGGAACAAATAAATATTAGTTTAAATTATAATAAATAATTAGTTATAATTTGTGGATTAAATTAGTGATAATTTGTGATAATTAGTTTCCCCAACTAAAAAAAGAATGTATGGCAAGCGAAATTAGTCCCAAAGCCGAGATAAGCCCAAAGGCGAAGATCGGCGACAACTGTAAGATATTCCCCTTCGTGTATATCGAGGACGATGTGGTGATTGGTGACAACTGTATCATCTTCCCCTTCGTTTCTATCTGCGACGGCTCACGCATTGGTAATAACAACAAGATCCACCAGGGCTCCGTCATCGCTGCCCTGCCGCAGGATTTCAATTTCCGTGGCGAGAAGTCGTATGTCGAGATTGGCGACAATAATGTGATCCGCGAGAATGTGGTCATCAACCGCGGTACCCACCGCGATGGCGTGACGAAGATCGGCAACCACAACTTCCTGCTCGAAGGCACGCACATCAGCCACGATACCGTCGTGGGCGACTATTGTGTATTCGGCTATGGCGTGAAGATTGCGGGCGACTGCGAGGTTCACAATGGCGCCATCTTCTCATCGAGCGCCATCCAGAATGCCAACACCCGTGTGGGTCGTCTGGCGATGGTTCAGGCCGGCACCTCCTTCTCGCAGGATATCCCACCCTTTGTCGTGGCTGGCGGAAAGCCCGTGGCATACGGCGGACCCAACACCACGATGATGAACAATGCCGGTATCGACGAGAAGGTGCAGAAACACATTGCCAATGCCTACCGTCTGCTGTTCCACGGAAAGACGAGCGTCTTCGATGTGATCAACCAGATCAAGGACCAGGTGCCCGACGGCCCCGAGATCCGAACCATCGTCGAGTTCCTCGAAACCACGAAACAAGGCATCATGTGTAAGTAAGGCAGTCATCCTGCCACAGAAAACCGGTTTTCCGGTAAAAATTTCAAGGCTTTGGCCAAAATTTGAAGAGCTTCTTTGGGTTTTGGCCAAAATTCATTCTTGTGGCCAAACAATCTGAGAAGAAAAACGCATAATAAAGAACAAGCAGCTGAAAAATAGCCTAGTTTTGCAGTGTCGAAAGACGAAAGAGATGAATTAAACCCAAACATAAACAGTTTTAAAAATATCGATTATGAAGACTTTAAATTTCAATCAGAATATCTCGAAGGCTATCGCTTTCATGTTTGCAGCTACTTTCGCAGTTTCTTTCACTGCATGTACCGATGACTTAATGGCCGACGACATCCAGCCCGCCAACAACACCCTGCACAGGGCGAGCTGGCTGAGCCTTACGGACTGACCTATCAGGACTTCAATTCACCCAGCGACGTGGTCATCCTGAATGCCGACACCACCGAGATCAGCGTCAGCAAGGATCTGGCCGGCAAGCTGGGCATCGCCACATTCGTCAATCACCCCTTGGGCATCTGGCACCAGATCAATCAGCTGCCCTACGCCCGCAAGGCTACCGCTGAGAAGCTCGTAGGCGACCGCTACATCCTCACCGTAGAGCCCGCCACACTCGCAGAGCTCATCGGCGAAAAGGAGGTTCAGCTCAACACCGGACTCTATGTCAACAACGATATCCAGGAGGGTGCCATTACCCGTGCCGGAGGCGTCGACATGCCCGCCTACGCTGCCAAGTACGTCGATGGCAACCAGGTGATCCACCCCGCCGTGATCCACCTGACCGACCCCTTAGGCTATGGCAAAGACTACCACGATTCCGACGAGCAGCCCACAATGACCCGCAGCGCCGCTGACGAGGGCTGTTACGACTACATCATCCCCGAGCAGATGACTGCCACCCGCGCCTCTGCCCACCAGCGCATCATGTCGCTCAAGCAGGAGATCAAGGCTAACAAGAAGTTCGCCTTAAGCGAAGGCGATTCTTTGGACTTCAACCTGTATGTGCCCATCGATTTCGAGCTCAACTACTTCATCACCCTGAACGATGGCGTCGAGTGGAAGGCCTGTGTTCCCGTACCAACCGTCAAGAAATTCGAGGCTGGTCTCGACGGTAAGTTCGCTTTCTCACCTGAGCTGACCGTAGGTTTCAACAAGGCGTTTCAGGTCCCCGGCGACAAGCTGAAGTATAACATCCTCGACTTCGAGGGCTACAGCTTCACGTTCTGGGTAGGATGCGTGCCCGTGGTCATCAAGTGCCAGCCCAACCTCTATGCCAAGATCGACGGTCAGGTAACCGGTCAGGCCGTGTTGGGTATCAAGTACGACTATGAGAACAACTTCAAGGTAGGCGTTGGCTACAAGAAGGGCGACGGCTGGAGCGTCATCGACGAGTTCAACGAGGTGAAGAACGAGGTATCATTCGTCCGCCCACAGGTAAGGGTTCACGCTGAGGCTGGTATAGGCGTCTATCTCGGTATGGATGTCATGATCTACGGTGTGGCTGGCCCAACGGTGTCTGTTGGTCCGAGACTGGGTGCTGAGGCCGACCTGAAGGTTTCTCCTTTCGAGAAGAACTGGAACGAGAAGACCGATTTCTCTGCAAACATCAACCTTTCGGTCAACGCTGTGGCAGGTGCCAAGCTGAAGGTGTTAGGCTATGAGCTGGGAGAGTACAAGGCTACCTTCCGTCTGGCAGGTCCCTGGCTCCTCTGGAAATACCCCAGCGACGGAACCGAGCACAAGGTGGGCGACCTCGAGTACAGCGATGAGGACTTCCGCAACTACACCGCACTGATGAACGGCTTCATGAAGTCAAACGAGGGCGGTGCCTACAAAAACATCAAGAGCCAAGCCATCAGCGAGCTCATGGAGATGTACGACATCGACAACGCCACCGCCAACAAGATCCTGCAGAAGAGCAACATGAAGGCCCTGATCAAGACCTGGGGTTACATCCCGACAGCATCAGCATACTATTACCAAGTCTCTGAGCTCCTCGTGGATTGCGCAGGCGAAGTGCACGCTACGTACTACGATTACCTCGAGCAGAAGGCCGGCGAGAACGGCGACACCGAGTACCTCGCAGCCCGCAACTGGGAGCGCATCATGGAGATGCTCAGCACCAACAGCGAGATCAAGTCATTCATGAAGACTTACAAGAGCGGTCCTGACTACGTTCACCAGTGGTTCGTCGAGGATTTCGGCCGCGAGCCCAACGAGTCGCCCGAGGATCTGGAATGGCTTACCGACCACATGCTGAACTTCATGAAGTACTTCTACGAGCGCTGACAATGAGGAATTCCCCGCGTGGCACTTCCGGACTATCAAAATCGGGCTGACATCCTCATCGATGCCAGCCCGTATAAGACAAAGTGCAAAAGCGCAAAAGTGGTAATGTCAGTACTTTACAGCCTCATGCCGATGAAGGCGCGGGCTCGCCATTTGTTCTGGTTGACCGTTACGTCGTTGTTGAAAAAGGAGTTGCTCATGGTAAGCGTGGCACCAGTGAAGTAGCGGGGCGAGAAGTTGTAGACGATTGCGGCGCGTTCGTTGAAGATCATGCTGGGACTGAAGTGTTTGGCATTTCTGCGCTCGCCATTCACGATCATGTAATTGTGGTTGTAGATGACGAAGGTGGGGAGCATGGAGAAGTGGAGCAGCCATTTCTTGCCGAGCACCCAGTTGTAGCCGTAGCCGCCACCGATGCCGAGGAGTCCGATGTGGATTTTGATTTCGGGGGCATTGGGCGTCCGCTCTTTGAGCTCGTCGGTGGTCTCGATGCTCCCGCCCTGATAGCTGATGCCCGCGAGCCATGAGCCAGCCGAATGGCGCTGGATGTAGCTCTGCGTGAAGGCGGCGGGATAGGAAAAGCGGCGGTGGTTGAAGATATAGTAGCCGGCGAGGTTGGCCATCTTCAGCATGACGCCATCCTGAGCCAGATGTCCGCTGTAATCCCCTCTTTCAAGATCGCCCGACAGCGTCGTGGAGCGATGGTAGCTGCCGTCCACACTCAGGCGGCTGCTGAAGTAGCTGAGGTTGAACTCGTAGTCGTCGTAGGCGCCTTTCAGCTTGGCAGGATTGATGGCCAGGGCTGCGGAAATCCCCCGATACGAGCCGCCGATGCTCACGGTGGTCTTGTGAGTCGTGTGCAGGTCGGCCTTGTAACTGATGCCGTCCTTGTCGCCCTTGGCGTGGAAGTCGTCACCCGACTGGTTCAGCCTCAGCTTCAGCGTCAGTCGTCCTTCTGGTCTTACGACAAAGTTCGTGTCGTAGGGTGTCTTATAATACCGCTCCGTGAGCACACTGTCGATATGTGCCTTCACCTGCTCCCGACGGCTCTGCGCAAAGGTCGCGTTTGAGCATGCAAGAAGGAGCATTGCTATGATCCAGAAATATGGGCGATAGGATTTCATCATCATTCAACGGTTTTTAATAAGAGGCAGAACAGGGGATGCCGGCTGCGATGACGCGGTCGCGGATGGTGTCGAGTTGTTCACGGGTGGCTTTGAGGAGACCCTGGGTGGGCGTCTCGCGGTCGATGGTGTAGATCATCACCTGCTGGGGCTGAATCTCCTTCACCGCCTCCAGCCACGGATTAACGAATGCGTCGCTTGTGTTATCTACTGACTCCTGACTCCTGTCTTCTGACTCCTTCAACACCCCTCCCATAAACATCGTCTGAATAATGACATGCCCTTGGAAAGCCTTCAGTCGCTCGATGACCTGACGAACGTCGTAGGGAATGACAGGCTGATCTACCTTATTAATATATAGTGGATCGACGGTGTCGAGTTTCTGGATGTTGTTGTCAACCCGCATCAGCGCATCGTGCACGGCCTGGCGGTGAATCATCGTGGCATTGCTCAATACCGACACCTTGGCCTTTGGACAATACTGGTTGCGCAGCCGGATGGTGTCGTCGATGATCTCCGCGAAGTGAGGGTGACAGGTGGGCTCGCCATTGCCTGCAAAGGTCAGCACATCGGGTAACTGGCCCTCTGCCGCCATCGCCTGCAGCTTGGCCTCCAGCTTCTCGGTCACGAACTCGCGCGTGGGACGGGGGAGGGTAGGCCGGTAGTCTTCGTTAAGGCCGCACTCGCAATAGATACAGTTGAACGTGCAGATCTTACCGTCGGCAGGCATGAGGTTGATGCCGAGGGAGATGCCCAGACGGCGGCTGTGGACAGGGCCGAAGATGGGCGAGGGATAGATAATTGTACTCATATCGGTTGCAAAGATACGAAAAATAAGTGAATAGTGAATAGTGAATAGTGAAAAATGAAAATTCAATAGTGAAAAAAAAGGAAAATATTTGGATTTCCGTTTGAATTGTTGTATCTTTGCACCTCGATTACGTACGTATTTAAAAAGTAAATGAAAAAACGCAAGAAGAAGACTGGCAGCCGGCGTGGTGTGCAGTGGGTCACCTTGTGTATCAGTACGGCCATGGTGCTGGTGCTGTTGGGTATCATTGTTTTCTCCGTGCAGACATCGCGCAACCTGTCGGCATGGGTGAAGGAGAACCTGACGGTGACTGTGATGCTGAGTGACGATGTGAGCGTGAACGAGGCCAAGCGGTTTTGTCGCGACCTCTACCACCGTCCCTACGCCCGTAATATCGATTATGTCAGTAAGGAACAGGCTCTGAAGGAGCAGACAGAGGCCATGGGTTCCGACCCCTCGGAGTTCCTGGGGGCCAATCCCTTTGTGGCCACCCTTGAGCTGCAACTGAAGTCGGACTATGCCAACCGCGACTCGCTGGTGGGGATCATCTATGAGCTGCAGAAGAATCCGAAGGTTACCGATGTGGCCTTTCAGGAGGATCTGATGGACAATGTGAACAGGAATCTGGGCAGGATGAACATCGTATTGCTGTGCCTGGCTATCCTGCTGACCTTCGTCTCGTTCTCGCTCATCAACAACACCGTGCGTCTGAGCGTCTTTTCCCGACGGTTCCTCATCCACACGATGAAACTCGTGGGAGCCTCGTGGGGCTTTATCCGCCGACCGTTTATCCGGCAGGCGCTTGTGGTGGGTATCCTCGCCGCTCTGCTGGCTATCGTGGTGCTGGGCGCAGGGGTCTATGCCCTCTATACCTTCGAGCCGAACATCCTGAACATCATCACATGGCGGGAACTGACGATTACCGCTGTGGCCGTGTTGCTCTTCGGACTGATTATCACGTTACTCTGCACGTGGATCTCAGTGAATAGGTTCCTGAGAATGACCGCTGGGGAGCTGTATAAGTATTAGTGAATAGTGAAAAGTGAATAGTGACAATGGATAAGAGAAATTTTGCATTTGATAAAGTGAATTTCATCCTCCTGGCAGTGGGGATGGCGATTGTAGTGATCGGCTTTCTGCTGATGACGGGTCCCGGATCGAGTGATACGGTGTATGAGCCCGATATCTTCAGCGTCCGTCGCACCAAGGTGGCACCTATCGTGTGCCTGTTCGGCTTTGTGTCGATGATTTACGCGGTGATGAGGAAGCCGAAGGATAGGAGAGAAGGAGAGAAGGAGTAAGGAGTGAAGTATGGATTGGATTGAGACAATTATCATAGCCATCGTTGAGGGACTGACGGAGTTCCTGCCGGTATCCTCGACGGGGCACATGATCATCACCCAGAATCTGCTGGGTATTCAGCAGGGCGACCCCTTCGTCCATGCCTTTACATTTATCATCCAGTTTGGTGCCATCCTCTCTGTGGTGTGCCTCTATTGGAAGCGGTTCTTTACGTTCGACAACACGCCGGCTCATGAGGGTAGTTCGCTGCTGCAGAAGCTGCGCCATAAGTATTACTTCTACTGGCTGCTCATCGTGGGTGTCATTCCCGCCGTGGTCATCGGTCTGCTGGCAAAGAAGTCGGGACTGCTCGACTGGCTGCTCGACAGCGTCGAGGTGGTAGCCGTCATGCTGGTGCTGGGTGGTATCTTCATGTTGTACTGCGACAAGATATTCAATAAGGGCACCGATGCCAATAAGCTGACGGAGAAGCGTGCCTTTAACATTGGTCTTTTCCAGTGTATCTCGGTGATTCCCGGTGTGTCGCGCTCGATGGCTACCATCGTAGGCGGTATGGCGCAGGGCCTGACACGTAAGCGTGCTGCCGAGTTCTCGTTCTTCCTGGCTGTTCCCACCATGGCTGGTGCGACGCTGCTCGATCTGCTTGATCTGCTGAAGGACGATACGGCGTGGGCTACCTCGCATAATATCACGATGCTGATTCTGGGCTGTGTCGTCGCCTTCATCGTGGCACTGCTGGCCATGAAGTGGTTTGTGGCGTTTCTGTCAAAATACGGCTTCAAGGCCTTCGGAATCTATCGCATCATCGTTGGCGGCATCATCATCGTGTTGCTGCTGACAGGTCACTCACTTGCAATGGTCGATTAAATGAACTTCCAGGAAGGTGCCCTCATCTATATCAACAAGCCCTATCGCATGTCGAGCTTTGGGGCGTTGGCACATATCCGCTACCTCGTGTCGAAACGTCTGCACGTGAAGCGGGTGAAGATGGGGCATGCCGGAACGCTCGACCCTCTGGCCACGGGGGTGCTGATACTCTGTACGGGTAAGGAAACCAAGAATATCGAAGCGCTGCAGCGTCATACCAAGGAGTATACGGCTACCTTGCAGCTGGGCGCCACGACGGCCAGCTACGACCGTGAGCATACCGTCGACTATACCTATCCCACGCGCCATATCACCCGGGCGCTGATCGAGCAGACCCTGCCGCAGTTCGTGGGTGATATCATGCAGCGGCCGCCCCTCTATTCGGCCTGTATGGTCGATGGGCACAGGGCCTATAAGATGGCCCGTAAGGGTGAGGATATCGAACTGGCGCCCAAGCCCATTCATATCGACGAGATCGAACTGACGGACTTTAATCCTGAGACCATGCAGCTGTCGATTCGCGTGGTGTGTGGCAAGGGTACTTATATCCGTTCGCTGGCCAGGGATATCGGCGCTGCCTTGGGTAGCGGGGCTTTCCTGACGGCGCTCTGCAGAACCCGCGTGGGCGATGTCCGTATCGAGGACTGCCTGACGTTCGAAGACTTCCCAGTGTGGCTGGAGAAAGCACTGACACAGCAGTAATCATAAAGTTCAAACTTCAAAGCTCAAAGTTCAAAGTATATATATGAAGTTATCGCAATTTAAATTCAAACTACCAGAGAATTTGGTGGCTCTTGAGCCAAGTTATCATCGTGATGAGTGCCGGTTGATGGTGATTCACCGTAAGAGCGGACGTATCGAGACAACCAAGAAAGACGAGAATGGCGAGGACTTGCTCGATGAGGAGGGAAAGCCCATATTCCTGGATTTCCGTAATGTGCTCGACTATTTCGACGAGGAGGATACCTTCATCTTCAACGATACCCAGGTGTTTCCCGCCCGTCTGTACGGCACCAAGGAGAAGACCGATGCCAAGATCGAGGTGTTCCTGTTGCGCGAGCTCAACGAGGAACTGCGTCTGTGGGACGTGCTCGTGGAGCCTGCCCGTAAGATCCGTATCGGCAACAAGCTCTTCTTCGAGGAGGACGGTCCGATGGTGGCCGAGGTTATCGACAATACTACCAGTCGCGGACGTACCCTGAGATTCCTCTACGACTGTCCGCACGACGAGTTCAAGAAGGAACTGTTTGCCCTTGGCGCTGCCCCGCTGCCCCGCTATATCGTTGACAAGCGCGAGGCTACCCCCGAGGATATGGACGCCTTCCAGACGATCTATGCCCGTAATGAGGGCGCTGTCACGGCTCCGTCGACAGGCTTGCATTTCAGTCGTGAGTTGCTGAAGCGCATGGAGATCAAGGGTATCAACTTTGCCTATATCACCTTGCATTGCGGTCTGGGTAATTTCGACTCCATCGAGGTGGAGGATCTGACGAAGCACAAGATGAACTCTGAGCAGGTGATCATCACCAAGGAGGCCTGTGACATTGTGAACAGCACCAAGCAGGCTGGTCATCGTGTCTGTTCGGTGGGCGTCAGCACCGCCCGTGCCACGGAGACGGCTGTGGGTACTGATGGCTTGCTGAAGGAGTTTGACGGATGGACTAATAAGTTTATCTTCCCGCCCTACGACTTCGGTTTGTCTAACGCCCTGATCGGTAATTTCTATCATCCTGAGTCGACGATGATGATGACGGAGTGCTCTTTCGGTGGCTATGACCTCGTTTACGAGGCTTATAAGAAAGCCGTGAGCCTGGAGTATAAGTTCGGCTGCTTCGGCGACGCGATGTTGATATTGGATGATTAGGAAGTAAGAGGTGAGAGGTGAGAGAATAGTTCATAGGGTGTTTTTGGGGCTTGGCTCTAATCTCGGTGATCGTCAGGCTCATTTGACTCAGGCTATATCCCTCATTGCAGAAAAGGTGGGATCCGTGATTCGCCAGTCTTCGTTTATAGAGACGGAACCTTGGGGATTCGAGTCGGAGAATAAGTTCCTTAATGGCGTCATTCTGGTGGAAACCACGCTTACCCCACGTCAACTCCTTAGGGCTACTCAGAAGATCGAGCGTGAATTGGGACGGAAGAAACATATCTCTCACCTCTCACCTCTCACCTCTCACCTCTATAAAGACCGTCCCATCGACATCGATATCCTGCTCTACGACGACCTGACCATCAACGAGCCCGATCTGAAAATCCCGCACCCCCTGATGGCGCAGCGTGATTTCGTGATGATTCCCCTGAAGGAGATACAATAAAAGAATCCCCGCCGTTTGGCAGAGAAATGAAAAAAATAATCCCCGCCAAACGGCGGGGATTGCTGTTGTTTTACTTTCTAAGTCCGAGGGCCTTGATGATGGCACGATAACGATTGATATCGTTAACGTACAAGTACTTCAGCAACTTACGACGCTTACCTACCAGCATGGTCAGTGAGCGGGCGGTGTTGTGATCCTTGTGGTTCTTCTTCAGGTGCTCGGTCAGGTGAGAGATACGATAGCTGAACAGGGCAATCTGAGCCTCTGCAGAACCGGTATCTGTGGTACCCTTACCATACTTACCGAAGATTTCCTCTTTCTTTGCTTTGTCTAAATACATAATTTAAGTGATTAAATGTTGTTTGCATAAACATCTTTCAGACGCCTTTCCGACCTAATCACCAGCCGGTTTACGTCGTCAAATGCTCCGGTTTTTCCGAAATGCGGCTGCAAAGGTACAACAAAAAAGTGAAAAGTGAATAGTTAAAAGTGAAAAATTTACGGTTTTTATGAAAAAAAGTGTGTTTTACGTGGATTTTTTGTAATTTTGCAGCCGCAAAACAAGAAAAGTTATATGCAGGATATCAGAAACATCGCAATTATAGCCCATGTTGACCATGGTAAGACGACACTCGTCGATAAGATGATGCTGGCAGGTAATCTCTTCCGTGAAGGCCAGAATCTCAGCAATCAGGTATTAGATGCCAATGATCTGGAACGTGAACGTGGTATCACCATTCTCTCAAAGAATGTATCCATCAACTGGAAGGGTGTCAAGATCAACATCATCGATACCCCTGGACACTCTGATTTCGGTGGTGAGGTGGAGCGTGTGCTCAACATGGCCGACGGTTGTTTGCTGCTCGTCGATGCCTTCGAGGGTCCCATGCCCCAGACGCGTTTCGTGCTGCAGAAGGCGCTGCAGATTGGTCTGAAGCCCATCGTCGTGGTGAACAAGGTGGACAAGCCCAACTGTCGTCCGGAGGAGGTCTACGAGATGGTGTTCGACCTGATGTTCTCACTTAATGCCACCGAGGACCAGCTTGACTTCCCCGTTGTCTACGGCTCTGCCAAGAACGGCTGGATGGGTGAGGACTATAATAAGCCTACCGACAACATTACTTATTTATTAGATAAGATTATCGAGGTGATTCCCGCGCCTGAGCAGATTGAGGGTACCCCCCAGATGCTCATCACCTCACTCGACTATTCGAGCTATCAGGGTCGTATCGCCGTGGGTCGTGTGCATCGCGGACAGCTCAAGGACGGTATGCAGGTGACCATTGCCCATCGCGATGGCAAGATGGAGAAGACCAAAATCAAGGAACTCCACACCTTCGAGGGTATGGGGCATGTGCGTACCGATAGTGTCGACTGTGGCGATATCTGTGCCGTGATTGGTCTGGAGAAGTTCGAGATCGGCGATACCATCTGCGACCTCGAGAATCCAGAGCCGCTGCCGCCCATTGCCATCGACGAGCCTACCATGTCGATGCTCTTCACCATCAACGACTCGCCCTTCTTCGGTAAGGAGGGAAAGTTCGTTACCTCGCGTCATATCAACGACCGTCTGGAGAAGGAACTCGAGAAGAACCTGGCCCTGCATGTGGAGCCTTTCGAGGACAGTACCGATAAGTGGGTGGTTTCCGGACGTGGCGTGCTCCACCTTTCCGTGCTCATCGAGACCATGCGTCGTGAGGGCTACGAGCTGCAGGTGGGACAGCCCCAGGTAATCTATAAGGAGATCGATGGTAAGAAATGCGAACCCATTGAAGAACTCACCATCAACGTGCCTGAGGAGTTTGCCTCGAAGATGATTGATATGGTCACCCGTCGTAAGGGTGAAATGACCTCGATGGATAATCAGGGCGAACGTGTGAATATTGAGTTTGATATCCCCTCGCGTGGTATCATTGGTCTGCGCACCAATGTGCTCACCGCTTCTCAGGGTGAGGCCATCATGGCCCACCGCTTCAAGGAGTACCAGCCGTATAAGGGTGAGATTGAGCGTCGCGTGAACGGTTCGATGATCTCGATGGATACGGGCAATGCCTTTGCCTATGCCATCGACAAGCTGCAGGACCGCGGCAAGTTCTTCATCGATCCGGGTGAGGATGTGTATGCAGGACAGGTGGTAGGCGAGCATGTGCACGACAACGACCTTGTCATCAATGTCTGCAAGGCTAAGCAGCTCACCAATGTGCGTGCCTCAGGTACTGACGATAAGGCCCGTATCGTTCCTAAGACGGTGATGTCGCTCGAGGAGTGCCTGGAGTATATCAAGCAGGACGAGCTCGTTGAGGTCACCCCGCAGTCGATGCGTATGCGCAAGACCATCCTCGACCATGACCAACGTAAAAAGGCATCAATTAAAAAAGATTAAATAGTAATCCCCTGCCGATTGGCAGGGGATTATTTATTTCTTACCGAAGACCTTTTCTTCAATCACTTGGAAGATGACGAAAAGGCAGGGCACGATGAAGAGCAGGGCGATGGTGCCGATGAGCATACCACCGATGGCACCCACACCGAGCGAGCGGTTACCGTTGGCACCTACACCTGTGGCGAGAGCCAGGGGCAACAGACCGAAGACCATCGTCATGGAGGTCATTAGGATGGGGCGCAGTCGGACAGCGGCTGCATCAAGGGCTGCCTCGACGATGCCCATGCCCTGGCGACGGCGCGCAGAGGCATACTCCGTGAGCAGGATGGCCGTCTTCGACAGCAGACCGATGAGCATGATGAGTCCTGTCTGCATGTAGATATTGTTCTCCAGTCCCCAAAGGTAGGCAAAGATGAACGAGCCTGCCAGTCCGAAGGGCACGCTCAGGATGACCGCCAGAGGGATGAAGAGACTCTCGTAGAGACCGCAGAGGATGAGGTAGATGAAGACGATACAGATGACGAACACCAGGGCGGTGGTGTTCTGTGCCGACGCCTCCTCACGGGCCATACCACCGAACTCATAGCCGTAACCTTCTGGTAACACCTCGGCTGCTGTCTCACGGATGGCATCGAGGGCCTGTCCACTACTATAGCCCTCAGCGGCAGTGCCTCCTACCTGTATCGACGGGAAGAGGTTGAAGCGCGAGAGCGTCTCGGAGCCGTAGATGCGCGTCAGGGTGATATACTGACCGATGGGCGACATCTCGCCTGAGGAGCTGCGCACAAAGATGTTATTGAGCGACTCCGCGTCGAGACGGTATTCGGGCGAGGCCTGTACCATGACGCGGTAGAGCTTGGTGAAGCGCACGAAATTCGAGGCGTAGGAGCCACCGATATAGCCGCTGAGGGCTGCAAGCACATCGCTGGGCGATACACCGCGCCGCTTACAAAGGGCGGCATCGACCTCGACACGGTACTGTGGATATTTCAGCGAGAAATTGGTAAAGGCGCGACTGATCTCCGGCCGTTGGTTGAGGGCTGCGATGAGACGGTTGGTCTGGTTGAGCAGCTCGTCAATCGTACCACCATGTTTGTCCTGCACGTGCAACTCGAAGCCGTTGATACGTCCGAAGCCAGGCAGCATATTCTGCGTATTAACCTGTATCTTGGCGTTGGCAATGTCGGCAGTACGGCGGTAGATCTCGTCGACCACACTCTGCACATCGTCGCCCTTGTCCTTACGCTCGCCCCACTTCTTCAACTTCAGCGTGAAGTTACCGTTCGACGATGACTGCTCGAAGTTGTTGCTATTGCCCGCGATGAGCGAGTAGATACGCAGCTGGGGCAGGTCCTTGATGCGCTCCTCCACCTCTTTTAATATATGATAGGTCTGTTGGAGGCTGCTGCCCGGTGAGGCCTGCACGTTGATAAACACGGTACCCATATCCTCGTTGGGCACGAGACCGGTCTTCGTGGTGCGCATCATCCAACCTAAGCCCAGGATGGCTATCACGACGAGGACTACTGCCACCCACCGACGGGGAATGACGGTAGAGACGGCCTGCTTATAGCGATCGAGGAGGACCGTGAAGCCTGCGTTGAAACGGGCGTGGAAACCCTGCTTCTTCTCTGTCTCGTTGGGGCGCATGATGAGGGCGCAGAGGGCAGGGGAGAGGGTGAGGGCGTTGAAGAGTGAGATACCCACGGCGATGGCCATCGTAAGACCGAACTGCGTATAGAACGTTCCCGTGACACCACCGATGAAGCAGACGGGCACGAAGACGGCCATAAACACCAGCGTCGTCGTGACCAGGGCTGAGGTGATGCCGTGCATGGCTGCAATCGTGGCGTGATAAGAGCGTTTGTCGGAATACTCGGAGTTATCAGAGTTCTTAGAGTAATCAGATTGATCGAGTTTCGCCTGGACGGCCTCTACCACCACGATGGCATCATCGACCACGGTGCCGATGACCAGCACGAGGGCGAAGAGCGTGAGCATGTTGAGCGAGAAACCGATGGCATAGATGACGGCCAGGGTCGCAATGAGCGACACGACGATGGCCACAGCGGGGATGATGGTGGCGCGCCAGCTCTGCAGGAAGAGGAACACCACGAGGATCACCAGCGCCAACGCTTCGAGGAGTGTCTCGACGACACTGGTGATGGAGGCGTCGAGGAAATCTTTCTTACTCTCCAGATCCTCGATGACGATGCCAGGGGGCAGTGACTCACGTATCTCCTCCACCTCACGGTCGATCTCCTTGATGATCTCATTGGCATTGGAGCCAGCCACCTGGTTGATGGAGACGTTGACACCCGGACTACCGTTGGTTTCGGCGATGATGTTATAGTTCTGCGAGCCGAGTTCCACACGGGCGATATCACCGATGCGCAGCACATCGCCATCAGGCAGCGAACGGATAACGAGGTTCTCATAGCCCTGCTCGTCCTCGTAGCGGCCGCGGTATTTCAGCACATACTGGAAGGTGTTGCTGCTCTCGGCACCGAGGGTTCCCGTGGCCACCTCGACGTTCTGCTCGTTGAGCACCTGTGTGATATCGGCAGGGGTCAGACCGTAGCGGGCCATCTTCAGCGGGTCGAGCCAGATGCGCATGGAGTAGTCGGCACCCATCACGTTCACCTCGCCCACACCGGGAATACGGCTCAGGCGCGGTTCGATATTGATCTTCGTATAGTTGGCCAGAAAGGCACGGTCGAAGGTGCTGTCGGGGCTGTAGACGGCAATCTGCTTGATATTCGAGGTCTGGCGCTTGCGGACGGTAAGTCCGCTCTTCACCACATCGCTGGGCAGACGGCCCTGAACGGTAGCAGCACGGTTCTGTACGTTCACCATCGCCATATCAGGGTCGGTGCCCTGACGGAAGAAAATACCGATGGAGGCAGTACCATTATTTGAGGCAGATGAGGTCATGTACATCATACCCTCGACACCATTGATGGCTTCCTCGAGGGGTACGACAACACTCTTCTGCACCGTCTCGGCATTGGCACCGGTATAGCTGGCCATGATGCGCACGGTGGGAGGGGCAATCTCAGGGAACTGCTCAAGGGCGAGCTGGCTCAGTCCGATGATGCCCACGAGCACCATCAGCACCGAAATGACGCCTGAGAGTATCGGCCTGTCAATAAAAGTCTTAACGTTCATAGACTTTGAACTTTGAAGTTTGAACTTTGAACTTTGAGCTTTATGATTACTTCTGGGCGTTAGAAAGTTTTCCACTTTTCACTTCTATTCCGTCCTTCAGGAGGCCGGCTCCTTCGGCAATGATGGTGTCACCAACGCTGAGGCCCTGTTCCACAATATACTCCTGTCCGTTGTTCTGAGGGAAGAGCGTGACGGCAGTGGCCTTTGTCTTACCGTCGATAACGCGATAGACAAACGAGCGGTTCTGCAGCTCATAGGTCGCCTCCTGGGGGATGACGATGCACTGCTGACGTTGGGTAGGTACGATGACCGTGGCGCTGCCACCATTATGAAGCAGATGACTGGTGTTGGGGAAAGTGGCGCGCAGGGTGACGGCACCCGTAGTCCCGTCGACCACACCGCTGACGGCACTGATGCGTCCTGGTTCAGCATAGTCGCTGCCATTGCTCAGACGCAGGTTGACAGCTGGAGCTTTGGCAATGAAGTCATTGATGGAGCCGTATTGGGTGATGAGGTCGAGCGTCTGATTCTCGGTGATGCTGAAATAGGCATACATCTCGCTGTCGTCGGCTACGGTGACCAGCGGTTCGCTGATATTGCTGCTGACGAGTGAGCCCACATGCCAGGGAATCATCGACGCCATGCCGTTGACAGGACTCTTCACCTCGGTATACGACAGGTTGTTGCGGGCGTTGGTCTCCTGAGCCTTGGCCTGTGCCAAAGCCGCTTCAGCCTCGGATAGGGCATTGCGCATCGACTGTACGGAGACGTCGCCAACGACATTGTTCTGCTGCAGGCGCGCCTCGTTCTCGTAGTTCATGCGGGCTGTGGCCAGACGGGCCTCCGCACTCTTACGGGCAGCAACGGCCACCTCGAGGGCAGCACGATAGGGCACCTGATCGATGATGAACAGTGTCTGTCCGCGACGCACGGCCTGACCTTCGGCCGTTAGGATACGGGTAATACAACCGGATACCTGCGGACGGATTTCTACAATCTGACGACCTGTGAGGCGGGCGCTGTACTGACGGGTGAGCGTCATGTCCTTCTGGCTCACCACCATCGTCTTGTACTGCGCCGCATCGGGTGCCTTCTTTTTCTCGCTGCCACAGGAAACGGTCAGCAGACAGGCAAAAGCCATCATGAGATAAGAATAGTTAATTTTCATGTTGATATCTGGGCTAATGGTTTGTTTCTATGCATCGGCAAAGGTCTTGCCGTCGTCGAGGGTAATCTGGAGTTTGGTGTACTCGCTGTGGAAGTCGTGCTGCAGCCTATCGAGATAGCGGGCACTTTCCCACTTGCACATCGGGAGGTCGTGAAGCAGATAGTTGCCACAGGCCTCTGGTCGGGTGGCAGGCACCTCGTCCTGCGTGAGGATCCACTGCAGACACGCGATAGTGAGGCGTCGCATGTCCTCAACGGTGTAGGCACCCGTCATGATGATATACATGCCTGTGAGGCAACCCATAGGACCCACGTAGACCACATCGTTCTTCGCCTCGCTGTTGCGGAACCAGGTGGCCATCAGGTGTTCCAGACTATGCATGGCGGCAGGGGCCACAACAGGTTCCTGATTGGGTTCGGTAATACGCAGATCGAAGGTGGTGAAGCCTTTGTCCTCGCGGGAAACGTAAATGCCCGGCTTCAGGTGCGTGTGGTCGATGGTGAAACTTTGAATGACTTCCATATTGTTTAGTTTACAGTTTATAGTTTACAGTTTACAGACTCTCGATGAAGGTCTTGGTAACTTGGAAAGACTTCTCGGCAGTGGTGTTCCAGAAGTCGTGATACTGCGAGGCATGGGTGTCGCGCAGGGGTATATCGCTGATGACGCGGAAGGAGATAAACGGCACCTGGAAGATGTAGCAGGTCTGGGCGATGGCGGCACTCTCCATGTCGACGGCCTTTGCCTCAGGGAAATGGCTGATAATCTCGCACATCTTCTCCTTCGTGTCAACGAACCAGTCGCCAGTGACAATCAGTCCCGGGTGGATCTTGATGTCAGTCAGCTGTTTGTTCAGGGCTATCGCCTTATCCAAGAGCTCTGGATCGGCTTTGAAACGGGGTGGCAGTCCCTGCACCTGTCCGTAGACAGTATGGCCGATGGCCTCGCCACAATAGACATCGTGATAGGCCAACTGGGCGCTGACCACGACATCCTGGATGTTGATGTCTTCGCCATTACCTCCTGCACAGCCTGAGGAGACGATGACGTCGGGTTTGTATTGGCGAATCATTTCAAGGGCTTGCAGGGCGGCATTCACCTTACCGATACCGCTCTGTTGCAGAATCACCTGATCTTCGGGAAAAAGGGGACGGAGCTGTCTGATCTCCTTCTCCATAGCTACAATAATACCGATTTTCATAAACTATTCACTTTTCACTTTTCACTTTTATCTTCTCACTTCTCTGTCTGACGGCCTCGTACATGAGGATGGCAGCGCTGACACTGACATTGAGCGAATCGAGGCGCCCTAACATGGGGATGCGGATATGGGCATCGGCAGCCTCGCGCCACTGTTGGGTGAGCCCTGTCGATTCGGTGCCCATCACGATGGCAGTGCCAACAGTCATGTCGTAGTCGTAATAGTCGTAGGAGTCCTGCAGCTGGGCCGTGAGGATGTTGATCTGGTGCGCCTTGAGGAAGGCGATGCATTCCTCGGATGTGCACACGGCTGTAGGCACACTGAACACCCCGCCGATGCTGGCACGGATGAGGTTGGGGTTGTAGAGGTCCGTCAATGGGTCGCAGACGATGACGGCATCCACGCCTGCAGCCTCTGCCGTGCGGAGGATGGCACCTAAGTTACCCGGTTTCTCAACACGCTCGAGGACGACGATGAGAGGATTTTTGTTTTCGAGGAGTGAGGAGTGCGGAGTGAGGAGTGAGGAAAGTGAATGATCCTTGCATTTTGCCACTGCGATTATTCCCTCCGTACTTCCTCTATACGCCATTTTTTCATAAACTTGAGGGGAAATAATAGTAGTATTCTCACTCCTCACTCCGCACTCCTCACTCCTCGAATAGACCTCCACCAACTCGTAGCCGCAAGCCACACAATGCTCTATCTCACGCTGGCCTTCCACCACGAAGAGCCCCTCCTCGCGACGGAGAGAAGACTTCTGTTGTAGGGCCACGACGTGCTTCACACGTGCATTTTGGACACTGGTGATGATATTTTCTTCCATATTCGCTGCAAAGTTACAAAAAAAATATGTAACTTTGCACGCAGAAATAAAAAAACTTGCAAGTTATGACATTATTAAAGAAGTGCCTGCCCGATGTGTTGGCAGTGCTGTTGTTTGCCGTTCTGGCCTTCGCTTATTTCTTCCCTGCCGACATCGAGGGACGAATCCTTTACCGCCACGATGCCTCAGCAGGAAGAGGTGCCGGACAGGAGGGCATCGAATATCTCCAGAAGACCGGGGAGCGCAGTCGTTGGACGAACGCCCTGTTTGGGGGCATGCCTACCTATCAGATGGCTCCGTCGTATCACTCTACCGACCATCTGTCGCAGGCCATCAACGCCTATCACCTGTGGCTGCCTGAGAATGTGTGGTTCGTCTTTGCCTATCTCTTAGGCTTCTACATCCTGCTCCGTGCCTTCGATTTCCGCCAGCACCTGGCAGCATTGGGCTCCATCATCTGGGCCTTCAGTACCTATTTCCTGATTATCATCGCCGCCGGTCATATCTGGAAGGTATGGGCATTGGCCTATCTGCCACCGATGATTGCGGGTATCGTTCTTGCTTATCGCGGAAAATACCTGTGGGGCTTCATTGTGACCGCTATCTTCACGGCCTTTGAGATCAATGCCAACCATGTGCAGATGACATATTATTATATGTTCATCATCCTCTTCCTGGTGATTGCGTGGCTGGTGGAGGCCATCCGTGAGAAGCAGGTCATGCGGTTTGTGAAAGCCTCGGGGGTCGTCTTGGCAGCTGGCATCATCGGTGTGTGCCTGAACCTGTCGAACCTCTATCATACCTGGCAGTACAGTCAGGAGTCGATGCGTGGCAAGAGCGAACTGGTAAAGCAGAATACTGCCAATCAGACCAACAGCGGTCTGGAGCGCGACTATATCACGCAGTGGAGCTACGGCATCGGTGAGACATGGACGCTGCTGGTGCCGAACACGAAGGGTGGTGCCTCGGTGCCCCTGAGCAGCAACGAAACGGCGATGGCAAAGGCCAATGCTGACTTCTTGCCCATCTACCAGCAGTTGGGACAATATTGGGGTGAGCAGCCTGGCACGAGCGGTCCTGTCTATGTGGGAGCGTTTGTGATGTTCCTCTTCATCCTTGGCCTGTTTATCGTGAAGGGTCCTGTGAAGTGGGCGCTCCTGGCAGCAACCATTCTGTCGATCCTCCTCTCCTGGGGAAAGAACTTCATGGGCTTCACCGACTTCTTCCTCGACTATGTGCCGATGTATGCCAAGTTCCGTACCGTGGCCTCGATATTGGTCATCGCGGAGTTTACCATTCCTTTGCTGGCGATGCTGGCGTTGAAGAAGCTGTTTGATGAGCCAGAGCAATTGAAGCCGAGAATGAAATATGTAGGCATCAGTTTCCTGCTGACAGGCGGCGTTGCCATGTTGTTCTCGCTGATGCCGTCGACCTTCTTCAGCAGCTTTATCTCGACGAGTGAGATGCAGGCGCTGAAGAGTCTGCCCGCAGAATACATCCAGCCCATCATGGCCAATCTGACAGAGATGCGCCAGGCTATGTTCACCAGCGATGCCCTGCGTTCGTTCTATATCATTCTGGTAGGTACGGGTGTTCTGCTGGGTGTAGTTTATGGAAAACTGAAGAAGGAGTATGCCGTTGGTATTATCCTCGTGCTTTGCCTCGTCGACCTGTGGCAGATCAACAAGCGTTATCTCAACGACGAGATGTTCGTGCCGAAGAGTGAGCGTGAGGCACCCCAGCAGATGACGCAGACCGACGAGCAGATCCTGCGCGACAAGAGCCTCGACTACCGCGTGCTGAACCTCGCCTCGAACACCTTCAATGAAAATGAGACCTCTTACTATCATAAGAGCATTGGTGGCTATCATGCTGCCAAACTGCGCCGTTATCAGGAGATGATCGAACAGTATATCTCGCCTGAGATGCAGCAGATGTTTACGGCCGTCTCTGAGGCTGGCGGTGATATGACGAAGATCAATGGCGACAGCATCTGGCCCCTGCTCAATATGCTGAATACGAAGTATGTGATTCTGCCCTTGCAGGGTGGTCAGACCGTGCCTTTGCAGAACCCCTATACCTATGGCAATGCCTGGTTCGTGGATAAGATCCAATACGCGGCGAATGCCAATGAGGAGATAGCTGCTGTGGGTCAGCTCGACCTGCGTTATGAGGCTGTGGCCGATGCCAAGTTCAAGCCACAGCTCGGAGAAACCGCAGAGCAGGATAGTGTCAGCATTGTCACCATTAAGACCTACGAGCCCAACGAGCTCTCCTACGAGGTCAATTCCGGTAAGGGTGGCGTGGTGGTCTTCTCAGAGATCTATTATCCCGGATGGACGGCAACCATCGACGGACAGCCTGCAGAACTGGGTCGTGTGAACTATATCCTGCGTGCCCTGAATGTCAAGCCCGGCAAGCACGATGTGGTGCTGACCTTCAAACCCAAGTCGGTGAATACCACAGAGACCATTGCCTATGTCTCTTATGTCATTCTGATTCTGGTCATTCTCGGTGCCGCCTTCATGGAATACCGTCGCCGCAAAACGAAATCATAAAGCTCCAAGTTTTTCGCAAGCTCAAGCATAAATGCAAAGCTCAAATCATAAAGCTCAAAGTTCAAAGTTCAAAGTGAAAAAGCTCCTCTCTTTGCCCCCCAATCTGGTTGACGCCTTTCATGAGGTGACAGGATTCAGCCGTGACGAATATTTCTGTACCTGCGATCCTGTCGGACACCGTCTAGGCAGCGGAGGCGGAACGGTGTGGCTTTTGCAGGAAGCATGGAGAGTAGGAGAGAAGGAGAAAGGAGAAACGGAGTCGTTTGAGGAGTGGCTCTCGAAGGAGAAACGAATCCTGATCCATGCCGGCGGCCAGAGCAAGCGTCTGCCCAGCTATGCCGTTTCGGGTAAGGTGCTCATGCCGCTGCCCGTATTCCGGTGGGAGCGGGGACAGAAACTCTCACAGGATCTGATGAGCGTGCAGCTGCCCTTGTACGAGAAGATGATGGCAGCCGCACCTGAACGGTTGCATACAATGGTGGTGAGTGGCGATGTGCTCATCCGTGCTACTCAGCCCTTGCAACCCATCCCCGATGCCGATGTGGTGTGCTTCGGCCTCTGGCTCGATGCCTCTGTGGCGAAGAATCACGGGGTATTCGTCAGCGATCGCCGCACACCCTCCGTGCTGAAGCAGATGCTTCAGAAGCCATCGGTACAAACGCTCTCCGAATTGCAGAAAGATCATTTCTACCTGACAGATATCGGCGTGTGGCTCCTCAGCGATAAGGCCGTCGCGCTGCTCACGCAGCGCAGCCTATCAAGTAATGCTAGCCTGTCTAGCCTATCTAGCCCGGCTAGTCCTACTAGTTCGGCTAGTAATACTAGTCAGGCTAGTCCATCTAGCCCGGCTAGCTTCAAAGAATACGACCTCTATTCCGAGTTCGGCTGTGCCTTAGGCACCGATCCCTCAAAGCCCGATAGCGAGGTGTCATCGCTGAAGGTGGCCATCCTGCCCTTGGCGGGAGGTGAGTTCTACCACTTCGGTACCTCGCGCGAGATGATTGCCTCGACGATGCGCCTGCAGAACCTCGTCAACGACCAGCGCGAGATCATGCATATCGATCGCAAGCCTCACCCCTCGATCTTCGTGCAGAATTCCGTCATGAAGATCCCGTTTACCGAGGAGAATGCGAATATGTGGGTGGAGAATAGCTATATCGGTCCCCGATGGCAGCTGACGCACGACCATGTGATTACCGGTGTTCCTGAGAACGATTGGGAGGTCCGTCTGGAGCCTGGTGAGTGCATCGATGTGGTGCCCGTTGGCGACAACGACTACGAAGTGCGCCGCTATCGTATCGACGAGCCTCTGAACAGCAATGAAGTGGCTGAGCGTGCGAACCTCCGGCGGCTGTTTGACCAGCGACGGAAGTACCGCAAGGAAAACTGGCAGGCGTTAGCTAAGAACTGGCGACATAGTGTGTTCTATCAGCTTGACCTGGCTGATGCGGCAGAGACCTTCCAGAAGGAGCAGATCCCGCTGCCCGAGCCTCTGGGTGACGACGCCCCGCTGATGACACGCATTCACAACGCGATGTTCCTTGGCGACAGCGAGAAGGCTTTCTCTCTATTGCGTCAGGGCCTGTGTTCCTATGTTGCTGTGTCCCAGCAACAACCCTCGCTCTGCGTCGCTGACGACCAGATTGTCTGGGGCCGTTCGCCCGTGCGTATCGATATCGCAGGCGGATGGACGGATACACCGCCCTATTGTCTGATGGAAGGCGGTCATGTAATAAATTTCGCCATCGAGCTCAACGGTCAGCCCCCTTTGCAGGCTTATGTCCGCCCCTCGAAGGAGCCTCATGTCGTGCTGCGTAGCATCGACCTCGGGGCCATGGAGGTGGTGGAGACAACGGAACAGCTTACCGATTTCATGCATGTCGGATCGCCTTTCTCCATTCCCAAGGCCGCCCTTGTCCTTGCGGGCTTTGGCAATGGTAATCTGAGAGAGGAATTGGAGGCCTTTGGTGCCGGTATCGAACTGACGCTGCTCTCGGCGATACCCGCAGGCAGCGGACTGGGCACCTCGAGCATCCTGGCCTCGACGGTGCTGGGCGCCCTGAACGATTTCTGCGGGCTGGGCTGGGACAAGAACGAGATTGGCCATCGCACGCTGATGCTCGAGCAGATGCTCACCACCGGCGGTGGCTGGCAGGATCAGTTCGGAGGCGTGCTGGGAGGCGTGAAACTGTTGCAGACCGATCGGGGCTTTGACCAGAGTCCCCAGGTGCGCTGGCTTCCGAATGACTTATGGACACAGCCGGAATACCGTGCCTGTCACCTTCTATATTATACGGGCATCACCCGCACTGCCAAGAGCATCCTCGCTGAGATCGTGCGCCGCATGTTCCTCAATCATCATGATGAGCTGAACCTGCTGCGCGAGATGAAGGCGCATACCATGGAGATGTATGAGGCTGTTCAGCGCAACGATTTCCAGTTGATGGGGCAGCTTGTCAGGAAGACCTGGCATCAGAACCAGACGCTCGACAGTGGGACGAACCCGCCTCAGGTGGCAGCGCTCACCAGTCTGATCGATGACCTCTGTCTGGGTTATAAGCTGCCTGGCGCCGGTGGTGGCGGCTATCTCTATATGATTGCCAAGGATCCAGAGGCCGCTGCCCGCATCAAGCAGCTCCTCACCGAGCATCGCCAGAACAAAAACGCCCGTTTCGTGGAAATGTCGCTCTCGACGACCGGCCTTCAAATCAGCCGTAGCTAGGCCCCTAAATCCTAGTCATCCTAGTCTGACTAGTTTGACTAGTTTAACTAGTATGACTAGTCTAACTAGTATCTCCAGTCTTACATTTTCCCTTTGATAAGTTCTCTTAAATAGTCGATCTCTTTTTGAAGACGGGCAATCTCGGATTTGAGCTGGATAATCTCTCGATCTTTAGCGTCTATTGCAGCCTTTTGAATGCTGCGATAGCCTAATCGAGCTGCTGTCATTCGTTCGCGGATACCGCCGTTTTCTTTGAAGTCTTGCTCCAGCCACACTTCATAGCTCTTCATCATCTTGTCAACAAAATGGCAAAGTGACAAGGCTGTGTTTGCCATTTCCTCATCATCCCATCGATCGAAAAAAGGTTGATATTCTTCCAGTTTGTTGTGTTGGCGACAGTAGTTAAGCAGGTCTTGATAGCGAGCATGTCCCTTCTGCCAGCGAGGTAGATTATGCGACAGCAGATAATCTTCATAGTCTTCGCGTAGTTCTTTCAATGAGGCACGGGCCACATTGATAAGCTTCAGCTCCAGTTCCATCGATGTGACGCCATCTGCCATACCTTCCACAATGTTCTGCTTACCGGAGCGTGCAGCCTGTACCATCTGGTCAACAGTACGGTCTCCATATTTTGGCAGAAAACGTGAGGTGAAGGCATAAGTCATTTGATAAAGAACGACCGTCTTCTGGTAGAACCATAGTTCTTTCCAATTCTTCTCCCGACGGAGTACGGCATCAATCATTGCTGCCGCTTCTGTGGGGTTCTTTTGTTCATGTGAATGTGTCATATAGTAGAATTTAAAGTTGAATGTCTTGCAGTTGGGGGTATTTGGCTTGTAATGCTTTAAGACGATCTGCTGTCTGAGCTTTAAAACGGCGGTATTCTTCCGACTCGGGATGGAAGGGCCTGTGAGACAAGGCTTGTCTGATGGGGCGCCACTCTTCAATGAAAGTCATGGTATCTGGGCAAAAACACCATGCAGCCAGTCGTTCCCAAATATAGTATATCGCCTGCTCAGAAGGATGCAACATATCAGTGGCATAGAAGCGGTAGTCGCGAAGTTCATCCATCATGATCTCATAAGCCGGAAAATAACTAGTATTACTAGTTAGACTAGTTTGACTAGTAATACTAGTAGTCGCCAGGAGCAGCGTGGCTTTCGAGAGCTGACTCTCGTGATAGCCATATTTGCGATAGCGGATTGGGCTCACGGTCATAATGACTTGCACATCCGGATTGTAGGATTTCAGCAACAGAATAATCCTTTTCAAATAGTCGGCACATTCACTGACTGTCAGTTCTTCCTCCTGAAACAGTGAAGCTGGACGTTTTTCGCAGTTATCGACAATCTCGCCGGTCTCCTTCAGACGATACACATGGTTCGTACCGAGTGTGAGGAATACGATGCGCGGGGCTGGTTGGACTTTCCCTTCAGCGACTCTCTCGGATAGTATGCGCCCAATGGAATGCAGAATGCTGGCAGGATTGTACATCGTGCCGTAGGGATTCACGATAGCAGGAAAACCGTTGTCCCTGAACTTGCGACCTATATGGTTGGCAAAACATGAGCCAACCAGCAGAACCTCCTCACAAGGCCTGATTTCAAAAGGTGCAGGCGGTATGTCTATAATTGTTCTGAACTCCATCTTCATCAGAAATATACTGCAAAGATAGTTCAAAAATCAATAAATACAAAGAAAAATATGAAATATGTGTTTCAATTCCGTCTTTTTTATTACCTTTGCAGGGTGATTGAAGATAGATAATAGTGAAATATGAAATATTCGATTGAGAAGGTGGCGACACTCATCGGAGCCCGTCGCTACGGAACACTCCAAGGCGATATCCGCTGGCTGCTGACAGACAGTCGCAGTCTTTGTTTCCCGGAGGAGACGCTCTTCTTTGCGTTGAAGACCCAGCGCAACGACGGCCATCGCTATATCGACGACCTCTACCGTCGCGGTGTGCGTCATTTCGTGGTCGAGCATGTGCCCGAGCATTACGACACCCGATTCCCCGAGGCCAATTTCCTGCGTGTGCCCCATACATTGGCAGCCCTCCAGCGACTGGCAGAGCGCCATCGCGATGAGTTCGACGTGCCCGTGGTGGGCATCACTGGCTCCAATGGTAAGACGATGGTCAAGGAGTGGCTCTATCAGCTGCTCCTGCCCTCGCAGAGCATTGTCCGTTCCCCCCGCAGCTACAACTCGCAGATTGGTGTGCCCCTCTCTGTATGGCTGCTCAACGAACAGACGGAGGTGGGCATCTTCGAGGCCGGCATCAGTCAGCCCGGCGAGATGATGGCGCTCCGTGATATCATCCAGCCCACCATCGGTGTGCTCACCTGTCTGGGCAGTGCCCATCAGGAGAATTTCCGTTCGATGGAGGAGAAGTGCATGGAAAAGCTCGAGCTGATGCACGACACCCAGGCGATGGTCTATTGCTCCGACAACGATGTCGTGAGCCGCTGCATCCGACGGATGAACTATCAGGGTGAGAAGATCGCCTGGTCGCAGTGTGATGCGCAGGCAGCGTTGTTCGTAGGAGGAGTCAAGAGACAGGCGTCAGGCGTCAGTAGTCAGGCGACGGAGATCAGTTATGTCTGGCAGGGCGAGGAGCATGCCTTCGAGATCCCCTTCATCGACGAGGCCTCTGTCGAGAATGCCATCACCTGTGCGGCGGTGGCCCTGCATCTCGGTCTCAGCCCTGAACAGCTGGCCGAGCGCATGCCGAAGCTCGAGCCCGTTGCCATGCGTCTGGAGGTGAAGGAAGGTCAGCGCGGCTGTATCCTCATCAACGACTCCTACAACAGCGATATCAACTCCCTCGACATCGCCCTCGACTTCATGCAGCGTCGTGAGACCTCGAAGAAGACCCTCATCCTCAGCGATATCTTCCAGACAGGCACGTCGCCTGAGGCCCTCTATGCCCAGGTGAGCGACCTCTGCGTCAAGCGGGGCATCACCCGGTTCATTGGCATCGGACAGGAACTCACGGCGCAGGCCGACAAGATACAGATAGCCGATAAGCACTTCTTCACCGATGTGCCCCATTTCCTCTCCAGCGAGGTCTTTGCGGGTCTGCGCAACGAACTGATCCTGCTGAAGGGTGCCCGTAGCTTCGGTTTCGACCAGATTACCGAGCAGCTGGAGCAGAAGGTGCACGAGACAATCCTCGAGGTGAATCTCAATGCCGTGGTGGAGAACCTGAACTACTACCGTTCGTTCCTCAAGCCCGACACGAAGATGGTGTGCATGATCAAGGCCGACGGCTATGGTGCTGGCGCCGTGGAGATTGCCAAGACGCTGCAGGACCACCATGTCGACTACCTCGCTGTAGCGGTGGCCGACGAGGGTGTCACCCTCCGCAAGGCCGGCATCACCGCCAATATCATGATCATGAATCCCGAGATGACCGCCTTCAAGACCATGTTCGACTACGACCTTGAGCCCGAGGTCTACAGTTTCCGCCTGCTCGACGCCCTCATCAAGGCAGCGCGCAAGGAGGGTATCACCGGCTGGCCCGTGCATATCAAGCTCGACACCGGCATGCACCGCCTGGGCTTTAATGTCTCCGAAAACTCCGATAACTCCGAGAATTCCGATAACTCCGAAATCCCCGAGCTCATCGACCGGCTGAAGCATCAGAACGCCATCATCCCGCGCTCGGTATTCTCGCATTTCGTTGGCTCCGACAGCGACGATTTCGATACTTTCTCCGCCGAGCAGTTCGCGAAGTTCGATGCCGCCAGCCGTCAGTTGCAGGCCGCCTTCAGTCATAAGATCCTGCGCCACATGGACAACTCCGCTGGCATTGAGCATTTCCCCGAGCGTCAGATGGACATGTGCCGCCTCGGACTGGGCCTCTATGGCGTCGATCCCCGCGACAACCGCATCCTCTCGACCGTCTCCACGCTGAAGACCACCATCCTCCAGATGCGTCATGTGCCGGCGGGCGATACCGTGGGCTATAGCCGCAGGGGCAAGATAGAGCGCGATTCCGTGATTGCCGCCATCCCGATCGGCTATGCCGACGGCCTGAACCGTCACCTGGGCAACCGCCACTGCTACTGTCTGGTGAATGGTCAGAAAGCCGAGTATGTGGGCAATATTTGCATGGATGTGGCGATGATCGACGTCACAGGCATCGACTGTCACGAGGGCGACCAGGTGGAGATCTTCGGCGAGCACCTGCCCGTCACCGTGCTCAGCGATATCACCGACACCATCCCCTATGAGATTCTCACGGGTGTCTCCAACCGCGTCAAACGCGTCTATTTCCAGGATTAAATCAACGATTCAATAATCAACTATTTTAAATTTACCAACACTTATGAAGAGAACCATTCATTCAGCAGCCACGATGCATCGCATCTGGACCGTGTCTGTTCTGTTCCTCACGGCGACAATGGCCTGGGGACAGCGCTTGTCAGCAACCGACCAGTTGAAGGCCGACCCGAGGAAAGCCTACGGCACCGATTATCCCTATCAGGTGGTCGATTACAAAATGACACCAGCCCCCAAGGGCTACACCCCGTTCTACCTCAGTCACTACGGCCGTCATGGCTCGCGTTACTATTGGAATGCCACGCTCTACCGCGAGGTGGATACCCTCTTGGCCCGTGCCCACCGCAACCATCAGCTGACACCCGCCGGCGAGGCCTTCTGCAAGAAATACCAGGCCTGCAGCGAGGAGTTGAGGAATGGTGTGAGCGAACTGTCGGATGTGGGCTGGCAGCAGCACCAGGCCATCGCGCGAAAGATGTACAGCGCCTTCCCCGAGATCTTCAAGGCGGGTGGCAACGTGCTGGCCATCTCGTCGCTCCAGGGCCGTTGCGTCATCAGTATGGCAGCCTTCTGCCAGGCCATGGCACAGTGCAACCCGAAGATCGTCATCCGCGAGCAGTCGTCGCGTTTCACCCTCGACGGTGTGGTGCCTACCGACGGCCAGAACCCCGTCAAGCACAACTATGCCAAGAACGTCAAGCCCCGTTTCGAGCCGAACCGCGACAAGGTGCAGATCCCCGAGACACTCAGGGATAAGATCATCGAGCGCATGTTCACCAATACCGAAGGCCTGCCGGGTAATCTGCATCATATCTCCAGCAACATGATCAACCTCTACACCTCGCTGCCCAGCATCGGTCACGAGGGCATGATGGAGGGCATCATCACCGACGAGGAGATCGCAGCCGAGTGGGAGCGTGACAACCTGGGATCCTATTCCTGGGTCTTTGGTCCGCAATGGCAGACCGTTCCCGTGCTTCAGGATATCCTCCGGAAGGCCGATGCCAAGATCAATGGCAGCAATGGCTGCATCGCCGACCTGCGCTTCGGTCACGACACGGTGCTGGGGCCCCTGACCGTGCTCATGGGCATCAACGGTGCCGATATCGACCCCGAGGATCCCTTCGAGGTGAAGAACTGCTACCAGAACTGGGAGACCTGCAAGGCCAGCAACCTCCAGCTCATCTTCTACCGCAGCAAGAAGGGCGGCGACATCCTGGTGAAGTGCCTGTTGAATGGCGAGGAGGCCACGCTGCCCGTGCCCACCAACAGCTTCCCCTATTACAAGTGGAGCGACTTCCGCGATTTCTACACCAACCGCTGCAACAACGCCCCGACGGCCCAATAGGCAGTCGCCGAAATGAGACGTCATTTACCTTTATATCTGTTAGGGCTGGTCATTTTTCCTTAACTTTGCACCCAATAACGAATAATCAACAATGAGTCAAGACCTGTTCAAGAAGATTAGCGCTACTATCCGCAAGGAGCGGCTCTATGCTGACGTAGACCTGATGCGCGAGGACATCATGAAGCGCTTCGGCATCGGTCGTCATCGTTTGAACGATCTGCTGTCGACCTATGCCGACGGCATGTCCTTCCCCCAGTTCATCAATGCCATCCGTATGGAAGAGGCCTATATCCTGCTTTCCGACCACCCGGAGCTCACCATTGCCGAGGTGGCCCGTCTGGTAGGCTTCACGGCCCCGAACCTGCGCGAGCAGTTCAAGCGCTGCTATGGCATCACTCCAGCCGAGTATCGAGCCGGCTTGCAACAGGGGGACGACTAAGCTATTGGTGCCACTCTTTCAACATGACGCTGTTGTAACAATTGTTCGTCCTCACGACCCCATAATCCAAGAAGCCCGAGCCTAATCGCCCGGGCTTCTTATGAACTCACTGGGGACTCTAATTTTGCGCTCTGATAGAATATATCAGTGAAGAATTTGCTTTATCACGGCCAAATCCTTACCTTTGTTGTCAGAAGGAGGAAGAGGCCGGCAGGAAAGGGAACCTATTCGGGGGACAACAGTCCTTCAGAGTCTATGAACCGTCTTAGTCCTTCCTGCTTAGTTGCAAAGTCCAGATAGAATGCCAGCGGCATGATAGCCTATTTAGAGTCCAAGACTAGACAACTATTGGCCAATTCCTTCATTTTAAAAACTGGTGCAAAGATATGAAAAAAATCTTTATCGGCATCGATTTTTCCAAAGAAAAGTTTGATGCGACCCTCATTCAGGCAGAGGGACTGAAGGAATGTGCCCCTAGCGTGCACGAAGTGTTTGACAACAAGACATCGGGCTACCGCCGTTTGGTTAAGTGGGTGAAGGCTCATGCAGAAGGCTTTACGGCAGAAGCCTGGCTCTTCTGCGGGGAGAATACTGGTGGCTACAGTATAGGTCTGAGCAATTATCTTTATGCCTCGGGCTATGATATGTGGCTGGAGTGTGCCTACAAGATCAAGCACTCGACAGGTATCCAGCGTGTGAAGAACGACAAGGCCGACTCACGGGCCATTGCAGAGTACGCCGTGCGTAACTACGACAAGATGATACTGCACAAGCCTCAGAGTACCTCGCTGACGTGCCTGAGGGAGGTATTTCTTTATCGTCACAGCCTTGTCAGGCAGAAGGTGGCATTACAGGTCAGAAGGAACGAGAAACGGCTCACACAGGAGAAGTCGGATGCCAGAGCTTTTATGTCCTTTACCAGCAAACACCTAATTACTGAGGTAAACAAGGCCGTCGCCAAGTGTGACGAGAAGATCAAGGAGATTATCGCCTCTGATGACGAGCTCAGGGAGGTATTCGACATCATCACCTCCATGCCAGGTATTGGCGTACAGAACGCAACGTGTCTGATGGTCTATACGGATAATTTTCAGAAATTTGACCTAGACTCAAGGAAGATAGCCTGCTATTATGGTATAGCTCCATTCGGACGACAATCGGGCACTAGCGTCAACAGCAGACCTCAGGTCAGCCCTTTTGCCAACAGGATGATCAAATATTTGCTCTCACAAGCAGCATTGGTTGCAATTAAGTTTGATATAAACGTACACAGTTATTATCAGCGACTTATAGAGCGTGGCAAGCATCCTCTGCTAGTGCATAACAACATCAAGAATAAGATGCTGCACATCCTTGTGGCGATGGTCAGAGACAGAGTGAAATATAACCCAGATAACGTGTATCGAACAAGCAACAAAGTAAGCCTAGCTCCTTAAGTGTTAAATATATAGTTAAATATCAATTAATGTTTGGAATTTAGCATAGAATGCGGTTCTTTTGATATAGCGAAAGAACTATCTATAGCTTATTCAATCTTTCCTGCCAGGCGCATGCGGGCGGCGGTGGGCATGACGGGGGCGGTGATGCCGGCCGTGCTCACCTGCTGCTGGTCGCCGTCGATGTTGAATTGCAGAGTAGCGCCGTCGGAGCGCACGTCGATGGTGACGTTGGCACCCATCACAAGGGGCAGGTTCACGTCGCCATGACCGCCCGGGAAGCCGCAGAGCACGGGGATGTTGTAATCCTTCAGCATTTCGTGGAGCATGGCCTCGACACTCTCATAGGTGAACTCCTTGCCGCAGTCGGTAAACTCGCCGAGGATGATGCCCTTGCAGCGGTCGAGCACGCCGTTCATCTGGAGAATGCGCATCTGGCGGTCTATATTGTGCATCGACTCCTCCACCTCCTCAACGAAGAGAATCAGGTCCTTGCCCATCGTGGCGTCGGCCTGTGTGCCGAGGTTGGGTGCGAAGGTGCAGACATTGCCACCTACCAATGTGCCGCTGGCCTTGCCCGTGATGTTCTGCTTGTGGGCAGGCACCTCGTAGCGGGGCACTTTTCCTAATAGCAGGTCGCGCATCAGCGTGCTGGTGGCATCAGTGCCGCCCTTGGCCAGAAACGAGCTCATGGTGCCGTGGATGCTCATCACACCGGCACGGGTCAGCAGACCATGCAGCGTCGAGATGTCGCTGAAGCCCACCAGCCATTTCGGCGAGGCCTTCAGCTCGGTCAGTTTCAACTGGTCGATGAGCTGGATGGTGCCGTAGCCGCCACGGTTACAGATGATGGCCTTGATCGAGGGGTCGTTGAGTGCCCAGCGGATGTCGCTCACGCGCTCAGCCACGGTGCCGGCATAGCGGCCGTCAACCACCTTGCCCACATTGGGCCCGATGACGGGTTCCAAGCCCCACGAGCGCAGCACGTCGGCGGTCTTCTCCACGTTCTCCATCGGTGTGAAGTACGAGGGCGAGATCAGCGCCACCTTATCACCTGCCTTCAGATAGCCGGGTTGCTCGCAGTTCAGCACAATCGGCTTGTCATCAGGGGTTACCTCAGGTGTATCATTATCATCGCTACACGCTGTGAACACACTTGCGCCGCAGAGCATAACGGTGGCGGCGAGCACCCATTGCATCAATTTTGTCATTATTTATTGTTCTTTGTTTGTTATGTCTCCTTATTCCACATTTCGTGCTGCAAATTTACACATTTTTTGCGAGATAACAACGATAAAAGGATTTCAGAATTTACAAATCACTCTCAAAATTTACAAAAATACCGTTTGAGAGGTATGAATGGGGTGATTTTGCCCAAATGCGTGCATACTTTTATGATGGATTTACATTTTTTATGATTACCTTTGCAGCAGAATTACCAAAGCGATTTGTAAGTGTTGAAAATAGATAATTTAAATTAATAATATGTATCAAGGTAAAAAGATTGTTCAACCGCCTTATTTGGAAGCGGGTGACAGGGTTGCTCTTATTTCGCCCGCCTATTGGGTGCCACAGGAGGCCCTACAGCAAGCTGCAGAAACCATCAGGAGCTGGGGCTTGCAGCCCGTGATCGGACCACACACCAACAACCTTAATGTGAATGCTTATGCAGGAACCGCAGACGAGCGCGCCGCTGACCTTTTGTGGGCGCTCGAGGATAGAAAGATCAAGGCCATAGTCTGTTCACGAGGCGGCTATGGCTCCATCCATCTGTTGAGCCGCATCGCCAAGGAGAGCTTCCAGGAGCATCCCAAATGGCTTATCGGTCATGGTGATATTACCATGCTGCTCTATGTGATAGCCAGCGCTGGCGTGATGAGTATCCATGGGCCTATGGCTTTCCAGATAGCCGGTGGTCAGGAGCCCGCCTCCACCATTGTACGCAACATGCTCTTCGGCACGCTGCCCCAATACAGGATCCCCGGTAATCCCAACAACCGGAGCGGTCATGCGGAAGGTATTCTCATTGGTGGTAACCTGTCGAGCTATTCCACCATCTCGGGAACCCGATTCCGCATGCCACCCAAGCACGACGTCATCCTCTTTATCGAGGAGGTGGAGGAGTCGCTGCATAGCATCGACCGCCTGTTCTATATGTTGCGCCTGCAGATAGATTTCGAAAGGGTGAAAGGCATCATCTTCGGCACGTTCAGCTCCATCAAATACGACCTTCAGTATGGCAGCGTGGAGCAGATGCTGATAGCGCATCTGTATGAATACGACATCCCCATCTGTTGCGGTTTTCCCGTTGGCAGCAATAGCTGTATTCCATTGATAGAAGGTGCGCCGTGTTCACTGGATGTGACAACCGACAGGGCTGTGCTGACTTTCGAGATGCGGGGCGATCTGGAACCCTACCGGCTTGATCCGGAAAAACCGATGTTACTCAGGGAGGAAGATCTATAGAGGTTATGTAGGATATATCGTCGATAAAGGATGATATAGTCCCCTGCTGTTTGGTCCCTGGGATTTCATTTTCTTGCTCATAATTTGGAAGATAATGAAATTTTTGTTATCTTTGCACCAAACAAAACTAATGGGATATGATGAAGAAATTGATGAAAATGATGTCTGTGGGCATGGTGCTCATGGGGCTTGTGGCATGTGACGGTCAGAAATGGTCGGAGCAGCAGGTGGATTCGTTTATGCTGGTGACCCAAAAGGGTGGCCCTTCGCTGGGCTATTCGCCGCAGTCGGGGGTGAAAATCCTGACGGTGGACGGTTATGCCTTCAAGGATTTGAACCGCAATGACTCGCTCGATGCCTACGAGGACTGGCGGCTGAGTGCCCAGGAGCGCGCTGCCGACCTGGTTTCGCAGCTGTCGATAGAGGAGATTGCGGGTCTGATGCTCTACAGCGGTCATCAGGCGGTGCCTGCCGACAGCCTGATAGCCGAGCAGAAGAAGTTCCTGAACGACGACCATCTCCGGGCTGTACTGATTACCACGGTGGCGAGTCCGGAAACGGCAGCGAAATGGAACAATAACATGCAGGCGTTTGTCGAGGGATTGGATCATGGTATCCCTGCGAATACCAGTTCCGACCCCCGTCATGAGGCGAATGGCACGGCGGAGTTTAATGCCGGCGCTGGTGGGCAGATCTCGCTCTGGCCTACGTCGCTCGGACTGGCGGCCACCTTTGATCCGCAGTTGGTTCTCCGTTTCGGAGAGATTGCCTCGGAGGAATACCGTGCCTTAGGCATTGCCACCGCCTTGTCGCCTCAGGTGGATATCGCTACCGACCCCCGGTGGTTCCGTTTCGACGGTACCTTCGGCGAGGATCCCCAGTTGGCCACGGATATGGCCCGTGCCTATTGTGATGGTTTCCAGACCACACCTGAGACCAAGGGCTGGGGCGTGAAGAGCGTGAACGCGATGGTGAAGCACTGGTATGGCTACGGTGCCCAGGAGGGCGGCCGCGACTCGCATTTCGCCTCGGGAAAATATGCCGTCTATCCGGGCAATAACCTCGCCATGCACAAGCGCTCATTCGTGGAGGGTGCCTTCAAGCTGGAAGGTGGTACGGAAAAGGCTTCTGCCGTGATGCCGATCTATAGCATCCTGTGGAATCAGGACCCCTCGGGCGAGAATGTAGGCGGCAGCTATAGCAAATGGCTCATCCAGCAACAGTTGCGCGAGGAGGCCGGATTCGAGGGCGTGGCCTGTACCGACTGGCACATCACCTATGACATGAAGGTGCTCGACAGCCCGATTGGCGGTAAGCCCTGGGGCGTAGAACCGCTATCAGTGGCCGAGCGTCATTATAAGATCCTGCAGGCTGGCGTCGATCAGTTTGGCGGCAACAACGAGATCGGTCCCGTATTGGAGGCCTATCGGATGTGGAGCGAGGCGCAGGGCGAGGCGAGTGCCCGTGAGCGTTTCGAGCTTTCCGCCCGTCGCCTGCTGCTGAATGTGTTCCGCGTGGGACTGTTTGAGAATCCCTATCTCGATCCTGAGGAGACGAAGGCCTTTGTGGGTAAACCCGAGTTTATGCAGGAGGGCTATGAGGCCCAGCTGAAGTCGATTGTGATGCTGAAGAACCACGATAACCAGGTGCTGCCCGTGAAGGACCGCCGGAAGGTGTATGTGCCGAAGCGCCACTTCCCGGCCATCCCAGGCCTCTGGGGCGGCATCTCCGAGGAGAAGACGGTGGAGCCCATCGACCTGGCCCTGGTGAAGAAGTATTTCGACGTGGTGGAACAGCCCGAAGAGGCCGACTTCGCCATCTGTCTGATTCAGGAACCGAGTACCGGTGTCGGCTATAGCTTGGACGATGTGAAGAAAGGGGGTAATGGCTATGTGCCGTTCAGCCTGCAGTATGACGATTATACGGCCCGCGATGCCCGTGCCGTCAGTATCGCTGGTGGCGATCCGATGGAGAAATCCACCAACCGCAGCTTCCGTGGCAAGACCGTCAAGGCCTATAACCGCGACGATATGGTGATGGTTCAGAATACGAAGCAGGCGATGGGGGAGAAGCCCGTGGTGGTGATCATTGAGACAGGCCGGCCTATCGTGCTCTCGGAGATAGAACCTTCTGCGGATGCCATCCTGATCTCGTTTAAGGTGCAGCATCAGGCCTTGCTCGACATCATCAGCGGGAAGGCTGAACCCTCGGCGCTGTTGCCTATGCAGATGCCTGCCGACATGAAGACGGTGGAGGAACAGCAGGAGGATGTGCCGCATGACATGCGCTGCTATCAGGATGCCGACGGCCATACCTACGACTTCGCCTTCGGCCTGAATTGGCAAGGCCCTATCCGCGATGCTCGTGTGGAGAAATACGGACGGTGACGTTGGGGCGGGAAGGCGTTACGTTAACGATAACGTAAAAAAATCATAGCGGAATGCAATGCGTTTCGCTATTTTTTTATAACTTTGCACTCGAATCAGCTGAAACAAATAATAATTATCGATAATAAACAATGGAACAAGTATTCAGTTACATTATCAGTCTGGGTGCATCGGTGATGATGCCTATCCTGTTTACCATCATCGGATTGTGCATCGGACTGAAATTCGGAAAGTCTTTGAAATCAGGACTTTATGTGGGCGTCGGATTCGTGGGCCTGGGCATTGTGACAGCCCTGCTGACGAACAACTTCGGTAGTCCGCTGAGTGAGATTTCGAAGCTTTACAACCTGCAGCTTGGGGTGTTTGACATGGGTTGGCCCGCTGCTGCCGCTGTGGCCTATAACACGGCTGTCGGCGCGCTGATCATCCCCATCTGTCTGGGCGTGAACTTCCTGATGCTTATCACGAAGACCACGCGGACGGTGAACATCGACCTGTGGAACTACTGGCACTTCGCTTTCATCGGGGCTGTGGCCTATTTTGTGATGGGCGAGAGCCTGGCATGGGGCTATTTCGCCGCCATCGTGTGCTACATCAACACGCTGGTGATGGCCGACCTCACGGCTCAGAAGTTCCAAGGCTATTACGAGAACATGGACGGTATCTCGATTCCGCAGCCGTTCTGCCAGAGCTTTACGGCCTTCGCCCTGGGCATCAACTGGCTGCTTGACAAGATTCCGGGCTTCTCGAAGCTCGACATCGATGCCGAGGGTCTGAAGAAAAAGTTCGGTGTGCTGGGAGAGCCGCTGGTGCTGGGTGTGATCGTAGGTGCGCTGATCGGTGCGCTTGCACAGTTGGACATCAAGAAGATCTTGTTCCTGGGTGTGACGATGGGTGCCGTGATGGAACTCATCCCCCGTATCACCCGCCTGTTTATCGACGGTCTGATGCCCATCTCTGAGAAGACACAGGAGGTGGTGAAGCGTAAGTTCAACGGTAAGAAGGTATATATAGGTATGTCGCCCGCGCTCGTAATAGGACATCCGACGACGCTGGTGGTATCGCTGTTGCTGATTCCCGTGACGCTGGGTCTGGCAGTTATCCTGCCGGGTAATGAATTCCTGCCGCTGGCCTCACTGGCGGGTATGTTCTACGTGTTTGTGATGGTACTTCCGTTTACGAAGGGTAACGTGGTGAAGACGTTTATCGTGGGTCTGGTGGCTGTGGCCATCGGCCTGTGGTTCGTGACGGATATGGCACCGGCCTTTACTCAGGCGGCGCACACCGTGTTTGAGCAGACGGGCGATAATGCCGCCAAGATTCCTGAGGGCTTCGAGGCTGGTGCGCTCGACTTCGCATCGAGCCTCTTCGGCTGGGTGATTTATAAGTGTGTGAATAATCTGCAGTGGGTCGGCATGGGTGTACTCACGCTCTTCACGCTCGGCATGATGTACTGGAACCGCGTCCGCATCGTGGCTGATGAAAAGAATAATCAGAATTAAAAAGTATATAACAATGAAGAAATCGATTTTGACTTTAATGCTTATGGGTAATTTGACGATGGGCTTCGGCCAG
>CAMJBL010000010.1 GCA_946403845.1 uncultured Prevotella sp. | reverse complement strand
TCGCTGATGTTCTTCATCACCCCGTTCCTGATTCTGATGATGACCGATCGCACGAAGATTGTGAAGAACATCACGATTGCCCTGTTCGTGGGAACCTTCTCGATCGTCGTGCAGTTCTGTTGCGCACATTTCATTGGTCCAGAGACACCGGCTATCCTCGGTTCTGTGGCAGCCATCATTGCGATGCTGATCTACAACAAGCTCTTCATCAAGAAAGAGAGTGCTGCTGATACCGTTCAGGTGGAGCATAAGAACTTTGGCCTTGTGAAGACGCTCAAGGCCTGGAGTGTGTATGGCCTCATCATCTTCTTCATCCTCATCTCCAGCAAGATTGTGCCACCCATCAACGAGCTGTTGAACCAAACCCTCGTAACAAAGTTTGAACTACCCGTCATCGGCAACACCTTTAAGTTCGGCTGGCTCTCGAATGCTGGTCTGATGATTTTCCTGGGTGCTGTAATTGGCGGTCTGATTCAAGGCATGAGTTTCGGCAAACTGATGAAGCTGCTGGCCAAGACCACGGTGAATCTGCAGAAAACGGTTGTCACCATCTGCTGCCTCGTCGCGATGGCCATGCTGATGAACAATACGGGTATGACCAACGACATCGCCAAGGGCCTCGTATTGTTGACAGGTGCTGCTTTCCCGTTCTTCGCACCGCTGATCGGTTCGATCGGTACCTTCGTGACGGGTTCTGCTACGAATGCCAATATCCTCTTCGGTAAGCTACAGGCTACAGCTGCCAGCGACCTCGGACTGGTGAACCAGGGTACGTTCTTCGGTGTCAGTGGTAATGAGACCAACTGGCTCGCCGCTGCCAACTGTGCCGGCTCTGAGGGTGGTAAGCTGCTCTCACCACAATCAATTGCGATTGCTACTGCTGCTTGTGATATGGAAGGACAAGATGGTGACATCATGCGCAAGACGATGCCGTTTGCCATCTTCTGGATCCTGATGAACGGACTGATGGTCTTCCTCGGTCTTCATGTCTTTTAATGGACTATAACTATGAATATCGATCAATTCTTGTCTGACCTCAGGCAATTCCTGCCGTCAGACCGCATTTATACCGATGAGCTTCGTACCCTCGGATGGGGAACCGATGCCAGTTTCTATCGTCAGATTCCAAAAGTTGTCATCCGTAGTGATGGCGAAGCGGAAATTTCGAAGATTGTGAAGGCTTGTCAGAAGTACAAGCTACCCTTTACCTTCCGTGCAGCAGGCACATCGCTGAGTGGACAGAGTTGTACGGACTCTGTGCTCATCGTGGCTGGCAAGCATTGGGAGAAGTACGAAATCGGCGAGAATCAGGACACCATCAAATTGCAGCCGGGTATCGTGGGAGCTCGCGTCAATGAGATATTGAAACCTTACGGTCGAGTGTTTCCACCTGATCCTGCCTCGATAGGCAGTGCGATGGTGGGTGGTATCGTGATCAACAATGCCTCGGGCATGAACTGTGGCGTGCATGCCAACAGCGACCGTATGATGGTCTCTGCCCGTATCATCCTGACAGATGGAACGGTGCTCGATACGGGCTCGGAAGAGAGTCGTGAGGCCTTCCGTAAGAGTCATCCTGAGTTCCTAGCCAAAATCGAAGCCTTACGCGACAAGGTGCGCGCTGATGAGGAACTGGCTGCACGCATACGCACCAAATATTCGATTAAGAACGTGACGGGTCTCAATCTGCGACCTCTAATCGCCTATGATGATCCCTTCGATATCATCGCCCACTCGATGGTTGGTTCGGAAGGTACGCTGGCCTTCCTATCGGAGGTGACGATGAAGACACTCCATGACTACCAGTACAAAGCCTCAGCGATGGTTTATTTCCTCACGATGAAGGAGAGTTGCGAGGCTGTGGTGGCCATGAAGAAGCTGAAGGCAGGCGACGAGGACCTGAAGATGAGTGCGGAGAACCTGATGGTGAAGAGCGCTGAGATGCTCGACTATATGTCGCTGAACTCCGTGGATGATCCCGTGTTCCTACAATACAAGCAGGATGTGGATGCTGGAAAGATCGAGGGTGTAGAGCCTGGCGACTATCACAACCTCACCGCTATTCTCACGGAAACTAAGGGCGTCACCCACGAGCAACTGCTCGAAAAGATCGAGAAGATTAAGGCTTGCTTGGGTCAGTTCCGACTGTATATCCCTGCGGAGTTCACGGAGGATCCCGCTGTCTATGGCAAGTACTGGGCTATCCGCTCAGGTATCTTCCCCAGTGTGGGCGGTACCCGTCCTATCGGCACCTCGTGTCTCATCGAAGATGTGGCCTTCCCCATCGAATCGTTGCCTGAGGCGACGGTGAAGTTGCAGAAGCTCATTGCCGATCACGGCTACGATGATGCCTGTATCTACGGTCATGCCTTCGAGGGCAACTATCACTTCATCCTGAATCAGAGCTTCGCTGAGAAGGCCGAGGTAGACCGCTATGCAGAAATGATGCGCGATGTGGCCAAACTCGTCGTCGAGGAATACGACGGATCGCTGAAGGCGGAACATGGCACAGGCCGCAATATGGCCCCCTTCGTGAAGTACGAGTGGCGTGAGAAGGCCTATGAGGTGATGAAGGAACTGAAGGCCATCTTCGACCCCGAAGGACTGCTGAACCAGGGTGTGATCTTCAATGACGATCCCGAGTGCTTCATCAAATGCTTGAAACCCCTGCCTGTGCTCGACTACGACTTCAAGAGTGTGCCTGATGGCGGACATTACCTGATGGATCCCAAGCTCTCGACGGCCAAGGAGACCATCGAACAGGTGAAGCGTGCCAACAAGTGTATCGAGTGCGGCTTCTGCGAGGTGAACTGTATGTCTTGTGGCCTCACCCTCTCAAGCCGTATGCGAATCGCCATACAACGTGAGATCTGTTATCTCGAGACTACGGGCGAGAATCCCGAACGTGTTGCCAAGTTGCGCAAGCAATATAAATACTATGGCGACCAGACCTGTGCGACGGACGGTCTCTGCTCCACCTCGTGTCCGATGAAGATCAACACGGGCGAGCTGACACATCTCATCCGACAACTGGATATGAATCGCAGTACGCTGGGCTATCAGGTGGGCGAATTTGCTGCCAATCATATGGCAGGCATCAAGTCAGGCTTGCGCGTGGTGCTCGATGTGGCCCATGCAGCCCACGTCACCTTAGGTCCTACGCTGATGACAACCGTCTGTCGTACGATGAACAAGATGGGTATGCCACTTTGGACGACGGCAATGCCGAAGAAGAAGCGCCAGCCCAAGAAGTCCGACCTTACGCAGTTCATCATCGAGAAGTCGATCCCTCACAAAGAAGAGGAACACTCACCTCTCAAGGTCGTTTATTTCCCCAGCTGTATCAATCAGACCATGGGACAGTCGAAGCAAGGCGGCAAGATCCACGACCTTGTAGACGAGGTGATCCAGTTGATGGCAAAGGCCGGCTACGAGGTCATCTTCCCAGAGGGTATGGAGAAGATGTGCTGCGGACAGATCTGGGAATCGAAGGGTATGCTCGACATTGCCGACCGCAAGAGTGCTGAATTGGAAGCAGCCTTATGGGAAGCCTCCGAGCAGGGCAAGTATCCTGTGCTCTGTGCCCAGAGTCCGTGTCTGCACCGTATGCGCAAGGTAATGAAGCAGATGAAGCTCTACGAGCCCGCTGAGTTTATCATGGAGTATCTCGTGCCTCGTCTCGACTTCCATCCCATCGATCGTCCTATCGCCCTGCATATCACGTGTTCTACACGACAGATGGGTGTGGCCGACGATCTCATCAACCTCGCCAAGATGTGTTCTACGAATGTCTTCCTGCCTGAGGGTGTGGGCTGTTGCGGTTTTGCTGGCGATAGAGGCTTCACCTTCCCGGAGCTCAACAAATATGGCTTGCGCAAGCTGCGTCCGCAGATCGAGGCCAACCATATCGAGGTGGGTTATTCGAACAGCCGTACCTGTGAGATTGGTCTGGAAACGAATACGGGCATTCCGTATATGAGCATTGTGTATCTGGTCAACGAGTGTACGACGTCCAAAAAGTTGTAAAACACGCTAGTTGAGACATATATAAAAAAACATGCAACAATCATAGATAATTGATGCATGTTTTTTTTGTATCTTTGCAACTGTTTTTTATTATATCAAGATATGAAGAGAATCATGATTTCTGCACTCATGCTGCTGGTGGCGGTATGGAGCGTGGCTGCTACAAACGAGGACGGCTGCCGTCTGTGGTTACGACTGGAGAAGAGCGGCACGACTGCTACGGTGACAGGTGTGAAATGTACGGCTATGACGGAACTGCAAACCTACTGGCAGGACGGTCCGGTGGTGCTGAAACGCCAGAAGGGTATGCCCGGCGACGCATATACCATCAAGAGCATGGGCGAAAAGATAACCATAACGGCAGCTAACGACGCAGGGCTGCTCTACGGCGCCTTCCACCTGTTGCGCCTCCAGCAGACGGGACAGGCTACCACGGGGCTCGACATCAGGGAGCAACCGGCATATGACCTTCGCATACTGAACCACTGGGATAATCCTAATGGCACCATAGAACGAGGATTTGCGGGTAGGAGCATTTTTCTTAATCCAGATCCGGAACGGATGAAGATGTACGCCCGTGCCAATGCCTCTATCGGCATCAACGGTACGGTGCTGAACAACGTGAACGCAAAGCCCGAAGCGTTGACGACCGAAAACTTACAGAAAGTCAAGATGATAGCCGACCAGCTGCGTCCCTATAGCATCCGCGTGTATCTGTCCATCAACTTCGCTTCGCCTATCAAGGTGGGCGGGCTGAAAACTGCCGACCCGCTTGATGCCGACGTCGTCAGTTGGTGGAAGAACAAGGTGAACGAAATCTACAAGATGATTCCCGACTTTGGCGGATTCCTCGTGAAAGCCAACTCAGAGGGTGAGCCAGGTCCGCAGGACTTCGGAAGGACGCATGCCGATGGTGCCAATATGTTGGGCAAGGTTCTGAAGCCATATAAGGGCATTGTAATGTGGCGTGCCTTCGTCTATGCGCCCCAGAGTCCCGATCGTGCCAACCAGGCCTGCCTGGAGTTTATGCCGTTGGACGGTCAGTTTGCCGACAACGTGATTATCCAGATTAAGAACGGCCCTGTGGACTTCCAGCCTCGCGAACCATACAGTCCGCTGTTTACCTCGCTGCAGAAGACACCGATGATGGTGGAGTTCCAGATTACACAGGAGTATCTGGGCGCTGCCAACCATCTGGTTTACCTCGCCCCGATGTGGAAGGAATTCTTCTCGTTTGTGAAGCCTACCAGTCTGAAAGCGATGGCTGGTGTAGCCAATATCGGCGACGATACGAACTGGTGCGGACATCACTTCGCACAGTCCAACTGGTATGCTTTCGGACGACTGGCATGGAACCCCGCCCTGACATCGGAACAGATTGCGGAGGAATGGCTGCGCCAGACGTTCTCGGGCGAGGAAAGGCTGATAAGTCCAGTGAAGCAATTGATGATGGACAGTCACGAGGCATGTGTCAGCTATATGATGCCGTTGGGCATCCACCATATCTTTGCCGGTACCCATCACTACGGTCCAGAACCCTGGTACAGCCCCAAGGGCCTGCGCGCAGACTGGACTCCTCCCTACTACCATCGTGCAGACAGCATCGGATTGGGCTTCGACCGCACCCTTACAGGTTCGGCTAACGTCAAGCAGTATCCCGAGGAACTCAGTCGTCTGTATAATGATATCAACACCTGTCCTGAAAACCTTTTGGCTTGGTTCCACCATGTGCCTTGGGATCATCGCATGAAGAGCGGACGCACTTTCTGGGACGAGTTGTGCCACAAATACGACGATGGTGTGCACGAGGCCCGTCGATTCCTGACCGTATGGGACGCCATGCAGCCCTATGTGGACCGTCAGCGTTTCGATGAGGTGCAGCGCAAGCTCCGTATTCAAGCCCGCGATGCAGAGTGGTGGCGTGATGCCTGCCTGCTCTACTTCCAGACCTTCTCGCACCGTCCCATCCCACAGGACGTGGAGCATCCCGTGCATAACCTCGACGAGATGATGCAGTATGTCATTCCCATCTCCATGTATGAGAATCCTCCCTACGGGTATACTAAGTAAAAAAACAGAATATGAAACGTCAGACACTTGCTATTATTACCTTGCTCTCGTGTATCACGATGAGCGCCCAACAGTCACAGAGAGTCACGGTAAAACTCGATGCGACCAATACACATCAGCGTATTACAGGCTTCGGTGGCTTTGTCTGTTCACCTCAGTTCGGCTATAACCACATGTCGGAATCCGAAATCAAAAAGGTATGGGGACCGACAAGCACCTTGGGTTGTAACATTATGCGCCTCTATCTGCCTATCGGCGAAAGTTCGTGGAGTCAGTCGCTGGCTACAGCAAAATTGGCAAAGAAGCTTGGTATCACCATTTTTGCATCGCCTTGGGGACAGCCCAAGGAGTGGAAAACCAATAATTCTGTTGATGGTAAAAACGACAATGGTGTTGTGGGCTCTCTGAAAAAGGAAAACTGGCCCGACTATGCTGCATACTTGGAGAAATACGTGCAGTACTTGCGTAAAAACGGTGTGGAGCTGGATGCGATTTCCATCCAGAATGAGCCAGACTGGACGCCTACCTATGCCGGTTGTAAGTGGACGACCAGTGAGATGGCTGAGTTTGTAAAGACATACGGACGACAGATCAGTTGCAAGATTATTACCCCAGAGTCGATAGGTTGTTCTGACGGTTACGTTAATGATCTCAACAAGACCGACGTTCTCGACTGTTTCGACATCTATGGCGGACATCAGTACGGTGGCATCGGCTCGGCTTATAAGAATCTCGCCAAGAAAGGCAAGGAGATATGGATGACGGAGTATCTCATCAACTGGAACGAGAATCAGCCGACGAGTCGCAATTTCGACTTCTCGAAAGACTTCTTCAACTTCTTCACCGCCATCAACACCTGTATGTTGGGCGATTTCAACGCCTGGGTGCACTATGCCTGCAAACGGTTTTATGCCATGTTGGGCGACGGTCAGAATGGTACTTCCAACGGTACCATCACGAAGCGTGGTTACGTAATGGCCCACTTTGCCAAGTTCGTCACAGGCATGACGCGCATCGATGCCACATTCGGTGGCGGTCTTGAAGGATCTGCCTATCTGTCACAGACAGGAGATACCATTGTTGCTGTCATGGCCAATGCTGCAGACAACGCAATAAACCTGACGTTTGACCTGCCATTCTATACCCAACAAGGTGAGCTTCGGATAACGGATAAGAGTCAGAATTTCACGAAGACGGAGCTGACACCTGAAACCGAGACTTGTCGCCCAATGGCTTCCGTTGCTGCTCAGAGCGTGGCGACAGTAATGTTTGTCAAGTCACGCGACCGCCAGCCTTCTGATATGACGGGCAGTGTCAGCTATTTTGAGCGGTCGCTCTTAGATGACATGAAGACCACCAACTCATCTTTCGGTACTACCTACAAACTGTCGAACAAGACGGGAAAGAAGTTTGATAGCGATAATCCACTCATTTCCAGCCGTAAGACAACAGCCAATGGTTATATAGAATTGGATGACCACTACACCCAATTGGTAATGCAGATAAAGAAGGTGACGACGACAGGTTCGTTGACGGCAGGCAAACCTACGTTATATTATGTGAATGCCAAGGGTAAAGTTGCCACCCATGAGTATGCTCGTCTGGATATGAGTCAGGGCGAGAACTTTGAATTGGTGTTCGACCTCTCGTCGGCAACACTCCCTGACGGCTGTATCGGTCTGCTTTCGCTGACCTGCGACAACACCTATTCGCACCTGACTATCAACTTTGGTGATGTCTACCTGACAAGCGGAAATATGACTTATGCAGGAACGCTGAGTGGTGCCTATGTGGCCGATGACAGTTATGTGCTTGACTTCTCGACAGATCCTTGCTGTACCAGCATCGACATGACTGCTGTCACTGGTTTGCCCGCTACCTTGCCGTGGTTAGAGCAGAGTAATCGTGTAGTCTATGTGTCTGGCGACAGCGAACTGTCGGGGACGAATGTTGTAAAAGATGGTGTCTGTTCATCGCTGGTCGTCGACGAACGCTTCGGTCTTTTCCATCCTGCCCAGGCATTCACAGCTACTGAGGCTTTTTATACCTGTGAAGTCAATGGTCAGCACATCGTACAACTGCCCTTCCAAGCCGTAGTGCCTGACGGCATTAACGTCTATACGCTGACTGATGACCTGACACCTGTGGCTGCCACAATCGTACCTGCCAATCTGCCGTTGCTGATTGAGGGACAAGGCGTGGTGACGTTCCTGGGTTCTGGCGAGGTGAGTTATGCTTCCTGCCCATTGTCTGACGAAGTCCTGCCCCTAGCGACACCGTCGACTATTCAAAGTGTCCGTGTCTCAGTTTCCGACCAACCCATTTATGATCTTCATGGTAAGCGTGTCAATGCTTCCCACCGTGGTGTCATTATCCATAATGGAAAGAAATATGTAATGTAATAGAAAAGTATCATTTTTATGAAAAAGATTATTTTCTTACTTCTCCTGCTTACGGCAGGTATGCTATCGGTGAAAGCCGACAACATCACTGTCAACGGTACTAGCCGTTCGTATAATAAAATTGTACCTAAGAACCTTGGCGAGAATCGTCCGTTGCTCATCTTCTGTCACGGTTATAACCAAGACGCCAACTGGATGCAGAACAGCGAGTTCAAGAATGACAACGTCAGTATGGAGTCCGTGTGCGATACCGCCAAGTTCATCTGCGTTTTTCCCAATGGCATTAATAAGGCTTGGGACACCGGCGGCGATAGCGACATCAACTTCCTCAAGGCTATCATCGAGAAGATGGTGACGCAGTACAAGATTGACCGCAACCGCGTCTATCTGGGCGGTTTCTCCATGGGCGGCATGCTCACCTACAACGCCATCAATAAGATGTCCGACCAGATTGCCGCATTTGTCCCCTGCAGTGGTCCGTCAGTGGTGACGCCAAAAGCTGGATTACGCCCCATACCTATCCTCCATATCCATGGAACGAGCGATGACGTGTGTGCCTTCAGTACTGCGCAGCCTGCACTGAACGTGTGGATTAAACATAATGGCTGTCCTACGACAGCTAAGACCGTCAGCAACTATAATGGCTTCAGCGGTGCCAAGATGCACACCTGGGGTCCCGGCAACGACGGCGTCGAAGTCAAACTGCTGGAGTTGGCAGGCAAGGGTCACTGGATTTGTAAGGAGAAGCAGGTATATACGGGTAAGGAGATCTGGAACTTCTGTAAGAAGTATTCGCTCAACAAGACTTCGCCCAACGTCAAGATCATTGCGCCTGAAACAGGTGGCAAGCTCATCAGCTTTGCGCCTGCCGGTAGTGCTGTATTCCCTGACATCACCATCACTGCCACTGCCGACGACTCCAACGGCACGGTGGAAAAGGTGGAGTTCTATGACGGTACGACACTGCTTGCTACTTGTACTTCCAAGCCTTACGAGGCTACTTTGACAGGTGCCAAAGCTGGCAAGCACACGCTGAAGGCCATAGCCACAGACAATGACGGGGAGACGAGCACCGCTTCCGTCGAGGTGACGCTACAGGCTCCGACAACGCTGACCCTATCATCGGAATTTTCTGAAGGAGGCGCACTACCTGCCGGATGGACCACCTACGATAGTAAGGAACGTCGAACAGGCTATAGCAACGGTTACTCACAAGGCTGCCGCGTCCTGCAATTTACAGGGGCTTCACGCGGATTCAACTATGGACTCTACTTTCGCAATATCAGCGGAGGCATTCATCAGGGCTGGGCCAAATACGGCCTTTCCGACGGTGGTACGACACTGAATCTGGCTCCCGGTCACTATACGCTGAAGTATAAGATCTGCAACTGGAACATGTCGGATTTTGGTTCTGTGGAACTGAATATCGAGAAGCCTACGGGCAGCAGCATTGCCAGTCAGACCTACATGCCGACCATCAACATCGGCAATGTGGCATCCAACAATTTTAGCAGTCCGGAGCAGCAGCTTTTCGAGTTTGACATTACGGAGCAAGGTGCCTATACCATTGCTGTCTATTCCGCTGCCTCAGAATGGAGCGATTGCATCGTCGGTCAGCTTATCCTGACTGCCAATAGCTATAACGAAACAGGCATCAATGCAATTGATAATTCACAATCGACAATTAGCAATGCCATCTATGACCTCCAGGGGCGTAAGGTCTCCGTATTCAATCCGTCCTCAGCATCTCCTGCATTACGGAAGGGAATCTATATTTTGAACGGGAAGAAAGTCAGAATAAAGGAGTAATGGTAGGGCTTGTTGCCATCGATCGTGTATTGGGGTAGCGTGCGCTGACCCCAAGTGTCAACGCCACCAACACCATGAACATTCAGGTCGATATTCAGATTGACAAAGCGTCCCCGCTGGATATCCTGGGGATGCTTGGCGGGTTCTAAATCTTCTTCACCATAGTCCCAGGCGCGGATGCAGAGCGGTTGAAGACCATTGATACGAAGCGAGCTTTTATCATTGCCTATCTTGAACCAACGCACATCCGTACGGCAGCCGTTGTCCTGCGGATGAATATACTCCGTTTCGAATTCTGAAAGTGGCATCTTGTATTGCCCGAGGAAAGCGCTGCGCTTGCGGTCGGGGTAGTTCTCCCAAGGGCCTCGTCCGTAATATTCAATTTGAGTCATGTCGGCAGGCAGACGCATACGCATACCAAACTTGGGAATTACAGGCTTGTTAGTACCCTTGGGATGGTAGTCTACATCGACCTTGATACTGCGTTCGTCGATGATGGTGTAGTTCACTGTGACATCGCTTGCTTCTCTCCACACAGCTGTGCGCTGGGCAAACCGGGCGGCATGCTGGTTGTCGTTCTCGGGTTTCCAGAAATAAGGCTCGAGGGGGGCTTGCAGCATCTCCTGGCCATCGACAATCCACGAAGTAATGGCATTTCCGACGATGGTGATATTCTTTGCAGAGACTTTCTTATTGGGCACTTCATCACAAGGGAAACTATACGCTTTGAGTACAAACTGCTCGCTGGCTACAGCAAAGCCTTTCTTTGCCCAAGGCTTGTCATCCTTTAGGCGGGCAGCCACATTCAGCAGATATTCGCCATCGCAGGTGATGGTGTCGCAGGTGATGTCATACTCGCTTGGGTCAGTAAAACTATCGCGGTTGATGATGCGGATGTTTCCGTTGGATTCCCTGACGAACGTCAAAGGTTGATACACATGCTGCACCTCGTAATAGTGGGGATGAGGCTTGCGGTCAGGAGCGATAAGGCCATTGATACAGAATGGACCGTCGTTGGGCTGGTCGCCAAAGTCACCACCATAGGCAAAGAACTCGAGACCATTATCATTTTTAATAAGCCCTTGATCCACCCAGTCCCAGATGGCAGCACCACAGATGCTGCTATCAGCATAGATGACGTCCCAATACTCTTGGAAGTTACCAACCGAATTTCCCATGGCGTGGGCATATTCGCGCATCATGAAGGGACGGTCAGTAATCTTCTGGGCTTCTGTTCTCAATTTGTCGGGCGTCAGATAACCATCATCATAAATATCACTTTGACTTCTATCGGTGTCACAGAAAGGTAGGGCGATGGTGTCGAGGGCGACGACAGCTTCACGCATCGCTTTCATATTGGGTCCTACGCCGCCTTCGTTGCCGAGACTCCAAAAGATGACACTGGGGTGGTTTTTGTCGCGCTGAACCAACGAGACGGCACGATCCACATGGGCATCCTTCCATTCTGGATCCTCGCCCATCACCTTGTTGGCATAGCCATAACCGTGGCTCTCCTGATTCGCCTCGTCCATCACATAGATACCCCAGCGATCGCAGAGTTCATACAGATATTCACGGTCAGGATAATGCGAGGTGCGCAGGAAATTGATGTTCGCCTGCTTCATCAGCGTGATATCCTGCTCATAGGTTTCATCGTCCACATAGCGGCCAGTAATAGGATGATGGTCGTGACGGTTCACACCACGCAGCTTTACATTTTTACCATTAATCTTGAACACTTCACCCACACACGCCACGCGCTTCACGCCGAAATGATAGTCGAAACGCTCATCGTTTTTGCTTTCTTTCATACCAAGCAATTTCACGCTGTAGGGATAGAGCCAGGGTTTCTCCGCCGACCAAAGGTGAGGGTTATTAAAATCGGAAGTGAGGTCAACAGTAATGGTATCGCCAGCGGGAAGTTTGGAAATACGGCAATTGGTAACATTGCGATGGTTTGGATTGGTATTGACGCCATAGAGTTCAGCGCAACCAATCTCCAATTGAGCCAACAGGTTCTTGGCGGTTTTCTTGCCTGTATTGCAGACTGAAACCTTCGCATAAACCGTGTACTTCGAGAAGTTGGCATTGGGTACAGCCTCCACTTTATAGTCGGCGATATGTACCAACGGGCGCACCCAAAGCTGCACCTCGCGGAAGATGCCCGAGAGTCGCCACATATCCTGACACTCCAAGTACGAGCCGTCGCTCCAGCGATAGACCTCCACAGCCAATTTATTCTTGCCTACTCGCATGAATTTCGTTACGTCAAACTCTGCCGGCGACATCGAGTTCTGGCTGTAGCCCACCTTCTTTCCATTCACCCATACATAGAAAGCCGAATGCACGCCACCGAAGTGCAGAATCAGGTTTTTGGAGAGCATATCCTTGGTGACATCGACAAACGTGACATATGACCCCACGGGGTTGCGATGGTCGTAGGCATACCAGTCTTTATTCGGTTCTCCCGTCACGCTGGGGCGGTCGCGGTGAAAGGGGTATTGCATGTTCACGTAGATGGGTTTTCCGTAGCCCTGCAGCTGCCAATTGCCTGGCACGGTAATTTCTGCCCATGAACTAACGTCATAGTCTTTCTTATAAAAATCTACGGGGCGCGAGTCCGGATCTTTCGACCAATGGAACTTCCACTGCCCGTCGAGACTAACAATCTCCTTACAATCCTTCCATTTCGAGGGCAGTTGCAATGTGGCATGATAAGGCAGTTTATAAATACTCAGTACGGCGGGATTCTCCCAGTCATGAGCCGTTTGCGCCTGTGCTGTTACTATAAGGACTGATACTATAATTAAGAATATTTTTCTCATTTTGTGCAGATGATGTTAAGCGTTGATGTTGGTAGGCTGCTTTTAATGCTGATTTGTGCAGTTCCTTTCTTGCTGGTGCTGCGCACAACGAGGAGAGCACGCCCTTTCCAAGTGGTGACCTTTGGTGATGTGTACGGTTCGCGGTCTTTCAGGTCAGCAGAGGCAAATGACAACAGACTGCCTTGCCCTTTCACGATAGCCTCACATGGGATGGCAGCATCAGGACAGACATTGCCATTGCGGTCAACCACCTCAATGGTGATAAACGACAAGTCCTGGCCATCGGCAGTGATGATACGGCGATCAGGAGTGAGGCGCAGACGAGCGGGCTCACCTGCAGTACTGAGTGTTTTGATGCGTCCCCAACAAGTTTCAGCACGTAGTGTTCCTGCTTCGTAAGGCATGGTAAAGACCGCCTTGAACTCCGTAGAACGATTGACATTTTGGGTACCGATGAGCTTGTCGTTGAGGAAGAGCTTAACTTGTGGATCCTTCGTGTAGACTTCCACCTCGATAGGTTTTCCTTCCCAGGAGGAAATAGTTGCGCCCTTTGGGTCGCAACTTCCAGCCCAGTTCCACGATTCCCATGTAGGCCATACGCTCCAAGCGGTCTGATGAATCTTTCCGTGATAGCCATCAGGCTCCTTTACGGCTATATATAAACCATCATCATCTATTGGCGTGGAACTCATCTGGCCATCCTTCCATTCGTGCTCTGGCATGTCCACGGTGGTTTTCCACAACATCTCGCGATAGTGACTGATAGGCTTGCGCCAACCCGTGATGTCCACATCACCGCAATAGGCACCGTGCCAGTCGGGTTGGCCACCATCGACATAGTGTTCACCTGGTCGTTCACCCTCGTAGTAATAGCGTCCGATACCGCTCTCACCCAGATAGTCGAGGCCCGTCCAGACGATGTCGCCTACTATGTAGGGATAGTCTTGCACCAGTGCCCAGTTCTTGAAAGCATCGCGAGGGTAGCTCTCCGTCTGCCACATGATACGTTTGGGGTCGCGCTCGTGGTCGGTCTTGTGTTTGAAAATCATATAGTTATAGCCCACCACATCGAGCACTTCAGCATGTGGGTCGTAGATTTCCCAATCTCTGTCCCAGGCACAAAGCGCCTCTGTCACAGGGCGCGTGTTATCCATCTGCAGGATGGCCTGTTTCAGTTGACGGGCGGTGGTAATCACACGGATATCCTTGCGTTCGATGACCTCGTTGCCGATGCTCCACGAGATAATGCTGGGATGGTTGCGGTCGCGCAGCACCATGGCGAAGATATCCTGACGATAGCAGGAGTCGATGAGGGTAGAGTAATCGTAGGGGGTCTTCGCTGTTCGCCAGCCATCGAAGGCCTCACCGATCACCAACATGCCCAGAGAGTCGCAGGCATCGAGGAATGCGCGAGTTGTAGGATTATGCGAGGTACGGATCAGATTGAAGCCGGCTTCTTTCATCAGCTTCACCTTACGGATCTCAGCAGCATCGAAGGCCATTGCCCCTAAAACACCATCGTCGTGATGCACGCAGGCGCCATTGATCAATAGCGGCTTGCCGTTGAGGACAAAGCCCTTCTTAGCATCGAAGGAAAACGAACGGATGCCGAACTTCATCGTTTTCTCGTCGATGACTTGTCCTTTCTCCTTCAGTTTGACGGTGGCCTCATAGAGATAGGGATCGTCAGGTGACCAAAGACGGGGCTGATCAATGGTGAAACTCATGCCGCAGAGAGCTGACCCGGTGCTATTAAAGGAGCTGTACTTCTCCTTAAATATCCGCTTCATCTCTTCTGATTGTGGCGTCATAGTGAAGTTCCCACCCTTGAAGGATACTTCGACATCGTCAATCTGACAAGGGCGTTTCACCTCGTTTACAATCGATATTTGTATATCGACCTTTGCCTGCTTGTTGCTGACCTCGGGTGTCGTGATGGCGACACTGTTTTCAGCGATATGCATCGCGGGCATCGTCAGCAGCCATACGTGTCGGTAGATGCCTGAGCCAGAATACCAACGGCAATTGGGCTGCTCAGAGTTGTTCACCTTGACCACCACTTCGTTGTCGCGCTTATTCTTATATAAATATGGGGTGATGTCGACTGTGAAGGGTGTGTAGCCATAGGCATGTTGTCCTGCCTTTTGCCCGTTGATAAAAACTTCCGCTTTCTGGTAAACGCCTTCGAAGTGGAGCCTTACGACCTCAGCATCGGGCGTTTTGAATGTCTTACGGTATTCGCCCTTACCGCCAGGATACCAACCGCCACCAGTGCCCGTTGCACCAGTCGATGGATTAGGCGCCTCGTAAATATCCCAGTCGTGGGGCAAGTCCACCGTGGTGGTCTTTCCCTCGCGCGTAAACTGCCAACCCTTGTCGAATAGCGTTGATGTGGATTGAGCCATAGTGCTTATCCAAGCACTGAGAGCGAAAGAGAGAATAGCGATTTTCTTCATTTTGTTAGTTATGATGTTTTATTTATTGAGTTACTACTTCGAAATCACTGAACGCCATTCTTTCACCATCAGCGAGGCGGTCGGCATCTAGGCGAAGAATCTTAGCTTTGACGGGTGCAAACTTGATGGTTTGCCAGATGGGGTTATTGACGATGTTCGAGAACTCGCCTGAGGCCACTTTCGTCCAGTTTGCCCAGTCGGTTGATGCCCAGAGAGTATAGTGAGTAATGGTACCCTCTTTTGAACTCTGCGGAGGCAGATAGCGGAAGGCGGTGAAAGTCTGTTCCAGCTCCCAATCGATCATCATTTGCTTGGGACTGCTGAAGAAATAGTGTAGGTTGCTACTGCGCTTCTCACCGCAGTCAGGGATGTCGGCCGTCAGTTCAGGTGCCAAAAAGACGGAGATACGCTTGATGATAGGATCGCACTTGGAATCAAGGACAGTAAAGCGCAGACGTGTGGCGGTGACGGTGGGGAAGCAGATGATACGGCGATGACCGATGGTGGTGAGGCCGTCACCGTTATCTACGAGTTCATCCTTCAAGGGCACCCACTTCCCATCGACCTCTGCCTCCAGCGAAAACTTCTTCACACGCTGTCCGTAATGAATATCCTCCTCCACCACAAAGCGGTTGAACTCGGTGGGCTTCAGGAAATCAATAAGCCTTCCACTACCCCAGGCTTTTTCGAGAGCTAGGGCATCTTCTTCCTGCCTTTTTGGAATGTTCAGTGGCGTTTGCAGCGCCGTCTTGGTCAGGTCAGTCTTGAACACCTCGTCAATCATTTTCTTGAAGGCGATGCCGCGCAGCGAGTCCGTAGGATGGATACGCCCGTTGGGAGCAATGGGGAAGTTTAACAAGAGCGTTGAGTTGCGCCCCACCGATTTATAATAGGTGTCCATCAGTTTCGACAGGCTCTTGACGTGCTCGTTCTCTGTCTCGTGGTAGAACCAGCCCGGGCGGATGCTTGTGTTCGTCTCGCCAGGCACCCACGAGTCGCCATCCTCCAAACCGTAGTGTAGCATGGGCCAGGTCACTTCACCATCGTGGTTCAGCAGGCTCCAGTTTGTCTCGCCGATGTTGCCGGCCTCTGTGCCTACCCAGCGCAGGTCACCGCGGTCGCTGCCGTCGTTCCAAATAAGACACTTGGGCTGCAGTTCACGGATCATGCGGTAGGTCTCGGGCCACTCGTAGTACGTTGTACGGTCTATTTTGCGCGTCTCGTTAGCACCGCCATACCAGCCGTCGCCACCATTGGCACCGTCGAACCACACCTCGAAGATGTCGCCGTAGTTCGTCAGCAGTTCGCGCAGCTGGTTGCGGAAATAGGTGACGTAGGCAGGTCGTCCGTACTCAGTATGGTTTCTGTCCCACGGTGAGAGATAGACAGCGAACTCCAGCCCCTCCTCGCGACAGGCATCTGCCAGTTCACGTACCACGTCGCCCTTGCCATTTTTCCAAGGCGCGTTCTTTACCGAATACTCCGTATATTTCGAAGGCCACATGCAGAATCCGCAGTGATGTTTAGCCGTAAAGATGATGCCTCGCATGCCAGCCTGTTTGCAGACACGTGCCCATTGCCGACAGTCGAGGTTGGAGGGGTTGAACAACTTCGGATCTTCATTGCCGAAGCCCCATTCCTGGTCAGTATAGGTATTCAGCGAGTAATGGATGAAAGCGTACATTTCCATGTCCTGCCACCGCAACTGGTTATCCGTGGGTACAGGGCCACATGGCGCATTATTAATAATAGACTTCTTCTGTTGTCCACTTGCATACCCCGTCAAGAGGAAGCATACGATACATGCAGTTATGATTCTTTTCATCATCTTTTTTAATTTGGCTACAAATTTACAATTTTTCCCTCAATAAAGCAAAAAATGATGAAAAAAAAGAGGCGTTCATAATTTCTGCTTCAAAATTTGGAAGATAACGAAATAATTCGTACTTTTGCCGGACGAATCATAAAACTATAACTGATATGAAGAAACTATTCATGACAGCGATGATGGTCGCTGCAAGTGTGGGGCTGACAAATGCCCAGACAACTCAAAGACAAGTAGTGGAAGAAGGTGGTACAGGCCCCTTCAAGTCGGAAGTGGTAGGTGATGCTGGGTGTCCTGGCTTTACTGTGTATCGTCCTCAGAACTTGAAGGAGGTGGTAGCCAAGCAGGGCTGTCTGCCTGTGATTGTTTATGCCAACGGTGCCTGCTTTAATCACAATGTGGAGATGCGCCTGCTGTTGAGCGAGGTGGCCTCCTACGGTTATGTGGCAGCTGCCATCGGTCCCTACGACGAGGCCGACGTGATGGCTCAGTGGCGTGGTGTACTCAGATCCTCTTATCCTGATACCAAGGGCGATGTGATCATGGCTAATGGCGAGAAGATTCTGCCGATGACAGCTGAAGAGCGAAAGGCTCAGCAGGAGCAGCAGGCCAAGCAGCGTGAAGAGGCTGCCAAGAAAGCCAAGAAGAATAAGAAACAGCCGGCAGAACAGCCTTTCAGAACCTATCCGAAGATGTTACTCGAGGTGCTTGACTGGCTTACGGAGCAGAATGCCACAGCCGGCTCTGAATACTATCATTGTCTGAATCTCGATCATGTGGCAGCGATGGGACAGTCGTGTGGCGGTGCCCAGGTGTTGGGTGTGGCCTACGATCCCCGCATCAAGACCTGCGTGATGCTGAACTCTGGTATCGGCGATATGGAGATGATGGGTACGACGAAGGAGTTACTGAAGAACCTGCACCAGCCGATGTTCTATATGATTGGCGGTCAGGGTGACATCGCCTATGCCAATGCTCAGAAGGACTACGAGCGCATTGCCGACAATATCCCTGTGGTAATGTTGAATTCGAAGGATGGCCACAGCGGCACCTATTACGAGAAGCATGGCGGCAATTACGCCAAAGCGGTGGTGAAGTGGCTCGACTGGCAGCTGAAGGGCCAAGTTGGACAGTCCGCCCTCTTCCTCGATGACGAATACCTGAAGATGAAATTCCCCGAGTGGCAGGGCGTTCGTAAGAACTTCTAAGTCACTTACTCTAAGAATACCTTTCTGGTTGTGCCATCGCCACATTTCTCGATGCACAGACCGGAAGGCGTTTCCAAACGGCGACCGTGCAGATCGTAATAGGTCTTGCGGTCGTCTGTTTTTGTGGACTTCAGTTCCTGGATGGCTGTATTGCTATTGTCGATCGTGAAGATATAAGTGTTGAGGCTATAGGCGGGATAGTCGAGGGTTATTTCATCCACTGCCTCTTCGATGGCGATGGGCGACTCCTGACAAAGTTTATCTGTCTCATTGCCTGTTGAGATCAGGTGTATGCCGCTTCTCACCTTATAGGGCAGCTTGAGATCGATCTCATGCGAATTCTTCGAGGCATTGATAGCCATCACGATGAGTGAATCACCTTTGATATAGGCTGACGACTGGAGCGCATAATCCGTTTTGATGACGAAACCCGACATTTTCAGACGGGTGGAACCTGTGACATGTTTCGAGAAATGCGACATCACGTAGGCACGGGGCAATAGCTTGTTCTTGGTGTTGCCAGGATTATACTTGGCCTCACCCGTACCCACGAAAGCCCAATGGGCACGCATATACCAATAGATATAGCCTGTGCAGCCGGCATTCATACACTCGTTGAGCTCCTTGGCGAAAGTCAACTGCTCCTCCCAGTTGGGCAGGCGGTCGATGTTATCGGTGACGGAGTGCTCCGTCATCCACACCTCTTTGCCGTATTTCTCAGCGAGAACGGCAGCATCCTTCATGTTGCCATCGTTAAGGGGCGGGTGACCATAAAGGTGTCCGGCGATGATGTCAATCTGCTCACGGGCCACAGGGTCGTTCAAGAGCTTATTGCTGTATTTGGGATCAAAACCCAAGGGCTCGGCACTGATCAGACGCACACCCTTATAGGTCTCACGGTCCAGCAGGTGGGCATAGTTCTTCACAAGGTCCAGCTGTTGCTCTGGTGTATAAAGACAACCGGAATAGTCGACCCACCAATCGGGCTCGTTCTGGATCGAGACGGCATCAACATCGACACCGTTCTTCTTCATATATTCCAAGAACGAGTTCAGCCAAGGGAAGAATTTTTCATAACAGTCCTTACGCAACTCACCACGTTGGTTTCCCTGAGAATCAGACTTTCCACCCTGCGCCGTACCATTGGTCTTGTAATCGCCTGGGGGCGACCAAGGGGTACCAAAGACGATACCACCACGCTGCTTTACGATCTTGGCTGATGGCAGAGAACCTTTCCAGTCGTAGGGCGTATCATAATTACCCCACTCCTTGACGATGACATCGCCTACGAAATTCGGCGAGATTTCCATACGCATGATGTTCAGTCCGATCTTTGACTCCGCGCCATAGAGCAGTTTGACGGGGTTCGTATCATTACCAAACGGACACATGGCACCGTCGCAGCAGGCAGCACCAAAGCCTGTTATCGTCTGATAGCGGGTGTCGCTGACTGTTAATTTAACCGTTGCGGCTTGGGTAGCCGTTACGCTAACCAATGCAAAAAAGGCTGCAAAATACTTCTTCATTTCAATCTTAGCTGTAATTTGGCTGCAAAGGTACAAACAAAAACCAAAAAATGCCCAACACATTCTTATAAACATGTGTCGCGTAAACATATTTGGAAACAAAAGAAACAAGAAGCAAAATTTACTTTATCACAACCTTGCGTTGGTTGATGATGTAAAGACCGGGTTTCAATGATCCGTTCGAGATCTTGCTTTCGTCGATCTTCCTTCCGCTAAGGTCAAAGCAGCCTTTCTCAAATTGTAAATTGTCATTTGCTAAATTGTCAATCCCTTTGATGCCTGTTTCAGTAAAATCATTGACCTGAATGTTGGCAAGCGACAGAATAAAATCGGCATTCTTCGCGTCATCGGTATAGAAAACGAGCATATAGTCGTCTGTCTCAGGGATATCAAACTCAAAGTTCTGCACCTTAACGCCAGAGAACTGGTTGCCTGCTTTGCCGCCGATGTTCACGGTAGGCGTGTAAACCTGCGAGGCAACAGTCTCTCCGTTGGTCTTTTCTATTGCGATGGTAACGGGTGAGAATTCAGGCCGGTTCCAATTACACAGTCTGTACCTGAGGGTATAGTGTCCGCTGTGTAAAGTCATTGTGGAACGGGCGTTCTTGTCGCCGAATCTGGCCCATGCCCCTTTCTCCGCGCCTGTAGGGTTCTGCACGAGTAGTCCGTATTCAAAGTCGCGGGTAGCGTTGGTAAATCTGAGGATGCGACAGCCACTGGTGTAAGGCAGTCCGCCACCTATACGTGTCGACGAGCCATTGCTTACGCTCCAGTTCTGTGGCACCACGCCCTCGGCTCTGAACGTCTGAATCAGACTGTAGGAGCTTTCCGATGTGGCATAGTTCACCAGGCTCCAGGTTTCTCCTGTCTTGCCTTGATCGTCGGTTACCACCACGCGAAGGGTGTGTTCTCCGGCTGTAAAGGCTGTCAGTGTCGCCTGATAGGGCTCGGCCGATAGCGATTCCTTCAGCGTGTTGCCGTCATAGAAGTCCACTTTTGCCACATTGCCGACAGCGGCTTTGGCAGTAGCCTCCACCGTGACGTCAGGGAATACGGCCTCTTTTTTCGGACCCATATAAAGATGGGTAATCTCGCCTTCCGGCTGAGTGATTCTGGCTGTGGGCTGATTCAGTGAGAAGCGCTTACAGAAGTTCCATATCAGATGGCGGTTCAGGTTCATGGGATAGTGGCCGCCGTTGTGATAGGAGTAGAGCCATACCTCACCGCCATTTTCGCCACCGGTCCATCGCTCTAAGTCGCCGTTGTACCAGCTGCTGCTGATGGTCTTGTAGTTGGTTTTCTTCGAATATCTGGTATGTTTGTCGTGCTTGGCATAGTTCTCGATATAGCTATGAATGCCGTATTGCTCGTAGCCGAACACATCGTCGTCATAAGCAATGCATTCCAGCAGGTTGACGGGCTTCTTGCAGTTGTTCCAGGGCTGCTCTGAGAACTGGATGCCGCTGGTTGGTGCAAAGGCCGCAATTTTGTCCTGCATCTTGCTGATGCAATGGTGAATGAGCATTGAACCCATCGAGAAGCCCGACCAATACACGCGGTCGGTGTCAATCTTATAGAGGCTTTTCATCTCGTCGATGGCCTTGATCACGAAGTTCTGGTCCTTCGAACCGCCGGTATCCCATGTGTTGCCGTCGCTTCTGAGGTAGGTGATGACAAACTTGGCAGTGTCTATCATTTCGTACATCTTGTCTGAATCATACTGATATTCGGGGTCTTGGTTCATGCCGTGGGTAACGATGAACAGCGGTGACTTGTCTGGCAGCGAATTCGGGGTAAAGACCACCATATTTCTCTGTTTGCCATTCACATTAATGTTTATCGATTCTTTCTTGTAGGCAGAAACCTGTAATGCCGTAAGTACGGCAAGACTAAGCGAAATGATTGAACGTTTCATATTGGGTTTTAGTTGATTTTTTATTTCAGCATGCAAAGGTAGGGATTTTTTCTAATACTTCCAAATATATGTATCATTTTTAGTCATTTTGTGTGTCTGTTCGTTAGATTTGTGTGGATTTTTCAATAAGACAGTCTTAGCCAGGGAAAATTGCTATTTGAGAGAAATTTTGTTCCCAAGGCTGGGAAAATTTTTTTCATAGGCATGGAACAAATTTTTCATAGTATAGGCGAAAAAAGTCTGTTCTGACGCGGTTTTCAAGGAGAAGAGCCTTTGTAAGAAAATTTGAAGGCTCTTTTCGTAAGCGAAGAGGCTCTTGCTGAAGAAAAATAGCAGAGTATTCATCGAAAACCCCTTATCCCTCACATGAAAGCGTCGCAAGCCCTTTAAATAAAGGGTTCTTGCATTTTCCATCCCTCACATGATCCCTCACAAATCCCTCCCTTAACCCTCACATCTATGGCCACACTTTATGAGGTCATAAGAGGAATCATGTGAGGGATAAGTGAGGGTTATGTGAGGGATTCTAAACAACCCTCCCATCGTGAACCCCCTTTAAATAAAGGTCTTCCCAAAGAAAATGTGAGGGATGAGGGATTTTTCGTGAAAACTATAAAAAACTTTGTTTTTGAACACTTATTAGGCGAAAATGTGAAGAAAATGGTTAAAAGACGTTAATTGTTAAGGTGGGTATTTTAAAATACCCGCCTTTTCAATTAAAAAGGCCTATATTTGCAGAACGTGTCTCATTAAAAACCTAAAGAGATGAAGCGAAACAATCCCTTACAATCTGTTTTGGCATCGGCCCTGTTGCTGTTTGCTGGTAGCACCGCTTATGCCCAACAGACATGGAGTCTGAAGAATAATCTATTGTATGACGCTACGCTGACACCCAATCTCGGTATCGAGGGAAAGGTTGGCGAGCGATCGACACTCCAGCTGTTCTATGGCCTCAACCCCTGGAAGTTTTCAGATACCAAGAAGCTGCGCCATTGGTCGCTCATGCCCGAGTATCGCTACTGGCTCTCGGACAAAGGGCCCTTTGGCGGATGGTTCACGGGTATTCATGCCCTCGGTGGCGAGTTTAACGTGGGTGGCGACATCTGGCCTATTTCGTTCGTGAAGACCCTCAAGGAGAATCACTATGAGGGTTGGTACGTGGGAGGCGGACTCACCATCGGACATGCCTGGCGACTCTCCGACCACTGGAACCTCGAGGCGGCTTTGGGTGTAGGCTATATACGCTTCGACTACGACAAGTATGCCAACGAGTGGTGCGGACCGCTGTTGGAGAGTGGGCCCTATAACTATTTCGGTCCCACAAAGCTGGCGCTAAACATCGCTTATGTGTTTGGCAAGCAGCCCGAGCCCGTGATTGTGGAGCCTGAACCAGAACCTGTGCCCATGCCTGTGGTGGAGCCCTACAAGCCCGACTATCATCTGGCTTATCTCGAGCCCAAGGCTGAGCAGGAAAAGGCACGCAACCTGAAGGGACAGGCTTATCTCGACTTCGTGGTGAATAAAACCGATATCCGTCGTGACTATCGTCGCAATGCCGACGAGTTGCGCAAGGTGGAGGAGACCATCAATGTGGTGCGTCGCGATCCGAATATTACTATTACCCATATCGGCATTCATGGCTATGCTTCGCCAGAGGGTAGCTATGCCTCGAACGCCCGACTGGCAGAGGGTAGGGCACAGGCCTTCAAGGACTATGTGCAGCAACTGATTGACCTGCCAGCCCGACTTTTCAGTGTGGCATCGACGCCTGAAGATTGGGAAGGTTTGGAGCGGGCGCTCAAAGATCAGGGTGACGCTCAGGTACTCGCCATCGTGAAGAGTGATGCCCTGCCCGACGAGAAGGAGCGCCAGTTGAAGACGCACTATCCGGCTCAGTGGAAGCAGTTGCTGGCGGATGTGTTCCCGGCTCTGCGCCACAGCGACTATACGGTGAGCTATACCATCCGACCCTTCACCATCGACGAGGCGAAGGAGATTATCCGTCAGAAGCCCCAGCAGCTGTCGCTTAACGAGATGTTCCTCGTGGCGAACACTTATACGCCGGGCTCGCACGACTTCAACGAGGTGTTCGAGACGGCGGTGCGCATGTATCCTGATGACGAGACGGCCAACTTGAATGCGGCTGTCATCGCCCTCAACCGCAACGATCTGCAGGCAGCGGCCCGTTATCTGGCGAAGGCAGGTTCTTCGCCTCAGGCGCTTAATGCCCGAGGCGTCTTAGCTGTACGTCAAGGCGATCGTCAGGCTGCTGAGCGCTTCTGGCGTCAGAGCACCCTGCCTGAGGCCAAGCACAACCTCAATGAACTCGAAAAATCAAATTTTTAATTCAATATTTTTTTATTAACTCTTTTAAAACTTTACAATTATGAAAAAAAGTATGTTTTTTGGAGCATTGTTCGCAGCTGGAATGCTGATGACTGCTTGCTCAAGTGAGAATGATGTGGTGGAGAACAATGTCCCCGCAAGTGAGAATGGTGGTAATAAGTATCTTGCCATTGGTATTAACCTGCCACAGGCTGCTTCTGGAATGACGCGTGCCGGCGGAACGGACAATAATGGCCAGGTGACTTATGACGATGGCTTGCCTACGGAGTATTCTATAAAGAATGCCACTCTAATTATCTTCAATGATGCAACTAAGGAAGATGATGCAACTTTCGTTGGCGCCTACACCATTAATACTTCCCCGTGGTTAGGAGGTACCTCTAATAATGTGACCAATTATTCTACGAAGGTTGTTAAATTGGTTTCGTCAGAGGTAGTGGCAGGCTACAGAGCTATGGTAGTGCTGAATCATAACAACATCCTGACGGTAGGTACAGACAATGGCCTGACAGTAAATAGCACGGACTTGACCGTAGGAACCACGACTTTTGCTACATTCCGCAAGATGCTGACTACATCTATCAGCACTCTCGATGCTGCAGGCATGACATCAGCAGGGTTCTATATGGCTAATGCTCCGCTATCAAGTGGTTCAGGTTCTACCTCATCGAAATTAGCTGGAACCACAACAACACTCGTCCCCATTACTGACGAAGCCATTTATAAGACTGAGGCAGAAGCTCAAGCAGGAACTACGTTTGATCAGATTTTTGTAGAGCGTGGTGTGGCCAAAGTGACCATGGAATCAGGCTCTGGTTCTATGACCAATTCTAAGGTTGAATCAAACGCTTTGACATGGGAACTCACTGGTTGGATTCTCGATAATACCGCTCCCACAACCTATCTGATTCGCTCTACTGATGGAGATGCTGCTTTCCGCGATCTGAAGAGTCAAGCAACGGCTCCTGCGACAGCAGGTGTTTTTCGCTACATTGGTAACACTCAGATAAATGACGGTTTGAACATTGCCACAGGAAAATATCGTACCTATTTTGCAAAAAGCATAGGCTATGATACATGGGAAGGCAGTGGCACTTATTCGTTAAATAGATATTCTTCAGGTGCTTTTGCCACAACGTTTGGTACGGATAATCCGAAGTACTGCTATGAGAACACCTTCGATGTGGATCATCAAAATGTTAAGAATACTACACTGGTACAGCTGGCCATCACGGCTAAGAATGCTGGATCTGCAGTAGATCTTTACACTCTGAATGGACAGAAGACAACAGTTTATACAAAAGATCTGCTTATCGACAAGATTAAAGAGGCCGCTTATTACGTTTTGGCAGGTGATGCTGTGCTTGGTACTATCACAACAGGCGACATAGCGGTTACCATCCCTACAACGTCTGTAGCAGGAACTTTGGGATTAGACCCAAGCGATGCCACAAAAATTAAAGTGACACCTGATAATACAAAAGTGGGGGCAGGATATGATCAAACAGTTTTCTATACTAATCTACGCTCATCCTTAGGCGAAATCACCTGTTATAAGGACGGTGTGAGCTACTATAGCATTCGCATCAAGCACTTCGGAGATAACCTTACGCCATGGAACTCTTGGGAGTCTGCTCAGTCCTTGACAGCTCCTTCTTCTACTACCATTTATCCCGACAACTCTTCGAACCGCAACGGTGACTACCTGGGACGTTATGGTGTATTGCGCAACAACTGGTATGATATCTCGGTCAACAGTGTGCGTTCTTTGGGTGATGCAACGCCTCATACGGATGATTGGCCTGATACGCCTGACGATGAACTCGACAACTACTTGGCATTCCGCATTAACGTCCTCTCATGGGCTAAGCGAACTCAGAGTGCTGACCTCTAACAGCGTCATGAAATTAAGATTTTCATAATTGTAACATGCGGGGCGGGGTCGCCCTGCCCCGCATTTGCAATCAAATAATCGAAAAGTGACAAAGTTAAGAATCTACTTATCAAGAACTGCACTGATGCTGTTGACATTGTTGTTGGCTGCCTGCTATGACTATGAGCAGGATGCGACAGCAGAGGAACAGCCTGTGGATATTCTCTCGCGCTTCAACGCTGAGGGTAAGGCCTATCTGACCATACAGATACCCATTGGTAATGGGGCATCGACACGTGCCACATCCTTTGACGATTTTAGTTTTGACGATGGAAGTGTTGACGAATATAAGGTGAAGGATATCTATATTCTGATGTTTGCTGGTTCCAGTGAATCTAATGCCACTTTTGCCAGCGCCTACAAAGTGGAAACACCCACAATGAGTAAATCTCCCTTTGCGCAGATCACGACGACGGCAACTATCGCAATCAACGACGCGAATTTGAATAGCGGCAATAAGCTCTTCCCATTTGTAGTGGTGAACAATAATAGTTCTGCTATTTCAGCTTTCAGCATGGAAAGCGTCACTTTTGCCAATAATGGCTCTGCTGTGACACTTACTGGTGGTTCGTCTACATTCTCTGAGCTTGCGAATGTGTTAATTGCCAAATATGTGGATGAAGAAGGTTATTTCCTGATGACCAATGCCACATTGGCTGATGACAATGATGTTAGTCAGGCAAGGGTATTCAGACTGCCAGAATTGGATCCAGACTATTTCTTCCCCACAGAAGATTTGGCTAAGGAGCATCCTGCTGGACAGATCAATGTGGAACGCCTCTCAGCAAAGGCTACTGTGGAGAATGGCCTTACTGCTAAAGAAGGTAAATACGTTGTTCTTGGTAACGAATATGCGACATTCGATAGTGATGACCTCAGTTTTGCACTTGATAACTATAACAGAAATAGTTATGCGTATCGACATCTGGCATCTGTTGACTATGTTAGGATGGTTGAGAGCACAGCAATAACACCATTCAGTCCGCAATCGTATCGCACCTATTGGGCAGAGGATGTGAACTACAGTGGCAGTAGCGGACTGACGTTTGTGCCATATGCGACATATCTGTCATATACCGATGTTCAGAAGTCGGCTTTCTGGAAATCGACAGGTAGTAATGCCTATTGCGCAGAGAATACGTTTGATGTAAGCCACATGCAGGATGATTGTACAACTTCGGTGTTAGTGCGACTGAAGCTGAATAATGGTGGAGATTTCTACACCACGAGTGTAACGGGTCAGGATATTATCTTCCAGCCACCAACTAATGATCTGTCGGAAGAAGGTACGAGCGCTTCAGAGTCGTTCGTAAGAAGACGCTCGAAAGTGGTGACCTATGATGGTTCAAAAACAGCAACTATCGACGACTATCTGCGTACTTGGCTGATGGAGCAATCTGCTGCACTACGCAACTGGGTAAGAGATTATGCGGGCAACGAGAAGAAGCACCTGAAGATCGAAGTGAGTGGCAATGCTGAGACAGGACTGGCTACAGCCACACTCAGTCAGACGGCTCAGACGAGTGGTACAGGCTTTAATAAGTTTGAATCTCTGACAGATGCTTACGCGGAGACTGGAGGAGTAACGCTGAAAGCCTATTTGCAGGCCCTGTTGAACAGCCTCACCATCAAGTTCTACGATGATGGCTACTGCTACTATCGTGTGCTGATACGCCACTTCGATGATACGCAGACGCCTTGGAGTTCTGCTGCATCGATGACAGACAATACGCCCGCAGTGGTCTATGGTGGTGATGCCGAAAAGTATCTTGGTCGCTATGGTATGGTGCGCAACAATTGGTATAACATCAGCATCAATAGTGTGACGCATGTGGGCTCGCCCATTATTCCACCACTGACGACAAATGCAGATGATAAAGTGGAGCAACTGTTGAATGCGACATTGCATATTAGTGGGTGGGAGAAGCATGAACAGAATTTATGATGAATAATTGATTTGAAACGATATAGACTGCACATATGGCCCGTTTGGCTGTTGTTAGGAATGATGTTCCTTGCAGCATGTCAGAGCGATGCCCTGCCTGGAGAAGATTTGGGTGGTGGCAAGCCTATTGTGGCTCGTAGCGATAGCAGCTATATCAACCTACGCATTGTTGGCAACTCTCAAGCCATCACTCGCGCTACTTTCTCTGATTATGCTACTGCAGCAGAAAATGCTGTCTATGATGGCATCCTCTGTATTTTCGAGGGCACAGATGAAGCATCTGCTACTCTCAAGACTGCAGTCTATATTGACCAACTGATCAATAATCCAGGCTCAGAGGACATTCCTCAAGAACTAAATCTTACCCAACATCTACCTATAGGAAAACTATCAGATGGTACTAAGCGTCGCTATGTCTTAGCATTGCTGAATACGACATCAACAGGATTCAAGGTCAGTGGTAATGACCTCCTCTTTGATGGTACTTCTCAAGCAAACAAGACAATTAGTCAAATTCAGAACCTCCAAATTCATTCTGTCGGAAGTATCGACAAACATGTAGGACTCTTTATGTCGAATGCACCGCAAACTGGATACATCATGCCTGAAGCCGCAGCCCTCTTTAATACTGAGGCTGAAGCTCAAGTGGGAGGAGCCGCTCGCGTTACGATCAATGTGGAGCGTGCTGCTGCGAGGGTGAAGATGATTAGTGACATTCAATCAGGAGACGTTATCTCTAATATCTCACTTTATGACGGTGACAATGATAATACTAACAATCCGAAAGCAAAGTTCCACAAGATGACGTGGACGATTAACAAATATAATATTCATAGCTATGCTATACGCAAGGGCTCTACGGCTACAAATAACTGGGCAGAAGACTTCAACTATACATCTGCCCCTGAAAAAACATATACTGCTTGGGACTTCAACCTCTATCCGCAAAAGTCCTATAGTGGTGACGACATCTATATAGGTGAAAATACAACTGAAACTCCAACTTCTGAAGACAACGTTACAGAGGTTATTGTGGAGGTACAGTTGAAAGATAATAATAATATGCTGATGCACGAGTGCTTCAAGTTTAACTATGTTGGAGAACTGATAACCAGTTCAGCCCAATACTTCAATCACATGATGAATGGGTGGAATCTTCAGAGGAGTAATTATGGCTCACTCGTATATCGTGAAGCAGCGGAAGTGTTTAAATATGGTACGATTGAGATTAAGGATAATGGAGATGTAGACATCACACTGAAGAATGATAGTTTTGACGACACAGAAAAGGCCGATCTCAAGATTTTGGAAAACAAACTTGAAGGCTGGACTCGTGGCTATCGCGACGGTAAGATGTATTACACTTACAAAATAAAACATAGCGACACGCAATATGGTGTCGTACGAAATAACGCCTATAACCTGACACTCTCAAATATCACGGGCATTGGGCGTCCTACACCATAAGAAAGATTAAAATATTCAATATATGAGACAAACGAACAGACGAAAACAACAGGTATGGGCCAAAGCCGCAATCATCTTTGCGGCTCTGCTGCTGACCTCATGCTCGATGATGAAGGAAGATCGTAGTGATTGCCCTGATTGTCGTAATCCGTTGCACATAAAAGTGCGATATGATTACAATATTCAGCGAGCGAACATGTTTGCTGACCATGTGGAGCAGGCAACGGTCTATGTGGTGGATCCCGCTACAGGAACCATTGTTGATACGCAGACAGCCAGCAATTCTGCGACATCGCAGCCTTTGCGCGATCAGTCGTTTGCCTTCAACTTTGAGGGACTGGCTCCTGGTAGCTATCGTCTCTATGCTACAGGCCGCTCCGCAGCAGAAGCAGCCTATAAGACTACGATTCCTGATATCGCACAATCAATCGAGAATCTGAGTTTTACGGTTCCAACAAACACCGACGGTCAGGTTCCTACCCAGCGGCTCGATACGATTTGGAACACCCTGAAGCCTATCGATGTAGTTATACCTGAGAAAGAACCAACTGAGGCTACGATAGGTTTGATGAGGCTCACAAACGACCTGAACGTGATGGTATTCCGTCGTGATCATACTACAGATAATGGACATGAGCGATATGACGTAATCGTCACAGACAATCATCCGCAACTAGGCTTTGACAATGCGCCTGCTTCGGAATTGCAGTCTGTTGTTTATCATCCCTTTGCCTCATGGACTACAGAGACGACTGCTGATGAGGCTATCGTGGAGCGTAATGCTCATTATGACCTTTCGTTGTCGAGATTGATCCAACATGAGGATGCTCGTCAGAATGCACGACTTATTATCCGTAATCGTGAGACGGGTCATGAGATTATCAATATAGATCTCTGCTATTATCTCGCTTTGGCGCGTAATGCCTACGAGATTCAGAATTATGGCATTCAGGAATACCTCGATCGCGAATACGACTATCGTTTGGATTTCGGTATCGAGGGCGAAGGCGAAAAGGAAACCTGGAGGTATATCACCATCCGCATCAATGTCCTCTCTTGGGCATTAAGGATACAAAACGAAGAGTTGTAAGATATGAAGACGAAGATACAAAAATGGCTATTATTCCTCCTATTGCTGATAGTAGGGGCAGGAGGGACACGTGCTGATGATTTGACAGAAGATTATTATATTTCAGGATACGAAAGTTATAACAAAACGTTTTTTAATTTTAGAACTAATAGCCCAGCCGTATTACCGACTTCTGGTGATTTACGTTATAGAGAAGGCTTTGGACTTCACAACTTTGGTAGTGGCCCAAGAAGTGCTGTCGTCTCAATTCCTGTTGCTTCAGGTGATCTTTTAGTACTTCAACAGTATAATGATGCATACCCAACAACGATTAATAGAGGATCAAAAAATGATGCTCTTAGTTCTTCTACGGGTTTCCAATGTTTTAATATTTCAGAGGATGCCAATGATATAACTCTTTCAACGCCGAGATACGGAGGAGTTATTGCTGTGCTTGTGTTCTCACAAAAATATTCCTATATTGTAAATGCATCTGACGGTGCAAATACATTAAGAACCATCGCAACAGGTATAGTGTCGATGGGATCGTCTGTAACTGTTCCCTATCCACAATACATATTAAAGGATAATACACTATACAATATTGCAAATAATGGTTCTGGAGATTGGTTTAGAAGAAATGTTACTCCCGATCGGAACCTTTATACAGAGACCCTAAATTATACGAATGGAACAACTTCTAACGTTGTGTATTATCAAGAGGGAGAAGATATTCCTGGCGTAAATCAAGGTACAAATGATGCTCGTGCTTCTCAAGGAAAAATGGGTTATACAAATGGTTTTGTAAATATAACAAACCTTATTGGTGGAGCATATCGAATGTCATGGCGCGGAGTGAATGGAAATTCGGCGACAAGGTCAGTGATATTTAAGTCTGGAGACACAGAAATCTACTCTTTTGGTATTCCAAATGGAACAGATGTAAGAGGAACTTCTAGTTTATTGAAGATTTCGGATCCCACTCTTTCTTTCTCATGTGAAGGTTCTGGCCAAAGTGGACTTGACTGGTTCTATCTTCAAGCAGTTTTTGCATATAAAGAAGCAAGTAGTTCTATTCCTGTAGGCACAAGTCATTATAGACCAGACATGTTCCTTCCTGACTATAATGAATCTGCCTATACATTTACTTCCGATAACGAAGCAGTTGCTACTGTAGATTGGAATGGAATAGTAGCCCGTAATAATGGTACAGCAACTATAACGGCCAAGAGAACAATTGACGGAATAGAATACGTCACGACCCATACTGTCACTGTAACAGGACAAAGTCCTGCAACAACAGAGTTTGACTATAATGAATATACTAAAACTGAGACCTACAGAATCACAAGTGATGGCTATCTGCCAGAATATGATGATGGAACTGCTATAAACATTGGTTATGGTAGTACAAATGAAATACAGACATCTTTGGGTAATTATGCACATTGTGAGGATATGAATGGTTTTTGGCATGCACATCTTGATAATTCTGGTATACCAGATATGGGTACCTATTATATTATTAGACCTAAGTTGGGCTATCATGGCAAAATATCCATCAATGCATATGTTGACGACGATAACGGAACAAGAAACGGTATTCGGTTGGTTGATAAAAACGGAACATTGCTAGAACAGATTACCAATACTGATTCTGGATGGGGAACGTATTCTTTCAATTGGGAATTGATTGATGGTGAGACTTATTATCTATTTGCAGAAACAGGTGCAATGTCTGGAGCAAAGAATGCTGCCTATTCCAACCTGCAATTGCAAAGTTTAACTTTTACACGATCGAACTATAGCAACACTTCTGATGTAATACAGATCCCATCGAATGGACAATACGTTATTCCAAATGGAACGGGCTTGAGCAATCCAGCTTATAGCATTGTCAGCAGTTATGGCGAACTGGCTGGTCAAGTCAGTATATCAGGTAATACACTCTACAATATCACTGCAGGCGGAGCTGTCAAAATTGGCCTAACCGAGAATGGTTATACAGCTTATCATCTGTTAACCGTTGCTTATCCCGCTACAGATTATCCCGGACATTTTTGGGATTTCAATATAGAGGGCAGTCCAATGACCACAGCAGATATACTTCGTACCGTCCCTGTTCCACCAAATACGGCTCTAGGTAACAGTGGTGATACGTGGACATCTCTTTATAAGGTAAATACGGGCGGATATACCCGAGCCCCAGAATGGCGATTAAACCGGGCTATAAATGGTGATAACGTCCTCGTCGTGCCAGAAACGGCAGGACTATTGTTCAATACTGGTGGCCACGGATTTTATATGCGTAACGATGACGAAATGTTCCGACACGTGGGTATTCATGACATTGGAGCTTCATTCACCATCCCATACCTTAAGGCAGGAGATATTGTTGAGTTGAACTGGAAACATGATGCAGGAGACAATGGCTCTAAGTTTTCAGCGAAAAACTTGAAAGATTTGCGTTATAAGACGATACCTGAGGATGATACCTTCTTAATTACAGAATCTGCAGAGCGTGATATGTATCATCATGTAGGACGCTATTCTTTTATCGTTTCGACAGATGGAGATGTAACGTTCACTTTGAAAGATGCAGGCTACACCGACATTCTTTCCATACGTATCTATAAGGGACCTTATCGCTCTACGATGCTTAATATTGACTTGAGAGACCATCAGGATGGTGATATCACCCCAACGGAATTGTTGCTTGATAATGAAGTAGGCGGGAAAGGATTTACTTATAATTATTGTAACCAATTGTATTCCACAGCTACAGGACCTGCTATGTATGTACTGAAAGGTTATAGAAAGCAAACAGATGAGAGTCAGGCTCTTGGTGTGGACTATGATCACACAGGTTGCGTAACAGGAACTGATGCCAGCCGGAATTTTGATGATCAAGGTCATGCACGTTTTATACAACATACGGATGAAGATGCTTATCCAGTATCTGAAGCAGAGAAGGCCAGACTCTATGAACTAAGAAAGCATTTGGTTGGTTTGGAGATGTATAACAAGCCTTGGCAGTCGCAAAACAACTCATATAATGATGGTGTCATCAAAGCAAGAAGTGGCTGGGGTAAGGTAACCATCCGCATGAACAACTATACCAATGATATGAAGTATGTTATTGGCTATACCAACGATTACACACTGACCTTTGGCTCTGCTCCACATCAGAAATATCCTTATACTTGGGATTTTACAAAAATATCAGCAGGTATTGCAACAGCCCAAAGCGATAATGCTTTTAATAGCATTTATAAAAAGGATGGCGTTGCAGCTGACGAGAGTGACCAGTATTCCACAAACTGGATAAAGAGAGCCGCAAACGGAACGTATACCTTGAATACAGATAATCGTGGTGATGATGGTTCTCAGTATGTACCAGGAGCCATATTGGTGACAACAGATCGTGCCTTGAGCAAATACACAGTCAATAATAATGAAACTGCCGTTTATGCTCGTGACGAACTGGATGGATTAGGCTTTAATGGTCAGGTGACTATTAACCCTCTGCCTGCTATCAATGCATTAGCAAGAAAGACTTCGAGAGCGATGGGGGCAAATAGTCTCTTCTCTTATAGAATGGATGATGAAAACTATGCTGTCAATTCAGCATTGACTGCAGGAAGTGGCACCATCACTTTTGGAGCTGACAAGCGTGAAGCAAATCCTGTGGCAGCCTGCGGGTATGGTTATAAGTGTGATGGTGATGTCGGAACAACAAAGTATGCGCTTCTGCAATTGTCCCGCGCATTGGTTGTGGGTGATGTAATATTAATCCGGGCTTTTGCTACAAGCACCCCCAATGGTAGTGACTATGGATTAAGCCTATACGAGTCAACAAGTAGTACGTCTCCATGGGCAACAATGTATCTTACAGGCGTTAAGAACCATGAAGAGACTCTTTGTCATGTGGTTACGACGGGAGATGCGTTGATCGGAAAGCAAAATATATATGTATTCCGTGCAACAGGGAAATCCACATATATCACTGAGATAGAGGTCTTGGATGGAAATTTCAGAATGAATGATGGCGAACCAATGCATTGCGATTCAGAGGTAACCCTTACTATACCTGATTTAAATGATGGTGTACAAGATTGGATTTACATCAGTTCTTCAACACAACCTTCGGTGGTGACTAATGCTACATTGGTAACAGATGCTGCAGGTGGTGGTCCGGATGCAAATCAGTCACCTGAGGTAGAAGATGTAAATACCCATGTCTATAAATATAAGGTGAATAGCAATAGTAAAGTGAACTCTAACATTACTTTCGCTGCAGGGACCAATATTTATAAAATAGGTGTAACGCATATTCTGAAGGATATCCATCAAGTTGGTAGTACGGGTTGGGCGACGGAAATCAGGAACCAGAATATTGATCATGAACTGACAGGCTATTTCACGAAGAATAACGTGAATGCTTATACCGTGACGTATGATAGTTATGACATGAAAACGGCGACAGTGGCACTTACACCTATCAACGAAGATGGCTATGTGCCAAAGAAGACCGGTATTGTGATGAAGTTAGATAATGTTGCAGGATTGTCGGATGCCAATGACGGAAAGAATGTGCCCTTGTTCTATCCGTCGTACACAAGGCCGGCTAGTTCTACATCAGTGGAATTTCCGACGGATAACCTGATGTATAATGTAGATGCAGGAATAGATGATGATAATAGAAATTATTATGAAACCATCGGTGTAGATAATGTTAATTACACCAAGTTTGTTCTGACAAATGTACATTGGACATATACGCTCAATAATAATACCGGACATTGGAGCAGTTCTGATGAGGCGGATGCAGCAGGCTTTTATCGGTTGCATATATGGGGTGACGATAAGGATATTATGCCTGCCCACAATGCTTTCCTGTTAATACCGACAGAAAACCTTCCCGTCGCCTTGTGGAATCAGAGTTCAAATGCTCGTCGTCGCAATACCATTGCCATCCGTACAGCTTGGGGTGAGGAAACCGGCATTGAGGATATTGAGCTAACACCGGGCTTGGCGACGGACGAAGGAAATACCGCTGAGGATGGTGTTTGGTACACCCTCAGCGGTGTGAAGTTGCCGAAGCGTCCCACCAAGGAGGGACTTTACGTCTGGCGTTCAGTCGAAGGCGGCAATAACGGCAAGACGGTTTTTGTTAATCCTCGAGGCCGCTGAGGCTGCGGGCGAGCCAGACATCCATCTTGCCAGCGCCACGATGGTTCCAAGCGTAATAGGGGATGAGCTTCACGGTGACATCCTTGGCAGTGAGCTTACCCTCCTGCGAGATGGAGGCTTCCTGTGCCTGGGCTGTGATGGCGGTAACATTGAAGGTCTGACCATTACCCTCCTTGTTCTCGATGCCATAGGCTGGCTGCACGTCGAACTGAGGCTTGCGGGAGAGCAGCAGATGATGGGGATCGATACCATTGTTATCTGCCCACTCTGCACAATAGACCAGCGGTCCGCGCACTACGGCGATACGTCCGCGATCATCCGTCACTCTCGGACTGGCTACCACCGTACGAACAGGCATATCGAAGTGGATACGGACGACATCGCCCTTCTTCCAATTGCGGTTGATGACCATATAGCCATTCTCCAGCTCGCTATCCACACGCTGACCATTCACGGTAACCTCGTAGGTGCTGAAGATATCGTCGTTGTAGGCATAGAGGTCGCTGGGGACGACACGGCTCAGCACCCAACCAGGAATGCGGATCAACATGTTGAAGGCCTTGGCCTTGTTCTGCAGCACCTTGATGGCGATGTCACCGTCCCAAGGATACTCCGTTGTCTGTTCCAAGGTGACGTTTTTGCCTCCGACGGCAATCGTTGCTGTGTTGGCAGCGAAGAGGTTCACGTAGAGATTGTTATTACGTACGCCATAGATATAGCCTGGCATCGAAGGGATGAAACGACAGAGGTTTGAGGGGCAGCAGGCACAACCGAACCAGGGCTGGCGCGTCAACGTGCCATCGGCATTGAAGCGATAGCGTCCGTCGCTGCTGAGGGGATTGGGGTAGAAGAACTTGCCACCGTCGACACTCATACCGCTGATAACACCATTATATAAGGTACGCTCGAGGCAGTCGATGTATTTCGCATCGCCATGAAGCAGGAACATGCGTTCAAAAAGATATACCATCGCGATGGCGGCACAGGTCTCGTTGTAGGCCGTCAGGTTGGGCAGTTCGTAGTCGGCTCCGAAGGCCTCGCCCCCATGACGGGCGCCTACGCCTCCTGTAAGGTAGTACTTACGCGAAACGATATTCTCATAGATGGTGTCGATGGCCTTGATATAGCCTGAGTCCTGTGTGAGGGCTGCCACGTCGGCCATACCCGCATACATATAACCGGCACGCACGGCATGTCCCCACGCCTCTGTCTGATCCACCACAGGCTTGTCACTCTGTGAGTAGACATCCTTGTGAGGCGTCTTGCCACGATAGTCGAGCAGGAACTTGGCCTCGTCCAGGTATTTCTTCTCGCCAGTGAGCACATACAGACGGGCGAGGGCCATCTCGGCAATCTGGTGACCAGGCACCACACAGGCCTGTCCGGGATTAGGACCTACTTCGCGGACCACACAATCGGCATAGCGTCTGGCGATGTCAAGGAACTTCGTGGAACCAGTAGCCTGATAGTGGGCGCAGGCGGCATCTACCATGTGACCGAGGTTATACAACTCGTGGCTCGCATGTTCCTCAGCTGCCCAGCGCTTATTGGCTGCCCAACCGTGAGGATGCTGTGGATTGATGGTACGGGCAGTATAGAGATAGCCGTCGGGCTCCTGGGCCGCAGCTACCACATCGAGCACGGAGTCGATATAGGCTTTCAACTTCGCATCAGGATAGGTCTGGAGTACATACGAAGCACCCTCGATGGTCTTATACACGTCGGTATCGTCGAACGAGAATCCCATGAACTTGGCAACGTCCCACTCTGGCGTCTGCAAGCCAGGGTGTCCAGGATGCTGTAAAGTGTAGGCCGCCATCTCAAAGTTCTTATAGCGGTGCTCACTTTCGCATTTCGAGAAGGCCAGTGGGATGGTCACCTCACGTGCAGCCTGGATACGATCGCCCCAGAACGTGTTGGGTGTGATCTTAACAGCGGTGAACGGAACTTGGGTATAGGGATACCCGCTCTGGGCCATAACGATGCCCGAAAAGAATGCCAGGAAGCATAGAATAGCGTAGATTCGTTTCATAATGTTTTGTTTTTGATTACTGGTGGCAAAATTACATAATTTTTTAGAAATAAGAACAAAAGAAACATAAAAAAAGAATTACCTTTGCAACAAAATGAGTTTTGAGTTTATAGTTTAAAGTTTATAGTTTATAGTTTAATGAAACGAATTCGACTTTATCTCTCGACGATGTTGCTCCTGACTGTGGGCAGCATCCAAGCCCAGGATCGGCTCTATGCCGATGAGTTTCCCATTGGTGATGTCACCCTGCTCGACGGACCGCTGAAGAAGGCCCGCGACCTGAACATCAAGACGCTGTTGCAGTATGACTGCGACCGCTTGCTGGCGCCCTATCTCAAGGAGGCAGGACTGACCCCGAAGAAAAAGACCTATCCCAACTGGGACGGGCTCGACGGTCACGTGGGTGGTCACTATCTGACGGCGATGGCTATGAATGCAGCTACAGGCAATGCGGAGTGTCGCCAGCGCATGGAGTATATGATCAGTGAGTTGCAGGCTTGTGCCGATGCCAATATCAAGAACCATCCCGACTGGGGAAAGGGCTACGTGGGTGGCATGCCCAACAGCGAGCGTATCTGGTCGACGTTTAAGAAGGGTGACTTCGGTGTGTACTTCGGCTCATGGGCACCGTTCTATAATTTACATAAGATGTACGCGGGCCTGCGCGACGCGTGGGTGTATTGTGGTAATGAACAAGCCAAGAAGCTCTTCCTCGGCTTCTGCGACTGGGCCATCGACCTGACGGCTGGTCTCAGTGACGATCAGATGGAGAATATGTTGGGCAACGAGCACGGCGGCATGAACGAGGTGCTAGTGGATGCCTATGCCATCACGAAGGATCCGAAGTATCTGACTGTGGCCAAGCGGTTCTCTCACCGTCGTCTGCTCACTCCGATGTCGCAGCGACAGGATAATCTCGACAACATGCATGCCAACACCCAGGTACCGAAAGCAGTAGGTTTCGAACGTATCAGCGAACTTTCTGGTGATGAGAGTTACCACAATGCAGCAGATTTCTTCTGGGATATCGTCACTGGTGAGCGGTCACTGGCATTCGGTGGCAACTCACGTCGTGAGCATTTCCCCAGCAAGGAAGCCTGCATCGACTTCGTGAATGACATCGACGGCCCAGAGACCTGCAACACCAACAACATGCTGAAGTTGACGGAAGACCTGCACCGCAGGAATCCTGAGGCTCGCTATGCAGACTTCTATGAGCTGGCCACCTTCAACCATATCCTCTCGTCGCAGCACCCTGAGCATGGAGGCTATGTGTACTTCACGTCTGCCCGTCCACGTCATTATCGCAACTACTCGGCTCCCAATGAAGCCATGTGGTGCTGCGTAGGTACAGGTATGGAAAATCATGGCAAGTACGGACAGTTTATCTATACCCATGTAGGGAATGCGCTCTATGTAAATCTCTTCGTGGCCTCTGAACTGAACTGGCGTGAGAAAGGCGTTACACTAAAGCAGGAGACCGCCTTCCCTTATGGCGAGACGAGTAAGATTATTATTACCAGCGGCAAGGGCCAGTTCCCACTGCTGGTGCGCTATCCGGGTTGGGTGAAACCAGGTGCCTTCAGCGTGAAGGTGAATGGTCAGCCTGTAGAAGTGATTAGTGGTCCTTCAAGTTACGTCAGTATCGACCGCAAGTGGAAGAAAGGTGATGTGGTGGAAGTGAACTTCCCCATGCACAACAGCCTGAAGTACCTGCCCAATGTCACTCAATATGTCGCCCTGATGCATGGACCGATTCTGTTGGGAATGAAGACCGGTACAGAAGACTTGGCACATCTTATCGCAGATGATAGTCGTTTCGGACAGTATGCAGGCGGTAAGAAGCTCCCTATAGATCAGGCACCCATCCTCATCGCTGACAATCTCGAGGACATTGCCGGGCAACTGACTCCCGTGGACGGTAAGCCCCTGCACTTCACCCTCAGCACCAAGATGGAGAATGGTATCCACAATGAGCTGCAGCCTTTCTTCGAGATTCACGACAGCCGTTATATGATTTATTGGCTCGCGCTGACCGAGAAGACGCACAAGGACTATCTCGACCGTTTAGCCCGTGAAGAGCAGGAGCGTCAGGCACTTGAAACTCGCACGGTGGATAAGGTACAGCCTGGTGAGCAGCAGCCTGAGACCGACCATAAGATGGAGACCGACCGCTCCAATAAAGGCAATACAAATAATGTGTTCTTCCGTGATGCACGTGACGGGCATTACTTCAGTTACCTGATGCAGACAGGTGGCAATACCGACCTCACCCTGCGCCTGCTGTTCTGGGGACAGGATGAATGGCGTACCTGCGAGTTCGACATCATGGTCGACGACCAACTAATGTGCAGCGTGAACAACACCCATAAGTGGCGCACCTCGCAGTTCAAGACGGAGGAATACCCTATTCCAGCCGAACTGCTCAAAGGCAAGACGCAAGTCCGCGTGAAATTCGTTGCCAAGCCGCGAAAGCAGATTGGCGAGATTTACGAAGTGAGACTCGTAAGGAACAACTGATCTCTTAGAGTTTTGCCTCGCGATGTAATGGCAGGTTGGCGGATGAGCTGCCAACCTGTATTTTTATCTTGCCAGGCTCCAGTTTCCAGCTTTGTGTGGCCTCGTCCCAATGACAGAGGTTGGCACGGTGCAGCGGGATGATGATACGCTGACGTTCGCCACCTTTCAGCGCTACGCGATGGAAACCTTTAAGTTCCTTGACAGGTCGGCTGATGGCGGACTTTTCGCGGGAGACATATACCTGTGCCACCTCCTCAGCGTCAATCAGAGAGCGGTTGGTGAGCAGGAAACTGACTTCGAAGTCGTTGCCGACAGGTTTCACCTGCAGGTCGGAATATTGGAACTTGGCATAGGAAAGGCCAAAGCCGAAGGGATAGGCCACCGCAACCTTTTTCTGATCGTACCAGCGATAGCCTACGAGGTCTTCCTCGGCATAGTTGGCGATGAGCTGCTGACGACGGTCGTTGCTACGGTTCCGGGTGAGGTCGACAAAGATGTCACCCTGATTATTGTTCTCCACGTTCTGCGGATAGGTGCCAGTGGCGTAGGCGGGCACATCCTCGAGTTTCTTGGGCCACGTCATCGGTAACTTGCCTGAGGGCGAGATCTTGCCTGTGAGTACCTCTGCAAGCGCCTGACCACCCATCGAGCCATTGAACCAGGAGGCTACCAAGGCGCCAGACACCTTACTGACGGTGCTGACATCGACGGGACCTCCGGATACCACTACGGTAATCATTTTCGGATTGGCTTTAGCCAAGGCCTCTGCGAGATCGTCCTGTCCGGAGGGCAGGGTGATTGACTTGCGGTCGCTACCCTCTGTCTCCACCTCACGGTTGTCGCCAGCGAAGAAGAGCACGAGATCGGCTGACTTGGCCACCTTCACGGCTTCGTCCATCAGTTCAGGATCAGCATCCTGAATGGGGTTCTGACGCCTGTTACGGCTTTGACTGTCAAAACTCTTGTAACCTCTGACATAGGTGAGCTTCACTTGATTACCGAGTATCTGCTTCAAGCCTTCAAGAGGGGTGATTTCACGACGGGTCTTCACACCGGCTCCCACGCCTCCCAAGGCCATCTTCGTGACAGCATTCTCGCCAATCACGGCTATGTTGCGAACACGTCTGGTGTCAATGGGAAGCAGTTTTTCATTTTTCAGCAAGACAATGGAACGTCGGGCAACCTCCAAGGCCGTTGTCATCTCCTCCGCATTGCCCACAGGCTTGCTATTCGCCTCGGCCTTATCGATGGGCTTGACAATCATACGGACCCGAAGGATTTCCTTTACGCGCTGGTTGATGACGGCCTCGCTGACCTTACCGGCCTTGACGGAGTCGAGGAGGGCCTGACCCATAAAGCGGCTACCGGGCATCTCCACATTCATACCCGATGTCACGGCATCGACGGTGGAGTGGACACCACCCCAGTCGCTGATCACCATACCCGGGAATCCCCATTGCTCGCGCAGGATGGTGGTCAGGAGATGTTTGTTCTCTGAGCACCAGCGACCATTGACTTTGTTATAGGCTGCCATCACACCCCAGGCATCGCCATTGCGGACGGCCATCTCAAAGGGACGGAGGTAGATTTCGTGCATGGCCCGGTCGGAGATACGCACATCGACGAAGCCTCTGTAGTCTTCCTGGTTGTTGAGGGCGTAGTGCTTCAGACATACGGCAGTACCGTCGTTTTGCGCACCCTTGGTATAGGCCACTGCCAACATACCGCTGAGATAGGGATCTTCACTGAGGTATTCATAAGTTCGTCCACCTGTAGGGAAGCGTTGGATATTGATGGCGGGGCCCAGAATCATATCCTTGCCACGCAGGCGGGCTTCACGGCTCATGCCTTGTCCGTAGGCGTAGGCCCACTCGATGCTCCAGGTGGCTGCGAGTGCAGAACCCGTCGGGAAGAAGGTGGCCGAGTCGGTGGTCAGATGGAGGGAGTTCCAGGAGTGGGGCTCCATCTCCTCACGGATACCGAAAGGTCCGTCTGCATATTCCATATCTGCAATGTCCAGACGGGGAATACCCTCCGAGGAGAACATGTTCTTGCCATGTAGCATGGCGATTTTCTCTTCGAGACTCATGTCCTTGATAATGGCATCAATCTTTGATTCATGCTCCAGGAGGCGCGAACTACTGGCCTGTGCCAGTGCCATTGTCGTTGTTGTCATGGCGATGGCCATGAAACAGATTTTAGTTTTGTTTAGTTTCATGTTTTAAAAATTTGATTCTTTGAAACTGCTGCCGCCAACAAACTCTCTCATGATGCTTGTGGGCGGAATTTCCTTGTCACTGATAGGGATGAAGTAGTGGATGAACTTCAGCAGGCGATGAGCCTCTGCGTATTCGGGACAGTTGCGTGGCACGGAAGCGAGGATAATCTCTGCATGTGTCCGTAGCACGGCAAACTCGATGTTAAGGGCTGAATTGAACATCACGTCGGCGGTCTCCTGATAGGGGAAGATCCACTGGTCCTCGGCCAGACAGACGTTCTTCCATTGGCTGATGGTCTGCTGGGCGGTATAGGCGCCTTTGTTGTAGTCGCGGATGATACGGCGCAGCAGACGGTTGTCGCGGGGAGGAATCCAATTGTGGTCGTCGAGCGAGATGCTGGTGAGGGCCGAGATATAGATCTTGTATTTCAGACTGTCGGGAATCTTCTTCGTCAACAACGGGTTCAGGGCGTGGATACCCTCGATGATGAGCACCGTGTCGCCAGAGAGTTTCAGTTTCTTGCCATTGTATTCGCGCTTGCCGGTGACGAAGTTGTATTCGGGAATCTCAACTTTCTCGCCATCCATCAGGCGCAGCAGATGATCCTCCAGCAGCGAATATTCCACCGTCTCGATGTTGTCGAAGTCATAATCGCCATTAGGCAGTTTCGGCGTGTCGACACGGTTCACGAAATAGTCGTCGGTGGAGAAGGAGACGGGTCTTAGCCCACAGGCCAGCAACTGTACCGACAGTCGTTTGCAGAACGTGGTCTTTCCCGAGCTGGAAGGACCAGTGATGAGTACCAGTCGTGTGGGATTCTCCTCGCGGTGGAAACGACGTTCAATCTCCTCGGCGATCTGTACGATCTTCTTCTCCTGCAAGGCCTCCGACACCTGGATCAGTTCCGAGGCATAGCCGCGCTTGATGGCCTTGTTCACATCACCCGCATTCGAGAGGCGCATAATGATGTCCCAGCGTGTCTTCTCGGCAAACATCCCGAAGGTCTTGGGCTGATCCACCTTCTCGGCCAGTTTCAGGGGATTGTACCAGTCGGGCACGCGCAACAGTAGGCCATCTTCGTAACGCTCCAGCTCCCACACCTTCAGATAGCCGGCACTGGGCACAAGAGGCCCATAATAATAGTCAACCGTGTCGCCCAACATATAGTAATCACTATAGATCTGTCCGCTGGTCTCCAACAATTTCACCTTATCGGTGAAGCCGCGCTCTGTGAAGACGCGGATGGTCTCCTCGTTGGTGGCCTCCATGCGACGGAAGGGCATGTCGAGGTCGATAATCTCCTGCATGCGCTGACGGATGCTGCTGACGTCTTCGTCGCTCAGCGGCTCATTGTTGCGCTTCTTGAAGTTACAGTAATATCCGCGGCACAGCGAATGCTCGATGAAGAGTTTCGATCCCGGGAAGACATCCTGCGTCGCCTTGTAAAGCACGAAACTCAGTGAACGCACATACACACGGTGGCCGCTACCCTCACTGGCATCCAGGAACTCCACATCGCGGTTCTGGAACACGCGGAATTTCAGTCCCTGAGAGACATTGTTGACTTTTGCCGAGACGACGGGGTAGGGAAGGTGAATCTCCTCGGCAAACTCCTGATAGATGTCTAACAAAGAGGTTCCTTCGGGGAAACTCTTCGTCACATTGTTGTTCTTGCAACGGATCTGTAGCATAGGTTTGTAATTATTTGGTGGCAAAGATACAAAAAAAAGCCGAAAGCATGAAACTTTCGGCTTTAAAAAATGATTATGTATTCTTATTATGCTGTACGAGCTTCAATTTCGCTGTTCATCTCATCAAGCTTCTCATCGGTAAGCGGATACTTATAGATAAGGTAACCTACAACGAGAAGAAGAATAGCTGGAATGATCGTCGTGAATATCAGAATGGCGTTCTGAGCGATCTCAGAATAGTTGGCCAGTTTCGGATAGTAAGCATTCACAGGAGCACTGATAAAGGATGCCAAGAACACTACCACAAAGATACTCAGCACGAGCTGCAGGCATTTGTTGGCCTTGAACTCCTGCCACATCTCACCGAATGAAACGGGCTTTTCTGGGGTCGTGGTGATATTCTCCTTGCTGCCCATAAAGCAAAGCATCAGGAGCACAAAACCGACGAGTGCAAACACACATGTCACTGTAAACCATGCCATGGGACTGGTAGGCAAGGCAGACTCCTCGCTGGCGAAGTTGAAGCCAATCCATCCCATTACCAACGGTGTAATCCATCCAGCAATAGAGAATCCAGCCTTAAAAGCAACACCGGCCAGTGCGTTAACGGTGGCTGCGGGTCTGTTACCTGTACGGTACTCGGCCTCGGTGATGACCTCAGGCACCAGTGCCCACATCAGAGAACCTACAAGCAGTCCGACACCCGTCATAACCTTTGCGGTCTGAACAAGTGTATTGAGACTGGTAACATCAAAGAACTTACCGATGGTGAACAAGATGGCAAATCCGATTAAGCCGATGGCGAGAAGCGTATAATAAAGACCTTTCTTGCCCAACCATCTCTTCAGCATTGGCAGAGAAGGCAGGATGATGAAGGCGGGAATCGTACCAATAGCCATAAAGGTTGCCTGATTCCAGTCGATAGCCTGGTGGACACACATGGCGAGACCGATGGGGAAGCCGGCCTGAACGATAATCTGACCGATATTGGCGCAGACCATACGTGTAGAAGTCAGGATCAGCACCTCGTCGTTATCGCGGGTCATACTGGCCATGATAGAACCGTATGGGATGTTGACCACCGAGTAGATCATGCTCAGCACGGTGTAGCTGATGGTGGCATAGGCAATCTTCAGACCCATGGACCAGGTAGCGGCCTGGGGAAGCATCAGTAAGCAGGCGGCAACCGTAAGAGGAATACCACCATACAGAAGATAGGCACGATACTTACCCAACTTAGGATTACGGTTATCGATATAACGCCCCACAACAGGACTCCAGAAACAGTCGATGAGTCGGACGGCAAGAATCAGTCCGCTGACGAAAGCTGGATTTAATTTCAATACTGTGGTAAGGTAAATCATCAGGTAGCATGCTACCGTCTGGAAGATGAGATTCTGCGCCAGGTCACCCGAGCCGAAGCCGATGCGCTGGAGCCATGATAGCTTGTAAAAGCCTTTTGTTTCGTTGTTGATAGTTGACATAATTTTTTTAATTTTTATTTGTTGATATTTATTTCGAATGATGACATGGGGAGGCCTGTGAGTGAGCGGACGGTTGCCTTGGGATCATCCTTCCAGGCGTAACGGAGTTTTAGAGGTGAGAGGTGAGAGGTAAGAGGTGAGAGAATAGTAATGCGATTCCCATCAGCAGTGGCCTCTGCATTGTGAAATTTGCCGTCGGAACCGGCCAACTCGAACTCCTGGAGCGTGCCAGACTGAATGGGTTGGTCGAGGGTAAGGATGAGCTTATCATCCTGAATCTCTGTGGCGACGACCTCAGGAGAGAGACTCACTTTCTTGTCGTTAAATACCAAGCGGTCGAAGCAGAGGCCGATACGCTCAGCCACTTCCTTCTTGCGGAGGGGATGGATGTCGATGGTCTCGCCCAGGTCGTTGATCACGGCCAGCTCTGCGTAGGCATCTGCCTTGGCTGCCGTACGCTGGGCCTCACGCAACTGTGCCCAACCGCTATTGGTAGGTTCGGCCGGATAGACGATTGGTCTTGGAAAGCCTGTCTGCTGGCGACCGTCGTAATTGGCCAGCTGGACGATGCAGAAGGGCATCTGCTGATCCTGCCAGCGGTCGCGCCAGCAACCCATCAGCTTTTTCAGATAGTCGGCATAGGGAGCCGGGTTGCCTGTGTTCGACTCACCCTGATACCACACGATGCCACTGATGGCATAGGGGGCCAGGGGATAAAGCACAGCATTGAAGAGCGTGGTAGGGATATTCTGCAAGGAGACATCGCCGCTAGGGCAGCTGGGCATCTCGACACCGATATGCATCTTCCACATCTTGTAGAGGGGAATGACATCCTTCGGCATGGGATTCTGCGAGAAACGGTCTTCGCCGAAGCAGAGCATGTAGGGCTTCTGCGGGATGAAGTGAGCGGCGCCGCTCTTGTTGATGAAACGGATGGCAATCACATTGTCGCCCTCTTTCAGGAGTCCTTCGGGGATATCATAGCGACGCGGGGGATACTGATAGCCGGTGCTTCCGATCTGCTGGCCGTTGAGATAGGTAACATCCTGATCGTAGAGCGTGCCCAGCAACAACCGGGCGGGCTTTCCCGCGTGTTCCTTATCTATAATAATATGCTGTCGGAGCCATACGGAACCCGTACCCCGCCAGCTCCAATTGTCCTGATTAACGGTCTGCCAGCTATTATCATCGTACCCAAGGGAGGCAAAGAGGTAATCTCTCCCCGCTTGCTTTTCACCTCTCGCCTCTTGTCCCTCCAGCATCTCGTTCCATTGTCTGCTGGCGGCGCCATTGGCCTGCATCTGCGCCCTCACATACTCATCGCTCTGATAGAAGGTTGCGCGCTTTACCAGCATAGGATAATCCTTCTGCAGCGAGTCGGCGCTGATCCACGCCTCGATGGGTGTGCCGCCCCAACTATTGACAATGATGCCCTGGGGCACCTTGTTCTTCTCAAACATCCGTTTACCAAGAAAGGAACCAACGGCTGAGAAGAGCCACGCATTCTGTTTGGTGAGCGGTTTCCAGTTGATGTTTGTGCGTCGGATATCGTCTTTCACCCCGTGGGTCGACGTCTCATTCTGAACACGGAACAGACGGATTTTATCGTTATCGAACTGATCGATCTCGTTAACATACTGCGGATAGACACGTTCGATGGTCACGTCGATGTTCGACTGACCCGACAGCAGCCATACATCACCAATAAGTATATCCGTGATTTCTCTTACCTCTTCCCTCTCACCTCTCACCTCTAAAGTGTATGGTCCTCCCGCCTTCATCTTGGGCAGATCGATGCGCCAGCGGCCCTTGCCGTCGGCTGTGGTGGTATATGTCTTCTTTTGGAAAGTGATCGAAACCTGCTCGCCCTTCTCGGCCCAGCCCCAAACGGGGATGGGTTTGCCGCGTTGCACGACCATGCCCGACTGAAACAATTGGGGCAGCCTGACTTCTGCATTTGTCTCCAGTGAAACGCAGATGATGGCGAGTAGTGCAATGAATAGTTTCTTGATAATCATGCTGCAAATATATAAAAAATAATCGATTCCTTCGGTATTTTTTTGTGTTTTCTTCCTAAATGAAACTCAGTACAAAGCATTTGTGACAAATGAAAACGTGCTTTTTGTGAATAGTGCGTAACTTTGCGCCATGAAACGAAACATCACTCAAAAAGTGTCATTTGGCGAGAAAGTAGGCTACTCCCTTGGAGACGCAGCCGCCAACCTTGTTTTCCAAATGATGGTGATGTTCCAGTTGAAGTTCTACACCGATGTTTTTGGACTCGACGGCACCGTGGCAGGCAGCATTATGATGATTGCCTGTGTCCTGTCACTCGTTGTCGATCCCTCCATTGGTCTTTTGACCGACCGCACCAAGTCGCGCTGGGGTAAGTTCCGTCCTTGGATCCTCTGGACTGCCATTCCTTTCTGCGTGTTCTATATCCTCGCCTTCTATAATCCCGGTATTGAGGACAAGGCCATGGTGGCAGTCTATGCGACCATCTCGTATATATTGCTGATGACGGTCTACTCGTCAAACAACATCCCTTACACCTCGTTAGGCGGTGTGATGACGAGTGACATCAAGGAGCGCACAAGTATTACCACCATCCGTTTCATTGTCGTGACCATCGCGCAGTTTGTGGTGCAGGGTCTGACGCTGCCGATGGTGAACCACTTCGGACACGACGATGCACAGCATGGTTGGCTGTGCACCATTTCCATCTTCGCATGCGTCGCGGTCGTCTTCTTTATGGTGACGTTCTTTGTCAGTCGCGAGCGTATCCAGCCGCCTCCCCATCAGGAAGTGAATTTGAAGGAGGATATCAAGGACACTATCTCCAACATTCCTTGGTCGGCCTTGTTCCTGTTGACGTTTGCCTTGTTCATCACCCTCGCGATGTGGAGTTCGGCCATGAGCTTCTATTTCCAGTATAACGTCGACCAGAAGTCGCTCTACGACTTCCTCCACGTCTTCAAATTGGTCGATTCCATCGAGGATTCCTATGCTGTAGGCTTCTCCGCCTTCAATATCGTGGGAGCGGTGGTGCAGTTCATAGGTGTAATCACGTTGTCGCGTTTTCTGGCTAATAAATATGGTAAGAAGTCGGTGTTTATCGTCTGTCTGACGCTGACGGCTTTCTTCACCTTCCTGTTCTATCTGCCGTCGCCCACCGATGTCGGTCTGCTGTTTGTGCTGAACATCGCGAAGTCGTTGAGCTATGCACCTACCATCCCGTTGCTGTGGGCAATGATTGCCGACGTAGCCGATCATATCGAGTATGAGAATTATCGTCGGGCCACAGGCTTCTGCTTCTCAGGCATCACCGCAGCCCTGAAAGTAGGTATGGGTCTTGGTGGTGCTGTGGCAGGTGTGATTATCTCTGCCTTCGGCTATCAGCCCGGTAGTTTGTCGATTCAGAATGAGAGTGCGATGGAGGGTATCCGTCTGGTGTCGAGCATTGTGCCTGCCCTGTTGTTCTGTGTGGGTATTGCCGCCCTTTACCTCTATCCCATCACCAAGGAATATAATGAGAATATGCAGGCTGAGCTGGCTGCACGCCGGCAGCATGCAGATCAACAAGAGATATAAAAAAGTATTTACTCAATTAAAATCCAAAGCAAATGAAACCACGTTATCTTTATCCGAAAGATTATTATGCAGACCCCTCTGCCAATGTGTTTAACGGCAAACTCTATGTATATCCCTCACACGACTGGGAGGCTGGTGCTGCCTTCGACGACGATGGCGGTCACTTCCAGATGAAGGACTATCATGTGATCTCTATGGAGGATGTTGAGAATGGCGAGATTACCGATCACGGCATGATTCTGCATGTCGACCAGGTGAAGTGGGCCGAGAAGCAGATGTGGGATAACGATGTCGTTGAGAAGGACGGCAAATATTACCTCATCTTCTCTGCCAAGGACTACAACGGTGTGTTCCATCTGGGTGTGGCCATCGCCGACAGGCCCGAGGGTCCGTTTGTTCCCCAGGAGCATCCCATCCGTGGCTCATTCTCCATCGATCCCAGTGTGTTCAAAGATGACGACGGACAGATCTATACCTATTTCGGCGGACTTTGGGGTGGACAGCTCCAGTGGTACCAGGCTCCTCAGAAACTGGTGAAGGAGGGTGTTGACCTTGGTCCTGCTGCCGATAAGAAGACCCAGCTTTTCGCACCTGCCGACATCCCCGCTTTGTCGAGCTTCGTGGTGAAGATGAGCGACGATGTGCTGCAGTTTGCTGAGGCTCCCCGTAGCGTGGTGGTACTCGACAAGGACGGTCAGCCCCTGAAAGCCGGCGATCCTCACCGTTTCTTCGAGGCTTCGTGGATGCACAAATACAATGGCAAGTACTATTTCAGCTACTCCACAGGCGACAGCCACATGCTCTGCTATGCCATTGGCGACAATCCTTACGGTCCCTTCACTTATCAGGGCGTCATCCTCGATCCCGTCGTAGGTTGGACCACACACCACAGCATCGTGCAGTACAAGGGCGAGTGGTTCCTGTTCTATCACGATTGTGTGCCTTCTAACGATATCACTCACCTGCGCTCTCTCAAGGTGCAGCGTCTGTTCTACAATGAGGATGGTACCATCCAGAAGGTAGTGAATGAGTGATCTATTTTTCGATGAATAATTATCTAACTTTAACCAATTATTACGTTACTCACCGTGACGAGCTGCTGGCATATGTCAGCAGCCGTCTCGGAAATTCGGTCGAAGCGGAGGATCTCGTGCAGAACGTGTTCCTCCGCCTTCTGACCTCCGACAAGATGATTACCGAACTCACCTTGTCAGCCTTGGTCTATACCATCACCCGTAACTTGATCAACGACTACTATCGTCGTCGGAACCACAATCAGGATTACGAGCATTATCTGAAAAACGCCGATTCCATCGATGATTCTGCCGGCTCCATCCTGAGCATCCGTGATATCACGGAGCAGTTGGAGCGTGGTCTGGCCCGTGTGCCGGAGAACTGCCGAGAGATCTATCGCCTCCATATCTATGGTGGTATGAAGGTGGCAGAGATTTCCGAGCGCTTAGGCGAGGGCTACAAGAGTGTGGAGCATCGGTTGGGAGCTGCCCGGAAGGCTGTACGCCGGCAACTCCGGGGCATTGCATAACCCCCTAAAAACCGCCTAAAATGAATATTATTGATTTCAGCAAAAGCAACTCGATTCTCAATCAGTATATGTCGGAGTTGCGCGACAAGAACTATCAGCGTAACCGTCTTCTCTTCCGTCACAACATCAAGCGTATTGGTGAGTTGATGGCTTACGAACTGTCGAAGACCCTGGATTACAAGTCGAAGACGGTGACCACACCCCTTGGCACCCTCGATATCCCCCTGCCGAAGGATGACGTGCTCATCGCCACCGTGCTACGTGCCGGCCTGCCCTTTCACGAGGGCTTCCTCAATGTGTTCGACCATGCCGACAATGCCTTCGTTTCGGCCTACCGCATGTACACCAACCGTGAGCATACCGAAGTGGGCGTGCATACGGAGTACCTGGCGGCGCCCAGCGCCAAGGGCAAGACCCTGGTGATTGTCGACCCCATGCTGGCCACCGGCGGCTCTATGGCTGCCAGTATCGAGGCGCTCGTCAAGACCGGCAAGCCCAAGAAGATCCACATCGCCTGTGTCATTGCCGTGCCTGAGGGTTTGGAGGTGATCCAGAAGGTGCTCCCCGACGATGCCACCATCTGGTGCGCGGCTATCGATCCGGGCATGAACGAGCATAAATACATCGTACCGGGCTTTGGTGACTGCGGTGACCTCTGCTACGGAGAGAAACTATAAAAAGAAAGCCCGCTCAAATCGAGCGGGCTTCTTTCTTTATCATATATTTAGATAAGGTGTAACGTTCCCATCAGGTAAACGAGACCGAATCCCAATACCATCGAAATGATACCCATGATGATACCCATCTTTGCCATTTCGTTTTGCTTCACGTAACCGGTGGCAAATGCCAAGGCATTCGGTGGGGTAGAGATAGGCAGGATCATTGCGCTCGATGCTGCGATGGCCACGCCGATGAGGACCGTAGCTGTGCCGCCGATAGGTGCGAGCTTATCGCCCATGGCGCCGCAGACGATGGCCAGGATAGGCATCAGCAGGGCTGCCGTAGCCGAGTTCGAGATGAAGTTCGACAGCAGGTAGCAGATGGCACCGCCAAGGATGAGGATGAGCAGCGGTGATAAATTACCGAAGGGGATGCTCTCCACGGCATTATGGGCCAGACCAGAGGCATTCAGACCATAGCCGAGGGCGAAACCACCGGCTACCATCCAGATCACACTCCAGTTGATCTGCTCCAGGTCGCGCTTATTGATGACACCCGTCAGGGCGAAGATACAGAACGGAATCATAGCCACCGTATTGGCGTTGATGCCAGTGAACTGGTCGGACAGCCAGAGGACGATGGCGAGGATAAAGGTGAAGATCACCACCTTCGACTGGAAGCCCTTCTGCATTTCACCGTCAATCTTCAGCTCTACCGTCTTCTGTGTGAAGGGGAAGAACTTCAACAGGATGCGCCAGCTGATGAACAGCAACAGGACAACCAGCGGGAACATGAACATCATCCACTGACCGAAACCGAGGCCCATATTCAGACCCTCAGGATCGTTGAGGTATTTTAATGCGATGGTGTTGGGAGGTGTACCGATGGGTGTACCCATACCACCGAGGTTGGCGGCGACGGGGATTGACATAGCCAATGCGATGCGGCCCTTGCCCTCAGGCGGCAGCTGACGGAACACAGGGGCGAGGAATGTCAGCATCATGGCGGCAGTAGCCGTGTTCGACACGAACATCGAGAAAAGGCCAGTGATGAGCAGGAAACCCAAGAGCACCATCTCACTTCTGGTTCCGAAGGGCTTCAGCAGCACCTTGGCCAGCTGTGCGTCGAGACCGGTCTTCGTGGCAGCGATAGCCAGCACGAAACCACCGATGAACAGCATGATCACAGGATCGGCAAACGAAGCCATCACTCCTTTGTGAGAGAGCACATTGCCCACTACATCTGGGTTCACCATCGGCGCTATACCGCTGTCGGAACAGAATAATAGCATCAGTACGATAATGGCGATTGATGTGGCCCATGAACTGACGATTTCGAGAATCCACATCAGCGTGGCGAATGCGAAGATTGCAATCACACGCTGCTGGATGATAGTAAGGTTCTGGATACCGTACCACTCGGTTGGGATGTTCCAGAGCAGGAGCGTTACTAATGCCACAATGGCAATCTTGACGGCACGCTTGGTGTCGGGGTTGTACTTCCGCTGGTGACGCATCTTATGGTACGTCTCTACCAGATGGAAACCTTCATAAATATGAAACATATGACTTGATTTATATTAAGTTTCGAAAACGGCTGCAAAGTTACAAAAACTATAAACTATAAACTATAAACTATAAACAAAATTTCGGATAATGAGTGTATAAATACACGAAAACTCCCCTAACATCATGAGTGTCAGGGACGATTGTCAAGTGGACTTTGCAAATAATCCGAAAACATTTGGTCGTTCCGAGAATAATGCGTACCTTTGCACCAAATTAACAAAACCAAATATGAAACAGATTTTTACTTTAGTTATTCTAATGGCCATGAGCCTTAAGTTAAACGCCCAGGCAACCGTCGCCACGAACTTCAAAGCCACGGGCAATGCCAACCCTATCAGCGGCTGCGTATTCTGTGCCGACCCCACCGCCCTCGAGTACAACGGGCGCCTGTATGTCTACGGTTCCAACGACAGTCAGGAATTCGTTGCCAACGGCAAGGGAGGCGAAAATAGTTATGGTAAGATCAAGTCGCTGGTGGTCTTCTCAACCGACGATCTGGTCAACTGGACCTTCCACGGCACCATCGACGTGGCCAAGCTCTGTTCCTCGTGGACGGGCAATCCCTGGTACAAGGGCTTTATGAACTCCTGGGCACCGTCGGTCACCTGGCGCACTACCGAGGATGGCAAAGAGGAGTTTTTCCTTTACTTTGCCAACACCAGTCACGGTGTCGGTGTGCTGACAGCCGATTCGCCGATAGGCCCCTGGAAATCACCCCTCAAGGCGTCGCTGATCAATCGCGACACCCCAGGTGCGCTGCCCTGTAACTGGATCTTCGACCCCGGTGTGATGATCGACGAGAACGGCACGGGCTGGCTCTCCTTCGGCGGTGGCGATCCCAACGAGAAAGGCACCGATATCCAGCCGAATAATGCCCGTATCGTCAAGCTGAAGCCCTCGATGATCGAACTCGACGGCAGTGCCATCAAGATTCCCGCACCCTATCACTTCGAGGCCAGCGAACTGAACCTCCTCGATGGTAAGTTCGTATATACCTATTGCTCCAACTGGGCAGATCGTAAGGATGCCGATTGGAACAAATACAAGCAGGAGCAGAACATCACTATTTCGAAACCCGACAAGTGCACCATGTGCTATATGGTCAACGACGATCCTACGAATCCCGATACCTGGAAATACAAGGGTGTCATAGGTCCCCATCCCGGCTCGTCGCCCAACAACCACTCCCACCTGCACAAGTATCAGGGCAACTATTATCACATCTACCACAACGGTGGTTTGCTGGAGGGCATGAAGAATGCCAAGGCTGTCGATTCCAACGCCTCCACCTATCGCTCCATCTGTATTGATCAGGCCACTGTCGACGAGGCCACGCAGACCATCAGCAAGGTGACGCTGACCACGAAGGGCCCCGCCCCCCTCAAGCCCTTGAACCCCTACGAGCTCCAGCAGGCCGAGACGATGGCTTCCTGCGGTGGTGTTGGCTACGATGACTTCAAGAACATCAAGACCATCACCTCGAAGAACACGATGGGCAACGATGCCTCCGAGAATATGTACATCAAGATGAAGGCAGGTTCGTGGACGTCGCTGCGCAATGTCGACTTCGGCGAGACGGGTGCCAGATCGTTCCTCTTCAGGACCAAGGGCACCGGCACCTTCGAGATTCGTAAGGCCAGCAAGAGTGCTCCCATCGCTACGATGGAATTCTCGTCCACCGACTGGGAAGACCATGTGATGGAGCTCGATCCGGCTGTTTTCAAAGGCACCTTCCAATTCCTCTTCCTCGTATTCACGCATGCCGAGAATGTGCAGTTCGATGCCTGGCAGTTCTATGAGACCGCTCCCAGTGCCATCACCGCCATTCCCGATGCCACTGCCGAGCCCGCAGCCCGCTACGACCTCAACGGCCGTCGCCTCTCCAATGCTTCCAGCAAGGGTCTCGTCATCGAGCAGTATCAGGATGCCAACGGCAACACCCGCACCCGCAAGCGCTTCTGATGATCAATAAGGTGGAAATTGATAAATAGGACGACCATACTTTGGATGCTTGGCCTGCTGCCGACCTCGTCGGTGCAGGCCCAAGAAGCCGTTCCGACAGAGCAGGCCGGATGCCCCATCGTAAGGGTTGAGGCTGAACGCCTGTCCGATCTGAACATCCCCCGCAGCGGCCATTCGGCCTTCATCGCGAATGGCGAGGTGACGCTTGTGGGCGGACATACCTCCGGTTTCGTGCTGACACCCACGGCAGAGTATTTCAAGGATGGCAAGTGGCATCAGCTCCAGACGGTCTATGCCCACGACGGCGGCTTTTCCGTGGCCCTTAAGTCAGGCAAGGTGCTCCTGGCAGGCGGCTTCAAGGACAATCTCGGCATCAGCCAGAGCCATGAAGTCGAGATGTACGACCCCACTACGCATCATTTCGACGGCTTCGGATGTCTGGACCAAAAACGTGCCTCGGCAGCGGCCATAGAATTGGATAGCGGCAAGGTATTGATCACAGGCAATTGGTATGCCGACGACGGTATGGAATGCTTCGACGGTCAAACCTCGTTCTCACATGTCAAAGCCATCCGGCAACCCCGTTATCTGCCCCATCTCTTCCACACCTCCGATGGTGATGTGCTGGTGGTGGGCGGCTACGACACAAAGGGTCAGCCCATCGACAGCCTCATCGTCGAGCGCATGAAAGGCGAGCCCTTCCACGCACCTTTGTTCGACACTTGGCGCCCCCTGCAATATGACCTGGCGGTGCATAGCGACGACAGCTTCATAGGCGACAATACCTACCTCATGCCCGTACAAGACAAGGATGGCCAGATGGCTATCACCGAGGTTCGAGATACCGTTTTCTCGCTCTTGGTGACCGACCAGACCATTCCGATGGCCAGCCAATGGGGCAAGATCAGTTATTACACCCCCGTCTATGCCGACAGCCTGCACCATCGTGGCTATGTGATGGGATGCGACAGCACAGGCCGGCAATATGCGCTCTGCATCGACTATGCCAAGAGGCCCGCTCAGTTCGTGCTCTTCTATACCGACCCGTTGACAGATGGCATCACCATTACCATCCCCGTCATGACCGAGGAGGGCGACCTCATGCTGACGGGCATCAAGCAGGTAACCAAGCCCAACTTCAATTTCTACCCCTCTGCCCAAGTATGGCTGTTACATCTCAGCACCGACGATCAGGCGACATCTGCGTCAGGTAATGATTATTGGCTATGGGCCCTACTCGCCTTAGCCGCAATTGCCTTCATCTTAATGGGCATCATGCTGTGGAAGAGACGGTCATCGACGTTTGAGCCACAGTCTGAGCCACAGCCTGTCATCGACGACGAGCTCATGCAGCGTGTCGTCCAACTCATGGAGCAGGAGAAGCCCTACCTAAGCAGCGAACTGAAGGTGTCTGACCTGGCCGACAGGCTCGGCGTCAACAGCCGCACCCTCTCCGACTGCATTAGGAATTCCACTGGCAGCACCTTCGCCAACTTCATCAATGCCTATCGTATCGACCATGCCAAGCAGCTGATGCGTCAGCAGCCCGACATAAAGATTTCTGAAGTCTTCCTTAGTTCCGGCTTTGCCAACGAAACCACCTTCTTCCGCATTTTCAAGGCCGTCACCGGCATGACACCCAACGAGTGGAAGGCTAAAATCGACTAACATTTTTTGCAGTGTTAGTCGATTTGCAAAATTTGTTAGTCCATCTTTCAGTTCTTTTTCATATCTTTGTCGCAGATTACTAATCCAAAAAACGAAGATTATGAAAAGATTGATTACCTTTTTAATGCTTCATGTGGCAATAGCCATAGGAGTTTACGGGGCCGTAACAGAGACATTTGATAACGAATCCGTCTTTCCTGCTTTTGGACTTGGAGGCATTACTGCTACCCAGCATACAGGTGCCTTTGGCGAATGGACAGTCTACGATGGAAACGCTATGCCCGTATATGGTCTCGAAAGCAATGAATTTACGAATGAGTATCTGGTATCAGCATGGATACCTTTCAATTTTACCAAGACAGATCCTCCATACGGAAGTGGTTCGCGTAGTGGACAGCAATGTATGTTGTCTGTTTGTCCAGTAGAAAACCATGTGCCAGCTACTACGGACCATTGGTTAATATCTCCCGAACTCTCAGGATCGGCACAGACCATCACCTTCTGGGTCAAGTCGGTGTCAACCAAATACGGTCCAGAGAAATACGAGGTGCTGATTTCCTCAACCGATAATACTGCTCCCAACAATTTCGGCATTGTAGGCTCAGCGCATGAGATAGAGAGTACGGAATGGCATGAGGTAAGCGTCACTCTGCCCGCAGGCGCTAAGTATTTCGCTATTCGCCATATCTCATACGACATCTTTGGGCTCATGATCGACGATATCACCTATGAGCCGAAAAACTCTTCCAGCGACGATGGCGACCCATCAGAGGGAACATCTGGTTTGGAATACGTCCTTGACGATGCCACGAAGACGGCAAAGGTGTCTTATCGCATCAAAATGTATCCTGATGGCACGTGGGAGCGAATTAGAGGCGGCTATCACGGTGACATTGTAATTCCTGAAACTTACAACGGATACACGGTAACCGGTATCAGAGAATATGCCTTTGACCAATGTACGGACATACCGTCGGTAAAACTCCCCAAAACCCTCTAGCAGATAGAATACTCCGCTTTCAACGGCTGTACGGCATTGAAGGAACTCATCATTCCCGCCAGTGTCGATACCATCTACAACACTGCTTTCGATGGCTGTTCTGCATTGGAGAAAGTGGTCTTTGAAGATGGTACGAATGTACTGAAACTTGGTGTCGGAAGTTCTTCGGCAGAATCAGGTATGTTCACTTGGCAGCCTATCAAATCGGTCTACATTGGTCGTCCTTATCGTTATCCTAGGCAGAAAGACTGGGGATGGTACATCTACTATGATTTGAGTGCTTTTGGTCGTTGTACGACGCTGGAAGAGGTGACATTCGGCGAAAGTGTTACGGAAATCCAACCCTTCGAGTTTATACTGTGCTCTTCACTCAAAAAGGTTACAGTAAACGGAACCGTCACATCTTTGGCAGAAAAAGCGTTCTATAAATGCGAGAAACTGCAGACCATCAATCTGCCAGAAGGACTTACCACCATAGGAGTAAGGGCCTTTGAATACTGCAAGGAGTTGGAGAACATTGCGTTCCCGTCGACCCTCACAATGATCGATGAATATGCATTCGGAACGTGCGAGAGGATTAAGAGTCTGACCATTCCTGCCGGCGTCGGATCATTAGGCCTTGCGGCATTTACAGCTTGCTCCTCTCTAAAGGAACTCATTTTGGAGGACGGCCCCAATGAGCTTCATTTGACTCATGGCGAAGCCGGTGGGTCAGGATACTTTACAGAAAGGCCCTTGGAAAAAGTCTATGTGGGCAGACCCATCAATCATCCGGAGACGGGCTGGGCTGGTTATAGAGCCGGAGCCTTCAGCGGAATTAAGACTTTGAAGGAGGTCTTTGTGGGTGAATATGTCACAGAGTTACCCGTTAACGAATTCATGGATAGTGGGCTGACAACCATTTCGCTACCCAAGAATCTGACCAAAATTGGAAACTTCGCACTCTCCGGCTGTTCATCGCTCAACTCCATCACTTGTGAGGCAGTCACACCTCCGACATGCGGAAGCCATGTGTTTAGTACGACAGACAAACAAACCTGTAAACTGTACGTTCCTGCTGAGAGTATTGAGAGTTACAAGGCCGCTGATGTGTGGAAAGAGTTCTTCAATATCGAGTCAGGCATCAACGGCATCACCATCGATGGTACTCTTGACAGTAAGGCTTACAACCTCAAAGGCCAGCGTGTCAACGGACAAGCAGTTCAGAAGGGTTTGTATATCCTCAACGGCAAAAAGGTCTTCCTTAAGAAGTAGCCCAAGGCTAGACTTATAGTAGCAGGTTTGGCCTGGTATGTATAAGCGAGAGCGGCAGCAATGTCGCTCCTGTTTTCGTGTAATGGCCTGATGTGCTGGAGAAAATACGCAACGCGAAAAATTGTAATATACTTAACACAAACCGAAAATTTTTAGAATTGTTTTTTTTTAAAATCTTCCCGTGAAATTTGGTAGGTTCGAAAAATAAATGTATTTTTGCATCGATATATTTTAAATTCAACGGCCTTGGATGTAAATTTCGGGGCGTAGAATGCAGATTTCAGGGCGTAGAACGTACGTTTTAGGCCGGCAAATGAAAAAAGTAATGAAGAAAATTCACTTTTGTAAGGCTGTCAGCAAACAAAGGCAGGTAAGAGAATAAAGAATAGTAAGTAAGAAAATAAGGAAAAGGCGTTAAATGCAATAATAAAAATAAAGGTGTAATCTAAAAATAACAATTATGTTGAAGGGAAACTATGTATTAAAAGAACTACCCGGAGATATGACAGAAGGTAAGTCTGTCGTTTATCCGAAAATAAAATTCTCCTCGCATTTAGACTATGAGAGGGTCATGTCTAACATGCGCATGTTCAATGGAACCCTTGGTGAAGGGGTTATACGGTCTGTTTTCAGTGCGTTGTCAGAGGCGCTGATGTGTTGGTTGCCTTTAGGGCACACCATGAAGATCGACGGATTGGGGACGTTCTCCTTGTCCTTGGGATTCGACACCTCCTCGCCTTCAGAAGAAGTAGAAATGATGCGACAGGAGGATAATGAGGACTTTGACGATCCCAAACTGAATTACAGGCATGTGTGTATCAAAGGTATCAATTTCAAGCCCGACCCAGACTTGCTGAGGGAAATGAATAGGCAGACGTCTTTCAACCGCGTTGGCGTAGAGGTTGAAGTTCCAAAGTCGAGTCCGTACAGTCGCGAAGAGCGTCTGGCAAAGGCAAAGGAAATTATTAGCTCATATGGATATATGACGCTTTCCGATTATGCCGTGGCAACCAGGCAGTCCAAAAGCTCAGCCTCCAAGGACCTCAGCGAAATCGTGGCCGATGTCAATTCCGGCATCACTGTTCGTGGAATGGGCTCGCATAAAATATGGATAAAAAAAGCACTTTAGTGATAAACAGAAGGATCATATTGTGGATACTTTGCATGTTGCTGACCGATATGGGGTATGCCGAAGAAGAAGCAGTCATGGTGAAGATCGAGGCCGAGCGGCTGCCCGAGCTGAATATCCCGCGCCATAGCAATCTCGCCCTCTTCTGCAAGAATGGAGAACTCACCATCTTCGGCGGTCATACCACCGGCTTTGTCATGACACCTACGGCAGAGTACTACAGCGATGGCAAGTGGCACCAGATACCCATGACCTATAACCACGACTACGGCCTCTGCGTCAGGCTCTCTTCGGGTAAACTGCTTCTGGGCGGCGGAGGTACTCAGAACCTTGGCATCGGACAGAGTTTTGAAACAGAAGTCTACAATCCGGATACCCATACCTTCAGCAACTATGGTTGTCTCGACAGGAAACGTTTCCACAGCACGGGCATCGAATTGGATAGCGGACGGGTGGTCATTGCCGGCAACTGGTACACCAAAGACGGCATCGAGATCTACGATACCCTCACCAACACCTTCTCGTTTGTCAAGGAGGTGGCCCAGCCACGCAGCCATTCCTACATTTTCCGTACAGCCAAGGATAATGTCATGATCCTTTCGAGCATCAGCGATCGTGGCGATACCATTACTGTGCCCATCGTCGACCGTCTGAAAGGCGAGCCCTTCACCGTGCCACTCTTCGAGACATGGATCCCTCTCTATGCTCACAACGACATCAATAGCGAAGACAGTTTCATTGGCGATGCCTCGGAAAGCGACTACGCTTACCTCATGCCTCTGATGAACAGCGAGGGCCAGGTGGCCATTGCCCAAGTGCGCGACACGGTCTTCACGCTCCTGCCCACTGTTTGTCCGATTCCAACGAAAAGCGCTTGGGGACCAATCAACTGGTTGGGTTCCATCCTCGTCGACCGTCAGGCTCACCGAGGCTATCTGATAGGTACCAATGCCGACTGCCGACAGTTCATCCTCGCTATCGACTATGCCGCTGAACCAGCAAATCTGACAGTCTACTATACCGACCCGATGCCCGATGCCGGCTGTTACCAGCCCGTCATATCCCCTGATGGCGACCTCTATATCGTTGGAGGCATCAATGCCACGCACAGCAATTTCAATCCCCTGCCCTCAGTCCTGTGCTATCGCTTAGGTCGTCCAGCCTCCGAGGCACCGAGTCAAGGAGCTGTCCACCTGATTCTGTGGATCGTTCTGGCCCTTGCCATTGTCACAACCATCTGCCTCATCCTTTTCTTCCGTCGGAGACATAAAAAAGCCCATTCCATCGAGTCAGAAGCCCCAGAAGCCAATGTCTTGCTCATGCAGCAGATTACTCAACTGATGGAGAAAAAGCGACCTTATCTCAACAGCGATCTGAAGATGTTAGACATTGCCTCACAGCTCGGTGTCCGCCAAAGCGAGTTGTCAGCTTGCATCAACACTTTCAAAGGATGCTCTTTCGCGCAGTTTGTAAATAGCTACCGCGTGGCTTACGCTCAGCAACTAATGCGTGAACAATCCGACATGAAGATGTCGCAGGTAGGCCAGGAGTCAGGTTTCGCCAACGACACCACCTTCTACCGTGTCTTCAAAACCATCACCGGCCTCACCCCCAGCGAGTGGCTCGCCAGCATGAAATGAGAGCAAAATAGCATAAATCGACTAACAATTTTAAAAGTGTTAGTCGATTTATGTTAATTGTAAGTAGCCAAACTGATTTTCTTTCTATCTTTGCGGCCATAATCTGTAATGAATATGGTTCATATAGGCCGTTTAATCGAACAAGAGCTCAGTAGACAAGGACGAACTGTGACATGGTTTGCCGCCATGTTGCATTGTGATCGCACCAATGTCTATAAGATTTTCAAAAAGCAAAGCATTGACACCGCCTTGCTTGAGAAAATCAGCACCATACTTCAGCACAATTTCTTTCTTTATTATATAGATAAGAAGTACACAGCCTAAACTAGCAGTTTAGACTGTCTAAACTACGATAAACTCCTATTGTTTATATTGGTTCGAAAGCGCTAAAGATTGAGCAACTTGTAAAGAAACTTCTGATTTTTAGTCAAATATGGAGGCTCTATGGAGGCTTTAGCAAACAGCCTCCATAGTCTAACAATCAGGAAATCAGCACGATAGCTATCATTATGGAGGCTTGACCCAATTTCTAACATAAATAATAATATCCCTGCTGTGAGACTACTTGATAATGATTTTTCGAGTCTTATTGTTTGCCCTGACTATATAGCAGCCAGCGGGCAGAGTAATGTTACCTTGAGTGCCGACAAGCCGTCCTTGCAAGTTGTAGATTCGGACTTCGGTTGATTCGTCTGAATGGATTGGAATAACCCGTGCTGTTTCCGAATCTGCATATATTTTGCCAGATTCTAAGCTGATGTTAAGATGCAGATCATCTGTGCGGTCTTCGTTCTCTGTCCCAACTTGAGTCAGGTCTTCAAACGCACTTTTCAGCAAAGGGGTTGCTTTTTCCATGATGAGGTCAGACGCCTTACTACGGCCCACGGGCTTGCCTAAAAAATTGATATCATTCTCAATTATTTCTCCCATAATTCTATAGATACTCTTTCTCAGCTCTTTATATAAGCGCTCGTATACTTCCTGGTCATGTTCATTGCCTTCCTGGAGTGCCTGCCACCCATCGTTGATGAAAGTGGCAAGATGTCTATAAGCCAGACTGGCAAATTCTTCTGAACTTTTCGGAAGACGGAAGCTTATGGAGGCGACGCCAAGGTTTATCTTCTTGAAATAGTTTTTCATCATCGGCTCTATATCATCCCATAGTAGACAGGAAGCAGCATAGACCGTAGATTCCATGCCGTTTTTCAAGAACTGGAGTCCGAATTGGGTGAACTGAGGTTGTGACGGCAGGCTGCTGATACGATGGGTATCAATTGTGAGTAGAGAACAGTCATCGCTGACTGTTACCACACGGTAATGCGACGGATAGGTTATAGTAGAACCTGTAGTAATGTCTGTCAGTGAGGCTGCATGATTGTCGTTCCATATTGTGGCGGCATCAGAGTAATGCATATGGCCTGTGAAAATGACGTGAATACCATGTTCCATCATCAACCTGGCTATACTATCTCCGTTTTCGATGGCAGCAGAACTGACTATCATATCAAGGCTGTCAACATGGTTTATCAGTTGCTGGTGCATCATTGCCATGACTTGGTTCCCCTTGCCTTTTGCCTCATCAGCCTGTACCAAGAGCCAGTCAAGTGTACAGGGTTTAATGGCACCACCCACAACACTCCCGTCTCTGACATCCCCTTGAGCTTTGTAAGTGTTCTTTTCGTATTGAGAGGCATCAATGGCAAGAAGTGTCAACCCAGGTACAGGCTCACAGACGTAGGATAGAGAATGTGGATCCCGCAGATGGTCATTACTATAGCCGAAGTCGCGATAGATAGAAGCGAATTCTTCTGCTGTTACTCCTTCTGCGGGACTTGTCTTATCACCGTCAAAATATTTGGCAAAGGGATTTCTGATATCATGGTTACCAGGAATGACAAAGGTCTTTATACCAGCCTGGAGAGCCTTCCCAAGCATACGGGAAACCCGCTCATGACCAATCTTCTCGCCGTCTTTCGTCAAATCGCCGCATATCAGGAGAACGTCAGCCTGATGGATGATGGCACTGTCAATAACTGCCTGAAAGGCTTCTGTGCTTTGGCTGAGCATTTTTCGGTCTTGATCAATGTAATAGGTCAGGGCACTACCTTCATTGATCACCAAACTGGAATCCATGACATGAATGTCCGAGGCCACATAGATGACCTTACCATTGGCCGACCATGCTCGGCCCGCTCCCCATGACATTAAGACGCATAGTCCAAATGCCATTCCTCTCAGCTTGTTTGACATGCTAGATTACCAGACTCATCTCTTAAAGAACTTCTGCGTTCCAGAAGCCGTCCTGATGATATAGACGTCGTTGGGTAGCAAGGAGTAAGGAAGGGCAGCCTTTCCGTCATCACCAACCTTGACACGGGCACAAAGCACACCTCCCATAGTGTAAATCTCAGCAGAACTACCTGGCTTCTGACCTAACAACTGTACATTTTCGCCATCATAGTAGATGCCTTTCTCCTTGGTAACAGCCATGATCTTCGTTGCATCGATATCAATTTCTTCCATTTTCTTCTTTACCGTAGCCGCCATCTCATTAATCTCTTCGTAGATGTTTGATACAGTATCGAAGACGTCCGGCATGTTCTCCTTAGAGAAGAATTCCATTGCACTTTGCGTGGAGTTATCACTGGTGAAGTAGATGGTCGGCTCCGCATTCCAAAATTCGTAGTCTTCCTCATAAGAGGGTATGAACCCTATCCAGCCTTTCAGTTCATCACTGTGGTCATAATAGAAGCGTATGCTCATCTGCTCATTAAGAACATCAGAAACCTTCTTGGCATCGTCTTCAGTCTCCATACTTAATGAGCTTAAGCCTGAAAAATGTTGGGTGAAAGTTGCAAAGTCGGGTATTGCAAGTTTGGCTTGAATCGCTCCCAAGACATCAAGTTCGGCTAATATCGACTTGATGCCCATGTCATGGAACTGCCCGGAATTCTCTCCACCAAGGGTAATAATGCCTTCGTCGAGATTAAGTTCTCCTTCTGCATTTAAGCTGAAAGAAGCAATCGTCTTTTCACCGACTCTGGCTGCCGCTGAGAAAGCGATGCCCTCTGCCGGGTTATACTTATAGTTTAATGCAATATCGTAATTACCAGAATTAGCATTAGCCCTCGTTCTTGCAGACGCGCTCTTAGCCACAGAGAAGAGTATGTTGAAGGCATAGCCATCCTTGGCACTCCACTCGTCGGTAAAGTAACTCAAATCTATATCGGCTTTGAAACTCATTACCTGAAGACCTGCCTGTGTAACCGTACATTCTGCATGCTCGGGAACCTCCAGCGCCACTACATTCACATCAGACATATAGTCTTTTATAGCCTTGCTCTCAAAGATGCCCCCCTCTTCATCGTCTTCATCATCATCTCCGCTGTTGTAGTCTTCATCCTTCTCGTAAGGAACGGTGATGACTTTGGTTTCTCCACTGGTTGTGATTTTTACCAAACAGTCCTTACCATTCTTGTCGGTAAAATGGAATTCCATGCCGTCGGTATCACCAACTCTCACCCAACGATTATCCACAACCTCGAAACGGCCTGTGTAGGTCGCGGTTTTTGCCTGTATCATATAGCCGTCGGTAAAACCGCAGATCGGTGTAGTTATCGGCGTTTTCATCGCATTCATGCCATCTACCCCCCAAGAGGCAATTGCCTTGGTATCATACTCCATTACCTGAAGAAGCAGACCCTTCAGATTTTCGAATGCCGCAGGATCCCAGTAAGTCATCAGTTCCTTACCCTGATCGTTAATGTAGTTAGTGTCACTACTCGTTGACATTCCTGCCAACATCGTGACTGTTAAAAGTAAACGTTTTACCATAATTTAAATTTTTAGTCGTTATACATTTTTAGTTATAATATAATATTTTGCGCAAAGATACGAATAGTTTTTGACATATCCTACGATTGTGTGTAGCCGATTTGTCTACACTTGTATCATATATAGTGAGCCATATTATTCGAGTTTAGATTATACCGGCGCTTCTGGAAGTATCAGCTTCGATGGCAATCCTCCTATTGGATTCGGCATAAGGCCAATAGTAAAAGGAGGACCAGTGACCCTTATACTATTTGGGAAATCGGGCGAAATATTTACTGGATACTGGACACCTTTGGCTGTAGAGGAATGGAAATGGTGGGAAACAAACGATGAATAAACATTAGAGGGGGCAGGCTTCTGACCACATGAATTCACCTCATGTATCAACAGGGTCAGATTCTGTGACATAGGTTCATCTTAAGCAGGAGCGGCAGCAATGTCGCTCCTGTTTTCGTGTAATAGTCCAGTGCCGAAACAGCCATCCTGCTGAACGTCATAACATGGGGACGGCATTCTTCTAATCACATAGATTCATCTTAATCGTGTCTCAGGGAGGCACGGCGTGATGGGCACGGTGCGACGTTAAGAGATCTATAAATTGGCAATTACTTTTTCCGATAGTCCTGTGGCTTTGGCAATATCAGTAATAGGTAGCCCTAACTGTTTCATGTTGCGAGCTGCGAAATAAAGGCCTTCCATCTTGCCTTTCTCCCATCCTTCGTTGTAGCCTTTCTTGACAGCAGCCTCACGGATAATGCGTTCATCAACTACCGACATCCAGAATCTCTCATAGGCATAGAGCTGGCCTTCGGTCATGGCTGATTTCTCCACAAGTCCCAAGGCCTTGCGCGTTGCCTCGTTCTCCATAAGCTCAGCAGGAGCCTCAATGGTATCTTCCGCAATTTCTGTCAAGAAGCGCAGCCACAATACGGCCATCTTCTTTTCTGCGATACTTTGTGGCTTAAACTTTGGCAGTTCGACAAACACGAAACGCAGTCCCTCGATATGCCTGTCGGTGTGCTCGACATCCACGATGGCATAGTCGTGATAGAACTCATCGGTCTCGTAGTCGAAAGCCTTGTCGTTCACCAGACTCAGACAATAGACATCAAGTGTCAGGGACAGGATGGTGAATCAGGTATTGACCGCTATCAGTACTATTACGCTACCGATGGCAAGAACTACATACTCTATGATGAAAGTTCAGAGCCGGAGTTTGTCTTCACCATTCCCGAGGGTAAGTCTGCCGGTGACTATCAATTCTATGCAATTGCTATCGACAATGTCGGCAACGTGCAGCAAGCACTTCCCTCGCCCGTCAGTACAGGCATCATAAAATTGAAGAATGAAGAAGTGGCTAGTGGAAGATGGGCTATTTATAATCTGAATGGCATCAATATGGCCCATGGCACTGGTAATATGAATCTCACCCTGCCTCCAGGCATCTACATAATTCGCGATGGCAATACGATAAGGAAGATTGTGGTTAAATAATAGAGCGGAAAGCATCAGATTCCGAAAGCGTATAACACAGGGGTGGTTCTTTATTCAAGAGCCGCCTCCTTGCTATTGATACATCTCCTGCAGAACGGCTAAAGACTTGAGTTCGGGGAAGTCGGGTAGGTGGAGGCGGTAATAGGTAAGAGCAACTTCAAGCAGGCGGTTGCAGACACAAAGGGGTCAGGCACCTTTGTGTCCTTTTAAGGCAAGTTAACCTTTTTTCTAGAAATACGGCAAAACATTTGGAAGTTTCAAAAAGAATGCCTATCTTTGCAGCGATAATAATTTGTATAACCCATAAAATCGTTGCTTATGAAAAGACAAAAGCCAAAAATCAGTGTTGAATTATCATTTTCTTCCGATTTTATTTGGAAGTTGTTCATTAATTGATTAACTTTGCGGAGGAAATGATATGGAGAAGATTCGGACAATTAAATTGTTTGGGAACTACTACAAGGAATTCTATGTGGTGCAAACAGCGGCTGTGCGACAAAAGATAAACCAAGTTCTGAAGATGATAGAAACTCAGCGCATTGTACCGATTAAGTTCTTTAAATACATTGAAGGATCAGACGGGATCTATGAAGTGCGAGTTGAAGTAGGAAACAATATATACAGAGTGTTTAGCTGTTTTGATAAAGGTGCAGTCGTTGTACTCTTTCATGGCATTCAGAAGAAAAGCCAGAAGACGCCACCTAAAGAAATCAGACGTGCTGAAGCGATTAAAAAGGAATATTTTGATAGTAAGAAAAAAGGAGAATAGTATATGAAAGAAGAAAAGAAAAAGGCAATTATGAATTGTACAACTTTTGACGAGTTGTTGGATGAGGAATATGGACCTATGGGGAGTCCTGAGCGCATGAAGTTTGAGGCTGAGGCAGAAGCCTTTTGTCTGGCAGAGACCTTGAAGGAGCAGCGTCGCCTGGCTGGTCTCACCCAGCAGGAACTTGCAGACAAGATTGGCACCAAGAAAAGCTATATCTCCAAATTAGAGAATGGTCATGCTGATGTGCAACTCTCCACGCTTTTCCGTATTTTTGCCGGATTAGGAAAAAGGGTTTCTGTGGCAATCCTCTAATCTTAGCGAATAGTATGACATTTACGTTGGCCGACATTAAGTCAGCGAGTTGGTTGACATTAAGTCGGATGATAGGTTGACATATAGTCAACCGGTTGATTGATTGAAGTCAACCAAAAATTCGTAGGGCTTTTTCTGTCGGTTTCATGGCCGCTTTCTGGTAGTTTCCTTGGTAGTTTCAACGACTTTCCAAGCAAGTGTTTTTCAACAACGGCGTCGGTAGCAGTCACGGGGACAGGCTCACTGGGCTCTGCCTCAGGTGCCTCTTACCTTTGCACCAGATTATAGATAATGTTCTAAATGTCCGATGT
>CAMJBL010000009.1 GCA_946403845.1 uncultured Prevotella sp. | reverse complement strand
GACCCTGGAACCAGTCAGCAATCATGGTCTCAGAAATCTCAGGACCGAAGTTGCCAAGATATACGCAAAGGGCGTTACATCCTGCCTTCTTCACATCCTCGAGGGCCTGCTGAGCGTGGATCTCACTCTCCACGATACAGATAGGACATTCGTAGATATCGGCCTTGTCGAATTTCTCTACATACTTGGCAATCACGGCCTTACGACGGTTTACTGCCAATGACTCAGGAAAACAGTCGCGAGAAACGGCGACGATTCCAATCTTAATTTTTGGTACGTTGTTCATTTTTTTAAGAGTTATTTGTTTAGTAATGAATAAATTTCGAGCCACAAAGATACGATTTTATTATTATATAACCAACTTTTTAGCATTTTTTATCTTCAAAAAGGGGTTGGTTGGTTCATTTAGAAGACAGAATAACCGTTTTGAACCAGTCTTTCATCACACCACGATACTGGTTTTGCGAATCGCAGACAAGCACCAACACCTGTCGTCCGTCAGCGAGTTTCGGCCCTACGCAGATACCCTCGTAATTGGCAAAGTTCCTGCGTGTGAGATTCACCTTGGTGCGGAATTCCGTCAGAAAGGTCTTTTGCAACACTTCGCCAGGATGTTGCTGAGAGGGATCCACCAGATAGAGTTTCACAAGCGAGTACGAGCCGATCTGCTTCTTGGGGAAGTACATCTCGCGCTCGAGCACCACGATCCGTCCATCGTCGAGAGCCGCCAAACCGCTGACACCCACGATGCTACGGCCCTTATGCTTACGAGTCACCGTCGAGTCGCTCTCATACCAATACTGCTCCTTGGGCTGAAGGTCATCACCAAACGACTGCAGGCGCAGGCGATTGCCAATCTTCCGCTTGATGGTTGGTTTCTGTCCGTCGGCCTTCAGCGTATTCTCCGACGTCGTCCAGAAGCGTTGGGTAGCGACCTGATAGGTGAGGGCCTCGAAGCCACCATTCGAATAGGCCGTCTTGAAGACCTCAGGAATAGCCAGTTTCCTGCCTGTCAACTGACCTTGAAGGTTATATTCCAGAATCTCCTGATCATCCTCGCCACTCACGAAAACCGTCTGTGTCTGAGGCATATAGCAGATGCCTTCCTCATCGCGATTGGGCTGACCATTGGTGAGAAAAGCGTCTTCGCGAACTGTCAACAGATCGCCTGTGATGGTGTCTATCTCTATCGACATCAGATAAAAACCTGCCGTTGGCGACTTGTCGTTGGCAACTGCATACTTTGAGCCTCCCAACCACGCAATACCGCTATAGTTTCCTGCAGACACCGTCTTGGGGAATGCCCGCTGCTTATGGAGCGTCGCCTCCTGCGCCAAGAGCATCAGCGGCAAGAGAAGCAAAGCCATTCCTATCAGCCTCCGACTACTCATAATCGTCAATCACTTCGTTCATAAAATCCATCATGGGCTTGGCAGCACGATACATCTTCTCCATCTCGTCGAGCCAGCCGTCGCCCTCGAAGAAAGCCTCATCGACAGCATGCCAGGCACAGTAGTCCTTCAGGCGCAGATATCGGACATACTCCCAATCCTTGGGGAAGCCCGAAGGACAGGTCTTGAGTTTCTCCAAGCCAAAACCCTGTGGCTGATCCCAACTCGAGACGTTTGTGGGCTCCTGGAACGAACTGGCGACAGTACTGCCGAAATATGCCTGAAACTGCTTGTTCTCCACGCATCGCAGCCATTCGTCGGTTTCTGCCATGATCTTATTACGACAAGAAGTCAGAATGTTGGTAGGCAACCAATAATTACCCACAGCCAATAGACAATGATCGGGCTCCAAATGCAGATAATAGCCGCCCCTCAGCGCCTTCTTGCCCTTGGCATCGATATAGGCGCCTAAATGGTTCTTATAGGGCGATTTGTCTGGTGAGAAACGCGTATCGCGATAGAAACGGTAGGTGCAGTCCTTGACGGTCAGATGTACAATCTCCTCATCAAAGCTGCAGATACGCTCCAATGCCTGAGCCACACCCCGTTCGAACTCCTGACGAACGGCATCGTATTCCGCCTTATGTGCCTGAAACCAAGCCCGATTGTTGTTGGCCATCACCTGACGGAGAAATCCAAGTATTCGTTTTACATCCATTGCGATGCAAAGGTAGATAATTTCCCTTGAATTACCAAAAATTTATTCTAAAGATGCGCAATTTCTCACAATTATTCGTACCTTTGCAGCGTAAAGAGGTTCCAATTATGAATGCGAATATCGATTTGGAAAAATGTACCTTAGCCGTATGCGAAATTGCACGACGTGCTGGGGCTTATATCCGAGAGGAACGGCAAAAGTTCTCGCTCGAAAGTGTGGAACGCAAGCATGCCCACGACTATGTGTCGTATGTGGATAAGGGTTCGGAACGACTGATTGTCAATGCGTTGCGAGAACTGCTGCCTGAGGCTGGATTTATCACAGAAGAGGGTTTGGCAGGACATGAGGCTGAGCAGATGCTCTGGGTGGTTGATCCGCTCGACGGTACGACGAACTTCATTCATCAGTATGCGCCTTACGCCGTCAGTATTGCGCTTTTGCAGGGCAAGGATATTCTGGCTGGCGTGGTCTATGAGATCTGTGCTGATGAGTGTTTCTATGCCTGGCAGGGTGGGGGTGCTTACCTCGATGGCAAACGCCTGCACGTGAGCTCTCAGAAGATTCAGGATGCGCTGTTGTGTCTCCAGTTGCCTTACAATAGCGAGGCCTATAAACCCATTATCAAACATCTCATCGATCAGTTATACGGAAATGTTGGCAGCATCCGTGCCTGTGGCTCTGCTGCGATGGCCCTTTGTCAGGTGGCCGCTGGCAGGCTCGACGGCTATGCGGAGCAGTATATCGGACAATGGGACTATATGGCTGGCAGCCTGATTGTGATGGAGGCTGGTGGCACCGTTACTGACTATCAGGGCTCTGAGGATTTCACACTAGGAAACAGCGTCGTGGCTACAAACGGCATCATCCAACAAAATTTACTTTCAACCATCAAAACTGCATAAGACGACTATGAGTAAAATTATACCTTTAGCCATTCTGGCTGGCATATGTATTTCCATTGGATGCGTGGTTAACCTCAGAGTAGGCGGCGTTGCGGGTGCCGTTTTGTTTGCGTTTGGACTGACAACGGTGGTGTATTATGGGCTGAAACTCTATACGGGTACGGCAGGGTTCATCCGCTTGAAGGGCGACTGGACGATGCTTGGATTGGTGCTCTTGGGCAATATCATCGGTTGTCTGCTCTCTGCTTGGCTGATAGCCTATGCTCAGCCAGACTGCATCGAGCCGGCTTCGAAGATTCTGGCAGGACGATTGGCGAAGGGTCCTTTTGCCTGTTTCCTGCTGGCCATAGGATGCGGATTCATCATGACGACCGCTGTGGAGTTCGCCCGTAAAGGGAAGATGTTGCCGCTGCTTTTGGGAGTTCCTGTGTTCATCCTCTGCGGCTTTGCCCACTCCATCGCCGATGCCTTTTACTTCCTGGTCTCGCCATCAGAACAATTGCTTCAGACAGACGTGCTCATCGTTTATGTCTCTGAGGTTTTAGGCAATTTCGTTGGTTGCAACCTGTATCGTTGGATGCTGATTTTCGAGCCAAATGAAACTTAATACGAAAGTATATGTCAGAAGAAACTGCATAAGATATGAAACGAAACATAATACTTGCTGTCATTGCCATACTTCTGTTGGCATATTATTATAACGTTTGGCTTCTGCTTTTATTGGTAGTTATCCCTTTGGGGTACTTTACAAATAAGTATATAGAAAAGAGAGAACCTCCAAGGGTGACATATGCTAATACAGAGGAAGTAGAATTGAAATACGGAGAACCAGACGACGTGGTGGTGTTGGATGCCTCAAGGGCCAACGAGTTGTCTGCACTCATTCTGTTCTATACAACCCAAGATGTCATGGTGGTGGCTGGTGAAGAATTAAAGATAAGCGACATGATTAGCGTCATGCCGAAGAATATGGCTACACCTTATACTGTCGACGAATATGCCATCATCATCACCACCAAGAACCCACAGCGTTCCTCAATACATCTACGGGTAGGCTACGATGGCGGACTGGCGAGGGAAATAGCGGCACAGATTTATGCACATTGTAGAAATCGGGAAGATATCTGACCTTTTTCTTGCTTGTTTCGAAAATAATCCCTATCTTTGCCACAGAAATGAATGAGTTCATGATATGAGCAAGAATTTGTATATCATCAGCGGTTGTAATGGCGCAGGAAAGACGACGGCGTCATATACCGTGCTTCCTGAAATATTGGATTGCAGGGAGTTCGTCAATGCTGATGAAATTGCTCGTGGACTATCACCTTTTAACCCTGGGAGTGTTGCTATCGAGGCTGGGCGCCTGATGCTCAAACGTATCGAAGAACTATTGGGAAAGGGCGAGTCATTCTCCATCGAGACCACGCTTGCCACCAAGTCGTACATCAATCTTGTTCATCGTGCTCAGGCAAAAGGTTATGTCGTTAAGATCATTTTCTTCTGGCTTAAAACCCCAGAACTTGCAGTCCTTCGAGTTGCAGAGCGAGTACAAAAGGGTGGGCACGATATTCCTGAGGATGTTATCAGACGCAGATACGTTGCCGGAATCAAAAATCTGTTCCAATTATTCATGAACGAAGTAGACTATTGGGACATCTACGATAATAGTGAGAATCCTCGCATCCAGATTGCTTGTGGTGGTGCTAATGCCCAAACAGAGATTTGCGATGCATTTTTATACAAAGAGTTGAAGAAATATGTCGAATAAGGAAATTAAAGAGTTTTCTGAGAAGTTGAAGCATGGTCTTGCAATTGCTGAGAAACGTATGCTTCAGGAAAAGGCTCTTCATGATGAGTCCGTTGTCGTATGCGATAAGGATGGTAACATCAAACGCATTCCAGCCAAACAGGTCATTGCCGATAATCCTATTTTCCAATAAACGATTCCTTGGCACAAAAGGGGGCCATAACTTTCGTGTCCAAAAAGTAAATTAACAAAAGAACCGTCACTTTGTTACAACAATAACTCAACTATGGAAGAGATTAGAATCTATCGCATTGTCTGGAAGAACATCTTAGCAGCCATCGTCTGCCTGGCATTAACTGCCTTCGGTATTATTGAGGCCATCAACACAAATGCTGGAGCGGGAAAGGCGACGGTTAGCTTGGTTTTCGGCTTTTTCGGTCTCTACGCGCTGTATCAGACGATAAAGGTGAGACTCCGTCCCTATCTGACCATTACAGACAAGTACCTCGTACAAAGTCGTGCGGACAAATATCTACCAAATTATACCATACATTTTGCCGAAGTAGACCATTTCGAACTGTCGCGGTTCAATTTACTCCTGCCGTTAACAAGAGACATTCTTGTCTACTACAAAAAAGATAAGGACAAACAAAAGATTTTCAGTCCTACCTTCTTCGGACGCATAGCTGCCAAACTGTTTTCTGGTGCCGATGATTATATCGCCATACACGGCATCAATATGAAACCACAGGAGCTTTTCGACCTGCTCAGCAAACGGATATGAACTCGCTGGGGTTCCAACGTCACAGGGGGACTGGAGTGCTGTGAGATTTAAAAATACCTAAACAATGCAAAATACAAAAGGATTTGTTGTGGCAATTCTGGATTATTCTTATCTTTGCCGATGAATAAATATATTGGCAAATGAAGATAGTGCGATTTTGCTTACTCTTAGCAATGATTGCCTGCCTTGTTCCTGCACAAGCTGAGGATACAGACAGTATTCCTTGGTATGGTCGTTTGTCCATTGGCTTTGGACATGACGATGTTAGGAGTGTGGATATCGGATTACTCCGGGTTATTCCTTCCTTGGAAGGATTGCAAGTGGGCCTAATTGCTGGAGGCGTTCATAAGAGCATGTCTGGCGTGGGGATTTATGGTATCATGGGTGCCTCTGATGAAGCGGACGGCGTACAGATTGCTGGCATCAATATAGTGAGACAACGTATGAATGGACTCGCTATCGGCGGACTCTGCTTTGCAGGAGATGGCATGCATGGTGTGCAGATCGGCGGTGTCAATATGGCAGGTTTGGAGATGAAGGGCGTTCAATTAGGCTTTTTTAATGGCGGTCGCAATTTCGGCTTGCAAATGGGAGCAGTCAATCTCTCGGGTGATAACTCTGGGGTCTGTATTGGTGGAATGAATATTGAGTTTGAGCATAACAGTGGTTTACAGTTGGGGGGTAACAACTTTACCGATAGTCTAAGTGGTGTGCAAATAGGTGTCCTCAACCTATGCGGGAGGGGTGATCGTGGTGTACAGGTCGGTATCATTAATTATTGTGCAGAAGAATGTCGACAATTCGGATTAGTCAATATGAATCAGCATTCACGTTTTCAGATGCTTGTCACCACAGGAAACCATGATTTTGCTAATTTGGCATTGCGAATCCGTAATCGCCATACTTACAATGTGATAGGTTTGGGTTTGGGACGGAAAGGCTGGGATGATTATAGTTGTGGCTCAGCATATTATCGCATTGGGCAGTATTTCACAATTCTTCCTCGTCTTACCCTTAGTGGAGATGTTGGCATTGCCGATGTAGCAGTCTTGCAAAAGGGAATTGATGCGCCAAATATGTTTTCGCTCGAAGCCCGAATGAACGTGGAGTATGAAGTGCATCCCAAGGCCTCTCTTTTTACGACAGCAGGCTATTCCTCCACCCACTATGTGTCAGACGGCAAGCAATTCAGGCACAAACCCTTGTTTGAATTGGGAGTTGCCTTGTTCTAATTTCCTGCTCATATTACAGAGGGGTCAGGAACAACGTGTAATTACACCATAGTCCTGACACCTCTATGTGTTCTCGATTACCATTGCCCACAAAGTGTCTGACACATTGTAAGTATATAGTAGGAAAACTCAGAAAACAACTGACCCTCGTGGTCCTTCTGACCCCTAACGTCTAAGGGCTTGGTTTCCATTGGGGGCAAAAGGGGCGGGAGGGTCACATAAAACCTACATATAACAACTATAGGTGAAAAGAGGCACTTATTGCTGAACAGAAGGCACTTATCGTTGAATAAGAGGTTGTTATTCTGAAAGAGAAGCCTATTATTTACTGAATCACCTCAACACCTCACCTAAGACATTAAATACCTAATGCAACCAGAATGTTGTGAAGTCAAGATAAGCAATTGCGATATTTTTCGTTGCGATATTTTTCGCAAATGCATAACTTATATATTTACAATCACTTACACACAAAATCTTAGGATCCATTCTCGAAAGAACGGATCTTCGATTTCGTAATCATTCACACGTATAACATAACCTGCTTTCATTAGTCGTTTAATTCCACTGAATGTTGTGCTGGTTGCTACTTGGCGATTCTGAAGAGGGTTTACGCCTTTACTCAAACTGAGCATAATGGAACGATCAGTACGATTGAAATTCAGCCAAAGACGTTCGAAATCTAAATCGTGTGTACGTACTATCTTGGTGATAGCCTCTCCTACAACGCCGTCAACGAGGTTGTCATAAGATACCATTTCCCAAACTTGAGCTGACAACTGCTGCGTATAGTAGGGATGAAGATTGGTAAAAGAAAGTATCTCTTCAACAATACTATTCAACTTTTCTTTCTCCTTTATAGGCAAACGTGAAGTAATATACTCCCTGAAATCATCGTATGGAATCTTATTCAGGCGCATCAACTTTCCAAAATGATAAAAAGGTGATTTCTTCCTCTCGAATATATCGGTCATCATTGACTCCTGACTACCTAAGAGAATATAATTCAAATGTTGTTGTACCTGCATGATAGAACGCAATTGTTTGTCTAAGCCTTTTCGGATGTTTAGAATCTCCTGAAATTCATCAAACACCACAACCAGTTTATTATTTTCCGTGCTAACCTTTTCAATCAAATTCATTGCATCTTCCAACAACACCATACTGTTCATAACAGGTTGGAACGAAACATCCAAGGTATTTGTGACAGGATTTGTGGATATCGTTGGTATAATTCTGAAATGGGACATCAGGTGTCTGATTCGTTCCATAGGATATAAACGAAATAGCTCACGCAACAATTTGGAAGCAAAATCGTCGACACTTAACATGTTTTGCATATTTAGAAATATACATGGACGTCCTGTTTCCTTGACAGCTTTGGCTATAAGACTTGATTTGCCAAACCTTCGTGGACTAATTAGTATGAGATGGTTCGCACTATTCAGCGACATCTGAACTTCTTTAATCTCGTTGATTCTATCTGTGAAAAACTCATTATCAACAAGCACCCCAAATTGAAATGGATTCGTCATATCTCTCTGAATTTTAATTCTTTTGTGTGCAAAGATACAACATTTATTTGGTACTTCCAAATGAATTAAGAACTTTATGCGAAAAATTTCGCAACGAAAAATTTCGCAACAAATCTTATTACCTTATCTAAGATCCCACTTTCAGACTCACAGGGGGACTGGAGTGCTGTGAGACATCTATCGGCAAGATATTTTGCTAAACTTAACTATAAATAAGGCCTTTTTTGCCGATACCGGCAAAAAACTGGTTAAAATCTTCGAGAATTCACAGATTCACAGTTTCACAGTTTTATTTCTAAGGGGGTAGGACGCTTCGAGTATAGATTTTATCTATATATTTATACATATATTTATAAATATTAACACTCCCCGTGCAAGTCTGGGGGCGAGGGGGCACGAAAAAAAAACTGTGAATTGTGAATCTGTGAATGTTTGCGAATATGTCGTCAGATATAATGTAAAGAAGATTTGCCTAAAATTAACTCTTGAAAAGTAAGGCTTCTGGAAGAGGAATAGGAGAGGGAAGAGCGAGAAGTAAGCAAAGAGGGGGAGAGAATACAGCTTGCCTAGGGAGAGATTACTGCTCGCCTATGAAAAATTTGTTGCCTGCCCAGGGAACAATTGCTAGTATTAATAGTAGCAATTTCGGGAATTAATAGTAAAAGTGGCTTCTATTAATAGCAAAAACGGGCATTTCTCGAGGCTTGAGAAGTGGGCGGATTTGTAAGCATCAGACAGTCAAAGACTTACAAAACTGGCCATATTTCGCGTATTTGAGGGCCATTAAGGAGTTGGTGAATTCCACGCGAATCTCACGCATCGGTTTGTAAAGTTTATTGGTGGCATTTTGTCAGTTCATCAAGCAGGCCTTCACAGGCATCTTCAAGCAATTCGAGGGCAAATTCGAAGTCGCGAGCATCGCCATAATAGGGATCAGGAACGGTTTTCTGGCCAGGATGATGGCGCAGATAGTCGCTCATGCGGATGATTTTTGCCAAATCGGCTTGTGAATTTGCCTGTCGCGCTACATCGTGATAGTTCTCCTGATCCATCACAGCGATGAGATCGAAGCGTGCAAAATCCTTCGAAGAGAACTGTCGGGCACGATGATCGAACGTATATCCGTGCCGTTCGCCACATTTTCGCATGCGATAATCAGGCAACTGCCCCACATGCCAGGAGCCGATGCCTGCAGAATCAATCAGGAACTCGTCTTCAAGTCCCCGCTCAGCCACCAGATGCCTCATAATGCCATCCGCAGCAGGCGAACGACAGATATTACCCAAACAGATAAAAAGTATTTTTTTCATTTTTCGTTAATTTCAGAGGGCAGAATAACCGTACGGAACCAGTCTCTCATGACCCCACGATACTGATCTTGGGAATCGCAGACGAGGATGAGCAATTGTCGTCCGTCAGAGAGTTTTGGCCCTACGCAGATGCCCTCATAGTTAGCAAAGTTTCTGCGTGTGAGATTCACTTTCGTACGAAACTCCGTCAGTAAAGTTTTTTTCAACACATCACCTGACTGGTGCTGAGTGGGATCGACTAGGTATAGTCTGACTTGTGAATACGAACCAATCTGTTTCTTGACCCTGAAGGTTATATTCCAGAATCTCCTGATCCTTCTCTCCACTCACGAAAACCGTCTGTGTCTGAGGCATATAGCAGATGCCCTCCTCATCGCGGTTGGGCAAACCGCAAGTGAGAAAAGTATCCTCACGGACTGCCAGCAATGCGCCTGTGAGGCTGTCTGTTTCTATCGTCATCAGATAAAAGCCAGCCGTAGGCGACTTGTCGTTGGCAATCGCATATTTTGAGCCTCCCAACCACGCGATGCCACTATAGTTTCCTGCAGAGACCGTTTTGGGGAAAGCCCGTTGTTTGTGCAAGGTTACCTCCTGCGCCATCAGCGTCAATGGAGCCAAGACTATGAGGACTAAAGTGATCCAGAAACTGCCTAAATAAATAAACAGACTTTTCTTCATTTGCGTGCAAAGTTACGATTAAGTGAGCAAAAAACCAAATAAATTTGGATTATTTCGAATAATAATCTTATCTTTGCAAGCAAAAACGAACATCTCTATGAACGCTTGGCTCAGATATCGCAGGTGGATGGCAGGCTTTTGCCTCCTTGGGTTGTCGCTGACAGCGGCTGCCCAGGTGAAGACCGCTGATATCGAGCAGCTCAGGAAAGACATGTACCGCTTGTTCAACAAGCCTGATTCCTTTCAGCAGTTCTTACAGGTCACCGACCAATTGATAGAGGTCTCGAAGCAAACCAACAATGAGGATCTGCTCTATCGGGCATGGGGAAACCAGGCCATCAAACTCTCGGTAAATGGCAAACGTGAACAGGCGCTTGATATTGTCAAGGAAATGTCGGACTATGCCCACGTATACGACAGCAAATACGGCCTTTTCGCCTCAACATACACCAGTGCTCAGGTATCAAGCGCTCTTATGATGGAGCAACAGGCTGAAGAGCTACTCAAGGAATGCATCAGCTATAAAGAACAATATCTGCCCAACCTGAATATTTCCTACATTTATCTCGGACTGGCAAAAATCTATTATAACAGATCACAGAAGGATAAACTTCTTGAAGTAGTAGACAAAGCACTCCACGAGCCGAATATTCTCCCAGAAAATCTTGTGCAAGCCTTGAGTTTTAAGTGCATGGCAGCCACAATAGACAAGGATGATAAGGAAGCGTTCAACCGCTATTTTGCAGAGCTGGACAAGGCAAGAAAGGAAACAGGGATATCCATGAATTTGAGCCGGAGAGTGGATGTCCATTATGCCGAAATAAACGGCGACTACGAGAAGATGCTGGCGATGGCGAAAAACTTAAGCTCGACAGCGGATCGGATGTTGATGACAGCACGGGCTTACAAAAAGCTTGGCCGATGGGAGGATGCCTATAATTTACTGATAGACCATAAGAAATATAGCGACTCCCTCAACTCGGCAGAACTGCGCAAGTTATCACTCAACCATTCGCTGGCTCTGGATGCTGCTCGTGCGGAGAACGAAGCCAAGGATCTGAAGCTGAAGAACCAGCAATTGGAGTTAGAACATATCAGCGACGAACTCGAACAGCGACGCCTGGAGGAAGAGGCACTGAGCCTCTCGCTGGAGAACCAGAGCTTTGAACTCCGCAATCGCGATATCGAACTGCAACATGCCGCCGTCAAGCTGAAGAACGACAGTTTGGACCGTTACAACAAAGACCTGCAACTGAGCGAGTACCAGTCGAAGATGGAAGCCCAGAAACAGACGGAACATGCGAATCGTGTGTTTATGACCATGCTGGGCATTATCGCCGCCCTGGTCATCGCCTCGCTCGCCTTTATCCTGCATCGCCGCAACAAGCACTCTAAGGAAATCGAGACAGCCTACGGCAAATTGGAAGATGCCTACAACAAACTGGAAGAGACGACGTCCGCCAAGGAGCGCATCGAGAGTGAACTCCGCATTGCCCGTGAGATACAGATGGGTATGGTGCCCCATGTGTTCGACGCTTTCCCAAAGGAACTGGGTATCGACCTCTATGCCTCGATGACACCAGCCAAGGAGGTGGGTGGCGACCTCTACGACTTCTTACTGAAGGACCAGAAACTATACATCTGTGTGGGTGATGTCTCAGGCAAGGGTGTGCCTGCCTCGATGACAATGGCCGTAGCGGTGAATCTTTTCCGTAGTGCGGCCAAGGAAGGGTTTGCACCTGCCCAAATAGCCATGAAGATCAATGAAACACTCTCTGCCGATAATGAGAACAGTATTTTTGTCACCATGTTCATTGCCGAGATAGACCTTAAGACAGGTCGTATGGATTTTTGTAATGCCGGCCATAATTCGCCTGTCATCGTCAATAACCAACTGAAGCAAGATGATCCCAATCGTGCTTATTACATCGAAATGGAGTCCAATGCTCCCGTTGGTCTCTGGCCTGAGTTGGAGTATGTAGGCGAGAGTATCGACAACATCAAGGGCTATACGCTACTCGTTTATTCCGATGGTTTGACGGAGGCGGAAAACGAAGAGCAGGAGCAGCATGGTGAAGAACGCCTGCTGAAGCTGATGAGAGAGGATAAGTTTGTCAACGCTGAATCTACCGTTAATATGATTCTCAGTGATGTCGCTACCCATGTGGGTAGTGCCGATCAGAGCGATGACCTGACCATTCTTTGTCTCAAGATAGGCTGATTTTAACAAGTTTTCCAATCTTTTTCAATTAAAAGTTAGGATTCTCGTTTTTTATTCTTACCTTTGCACCCTCAATTATAATGTACGGAAACGATTAAAATAAAAATACAAACATGGATTACAATTTCAGAGAAATCGAACAAAAATGGCAAAAGCGATGGGTGGAGAATGGCACCTATCGCGTAGTGGAGGACGAGAAGAAGAAGAAATTCTATGTGTTGAACATGTTCCCCTATCCGAGTGGAGCTGGCTTGCACGTAGGTCATCCACTTGGCTATATCGCCAGTGATATCTATGCCCGCTACAAGCGTCAACAGGGTTTCAATGTGCTCAACCCGATGGGCTATGATGCCTACGGACTGCCTGCAGAGCAGTATGCCATCCAGACAGGTCAGCATCCTGAGAAGACGACTTTTGAGAACATCGACCGCTATCGCAGTCAGTTGGATAAAATCGGATTCTGTTTCGATTGGGAACGTGAGGTGAGGACCTGTGATCCTATCTATTACAAATGGACACAATGGGCCTTCCAGCGTATGTTCAAGAGCTATTACAGCACAGCCTCGCATAAGGCTCAGCCAACCATCAAGCTGATTGAGCACTTCGAGCTGATGGGTACTGAGAATTGCAACGCGCTTGGTACTGAGGAACTGCACTTTACGGCCTCTGACTGGGCCAGCTTCTCTGAGAAGAAGAAGCAGGAGGTGCTGATGAACTATCGAATCGCCTATCTGGCTGATACGATGGTGAACTGGTGTCCGAAGTTAGGTACCGTATTGGCCAACGATGAGGTCGTCGATGGCGTCAGCGTCCGTGGCGGCTATCCTGTGGTTCAGAAGAAGATGCGCCAGTGGTGTCTGCGTGTATCTGCCTACGCTCAGCGTCTGCTCGATGGTCTCGAGGAGATTGACTGGACGGATTCGCTGAAGGAAACCCAGCGCAACTGGATTGGTCGCTCAGAAGGAACAGAAGTCGAGTTTAAGGTCGCTGATTCAGACAAGCACTTCACCATCTTCACGACGCGTGCAGATACGATGTTTGGTGTGACCTTCATGGTGCTCGCTCCTGAGTCGGATCTCGTAGCCGAGCTGACGACACCTGAGCAGAAGGCAGAAGTAGAAAAGTACCTCGACTATGTGAAGAAGCGTACGGAGCGTGATCGTCAGATGGACCACAAGGTAACGGGTGTGTTCTCAGGTAGCTACGCCATCAATCCATTCAACGAGAAACCCATCCCAATCTGGATTGCAGAATACGTCCTTGCAGGCTATGGAACAGGCGCCATTATGGCTGTACCTGCCCACGACTCTCGTGACTACGCCTTCGCCAAGCACTTCAACCTGCCCATTATCCCGCTGATTGAGGGTGCAGATGTATCTGAAGAAAGTTATGATGCCAAAGAAGGTATCATGATGAATTCAGAATCTGAAAAATTCAGCCTTAACGGCCTGACTGTCAAGGAGGCTATCGCTGCTACGAAGAAGTTCGTGACTGAGCAGGGCTTGGGTCGTGTGAAGGTGAACTATCGTCTGCGCGATGCTATCTTCTCCCGTCAGCGCTATTGGGGTGAGCCGTTCCCTGTTTACTATAAGGACGATATGCCCTATATGATTCCTAAGGAGTGTCTGCCTTTGGAGTTGCCTGAGATCGACAAGTACCAGCCAACGGAAACGGGCGAGCCCCCATTGGGACGCGCCAAGATGTGGGCTTGGGATACGAAGACGGACAAGGTGGTGAGCAAAGACCTGATCGACAACAAGAGTGTCTTCCCCTTGGAGCTGAACACGATGCCTGGTTTCGCTGGCTCTTCGGCTTACTATCTGCGCTATATGGACCCCAAGAACGAGAAGGCTCTTGTGAGTCGTGAGGCTGATGAATACTGGCGTAATGTCGACCTCTATGTAGGCGGTACGGAGCATGCGACAGGTCACCTGATCTATAGCCGTTTCTGGAACAAGTTCCTCTATGACTCTGGCTATTCTTGCGAGGACGAGCCCTTCAAGAAGCTGGTGAATCAGGGTATGATTCAGGGTCGTTCAAACTTCGTGTATCGTATCGAGGACGAGGGAGCCGATAAGGGTAAGTTCGTTAGCTTCGGCCTGAAGGACAACTATACCACGACACCTATCCACGTCGACGTGAATATCGTCAGCGCTGATGTGCTCGACATCGAGGCTTTCAAGGCTTGGCGTCCTGAATATAACAACGCTGAGTTTATCCTCGAGAATGGTCAGTACAAGTGCGGATGGGCCATCGAGAAGATGTCGAAGTCGATGTTCAACGTGGTGAATCCGGATATGATCGTCGAGAAATATGGTGCTGATACCCTGCGTCTCTACGAGATGTTCCTGGGTCCTGTTGAGCAGAGCAAGCCTTGGGATACGAATGGTATCGATGGCTGTCACAGATTCTTGCGTAAGTTCTGGAATCTCTTCCAAGATCCGAGGAGTGAGGAGTGTGGAGTGTGGAGTGAGGATACTCCTGCAACACCAGAGAACCTGAAGAGCGTGCATAAGCTCATCAAGAAGGTATCTCAGGATATCGAGACCTTCAGCTATAACACTTCGATTTCTGCCTTCATGATCTGCGTGAATGAGCTGTCGCAGCAGAAGTGCAAGAACAAGGAGATGCTGAAGACCCTCGTCATCCTCATTGCGCCATTTGCACCTCACATCGCTGAGGAGTTGTGGGAGATGTTGGGCGAGCAGGGTAGTGTCTGCGACTCCAAGTGGCCCACATGGAATGAGGAATATCTGGTAGAGAGTCAGGTGAAGCTGGGTATCGCCTTCAACGGTAAGGCCCGCTTCGAGATGCAGTTCGCTGCCGATGCTGACAACAAGACCATCGAGGAGGCTGTCCTGGCTGACGAGCGCTCTCAGAAGTATCTCGAAGGCTTCCAGGTTGCAAAGGTTATCATCGTCCCTAAGCGTATGGTGAACATTGTACTGAAGAAATAAATGACCCTCGATCACAAAATCATACTGAACGAAGCCAAGGACTATTTCTTTATAGCCCTTGGTCTCGCCATTTATACGGTTGCCTTCACCGTTTTCCTGATGCCCTATCAGATTGTGGCAGGAGGTGTGACAGGTCTTTCAGCCATCATCTACTACGCCACAGGATTCCATCTGGAAAATACCTATATCATCATCAACGGCATCCTGTTGCTGGTAGCGCTGAAGATTCTTGGATGGAAGTTCTTGATGAAAACCATCTTTGCCATCTTCACCCTCTACTTCATGCTGAAGTTTGCGCAGGATCTATTGCCCAAGCAGGAAAATGGACTGCCCTTTAAACTGATGGGCGAAGGTCAGGATTTCATGTCGATGATTATTGGCTGTGTACTGACAGGTATCGCGCTGGCTACGGTGTTCTCCAACAATGGTTCAACAGGTGGTACGGATATCATCGCTGCCTCTGTGAATAAGTTCCATCCAAACGTATCTTTGGGAAATGTCTTGTTAGCTGCCGACTTCTGCATCATCGGCTCTTGTATGTTCTTTCCCCAGTTTGGCACCTATCTCGAACGCGCCCACAAGGTGATGTTCGGATTCTGTGTGATGGCGATGGAGAACTATACGCTCGACTATGTGATGAATGCCAGACGACAGTCTGTGCAGTTTCTGATTTTCACGCGAAAATGGCAGGAGATAGCCAATGCCATCGGTACGGAGATGCATCATGGTGTGACCATTCTCGATGGTCATGGCTGGTACACAGGGCAGGATATGAAAGTGCTCTGTATCCTGGCCAGGAAGAATGAGAGTACCTATATCTTCCGTCTCATCAAGATGATCGACCCTCAGGCTTTCGTTTCACAGAGTTCTGTTATTGGTGTGTATGGTGAAGGTTTCGACGAGATGCATGTTAAAATCAAAGAAGATAAGAAAAAGATGAAAATAGTATTTGCTACCAACAACTTGAACAAACTGACGGAGATCAGGAAAATCCTGGGTAATAAGTTTGAAGTGGTCTCTTTGTCGGACATTGGCTGTAACGAGGATATTCCTGAAAAGGGACAGACCCTGAAGGATAATGCCCTTATCAAAGCCCGTTACGTGTATGATAAATACCATATTAACTGCTTTGCCGATGATACAGGTCTCGAAGTAGATGCGTTGGGAGGCGCGCCTGGCGTCTATAGTGCCCGTTATGCAGGTGGAGAAGGCCACGACTCGAATGCTAATATGAAGAAACTATTGGGCGAATTAGAGAATAATAACAATCGTAAGGCAAGATTCCGCACCGTTATTGCGTTAATAATAAACGGAAAGGAAACCTTTTTCGAAGGCATCGTCAATGGTGAAATCACCCAAGAACGTAGGGGAGGAGAGGGCTTCGGCTATGATCCCATCTTCCAGCCTAGTGGTTACAACAAGACGTTCGCTGAGTTGGGCGTGAATATCAAGAACAGTATCAGCCATCGCGCACAAGCTGCACAGAAACTGGCTGACTATCTGTTGAAAAAATGAATAGTGAATAGTGAATAATGAATAGTGAGAAATGTCTGAATAGAAGAAGTAGTTTATGGTGGCAGAGAATCCTGCCACTACTTTTCACTTTTCACTTTTCACTTTTCACTTCCTTCGCCCAGGTTGGCTCCTGGCAGAACCATCTCGCCTATCACGATGTGCAGAATATCTGCGAGGCAGGCCATCAGTTGTTTGTCTTGGCCTCGAATGATGTCTACCAATACAACAAGAACGACCAGAGTATCACCACCTACGATAAGGTGAATGGTCTTTCGGACACCTATATCACACATATCGCCTGGTGTCCTCAGGCCAAACGGCTTATCATCGTCTATCAGGACGCCAATATCGACCTCCTGGATACCAATGGTGAGATTACCAATATCTCTGCCCTCTATAGCAAGACGATGACGGAGGATAAGACCGTTTCGAAGATTACCATCGATGGTGTATTTGCCTGGCTCCATTGTCCCTTCGGACTCGTGAAGGTGAATGTCCAGAAGGCAGAAATCGCAGAAACCTATTTTAATGGCCATCCTGAATATCCCACCAGCCTGCCCGACTACGATGAATACAAGGATCTGCAGGCCAATCTCACGCTGGTATCAAGTCTGCTGCCTGGAGGCCCTAAGTATAACTATTTCTATGAGTCAGAATTCCTGAATGGTAAGCTCTATACCACAGGCGGACATTTCCTGTCTGGTATTGCAGATAAGAACTATCCTGGTACGGTGCAGGTTTTCGATGGCGACAACTGGACTGTCTATGAAGACGAAATCAGTCAGAAAACAGGCTACAATTATTGGGATGTCAACTGTATCAGCATCGACCCTACAGACGAAAGTCATGTGGCTGCAGGCGGAAAGAGCGGACTCTATGAGTTCAGGAATGGTAAGTTGATCAATTTCTATAATCAGGACAATAGTCCATTAAAAGGTGCTTACGATCGAGGTAACCAATTGGATAATAACTTTGTACTTGTCAATGGCATCAAATACGATCAGCAAGGTCGTCTTTGGGTGATCAACAGTCAGGCTAAAGGTGTTAATCTGTTGTTGCTTACGAAAGACGGACAATGGGAAGACTACCATCAGAAACTGCTTGAAGATGGGGATGGTGTCGCCTGGGGAGGTTTGAGAAATATGATTTTCGATAGCAGAGGTCTGCTTTGGTTTGTCAATACTTCATGGATAGAACAGACGCTGTTCTGCTTTAATACTGAAACGAATCAGACAGTAGCCTACAACTCGTTTGTCAATCAAGATGGTACACGATACAGTCCTAATTTCGTCTACTGCGTAACAGAAGATAAAGAAGGTAATATCTGGGTAGGAACGGATTTAGGACCTTTCTATATCGATAAGAATGAAGTAGGGCAGGGGAGTGTCACTTTACAGCAAGTAAAGGTACCTCGCAATGATGGTACCAACTATGCCGACTATCTGCTCTCAGGCGTCAGCGTCAGTCACATCGCGATTGATGGAGGTAATCGTAAATGGTTTGCTACCAATGGTATTGGCGCCTTCCTTATTAGTGCCGATAATATGACGCAAATCAGTCACCTCTCTACAGAAAACTCCCCCTTGCTCTCTGACCAGATCTATTCTATAGCCATCAATCATCAGACAGGCTTGGTGTATTTCCTCACAGAAAACGGTCTCTGCTCTTATCGCAGCGATGCTACGGCACCCACACAGGAAATGACAAAGGATAATGTCTATGCCTATCCGAATCCTGTCACACCCGACTACAATGGGCTGATTACAATTGTAGGACTCACCTATGATGCAGATGTGAAGATTATCACATCCAGTGGTATCCTGGTGGCAGAAGGTCGTAGCAATGGTGGCTCGTTTACCTGGGACGGTAAGGACCGTCAAGGCAAACGTGTTGCATCAGGCATCTATATGGTGATTACAGCTACAAGCAAAGGTGAGAAAGGCACCGTTTGCAAGATTGCTGTCATATAAAACTTAGCTCAATTCCAGCATCCTATTGATAGGCTTCACAGCTTTCTTGGCAATTTTTGGATCTACCTCTACAGAAGGCCAGCCATACTTCAAGGCATTATAGATTTTCAGCAAGGAATTCATCTTCATATACTGACACTCATTACAGCTGCATTCAAGCCCGCTCTCGCTGATTTCAGGAGGCACAGGGATAAATTCCTTATCAGGACAGGTTCGCTGCATCTCATGCAGAATACCGGCCTCTGTGGCTACGATAAACTGCTTCTGGTCGCTCTGCTGGGCATAGTTCAACATCGTTGCGGTACTACCCTTTACATCAGCCAATGCCAAAACAGGACCCTTACACTCCAAATGAGCCATGACGATCGCATCAGGATATTGTTTTTTCAATTCTATGATCTTTGAAACAGAAAAACGTTCATGCACATAACAGCCACCATTCCAAAGCAGCATCTGTCGACCTGTTACCTCATTGATATAATTACCTAAATTATAATCAGGACCAAAAATCAGTTTGGCATCCTTTGGCAACTGATCCACAACTTTCTTGGCATTACCAGAAGTTACAACGACATCTGTCAGAGCCTTGACAGCAGCAGTCGTATTGACATAGGAGATAACCTGATAGCCAGGATGCTCTTTCTTATATTTCTTCAGATCCTCAGCATTACACGAATCAGCCAAAGAACAGCCAGCATTCAGATCAGGACAAAGTACAGTCTTCTCTGGTGATAACAGCTTACAGGTTTCTGCCATAAAATGCACACCACACATCACCATCACTTTCGCATCCGTCTCTGCAGCCTTTCGAGCCAAAGCCAGAGAATCGCCTACAAAGTCTGCTATGTCTTGTATGTCACCTATTGTATAATAGTGTGCCAGGATAATAGCATCCTTTTCCTTACACATCTTTCTGATTTCAGCCTTCAGGTCTGTACCTTCTGCTACAGGTTCATCAATAAAACCTTGTTTGATCCACTCCTTTTTCAACATCAATATATTATCTTTTTATTTTTTCTTTTCTTTTTTAAAATAGAATGAATAGGATGATATGGCGTTAATAAGTTGGAAACTTTTTAGCGATTTTCTTGCCAGTTTGTTTATTCACCTTAAAAAAGTCATTATTCATTACTCTTGTGAATTCTTTCTCTCTGATAATGAATACCTAAGCATAGTTATCCACATTTTTCTATTTTGGTGCAAAATTAATAAGTTTATATCTTTTTTCAGCAAAAATATGTGGAAAATGTGCGTATTATGCAAGAATAAACCCAAAAATATACCCGCTGCCAAGACAGCGGGTAGAAAATTCCATAGTTTTACACAAGTTATTCACATAGTTATCCACACCTTATTTGATGCCTGATACTACTTGAATATCCTTGGTATTAGCTTCCTTACCTAACAGGAACTTATCAATGAAAGCCTGCACCTCTGGGAATTGACGTTCAGGCAACTGACAATGTCCGTGACCTTCGACAATAGAATATCCGAAACGATCATCAATACCAAAGAATTTCCAAACTTCCTTGGCTGCTTTGGCTGAGACAACCATCGAACCATCTGCCAACCACTCGTAGTCAGGATTTCCTAACAGCAATAAGGCTCGAGGACAAACCATCGTACAAAGTTCATGTTGATCGTAAGGCAGACGATAGACAGAATCCCCATGGAAATTCTCCTTCTGGCTTTCCATAAACCAATGATAATCCGTCTTATCGAGGTCTTCCAGATTCTTTCCCTTCAAAGTAGACTCATGAGACGTACGCCAGGCAGCTGCACCACCACCACCAGGTTCCTGAGCTATAGTCAGGGCAATGCGCTCATCGAAAGCACCACAATAGAGTGCCATCTTACCAGCATAAGAGCAACCAGACACACCAATATGTTTGGTATCAATCTTCGTAACCTCAGGCCCTAATTGCTGTAAACCATCAATCAGACGACTCAGACCCCAGGCCCATTCGCTGTAGGCGCCATTATCTTTCAGTTCCGGATAGAGACGATCGAAATTATGCTCACCTCTTTCATGATGCCTACCCATCTGTCCGTAGTCATTTACCTGCTTCTCGCGATAGTTCATAATGGCGATAGGACGATCTGCGAAGAGTTGTCGTGGGAGTGCCAGCATACTGGTACCGATCATCAGGGCATAAGGTGGATTTCCAACCTTGGGATAGGTGATGGTGGAACTGAGAGTCAGCGTCTGACCATTCACAGTAACGTCGACAATCAGGGTATCGCCCGACATCCTTGCTTTCACAGCTCCATTAGAAACAGTAGGTTTGGTACCTATGCCATAGTGCTGAATCATATTTGAGATCTCGCTGCGACGCTTTGACCAATCCTTAAAGCTCTTGACCTTACCTTTGCCATCACTCCATTTCAGGGGGTCGGGCAACTCACGGATTTCAGGCAGCGCATCAATTGTAGGCATCTTCGGGGCAGCAAATTTGCTGCCCGTATTCTCTACTTCATAAACGAGGGGTACGTTTCCTTTCTGCTTCTGGGCATAGCCAACGCTGACGCCACAAAGCAGAACCAGTGACATAAAAAGTTGTTTTTTCATCTTCATAAGTAATTAATAATGTATAGTTGACTGATTCTGGCGCCAAAGATACAAAAAAAAACAATTCGAACAAAGCAAAAAAGAGAAAATACTTTCCTAATTTTGTAGTTTATACATTTTTATATAATTTTGCAACCAAAATGAAAAAGTTAAGGACGATAGAAATGCAGCGTCTGTCTGTGGATGAATTCAAACAGGCAGAGAAATTGCCATTGATCGTGGTACTCGACGATGTGCGTTCGATGCATAATGTAGGTAGTGTGTTTCGTACAGGCGATGCCTTCCGTATCGAGGCAGTCTATCTTTGTGGCATCACCTCGACACCTCCGAGTGCTGAGATCCATAAGACGGCTTTAGGAGCGGAGGATAGCGTAGAATGGAAGGCTTTTAATTCTGCTAAAGAGGCACTTATCGCACTTAAAGAGGCTGGTATTGAAGTATACTCGGTAGAGCAGGCGCACGGCTCGACGATGCTGCAGGATTTCAAGCCGGAAAAAGGGAAAAGATATGCTGTTGTCTTAGGTAACGAGGTAAAGGGTGTGCATCAGGAGGTCATCGATGCTTCTGATGGCTGTCTGGAGATTCCACAGTTTGGTACCAAGCATTCGATGAACGTCTCTGTTACGGCAGGCATTATCATCTGGCATTTCGCCCAGACCATGTTATAAAAAAATCCCCGCTACAACGGGGATTATTCTTTCATTACTCATCAACAGGTGAGAAATCACTCTTTCCTACGCCACAGACTGGGCATACCCAATCATCGGGGATGTCTTCGAATGCTGTACCTGGAGCGATGCCGCCATCAGCATCACCCTCCGCAGGGTCATATACATAACCACAAACGTCGCAAACATACTTTTTCATAATCGTACTTGTTTTTTAGTTATTAATAATAGATTCTATTCTCTCAACAATCCGCTCTGGCGGAATGTTCTTCATACAGGCATAGTCGCCACGCTGACAAGGTTTCTGACCATAGATACTGCAAGGTCTGCAGTCGAGGTCGAGCTGGATGATATTTTCCTTCGGCTGTCCGAAGCCTAAGAAACCCGCATAGGGATGCGTGGCTCCCCAGACGCTCACTACAGGTACAGCCGTCAACGAAGCCAGATGCATATTGGCGGAGTCCATCGACAGCATGACATCCAGGTGACTCATAATGATGAGTTCCTGATACATGTTCTCGCAATACTGGGTGGCATTGATACATTGACGATATTGGGCACACCACATACTGAGATACTTGTCTTCATCATGTCCCTTGCCAAAGAAGAAGATGCGGCATTTGGGGTATTTATCCAATAGTTGATGGATTACCTGTTCCATCAGTCGTGGCGGATAGACCTTGCCCTGATGGGCCGCAAAGGGCGCAATCCCAATCCATTGTTCGAAATTCTTCTTAGGACCAATCTCCTTAGGGAGAAGATTCAGATTGCCACCCTCTTCAGGAAAAATGGAATGGAACTGCTGGATGTCGACGGGATAGCCCAACTGTCTGAATACCTCCAGATAGTTCTCAAATGTGGTGGGTAGCTGCTTTCTGACCTTTTTCTTATACGATACCAGATGGCGACGGTCTTTGCGATGCTTATTGATATGCTCCACGCGATAGCGGCCCAAGTTAAAGCGCATACGCAGATACTCTGAACGAAGCACATTGTGCAGGTCAGCCACCTTGGTGAACTGCTTGGCTACCAGACGACGATAGAGCGCATTCAAACCCTTGATGCCATGATACTCTATTTTGAGGTCTGCCTCCATGAAATTCACATTGGGCGCCAAATCGGCAAAAAGCGTACGGGCATATCCGCGACTCAGAACCGTGATGCGAATATCAGGATATTGATTAGCCAATGACCACACTACTGGTACCGTCATGGCGATGTCGCCTAACGACGAGAAGCGGATGACAAGGATATGCTCTTTCTTCATGTTCTCACCTCTTACCTCTCACTTCTTACTTCTTATAAAGTATGGGATTCGTAGTTGGGTCGTTATACATCTTCATCTGACGGTATACCTTCATATATTTCCGTCCGGCTTCAATGTCTTCCAATAACTGATCGATGGCCAGCGAGAGGTCTTTCTGCTGTTCCAGAAGAACCTCCAGTTTTGCCTGACATCTGGCGATATGGTCGGCTGAGGCATCCTGACGCTCCACCTGCTCCTGCATGTGATAGATCTTCAAAGCCAGGATACTCAGACGGTCAACGGCCCACGCAGGACTCTCTGTATTCAATCGTGCATCATCCAAAGGCTTCACATGACTGTAATACTGGCGGAAGTAGGAGTCGATCTCCTCAACGAGATCCGTACGGTCCTGATTGCTTCTGTCGATTCTCCGTTTCAGTGCCAGCGCCTCAACGGGGTCGATATGAGGATCACGGATGATATCCTCATAATGCCATTGAACGGTATCAATCCAGCATTTCAGATAAAGGTTGTAGTCGATACTCTCCCGCTCATACGGATTATGAATAGGTGTATCGACATTATCAGTCAGATGATAGTCTTTAATCACCTGATTGAAGATCTCATTGGCATGCTCTGTAAATGACATTGTCAAAAAATGATTAGTTTGAAATGCAAAGCTACAATAAGTTTTTGAATTAACCAACGAATTAGTGATATTTTCATCCATTTTTTGCATTTTTAGTGTTGGTAACGCACACAAAAGGGCGAAAATATGCACAAATATACCCATTGTGTGCAAAAGAGAGTGAGTTTTCCTTAAAAAAATTTGCGTAACTCAAAGAAAATGTGTTACTTTGCACCCCGAAAGCGAAAAAATCGCAATTTTTTCAAGATAGCAAATACATTATTAACATTTTAAAGAAAGAAAATTATGTCAGAAATTGAAAGCAAAGTAAAGGCTATTATCGTAGACAAACTGGGTGTTGATGAGGCTGAGGTAAAGCCCGAGGCAAGTTTCACAAACGATCTGGGTGCAGACTCTCTGGATACCGTTGAGCTCATCATGGAGTTTGAGAAGGAGTTCGGTATTTCTATCCCCGACGATAAGGCTGAGAAGATCGGTACTGTAGGTGATGCTATCGCTTATATCGAGGAGAACGCAAAATAAATAAGTTCACAACATAATGGTTGTTTCGTATCCCGAAGCAACCATTATGCTTTATTTTTAGCTTATGGAATTAAAAAGAGTAGTTGTAACAGGTCTTGGCGCGGTGACGCCAGTGGGCAACACTCCAGAAGAGATGTGGAATAACCTGCTCAACGGAGTTAGCGGCGCAGCACCTATTACACTTTTTGATGCAAGTAATTTTAAGACACAGTTCGCTTGTGAGGTAAAGAACCTCAATATCAATGATTTTATTGATCGCAAGGAGGCACGTAAGATGGACCGCTATACCCAGCTGGCCCTCATCGCTGCCAAGCAGGCTGTCGAGGACAGTAAGATGGATCTCGATACTGAAGACAAGAACCGCATTGGTGTGGTCTTTGGCGTAGGTATCGGCGGAATTAAGACCTTCGAGGAAGAAGTGAAGTACTATGGTGTACACGAGGCCGATGGTCCTAAGTTCAATCCGTTCTTCATTCCGAAGATGATTGCTGACATCGCAGCAGGTCAGATTTCGATTATGTATGGCTTCCACGGCCCCAACTATATCACCGCTTCTGCTTGTGCTTCTTCATCGAACGCACTCGCCGATGCCTTCAATCTCATCCGTTTAGGTAAGGCCAACGCCATCGTAGCTGGTGGTGCTGAGGCTGCCATCTGCGCAACAGGTGTAGGCGGTTTCAATGCCATGCACGCCCTCTCTACCCGTAACGATGAGCCAGAGAAGGCCAGTCGTCCGTTCAGCGCAAGTCGCGACGGATTCATCATGGCTGAGGGTTCTGGTTGCCTGATTCTCGAGGAACTCGAGCATGCGAAGGCTCGTGGTGCTAAGATCTATGCTGAGATGGTTGGTGCTGGTATGAGTGCTGATGCACATCATATCACAGCTTCTCATCCTGAGGGACTTGGTGCTAAGCTCGTTATGCAGAATGCACTCGAGGATGCTGGTATGAAACCTGAGGATATTGACTATATCAATGTTCATGGTACTTCTACCCATGTGGGTGACATCTCTGAGGCTAAGGCCATCAAGGAGGTGTTTGGCGATGCAGCTTTCAAGCTGAATATTTCATCTACGAAGTCAATGACGGGTCACCTGCTGGGTGCTGCTGGCGCCGTTGAGGCAATGGCTACCGTACTGGCTGTGAAGAACGACATCATTCCTCCCACTATCAACCATGAGGAGGGCGATGAGGATCCGGAGATTGACTATAATCTGAACTTCACATTCAACAAGGCTCAGAAGCGTGAGGTACGTGCTGGTCTCAGCAATACCTTCGGCTTTGGTGGTCACAATGCTTGTGTGGTGTTTAAGAAGTATGTGGATTAATAACATTATTGACCATATCAAGCTCCCTTTCCGCAAGGAGAAGGAGCTTTTTTCTTCTCTTTACGAGATACTCGGATTCTATCCCCATAACATCGAGTATTACCGCCAGGCACTCATGCATAAGAGTATCGGCAGGCGCAACGACAAGGGTAAGCCGCTGAACAATGAGCGTCTGGAGTTCTTAGGCGATGCCATTCTCGATGCGATCGTGGGACATATCGTCTATTCTCAGTATGAGGGTAAGCGCGAAGGCTTTCTCACCAACACCAGAAGCAAGCTCGTGAGTCGCGAGACATTGGGTAAGCTGGCTAATGAGATGGGACTCTCGCAACTCATCCTCTCTGCAGGACGCAGCAATTCCCACAACAGCTACGTAGGCGGCAATGCTTTCGAGGCATTGGTAGGTGCCATCTATCTGGATCGTGGCTACGATGCCTGCATGTGGTTCTGGGAGAATCGCGTGTTGGGTAAATACATCAACATCGACAAGGTGGCTTTCAAGGAGGTCAACTTCAAGTCGAAACTGTTGGAGTGGAGCCAGAAGAACAAGGTGCGCATGGAGTATCGCATGCTGAAACAGAAACTCGACGATAATGGTAGTCCGATTTTCAGTTTCCAGGTGGTTATCGAGGGCATCGAGGGTGAGCGTGGCTCAGGCTATTCCAAGAAAGAGGCCCAGCAATTAGCTTCGAAAGAGACCTTGCAGAAGCTGAAGCGCGAACCTCAGTTTGTGGATGCCATCTTCAAGGCGAAGTCTGATCGTACGAAGATGGAGGAGACGCCAACGATGCTCGTACCTGATCCGGAGAAGGAGCAGGAGGATTTTATCATCGAGCAGCCAGCAAAGCCAGCCTCTTCAGAGCATTCAGAAAAATCAGATAAATCGGCGTACGCTGAAACCCCTGATAATTCTGAGAAATCCGAATCCTCTGAGAAGTCTGACCTCTCTGATGATTTCGACCTCTCCGATATCTCCCATAAAGAGAAGTCACGCGAAGATATCATTGCTGAGGCAGAGGCAGCCGCCTTTGCAGAAGCCTAAATTTTTATTCCCACCTTGGGAACATTTCATTCCCAGGGTGGGAAAATTTTGTTCCCAAGGTGGGAATAATTTTACCCCTCCCTGTTGTTTTTAGAAGTTCACACCAATAGTAGCGAAGAGACTACCCGTATGGGCATCGTCAAAATAGTCGCGACTGATATTCGACAGTCCAAAGTCATAGCCTACTTCCGCATAAAGGTAATTGAACTGTAAGCCACAACCTAACTTGATACCTCCGTCGAAGCGCTGGAAGGCGTCATCATCGAAAGAGCTGTACGCCTGACGATGACCAAAGTCCTTGATCTTACCTCCTACACCGGCTGCCAGATAACCGCCGATGAATGGCTGGATGCTCAGATCGCGATCTACCCTGCAGTCGTATTTCAGCAACAGCGGCACTTCCAGATAGTCCAGGTTGTAGGTGAATTTATTGCCATCAAAATTACCCTTCCCACCTTTTTCTATATAGGAAAGTCCCGTCTCGAAATAGATGGGCGCATGAGGCGCCACCTGGAATCCTGCCACAACACCCACATTCAGGCCGCTGCGCATCGTACCACCATCGAGATATTTGTCATCAGAGTTGACCGTTGAGAAAGCACCACCCACGCGGAAGCCAACATAGGAGTTGACAGGGTTGTGACGATAAGTGGGGCGAGTATAGCTGCTGCGTCCATAGGTAGAACCATAGTGACGGGGTCGTCCGTATTGTGCCATCATTGGCAGCGTGAGCATCAGGCTCAGCATTGCAATCATAATCCTTTTCATAAGCCAAACATTTTAAAGATTTCACGCTGCAAAATTAGACAGAAACCACCAACACCAAAAAGGATTTCCCCTAAAAACAGACGGGGAAATCCCTAAAAGCAACTTTTCTATAAATCTTTAAAAATAACTAAGTTTCCTGGAGTCGGTGAAGGTGACAAAGCAATAGCTTGCCATCGCCGTCGCGCAGATGCATGCCGTTGCCTTGACAGTAGCGGAAGTATTTGCACTTGGCGCATTCGTCTTTCTTCATCCACTCGCGGTTACGATAGGGATGATAGCGATTCTCCCACACTTCCATAAAGTCGTCTTCGTAGATATTGCCCTGATTATAGTCTGCCCGTATGCTGGCGCAGGCAGCAATGGAACCGTCAGCCATCACAGAGCCCACCGTCACACCAGCCTGACAGGAGAAGAGCCGACTGCGCACATCGCCCTCATAATTGCCAAGAAAGCCCTCACAGCCGTAGTCTGCACGGATGCGACCTTCCTGACGTACCTTCTTAATATAGTCGAAGACCCCACGGAACTCCTCATTCGTCAGTCGCATATCAGGATCGAGGGCGGCACGGCCTACAGGGAAAATGGTGAAGAGTCGCCAACGTTTGACACCCTTCGAAATCAGGAATTCCTTGATGTCATCAAGCTTCGCATAATTACGACGATTGACGCAGGTCACGATGTCGAAGACGAAGCCCTCTGTGGCGACAAGCATGTCTATCGCCTGACTCACCATCTGGAAACTTTGGTCGTTGCCTCGCATCCAGTTGTGGTCTTCTTCGAGTCCGTCGAGACTGATCGCCATCGTATGGATACCTGCTCGCAGCAGCCCTTGCCAGCGCTGGGGTGTGAGATGCAGCGCATTGGTCACCATGCCCCAAGGGAAGCCCTTTTCATAGATGGCCCTTCCGCATGCCTCGATGTCTTTACGCATAAGCGGCTCGCCCCCAGAAACGATGACAAACACTTTATGGGGATCCGTCTTTGCAGCGATGCCATCAAGAACACGTAAAAAGTCTTCTTTGGGCATATCATTGCTCTCCGACTTCATCTTGCAGTCGCTGCCACAATGACGACATTTCAGATCGCAGCGTAAGGTGCATTCCCAAAACAACTGTTTCAAGGGATGTTCCTCACGCAGGATATTTTCCTTCTGTCGCCAGAGTTCGAGGGCCAGTTTCTTGCGAAGGGTTAGGGGAGTGGGTTTCATTTTTTCTTCTTCAGTGTGACATGCTGGGTAATGTTATATGCACCCTCATACCAATTGCTGCCTTCTTTCATCTTGACAGCATTTTCATAGTCGATATCGAGTGTATCGCTAAGAAACTCGCCGCCATGGGCCTCACCGTCGACGTCCTCGACGATGAGTTTGAGACTACGATCCTTCGTGCCAACGTACTTCAACTGATAATAACCAGAGTAATCCGTCTCAAAAGAATCCAATCCTAAGACATAATGCTCATTTTCATTATCAAATACGCTTTTCAAGGATGTCTTGATACCTCTTACAGGTTGGCCTGCCTCATTGGTGACGGAACCTTTGATAAGATAGTCGGCGTAAGGAACACCGTATTCCTGAAGAATCGTACCATATTCATCTGGCTCATCAACTGAGCAGCCAAAACCCAACATCGACAGCAGGGCTGTCAAAACAGCATTGTACCAACGATTAAATCTTACTTTCATCTTTCTTTTATGGTTTTGTCTATAAAACCCCAAAATTCAGAAACCTTGCATGAAAAACAAAAGAATTAACAATTTTTAGCTGCTTATCAGGGTTTGGCGTTTTTGCTCAGCCGTTCGTATTCCTCGCAGGCCGCTGCCATATCGGCTTGGAATTCCTTGCTGGTGTGCAGACGGGCAAAGCAGGCTGAGGCCAAGGCGATGGAGGCATTGACATCACTCTGCCAATGATAGCCTAAGATGACGCGACTCTGTCCCCATTCATATCCCAGCCTCATGAGGGCATCCTGGGCAGCAGGATTCACCTCGCTCAACAACAGCGCCATTCCCCAGCCTCGAATGGTGTGTCCAGAGGGGTAGGAGCCTGAATTGCGCAGTTCGTCTTCCTCCTCAGGAACGGGTGTCGACTCGTTCATTCTGACATAGGGTCGCTTGCGCATATAGGTCTCCTTGGGACGGGTAGCACTCAGACGGATCGTGGGAACCGCCTTGAGCAGCATCTTGTAGATGGCAGGTGTTGTCTTCCTCGAGATGGTCATGCCAAAGGGCTTGCTGAATAATTTTACCATCTGGGGAACCTCCGTGACGACATGATCGATAGCCTCCTGTCCGCGTGGTGTATTGCGGAGGGTCTTGCCCCACATATATTGGCTGATATCGTAGATGAACTGTGCCGACAAGGTGTCTGGTGGCGCAGGCAGAATGGCAACGCCATTGGGCATCTCGTCGATGGTAAAATACGTGCTCTGAAACTGAGCATTGATGTTCGCAGCAGCGATAACGGCTGCAAAAACGGTGACTAAGAATCTTTTCATATTGTTTTTGTTTTGATGTTTCCTGTCAGATGTTGATACCATAGTTCTGCTTCACTTCGCTCATCACGAAGGTACTCTCAATGGCGCTGATGTTCTCAATATCGCCCAGTTTGTTGAGCACAAACTCCTGATACTGTTTCATATCACGTGCGCGAACCTTTAATAGGTAGTCATAGGCACCCGAGGTGTTATAGCATTCGGTGACCTCTGGGATGCGCATGATGCGACGGGTGAAGGCATCGGCCATATCGTGGTTGATCTGTTGGAGTTTGACCTTGCAGAACACCAAAAGACCTCGATCCAACTTCTCCGGATCGAGGATGGCCACATACTTCTTGATGTACCCCTTCTTTTCCAACCGTTTTTGACGTTCAAACACGGGTGTTGGGGTCAGATGGACGGCATCGGCCAGCTCTTTTGTGGTCAATTTCGCGTTTTTTTGCAGCGTTTTCAGGATCTGCAGGTCGGTTTCGTCGAGTATTTCCGCCATATTTTAGAGTTTTATTCTGTTTGAGGCGCTCAAAAGGGCCCAAAATCGAAAGATTTTCTTTCTCGGCTGCAAATATAGTTATATTTTCCGAATTCTGCAAGAAATTTGGAAGATATTTCTAAAGTTCGTACCTTTGCACCGTCGAAAAGATATTTTAGACATAAGAACAAAAGAACATCATAATAACAATTTAAAATTAAAGAAAGGATAAGGTTATGAGTACAAAGAAAAATTATCGTTTTGAGACTTTACAACTTCATGTAGGCCAAGAGCAGGCAGACCCCGCAACCGACGCACGTGCCGTGCCCATCTACCAGACCACATCGTATGTGTTCCACAACTCTCAGCATGCAGCCGATCGTTTCGGCCTCCGCGATGCAGGTAATATCTATGGTCGTCTGACCAATTCGACACAGGGTGTGTTTGAGGATCGTGTCGCTGCCCTCGAGGGTGGTGTGGCTGGTCTGGCCGTCGCCTCTGGCGCCGCTGCCATCACCTATGCCCTGCAGAATATTGTACAGAATGGTGATCATATCGTTGCTGCCGACAATCTCTATGGTGGTTCCTATAACCTCATTACCCATACGTTAGCTACACAGGGTATCAGCAATACGATTATCAACGTAAACGATCTCGAGGCGCTCGAGGCCGCCATCCAGCCCAACACAAAAGTAGTATATGCCGAGACCTTCGGCAATCCCAATTCCGACGTGCTCGACCTTGAAGGCGTAGCCGCTGTGGCTCATAAACACGGTATTCCGTTCATCGTCGACAACACCTTCGGCACACCCTATCTGATTCGTCCCTTGGAGCATGGTGCCGACATCGTGGTGCACTCTGCTACGAAGTTCTTGGGTGGTCATGGTAGCTCACTCGGTGGTGTCATCGTCGACGGTGGCAAGTTCGATTGGAAGGCCAATCCCGACAAGTTCCCCACACTGGCCAAGCCCGATCCCTCGTATCATGGTATCGTCTTTGCCGACGCAGTAGGTGCAGCTGCTTACGTCACCCGTATCCGTGCCGTTGTCCTGCGTGATACTGGTGCTGCCATCTCGCCCTTCAACGCCTTCATCCTCTTGCAGGGTGTCGAGACCCTGAGTCTGCGTGTGGAGCGTCATGTGGAGAATGCCCTGAAGGTGGTTGATTTCCTCGCCAAGCATCCGAAGGTAGCCAAGGTGAATCACCCTGCTCTTGAGAGCCATCACGACCATAAGCTCTATCAGAAGTACTTCCCCAATGGTGGCGGTAGCATCTTCACCTTTGAAATCAAAGGCGGTCAGGAAGAAGCCTGGAAGTTCATCGATGCCTTGCAGATTTTCTCGCTCTTGGCAAACGTGGCCGACGTGAAGAGTCTGGTGATTCATCCTTATACCACCACCCATTCACAGCTCTCGCCTGAGGAACTGGCAGAGCAGCACATCACCCCCGCAACCGTACGTCTGAGCATCGGTACAGAGCATATCGACGACATCATCGACGACTTGAAGCAGGCCCTCGACCAGATTTAATAACAACGGATAGCACGGATTTAACGGATTATTTCAGAATTTGCACGAAGCAATCCGTTTAATCCGTGTAATCTGTTGTCGTTTAAAAAATAATATTGTAACTTTGCACTCGTAAAACCGACATTATGAGGAATTATATCGTTGCCGACAATCAGGAACTGACGCGATTTGCGCTGGAGAGTCTTCTTCAGAAAGACGAAGAGAACGTCGTATATCGTGCATTCGACAGGGCGGGACTGGTGGCCCTGCTGAAGGAGCACGAGAGTGCCGTTGTGCTGCTCGACTACACGTTGTTTGACTTTGCCGACGAAGACCAGCTGCTGATTATTGCCGAACGTTTCAGCTTGTCGGACTGGATTTTGATCAGCGATGAACTCACCCCCCAGTTCATCCGTCGGGTGGTCTATTCTTCCCATCAGTTCAGCGTAGTCTTCAAGGATGGTCCTTTGAGTGAGATACGTGAAGCGCTCCAAAGCGTAGGACGCCATACACGCTTTCTCAGCCAGCGGGTATTGGAAACCATCATTACCCAGCAACAGGAGGAAGAGGAACGTCCCAGTATCCTGACGACGACGGAGATGGAGATTGTGAAGGCCATAGCTCAAGGCAAAACCACAAAGGAGATTGCCGCCGAGCGATTCTCAAGCATCCACACCGTAACGACCCATCGTAAGAATATCTTCCGCAAACTGGGCATCAACACGGCCCACGAAGCGGTAAAGTATGCCCTTCGGGCAGGATTGATAGATCCCTCTGAATTCTATATTTAAAAACATGCAAGTTTTTTGAGGATTTTTTGCATGTTTATAAAATAATGTGTATCTTTGCAACCGAATTGGTGATGCAGGGATGTTTCATCCGTGCAAGAAAAGGGAATCAGGTGAAAGTCCTGAGCAGTACCCGCTACTGTCATCCTTATTATGGAAAGTCTGTTAAGACCACTGAGCAATCGGGAAGGGAGACTTTTTGAGGAGAGCCAGGAAACCTGCCAATAGCGAGCGCAGCGCCAAGTTTACTTGAGCGATGCCGAGCGTGGTAAGGTTCGACGAATGTCAAATCTGCCAATAGACAAGAAGAAGCGAAAGCCTCGGGAGTTGGGCTGAGCGGAAAAAGAATCAGTAAAGAGTTGTGAACAGATGGCTAAGGCTGTCGTTCTGTCCAACGTGATAGTCCTCACAAGCGCGTGAAAAGCGATGGATAGGTATGGGATTTAATTACGTGTATTATTATATAAGTTTGTTTGTGCTCCTGTGCTCGGTTCCTTGCCGGGTGCAGGACACTTCTCTATGGATGACGCCTTCTTGGACACTTGCCCTCATGCCCCTCCTGATAGGTTGGCTGCTCGACCTGCTGATAGGCGACCCAGAGCGCCTTCCACACCCAATCGTATGGTTTGGAAAGATCATCTCCTTTTGCGAGCACCGTCTGAACAAAGGTCATTACCGCCTGCTGAAGGGAGCAACGATGTCAGTATGCCTGATCTTACTGGTGTTTATCACGACCTTGTTCCTACGACGTTTTCTCACCCTTCTTCCCCCCTATATCCTATTGCTCTTCGATGCCATCATCATCTTCTATTGTTTGGCAGGAACCACCCTCATCCGCGAGGTACGTGCCGTCTTTTTGGCTTTGGACCGCAGTCTTGAGGAAGGCCGCCGACAAGTGGCACGTATCGTAGGTCGCGACACCTCGGAACTGTCTGCTCAGGAGGTAAGGACAGCCGCCTTGGAGACATTGGCCGAGAATCTGAGTGACGGTGTGATAGCCCCCCTTTTCTGGTTGGTACTATTGGGAATACCAGGCATGTTGGCCTATAAGATGGTGAACACCCTTGATTCGATGATTGGCTATAAGACAGAACGCTACAAGGCCTTCGGCTGTTGGGCGGCCCATATCGACGATGTGGCCAACTACATCCCTGCCCGTTTAACCGCTTTACTGATGGTCTTGGCATCAGGACGACCCTGCCTGCTGGCTTTTGTGTGGAAGAACGGCAAGCATCATGCTTCGCCCAATAGCGGTTATCCCGAAGCCGCCTTGGCTGGCATCCTCGATTGTCGCTTCGGAGGTCCCCACACTTATTTCGGCCAGCTCTTCGACAAGCTCTATATTGGCGAGAACGACCGTCTGTTGACGACTGACGACATGAAAAAAGCCGTTCGTGTGAATCGAACGGCAGAAGTCATGATGGTATGGCTGGTCGTTGCCTGCATCGTCCTCAGAAGTATTTGGTAATCTTCGCGTTGTCGAAGTTATTCATCTCGTTCATCATACGGACCGCAGAGTCGATAATGGGGAAGGCACAGAGCGCTCCCGTTCCCTCACCCAATCGCAGTCCCAAGTGCAACAGGGGTTTGGCATCGACGATGTCAAGCATCATCTGATGTCCGCTCTCGTCGCCGCAATGGGTGAAAATCATATAATCCTGCGAGGCTGGATAAAGTCGGATGGCCGCCAAAGCACAGGCCGTCATGATAAATCCGTCAATTAATATGATAAGGTGCTGCTCGGCTGCACGTAACATGGCTCCAATGGCGGCAATCATCTCAAAACCACCGAAGATTCTTAGAGGTGAGAGGTGAGAGGTGAGAGGTGAGAGATTTGATTGGTGGTGCGAAAGAGCCTTCGACAGCACTTCGTATTTATGGCGGATACCATCATGGTTGAGCCCCGCTCCAGCACCAATGCAGTCCTGAAGGGGAATGTCGCCAAACAGACTCATCCAGATGCTCGAAGGCGAGGTGTTGCCAATGCCCATCTCTCCGATACTGAGGATGCGACAACCCTCCTGGATACATTCATCCACCAGGTCGCTACCTATTTGTATCGCTCTTTCGAATTCCGCCTCACTCATGGCGGGTTCATAGAGGAAATTCTTAGTGCCTCGGGCTATCTTGTGGTCGATGATACCTGCGACTGATGACAGGTCGTAGTCAACACCCACATCCACGATGCGTAACTTAAAACCATGCTGGCGACAGAACATATTCACGCCCCCTCCGCCATGGGTAAAGTTGATCATCTGCTGCCAGGTTACCTCACGAGGCGATACGCTGACACCCTCGCGCTCAATACCATGATCACCCCCTAAGAGCAGATGGCACGGATGGTTCAGACTTGGCGACAATGTCTGCTGAATCAGGCAAATCTGCATCGCCAGTTCTTCCAGTCGCCCTAACGAACCCTTGGGCTTGTTCAGATTGTCGATTTTTTCCTGAATCGCTGGTTGCAGCGATTGGTCGACGGGTTTTATATCGAATGTCTTCATTTGATTTTAACTGCTATTCCACTCACCATCAGAATAACCTCATCGGCTTTCGAGGCAATATATTGGTTCATCCAGCCTTCGAGGTCGGTAAACTTCCGCTGGATGGCGTTGTCGCTGACCCCACCGCTGCCAATCTCGTTGGTGACAAAGATATAGGTGGCATCTTTCTCCGTGAATTTATCGAACTCTGCTTTGGCGAGCTTCAGCGAAAGATCCGCATCGGAGTCATGAACGAAGAAGAAATTGGTAAGCCAAAGTGTGACACAGTCGATGACGACCACCCGTCCCGTCATATCGTGGAGGCTTAGGTTGATCTCTTCCTCGATGTTCGTCCACTGGGGTCCACGACGTTCCTGATGTCTGTAGACACGTTCCTGGAATTCGTCATCCCAGATATGGGCAGTGGCGAGATACACGGGATTCTGACTCAGGCTCAATGCCAGTTGCTCGGCTTTCTGACTCTTGCCAGACCGCTGGCCTCCTGTGATGAGAATGATACGTTTCATAGCGGATTCATATAATTAATAGCACTGACAATGAGATATACCGTCAACTCCACCAGCAGACAGACCGCTCCACAGCAGTCGCCCGTATAACCGTGGATCTTTCGCCATATCAGCAGATACAGCAGATAGAACACAATGGCAGGAATGAAGATGAGGACCTGCCAGTCGAGGCCCATCATCCAGATGAAAAACGCCATCGGCAACAGTCCCTGTATAGCCAGACCGATGCCTGCCCAGCCGTTGAATTTCCGATAGACCGTTTTGTTCTTCGCCCCTTCCTCGTTTCTCGCATAAGGCATCATCAGTATCAGCTGCGAGGTCACCATCTTCGAGAAGGTATCTGCTGCCAGCACCATCACAGCGGCGCAATAAGCAGGTATCGAAACGAGCGACCCCATCAGTAGCAGTTCATAAAAGATGAGGCCCAGTACGCCATAGGTACCGATGTGGGAGTCTTTCATGATATCGAGGATGCGCTGGCGGTTATTGCCACCTCCTCCGAAACCGTCGAAGAAGTCGGCCAGACCGTCCTCATGCAAGGCACCCGTGATAAGCAGTCTTACGACGATGGCCAACAAGATCGCTACGGTATAAGGCAGTACCAGACTGGCGAAGTAGATGGTAAGTCCCATGGCACCACCTGTCAGCCAGCCTGTCAGCGGCCAATACTCCACAACGGAATTATAGCACGCCTTGGGTGGTTCGTGCAGTCGCCAGAAAGGCAGTCGCGTGAAGAAGATGAAGGAAGCCCAAATACGGTTGAAGAAATTCATATCTTTTGCGAATAAAGGAAGTTAGCATTATAAGATTGTCATGATGTCCTTGAGGTGGCTCACGACGAACGTGGGCGTCTGCGGACAATCGTTGGTTTCTACGTTCCAGCGATTGAAGAGCAGGGCGTCGATGCCAGACGACAGGGCACCCATGATGTCGGTCTGCAGATTATCGCCAATCATAAGGGTGGTCTCGCGACAGGCGCCAGACACCTTGAAGGCATAGTCGAAATAAAGCGGCGAGGGTTTGTTCACACCCGCATCCTCGCTGAGGATGATGGTATCGAAATAATCCTTGAGTCCACAGGCGGCCAGTTTCTTGTACTGCACCTCATGGAATCCGTTGCTCGTCATATGCATCCTGTAGCCTCGTGTCCGGAGATAGTCCATCAGCTCATGTGCACCCTCCACCACACCGGGTTTCGACGCACAGAAATCAAGGAAGCGGTCACTCATTTCCAGACATAAGCCTTCAGTCACCTCCAGTCCTTTGCCTGTGCTGAGCGGACGGCGGAAGCGCTCCACAATCAGATAGTCGCGTGTGATGTCGCCTTTGGAGTATTGTGTCCAGAGGTCGATATTGGCCATCCAGTAGGCATCGTAGAACACCTGAGGGTCGGCAAAATAGCGATCAAGACGAAAAGCCTCAAAAGTCTCGCTCAGGGCAATAACGGCATTACCATGTGTATCGTAGAGCGTATCATCGAAATCAATGAATAAATCCTTGTATCGCATGTCTGGTTACATTTTCAGATCTTGACGGCAGAGATATCCACCAGTCCGTTCACGATGGCATAGATGGTGAGACCTGCCGGACTGTGAATCTGCAGCTTTCGGGCAATATTTCGGCGGTGGGTGATAACGGTATTCGTAGAGATGCAGAGGTGGTCGGCGATTTCCTTGTTTGACATGCCCTGCACCAGTGAGATGATAACGTCTTTCTCGCGGTCGGAGAGGGCGTCAGGGTTGGGACCGATACCACCTTTGAAAACCATGTCGGTAATGTTTTTGGTCACATCGTTCTGTTTCACAATCTGCTCCAGTCGGCGGATGGCGGGCACGAAGATATGATCTTCCACCAGGGCGTGCTGGCGCAGCCACACCTCATTCTCGTAGATGTCGTGGAGGGTGGCCGTCAGTTGGTTATTGTGCAGACCGTCCTGTGGCAGGTACTTGATAATCAGCAGTTTCAGCTCCCGTAGCTTTTTGTCGGTAGCCCCATGATGCTTGGAGAAGGTCTCCACATTATAATCATTGGTGGGATTGCCTGCCAGAAGCGACTCCACATAGGGGAAAAGCGTCTTCTGCTCGTATTTCATGTGCAGGCGGATCTCACGGGCGTATTCATCATAGAAGCGGAGGATGAGACGTGCCAGGGAGTCGTTTTCGTTGAGCGACTCCGACAGCTCCCTGCGGATATAAGGCAACTGGAAGTCGAGGAAATAGGCATGGCTCGCTTCAAGATACTGGAGCAGTGTGGGCACGCTGATCTTGTCGTCGGTTTCAAATTCGCCATAACCATTGATGCTGAAGTTCACTACGGCAAGGAACGTATAGGTGTCCACATGGTTATCCTCACAGGTCTCTTTCACGGTCTTGTCGCCAAATCCCAGACTGATGCCGAAGCTGCCCAGCGCCTGCAACAGGTCGTAATTATCGCGGATGAGTGAGATCATCTTATCGTCCGCCTCATACATTTTCTGATTCTTCATACCTAAAAATGATTATCGGGTGCAAATTTAGGCATATTTTTCGACATGTGCAATAATCACAAGTAGGTATTTTTGAACATTTGAACGCTCGAAAGGGCCTGAAAAGGGCGCTTTCACTATTTTTAGGTATTGTCGTATTAGCTCAATAGCCGTACCTTTGCAGCCGATTTTAAATGATGATTGAATCAATGAAGAACGCTTTGTTATTATGTCTCCTAACCACCTTACCATTAGGAGCGATGGCCCAGGAGAGTACTGCCGACAGCGTGATGAGTCACGCCAAGGGAAACCGTCTGAGTGTGGGCGGCTATGGCGAGGTTGCCCTCTCGCGCAATTTCTACAGCGACAACCAATACCGTTACCGAAACCCCGCCAAGTATAAGGACGACCCCAGCAATGGCCGTTTCGACATCCCCCATGCCGTCATCTATTTAGGCTATGACTTCGGTAAAGGCTGGACGATGGGCACGGAGATAGAGTTCGAGCATACGGGTACCGGCTCGGCCATCGAGATAGAAACCGACGAGGGTGGCGAGTACGAACACGATATAGAGAAAGGCGGCGAGGTGGAGCTGGAACAGTTCTGGTTGCAGAAAAGCTTCTCGCCGGCTGCCAACGTGCGCGTGGGACATATTATCGTACCCGTGGGTCTGAATAATGCCCATCACGAGCCATTGAACTTCTTTACCGTCTACCGGCCTGAGGGCGAGAACACCATCCTGCCCTCCACATGGCACGACACGGGTGTATCATTCTGGGGAAAGAGCGGGAAGCTCCGTTATGAATTGCTGATGGTGGCTGGACTCAATGCCCTGCAATACAGTCGCGACAACTGGATCAAAAGCGGCAACAAATCGGCCTATGAGTTCAAGCCCGCCAACAAATACGGTTTTGCAGCCCGTCTGGATTACTACCCGATACGGGGCCTGCGCTTCGGTCTGAGCGGCTACTACGGACAGGGCATGCACAACACCTCGCCCAACGAGATGGAGGGAGAGGGCAAGACTTACGACCAGGTGAAGGCCAACACCTTTGTTGGTTCCGTCGACATGACGCTGAAACGCTGGAACTGGATCGTTCGCGGACAGGTGGATTACGGCTATATCTCTGATACACCCCTGTTGAATCAGGCGAAGATCAACCAGCGTGGCACCTCACCATATAATAAGACCTATGTGGGTAAGAATGCCTATACGGCAGGCATTGAGGCCGGCTACAACGTGTTCTCACAGATCCAGAGCCTCAGGCGCGACAACCAGAAGTTATATGTCTTCGGACGCTACGAACAGTATAATTCCTATCTGCCAGAGCCAACGCAGCCCAAGGCCACCAACGACTATACCAAACGCACAAACATCGTCTGCGGTGTGAACTATTACCCCATTCCGCAGATTGCCATCAAGGCCGACTACTCGCTGCGCAAGCTGAAGGCGCCCTGCAACAATGAGCCGAGCATCAACATCGGTGTGGCCTATGAGGGGTTCTTTTTGTAGTTTATAGTTTACAGTTTATAGTTTATAGTTTACAGTTTACAGATATGAAAAAGATTTTTAAGTTCGCAATGCTGTTCGCTGCAGCTTGCATGATGACAATGGGTACAGTATCGTGCTCAAGTGATGACGACAACAACGACAATGTCGATGTAACCAAGGAACAGAACGAGGCCATCGAGGCGCTGACCAAGCAGTACCTGAGCGATGTTGTCTATCCCACTTACACCAGTCTGGCCAACGAGAGCGAGAATCTTTTCAATAAGATCAGTGCCCTGAAGAACAAATTAAAGGCAGGAACCGCCGTCAACCAGAGCGAGATTGACGCCATCTGCACCTCTTACAAGAATGCCAGAAAATACTGGGAGCAGAGCGAGGCCTTCCTCTATGGTGCTGCCAGCGATTTCGAGATCGACCCGCACATCGACACCTGGCCCCTCGATGTACCTACTTTAGGTGAGGACCTGACCGACGATGCGAAGATCCAGAAGCTAGACGCTGCCGATGGTATCGAATATGCCCGTACTAGTCTGACGGCCGAAAACCTCGGTTTCCATGGTATCGAGTTCATCTTCTTCCGCGATGGCAAGAACCGCAATGCCGCCTTCTTCAACAACGATGAGAAGGAGACCGACAGCGACATCACCAGCAAGGGTGACGTGACGGCCAAGGAAGAGGTGATCTTCGCCACGGCCGTAGCCGGCGACCTGCGCGATAAGTGCTTCCAGCTCGAAGTGGCCTGGAATGCCAATGCCAGCGCTGCCCACAAGAGCCGTGTGGCCGAGTGTGCCGTCAGCAGCGACGATTTCGAGACGAAGGTGAGCAAGAACGGTCTGACCTATGGTGAGAACCTGGTGGCTGTCAACAGCGGCAACAGCACCTACAACTCCTGGAAGAAGGTGGTGGAGGAAATCCTCGTGGGTGGCTGCTCGAATATCTGTGCCGAGGTGGCCGACCAGAAGATGGGTCAGGCCTACCGTGCCGCCACAGGTACCGGTGATGCCGAAGACGATCCCAACTACATCGAGTCGCCCTACAGCCACAACTCGTTCACCGATTTCTATGGCAATATCATGAGTATCCAGAACGCCCTCTATAATAATGTGGAAGGTGCCTCGGCCACCAGCAGTTCGGTGATGTCGTATCTCCAGAAATATAATGCCGCTGAGGCTGCTGCCCTTCAGTCAAAACTCACGGCCGCCCTCGCCGCCCTGAAGGCCTGTCAGAATAGTGGGAAGTCTTTTGTAGAGGCACCTGGCGCTGCCTGTGTGAAAGCAGCGATGGATGCCATCGGCGACCTCGACGACGAACTCAATGAGGCTGCCAGTTGGATCTTAAGGAATTGAAGATTGATAATTGATAAATTAAAATGAGACTTTTGAATAAATCCAACCTCTGGATGGTCAGTGCCGTGCTAAGCATGGCGCTGACTTCCTGTTCAGAGAGCAATGAGTCGGAGGTGGCCGATAACGGCATCAGTACCACCGGCGAAGAGGACTATAAGTACATCGGTAAGGAAACAGCGGGTTTCAAGGCCGAGGAATGGTTTCCTGGCGGAGAGTTGGGAACCACGACGAACACGGTGGCCGGCTGTTATGAAGACGAGACACCCTCTACGCAGAACGCCGACCTGATGGCGGCCTTCAAACGTGGCGAACTGCTCTTCGAGCACGACTTCACCCCCACCAGCACCGCCAGCTTCGGCGGTCTCGGCCCAGCCTACGTGCGTTCCTCTTGTATCCACTGCCATCCGGGCTATGGTCACGGCAAACGGGTGGAGAGCTATAATGCCGACCAGCGAGGCAATGGCTATCTGCTGGTGATCTACCATCCTGTCGATGGTGCCAACAGCGACGACGGACCATATATCTCTGAGGTCACCGGCATGCCGCAGACACGTGCCGTATCGCCCTTCCTGCCACCTGTCGACGAGAGTGGCATCCACCTCGCATGGCTGCCCATTGTGGCGATGGAGAGCGGACTGCCGATGCAGTTCCCCGATGGCGAGCGCTACGAGCTCATCTATCCTGAGCTGGACATCGACATCGAGGCTTTCAATACCGATCCGAAGCCCTCGAACCTCGCCTTCCGTCTGGAGTCCACCATCGGTATCATCGGCTCAGGACTGCTCGATGCCATTCCCGAAGACTCCATCAAGGCACAGTATCAGCGTGAGGCACCTTTTGCCGAGCTGAATCCCAACTTCTGGGATAAGGAGGCCAACGACTGGGCGGCAGGTGCCTGGTACACCTTGGCCGATGGCACGAAGAAGATCAAGCGCTTCACCTACGCCATGACGCGTGCCTCGCTGCAGGACGGTGCTGGCGCCAATGCCGTGTGGAACATCACGAATGTGAGCCGTAGCGACCGCCCGTATCTCTATACCACCACCGCCTGGGCACAGGCCATGTCGAAGAATCCCGATGTGATAGCCGCCATCAAGCGCGACCCGTCGTCGCCCTATTACAACGATGGTACTGACGAGGGTATTGCTGAGGCTGTGGCGGCTTTGCTCGACCCCAAGACCAACCAGTTTGATAATGCCTACCACAACTTCCAGCCGGAGATGACCGACAATAACTTCTGGTCGTTCATGGTGTGGCATCGTGGCTTGGCCATTCCTCGTGCCCGTGACCTCAACGACAAGCAGGTGCAGCGTGGCAAGCAGATGTTCAACGAGATTGGCTGTGCCAACTGTCACCGTGCGAAGTGGACCACCGGCAACGACGACTACTGGGCTCCATCGCCCATTGTCAGCAACAACCTGAGTCTGCCGCGCTATCCGAACCAGGTCATCTATCCTTATACCGACATGATCCATCACCGCCTTTATATGAAGAACGGCATTCACGGCTCATGGTGTCGCACCACGCCGCTGTGGGGTAGGGGACTCTCACGTATCAATACAGGCGCCGAGGACCGTCTGCACGACTGCCGCGCCCGTAACGAGATAGAAGCCATCATGTGGCACGCCTATTCCAAGAAGAGCGATGCCTACCGTTCTACGGAGAAATTCTTCTATCTGCCCAAGGCCGACCGCGATGCGATTGTCAAGTTCCTGCAAAGCATCTGACCCATGTTTAGACAAGTTGTACGTTGTATGTTGATGCTGGCCCTGCTTCTGGTGGGGTCAGCTTCTTTGAAAGCCGCACCAAGGGTGTTGCCGCAGGCTCAGGCGAGCCATTTCTGCCGCCTCTTCGTCAACGATGGCGAGGGAAGGGTCTATCCGCTGAGCAAATACGCCCAACATCTCACGGTCATGCTCTGCGGTCAGCCGTCATACGCCGATTATACCGCCGAGCAGGTGTTTACGGGCCTGATCTTCTTCTACGAGGATTGGATTCGTGAGCCCTTCATCCTCTCGGCCAGCCCAGAGCTGCAGATGCTCGTCCATGAATTGCATAGTGGTGCCACCCTACGTATTTTCCCTCATCTCACCAAGACCGCCGTCTGCTGGTATGCGCCCACCGACCGTCTGCCTGAAACCATCAACGCCGAGCATCGCCGCTATATACACGAGGTGTTCAGCCGTCTGAATGGCGAGGTGGAGGCAGGCCATTGGCCGACCGTCGATGCCTATGTCGATCGCATGCTCCAGTACCAGTGTCAGTTTGGTGGCAGCCGCCTGGCCTCCCAGCCCTCGCCCTACGCCATCATCGGCATCTTTCTGGTGATGTCAATATTAGGCGTTTTAGTGAATTCCAAAATAAATCCCCGCTCAAATTGAGCGGGGATCATTGTTATTTCGGCTTTAGGTCAGCATACTCATGGGCGACATTCTTGATGCAGGGGCAATCCTTCCCTGGATTCAGGTCATGATGACCGACGATCACAGCTTTGGGATAGCGTTCGTGCAGTTCCTCAAGGAGTCGTCGCATGGCAGCCTTCTGCGCCTCGGTGCGCGTGTCGGCGGGTTGACCTCTTGCGTCGTACCCGCCCTCGTAGCAGATGCCGATCGAGTGGGCATTGTGGTTCACGCAGTGGGCACCGACCATCCATTCCGGACGGCCTGGCTCTATCGTTCCGTCACGACGGATCACGTAGTGGTAGCCTACGCCGAGGTGGAAACCTCGCTGGCGATGCCATGTGTTTATCTGAGCGACCGAACTTGTCTGGTCGGGCTTGACTGCAGAACAGTGAATGACAATTAACGTGATTGATCTCATAGGAGTTAAAGGGAAGTGAAAGGGACAATACCAGTGCAGCTACCAACAAAGAATGTGGTAATGACGAGGGTAATCAACGACCCTACAAACTTCAACACCTTCCCTACTTTAATACGATTGATTTTCATAAACTTCAGATATTTTTTTAACCACGAATTCTTGCGTCCTTACGGTAGCAAGCGGCATAGCCGAGCGACGCGAATTTCACGAATTATTCTCTGCGCACAAATTTAATTAGTTTAATTCGTTAAATTCGTGGTTTAATTAAAGTTTAGATGGAGCTGTCGCCGGAGGCGCTGCCTGTGTTGATCATGAGGGTCGAGGCCTGTCCGGGCATCGCGAAGTTACCGGTGTAGACACCGTCGTTCTCGGTGAGCTCGATAGAAGAGCCATTCAGCGTAGCGCTGGGCGTCGTGCCTTCAGCGGGGGTGATAGAGATCTCCACCTCGTCGTCCTCGTTCAGAGCCGATCCCGAAGTCACGGCACTGCCGTTAATGGTTACGCTGGAGGAGCCACTGCCCATGGTCGTGATGGTCAGCGCATAGCCTGATTCACTCTGAGTGCCACCCTGGTTCTCTGAACCCTGATTCTGCGAGCCACCCTGGTTCTGCGTGTTACCGCTGTTGCTGCTCTGAGAACCGTTGTTGCCGCTCTCCTGGTCGTTCTCATCCTCCGGCTCGGCGTTCATGGCGTTGTCGTGGGTCTCCTCGAACACCACGTCCTTCAGCAGGGTGATGGCGTTGACATACTTCTGCTTCACGCTGCCGTCGGGCTTCTTCTCCTGGCCCACCACGACGCGCTCGGTCTCCGGCTGGAACAGCACGCGGCGTGTGGTGATCGTGGCCGACGTGCAGTCCTCGATCCTGGCCACGCCGATCGACGAGAAGCCGACCTTCATGATGCCGATGCCGTCGAGTTTCACCTTCTGACCCAGCTCGAAGTAGTGCTTCATCGCGGCGCCCAGCTCGTCGAGCACGGCCTTGATATCCGACTTCTTCACCGAGGCCTGCGTCTGGATGAACTCCGCCAGCTCCTCAGTACCGATGAAATGGTTGTCGTACACGGCAGTCGCGTAGTACTTGCCATAGCTCTTCGCATTGTACGCATTCTTGTTCTGTGATTTAATGTACTTCTGTGACATAATCTGTAAACTGTAAACTATAAACTGTAAACTCTTCTTGGCAGCCGAGGCGGGAGGGGGTCAACTACGGGTTGTTCAGATAGTCTCTTCGTGCTATCCGGATAGTCTCAATGACGTGTTCAGATAATCCCTATAGGGGTATAGAAATAGTCTGAATGAGTCGTCCGAGATATCTGAACGAGGCATAGATGCCATCCCTTCAATTCGTCTTGCTTACCAGGTACAAAAGTACGAAAAAACGGAAGGTCGCTTTCGCTTTAGGACAGACAAGGCACAATAAAGCCTGCCAGGCAAAATATGGCAGGCTATTCGACATCGATGCAGAACTTCTCGGCGATGAACTTCACAATCCTCGGCGGCAGCACACGGTCCTTCGGCTTCAGTCCCATCGCCTCAAACTCTTTCCTGTACGGGCGGCACCAACTCATCAGCACCTTTACACTTACACCGGCGGCATCCGCCAGCTGTTGTTTACTCATTGCTTTCATTGCTTATATTGTTATGTTCTTATGTCTTTATGTCTGAAAATCTTCTGGACAGTGGACAGTACTTGACAGTAGAATAATAAAAAAGTCTCATGCGTACGTATAGGCGTGCACGTACGCATGAGGAGTCTTCTAAATGTACTGTCCACTACTGTCCACTGACCCTGTCTCCTTCTCTGCCTGCACGGCCATCGACTGCTGCGCGGCGTGTATCTCGTCACCGCTGCGGCAGACGACGATATAGCCCCTTACGCCGTTGTACTTCACGCGCTGGAAGCCCAGCTCGCCCAAGGCACGGCCCAGATAGACCGCCGACAGCTTCTGCGAGATGTTGGCACTGACGATCTGCATGGCCCTGGCCACGCTCATGAACTCGCCCGGACGGGCACCCGTGGGTTGGGTAAAATATAGGCTTGCCAGCTCATATTCCAGCCGTGGCGTCTCGAACTGGCGGTTGTGCGCCGAGAGACGCATGATCTCCGCCCGCGAGAACCAGTATTGGAAACCCTCACGATAGAGCGCATAAGCCTGCGCGTAGACAGCCTCGTAGTCGGACGGGTATTCGCGGGGCGACTCGATGTTCTCCACCTCGAAGGGCAGCCAGCGGCGGTTGCCCGTCGGGTCTGAGAGGAATTGTGAATTATTGCCCGTGCCGCAGAACGAGGCGATGTGCTTACGGTGCTCATGGAAGTGGGCATAGGCCGCACGCTCGTCGATCGAGGGCATCGTCACGGCAGCCTTCAGCTGGTTGAGTTCCGAGGGTCGCATCGTATCCAGCTCCTCACAGCATACGAGGCCGTACTGCGCCAGTGTCAGCAGGTCGTCTCGCCCCATTCTATTGGCATTTGTCTTCGTATAGAAGTAGGAGCGCAGTTCGGGCGGCAGAAGATAATTGAACCAAGTGGTCTTATACGAGCCCTGTTCGCCGATGAGCACGAGGATGACGTTGTTCACCACCGTGTCGTCCACCCAGCCGGCCACCATGCCCACGAGCCACTTCTTGAAATACCCGGCAAACAGCAGCTGCTCGTCCGCACCGCCGCGGACGTTGACCGACAGCGACAGCATCAGGATATGGTCGACCTCATGGTTCCACGGCGGCAGGTGCTCCAGGTAGAAGCGGAACGGGTGGTACTCGGGCACGAAGTCCGACTCGATGACGCGGTAGACGTCCTGCACCCTGACCGTCTTCTCCTTCGACAGCTCTGCCCACAGGGAGTTCACGATGCGGTCCGTCACCGGCTGCCAGTCCGTGCCGTCGCGATCGTAGTCCGACGGTATCCGGCACTCCACACGCCGGGTGATGACGTTGTGCCGCAGGTAGACATGGTCATTAAGGAACACCTTGATGTCCTCCACCGTCGCCGTATAATCCTTCCAATTCAGCTTCCGATTCTTGCCCCCCTCAGCCGTTTTCTTCTTTCGTTTCTTCTTAAGCTTTTCTTCATTCATAACGATAAAGATTATGTTTGGCGGCAAAGATACGAAAAAGCGAGAACAATTACCTTCCATATACAAGGTATATATGGTAGGTATATTCTTACGAAAAGAGTTGTTTCAGTTTGTCTTGAAACACAAGAGACTGATGTTGTTCCATAGCCCTATAATAGTCCTTATACATATATTTCCTATTCCACAACGCCTCGAATACTTTCCACTTCTCCTTGATACCTAACCGTTCGGCCATGGCAACAGCCAATAAGGCTGCTTGCGTACGAGAAATGAGTGGTTGATAGTTGATATCCACATAACCCGCATCCTGCACTTTCTTCCATAAAGTCATAGCTTGGTCAGTGCTGAGTTGGGAAGGTAATACAAGATCTACTATCTTTGTCTCCTTTGCTTTCTCCGACACCTTGTCACTAATATTAATTTGAGTATCTATGTGCTGGCTTCCCTTTTCATAGATATTTAATACGATACCCCGATGATTGGGAAGATCAGTTCTGTGAAGTTGCTCCAGCAGTTCATTCAGTTTCTTCAGGATTACGGCAGGTAGCAGGTCGCCGAAGGCGCCTTCGCTTTTCTTCTTCATATTCCTTGATACGAATTAATAGTTAATAAAAATATAATTGGGAGAAAACTACGGAGGACGTGGGTTGTTTGGTTGAAGTACTTACGTTTCCTCACGGGAATGTTGCTACGCGAACCCTATTAGAAAAAAGTACCGCCAAAGCCCACGCCTCCGTAGAGGTGTGGACCGGCAGCAATCCTTTTTCTAATAGTTCACGCGTAGCATTTCGTGAGGAGTGTAGAAAAGCTGCTGTCTTCTTCTCTTATTTAACGAGAGTGCAAAGATACTCGATATCTTTCACACTCCCAAACTTTTTAAGCTTTTTCTTATGGACTCATTGCTTTTCTATATATTTGAGGACATCTTCTCCATCTAAGATTATTTTCTATTAAACTTGAAATACTGATCTTTCTCATAATAGATTCTGAGTTCTGTGCCTGAGACGATGTAATCACGAAAGACGGTTCTATTATGAAAGAGCGTTTCCTCGATAAACCAATCTATAGGATTGTCAGTCGCAGTCTTTGTTGCATCATAATTAGCAAAAAGAAGTTGATTCTCTTTACAAACATATTTACCAGATCCGATATTATTATTAGCCCGACTATTATAGGTACCATCGGAATAGAAAGTAATGCGTGTATTTACCCAATTGTATTGTCCGTCACGGACATGGAAATCCTGATCACTTCCATAACCAACCATTTGCCATTCATAACACAAATCTGAGTCAATGTCATCATTGCTGCAACTGACAAAGCAAAGTCCTGCAGATATTAACATCACGAAACATAATAGATAATTCTTCATTGTCTATACTTTTTTATTTACTAAAGCTTAAATCTTTTATGCAAAGATAATGCAATTCACTAAGATTTCCAAATCTTTTAATACTTATTTAACTCATTTTTCTTGCAAAGATTTTATCTTCCTTTTTATTATGCACATATTGGTGTTATTTAATTGATATTTTCTGTGTAACAAAGTGTTCACCCGCCTGAGCCTTGATGATATAAATGCCAGCAGGCCAACCAGTTGTGTCAATTTCTTGTGACCAACCTTCCACGCGGTTCTCATACATCACCTTGCCTGTTAATGCATTGCAGATTACAATATCCCATTTTACGTTTTCTTCTGACACGTCATACGTTGTTTCAACATCTGTTTCGTCAGATTTTACACCTAACGTAACATTTAACCTTTGTCCATTGGTACTAGCACTTAATATTGGATCGAAGTTAATCGGAGAATATGGAACAGCATTTACATAAAATTCATATATTTTGCAGTTAGTATTATCAACAGCCTTGATTGTGAGATATTGAGTATTAGAACTATATAGGAATTTTAGATGAATAACTCCATACCCTAAATCATTAGAATATTCCCATAGACTGAGATTTGCTCCTGTATGGGTGATAGTTGTCCCAGGGAAACAAAAAGATCTAATGTAAACATCACACTTAGGTCCTACAACTAGCGTTTGTCCATCAGAAAAACTTGTTTCAGGAATATTATGCGGAATAACGTTGAAGTTGTCTATCTGTGAATATGTACCTGCAAAACCGCTGCCAGTATCAATATTAATAGTCCTATTTGCTATCCAAGAACCATATGTATTATGAATACTTGCTTTTAGTGTACCTATTAGATGAGCATTATTGGGGTTGTTTATAGTACATTGATTCGTTTGCGGAGTATTTGTCTGCAGTAGGCCAGAAGGATATGAATATGGAGAGGTAAATGACCATGACACAGTCCAATTAGTCGGTAAATAATCAATCCTATATATAGTTTGGCTACAATTTGAATTGTTAATGACAATATTAAAACTTCCAATTCCATTTAGATATGACATGTTGGAATTAAGCGGATCAAGCCAATCTTTCAAACGTCTACGTGAATCACTATTTCCATTGCCAGTCCATGAGACACTTAGCTTGCCAAATTTGTCCATTCCCGTCAAATTGTTGCATCCTGAATCCCCTCCATAAAGTTGTCCTATAACTCTATGACCATTATTAATGAGAGGCGCCCCTGATGAAATAGGTTCTGTTATACCATGACCATTTGTTGTTGCAATCCAAGTTACGCCCAAGTATGTATTAAACAATGAAATCGGCGTCATACTGTATGTCGATATCTTTTTATAGTCATGCCAGGGATGATGAATACAAACGCCCCCTGTACCATAGTCTGTTGAACGATTCCATCCAAGATGATAAGGAATATAGTCTGGTAGATTCCACGGATTTTCTATTAATTCTAATAAAGCGAAATCAGCATAAAAAGAGTTATTCGATTTTACTATTGCTCCAGTTGTTGTACTGTAACGACAGAAAGCGGGCATGGAAGAGTCACATATTTGATTCTCAAAATTCCAATAGAAAATGCTCTCAGAAAGATCTGGGTCATCTATGGCATCCTTTATTTCTATAAGATTACCATCGTATTCCAAGTTATGGTTTGCAGTTAAAAATAAAGGAACAAAATTATTCTGAGTATTATTTATCAAAGCTCCAGAACCCCAAGAACCACCTTGATTAAATTTGAAATAGACCAGAGCTACAGCTCTTTTTTCATCTTGCCAATTATCTCCCTCTGAGCAATTAACGTTGACGTTATAACTACATGAGTAGTTGGGGGTAGGGTCAATATATGTATAATACACCTTCGATATGCATACATTAGGCATCTCGCTGATTTCACTTGGCTGATAATACTCCAAGATAATCGTATCTCCTTTTACAATTCCCGTGGAGAAATTGCTTGGTTCAGCTTTGCTCCCTCTCAGATATCGCGAGGTAACAGCTCCAATGGTCTCGTTCGTATTGGGATTAAAGATGAAAAATTTGCCTCCATCAGGAAGCCAAAATTTATCAAAAACGAAGTCAATAGCCTTTGCATCTTTGGCACGAATGCCTAATTGCCAAAGTTTCCCACCATCCTTAATTGATGTCCATCTCCCATATTGGCTCATATCAAGTGAAACAAAAATAGGAACTGAAGTTCTTTGTAATGCCACAGAATCTTTTTCTCTCTCAGCGTCTTCCCGATATACTTTCTGCATATCGGGAATAGGCAAGTCAATAAGCGACCCCGATTGCGCTATGGTATTCTTTGTGATATCCTCAAGACCTTTTTGAATACTGATAGGTTTTTCGTTTGTGGTAATTTGGGAATAACTTAACAATATATTTAATAATGAAAACAAAAATGTTATCAGATATGTTTTTTTCATAATTCTAACAATTAAATGTTTGCATTTATATACTAAAGATTAATGTACCCCCAGAAACAATAATTGCCTTGAATAATCTGGATTTCATACTCGCCGGAGAGGTAAGAGGGAAGCACAAGGCTGGTTGTGCCTGTGGGAATAACCGTAGAATATACCACGACATCGTTTTCATCTAACAGGCGAAGGGTACAACCATCACAAGATGTTGCAAAATACAACGTGTGACCATCAAGACTGACAGAAGGAACCAAGACAGGACCTTTTTCAACTGGTTCATGACTTCCTGTGGGGTCCACAATTCCTACTTCGAAATCAATCTCATTACCAACTTCCTCTGCTTTAACACCGCTGAACGATGCAGCAAGGACTAAAGCTAAACCTAAAATAATTCTTTTCATATCTTTTGCAGTTAAAATTACTCGCCAAAGATATGACAAATGAGTTATTTTTCCAAAAACAGGAGGCTATTTTAATTCATCAAAATTCATCATAACTACAGAAGTCTTCGCCGTATCTGCCTGTGATTTAAAGGGTTGCAAAAATTATTCGTCAAAATTCGTCAAGACCGCCTAAGGGTATGAATCAGGTTGGTTTTTAACGAAGAAGCATCTTTCTTGCCATATAGTTTTTCATTGGCACGGGACTTGGCATTTGATATGGTGGAGGCAACAGAGTTTGTCATCATAGAAATGGTCTTTTCTGGGATGTCGAGAACGAGTAATACGCAGATGCGCTGCTCCAACAATGATAAAGGTTTGCCTTCGCCAAAGGATTTAAAGGTTGCTGGATTGTCTTGGCAGAACTCCGACATTAGCAATTTCCACTCTGCGTCTGACGGTACAGGTCTCTCAACTTTTCCATTTGCCTTCTTTATGAAAAGCTGGGCGATGGTGCTCTCAAGGAAAGCATCAAGATGGTTAGTTTCTTTATTGTTATGCCTGTATTTGTTATTTTCTGCTTGCAACCGCTCAATGGTTTGGTTCAGTTCTGCCTCTTGCTTCTCTTTCTCGGCAATCATGCCTTCATAGTCTTTTTCCTTCAGTTTCCTTAATTCTTCCTGAACGGTACTTCTTTGCTGCTTCGCACTGGAAAGCGATTTTTCTAATTGGCTTATCTTCTGTTGCTTTTCTTTCTGGCTCTTTCGATATAGCGCGATAATGACAAAAATGGCAATGAGCAAGCCTGTAGCAATCATTATAATATAGCCAAGAAGCATAAAGGCTTCTTGGGCTTTCGCTCTTTCCTGTTCTGCCTCTCGTTGGCTTCGGTTGTAATTGTAGAGGGCTGACATCTGATGGATGGCATCGGTCTGCATCTTTTTGTGAAGGGTGTCTTGGGCAGCCTCATATAGATTAGCAAAGTTAACGATGGAGTCTGTATTGTTTTTTGCTTTATAAACGGCAAGAAGTCCTTTATAGCCCTCAGAGAGATAGCCATATTGAATGGCTCTTCTGAAATAGAAATCTGCAGAATCAAACTCCTGCACTGCCAATTCATAGAACCCTTTTATAAAATAATATGTCTCGCGCCCCTTGGCAATATTCCCATTCTCGTCAAACAGCCCAGACTCATGCTCAAAAATGTCCATAATCTCTTTGGCTTTCGCCAAGTCATGACGCTCTGTATAGATATAAATAGCCGTAGGTAACATAGAAGCAGCCTTCCGGTCTTTCCCTATGTGCTTGAGAGAATGGTAAGTATCATTGATGATATCAAGAACAGTATCTTTCTCTTCAAGTAGATAGTAAGGTCTAATTAATTGGCTCTTTGCAATAATGTACTTTTCGGTATTGGAAGTATGTTTTATACAATCGATATAATGACGGAATGCCCAGATTTCATCTTGTGGGAGATTCTGCTGATGGAAAATGGTGGCCATCTGGCCATAGATACCCTTAAGTGTTGCATAATCGCAATTTGCCCGAGTGGTGTCGGCATGGTCTATGGCATCGTAATAGGCCTGCAGAGCGGCCGGGGCCTCACCCATGTCGCTGAGGGCGCGGCCCAGAAGATAGTGGGCCAGCACCCGCTCGTTGGTAGTGCCGTGATTGTCGAAATGGTCTGCCAGTTCCTTGGCGAGGGAGTCGGAGGTAAAGGCGACGTCGGTCTTGTTCTCGGCATTCATGCGGTGCAGAAGGTATTGCATGCGGAAATGACGGCCGAACGCTTTCTCATGCTGCCCGAGGCTGTCGAGAATCAGCAGGGCGGAGTCGGGGCGGTCGCCCATCACGGCCTCTGCCCGCGACAAAGCCTCGCGGTACTCCCGCCGCTCAGTGCAGCCCAGGAGTACACCAACAACAATGATGATATAAGCAATCCGTTTCATTTCCGCAGCAAAAGTACGCAATTATTTCCACAATACCAAATATAAGGCGCTTCAATTTAGATTTAGCCGCGCTCACGGCTTTCACCACCACAAACTGCATAGGCTACGGCCCGTTCTGAAACAAAAATCCCCGGTGCCGCAAGGCATCGGGGATACACGTTATTATGAGAATCAATTAGATTGATCATCTCCTGTATCAGAATTATTCTCATTCTCAAGCCACCATGTGGGGAAATCTACACGCTCATACATCCAGAGAACACTAGGATCTGTTGCAATCATCATAGGAACCTGACCCACTTCTGGGAAGGGGATTGTATAGAAAGTATTACCTGTCTTGGTAGTCTCGTCTTTATACGTAACTGTAACAGAAATATTGTTATCATCAGGGTTCCAGCCACTAATTGAAATTGTAGCAAGTGCTTTATTAAATTCAGTATCAGCATCGGTGTTAACCATATCTTTTACATTTACTGCAGGGGTAAGCTGAGGACCGTTAACGCTCTTAGTCCATACAGCAGTACCAGCAACATTCAGGGTGAAATCGAGTGTACCACCCATAGCGCGGATAGTTGCAGTCTGATGACCAAGCTGATCATCCTTGAAATCTACGACGATATCATTGAAGTCTGTGTCATCAGTCGTTCCAAGGTCTTCAATCATATAGCGCTTAATAATAGGATTGGGAATCGAGTAATCATTTACAAGGCAAATCAAATCAACAAGCCCATTCTCGGCACCATCACAATCGAAGCCCCAATATGTACGCTCAAACGTCTCACCTTTAGTCGTAGTTGCTGTAATTTTATACTCTCTAACTGTTGTAACAGGAACATAATTGTATTTAGTGTTATCTGTTTTGTTGGTATAATAAGCATACCAATTACCTGTTCCTACAGCAGGCAATGTATTCGTAAGCCTAGAAGTACGATGAATCACAGTACCATTACTCCTTCCGTCATACCAATATTCACCACCGCTACGACCAACTACACTAATATTGGAAATCATTTCCTTGTCTTGGTTATTCCATGTAAAGTGCAAATGATAATAACGATAGGTTGTTGTATTAAACTCATCAATTCGTGCAAAACTTGGTGTTATTTTGGCCGAGAAATAGGGATTAAAAGTGATATTTGAGGCTGTACCTGTTACATGATAAGTTACATGATCAAATGTAATATCATAACTAGTGCTTGACTTGCTTAACAAGTCTTTCATTGCCTTTGTGTCAACATAACAGTAACCATAGAAATTGGGGCCTTCTTGCTGCTGAATACTTTCTACATTTTCACCTGCACGCGTCATACTTGAGTAACCAGTGAAGTCCCAAGACTGGTTGGGATCAATTTCGCCATACTTCTTAATAAAGTTAGCACTGTACTGATTTTTCAGATTGTCAAAAACTGCACTCTGATGAGCAGACTCGAAGTCCGTGTCATGTGAGCAACTTGCGAATGCAGCACAAATAGCCAGGGCTGCCATTCCTTTTAATAAATTCTTTGCCATATGAAAAGCTTTTAATTGGTTAAAATAATTGTCAATGAAAATGTTCAAAAGGAGCAATTGTCTGATTCACTCGGACTTTACAAACTCCAGAAATTCGTATGCAAAAGTACCTATTTCTTATTAGAATGGCGATTAGGCCAAACGGAATTTAGTGTATTTTAATACTGTATTTCCTATAAGACATAAAATGTGTTCTATTTGGGAAATCAGCAACATAAAACAAAGAATAAAAAACATACTCACACTCGAGAAAACTCAAATAATATTTGGTTTTCTTCTCACTTATTCGTAATTTTGCCCACGATATGAAATACGAAACACTCTGGCGCAGACTGACAGGCATCTATGATACGGATGAGGCAAAGGCCATTGTCCGTTGGGTGCTCGACGTGAGGTTCGGGTTCTCGCTGACGGATATCGTTTGTGGGAAGGTGGACGAACTGACGGCAGCAGCGCAGGCAGAACTGGAAGCGATAATGCAACGGTTGGAGGCGGCTGAGCCCGTGCAGTATGTGGTGGGCGTGGCTGAGTTCTGCGGCCGGCAGTTTCACGTGGCGCCAGGTGTGCTGATTCCGAGGCCGGAAACGGGGGAGCTGGTGCGATGGATTTTAGAGGTGAGAGGTGAGAGGAGAGAGGTGAGAGAATACCATATAGGCAGAAAAGAAAGCGATTACCAGATACTCGATATAGGAACTGGGAGTGGGTGTATCGCGATTACGCTGGCGCTGGAGATGAAAGAGGCAAAGGTGACGGCGTGGGATGTGTCGGAAAAGGCATTAAGCATCGCAAAGAAGAATGCTGAAACCCTCGAAGCCGATGTGACTTTCGAACACCAAGATATACTCAAATTATATTTGGAGGCGCAAGACATTTTGGAGGGGCAAAACATATCTCTCACCTCTCACCTCTCACCTCTCACCTCTAAATATGACCTTATCGTCAGCAATCCACCCTACGTCTGCGATAAGGAACGGACGACGATGGAGCAGCACGTCTTGGAGCACGAGCCCCATCTGGCGCTGTTTGTGCCTGACGACGACCCGTTGCGCTTTTACCGTGCCATCGCCCACTACGCCCAGGCGGCCTTGAAGCCCGATGGCCTGCTCTACTTCGAACTGAACCCCCTCTATGCCCATGAGACGGAGGCGCTGCTGCAAGATCTAGGCTTCGCAGAGACGGAAATCAAACCCGATATGTTTGGCAAACAACGATTCCTTAAAGCTAAAAAGATATGAAAAAAGAAATGACCGAACAGGAGGCTTTCCTGCAGCTGGCCTCGCTATGTGCCAATGCAGAACACTGTCAGCACGAGATGCTCGAGAAGATGCGGAAATGGGAACTTCCGGAGGCCGTACAGGCCCGTGTGATGGCACGACTCGTGAAGGAGCGCTATGTGGACGACGAGCGCTATGCCCGAGCCTTTGTGAAGGACAAGATCCGCTACAACAAATGGGGTCGCCGCAAGGTGCAGCAGGCCCTCTGGCTGAAACACATCGATGGCGCCATCCAACAGACGGTGCTCGACGAGATCGACGATGACGAATACCTGAAGGTGCTCAAACCCCTGCTGAAACAGAAAAGCAAGGGCATCAAGGCAGAGAGCGACTACGAGCGCAACCAGAAATTGGTGAGGTTTGCCCTGGGAAGGGGCTTCACCTTCGACATTATCCGGCAATGTTTGGACGTGGAGGACATGGAAGAGATGGAGGAGGAGAGTTTATAGTTTACAGTTTACAGTTTATAGTTTACGGTTTACAGATGATTACACTGAATGCGAGATGCAAAGGATAAGCTTTTGGAGCCGGTTGCTCGATCTGATATCGCCAAGAGTGTGTGTCGTCTGTGGCGAGCGACTCACAGTGACCGAGGAGACGCTCTGTAGCAAGTGTTTCCTGCATTTGCCGCGTACCGACTTCGGCCACGACCTCTATGAGAACGTGATGGCCAAGCTGTTCTGGGGACAGATTGCCATCGAGAAGGCCACCGCCCTGTTTTATTATGAGCCCCATGCCGAGACGGCCCACATCCTCTACGAACTGAAATACAATAACCACCCCGAGATTGGCGAGGTGATGGGCAGGATGATGGCCAGGGAACTGCAGCGGAGCGGTCTGTTTGACGATATCGACGCCCTGGTGCCTGTGCCGCTGGCAAAAAAGCGCGAGCACGAACGGGGCTATAACCAGAGTTTGGAATTGGCGAAGGGTGTGAGCCAGGTGACGGGACTGCCCATCTATGACCAGGTGGTGAGGCGCACGAAGTTTGTGGGCAGTCAGACGCATCGTGGCCGTTGGGAGCGCAATGAGAATGTGGAAGACGTGTTCGAACTAGCCGATGGCGACAACATCCGTGGGAAACACCTGCTATTGATCGACGATGTGGTGACCACAGGAGCCACCATCATTGCCTGTGCCAAGGAAATGCAGAAGGCGAGCGACGTGAAGATCAGCGTGCTCGCCCTCGGCTTTGCAAAATCGTAAGTTTTAGTTTACGGTTTAAAGTTTACAGTTTACAGATGATTACCTGGCAAGCCCTTCCTGCCTATAGAAGTAATCAGCTGTAAACTGTAAACCGTCAACTGTAAACAAATTACTTCTTTATTTCTCCAGCAATGATCTGCGCCATGCGACGGGCACCCTTGTCGTCGGGATGGATGCCGTCGGTCAGCATCTTGTCACCATCGTTGGCATAGAGGGTGTGGAGGTCGATGATCTGCAGACCATACTTCGCTGCCACCTCTTTCTGAATAGGAATGATACCATTGACAATCACGGAATCGTTGATATTCCACGTGGACTTGAAGGCGGGGATGGGCGTGCAGAGGTAGATCTTAGGTCTGGCAGGCACATTAGCCAGTCCCTTCTCGCGCTTCTTGCCCTTCTTGGCAGGCTGGCCAAGCGACGGGGAGAGGGTGGTAATCATCTGTTCGAGGTCCTGCTTGAACTCCGCACTGTACTGCCAGTTCTCGGGCTTCGAGTCGTTGGTGCCGAGCTTGATGATGACAATGTCGGGCTTGAAGGCCAGGGCATCGCGCCAGGCCAGCTCGTTCATATAGGGATAGTCGCCCTTGTTGAGCATGGTACGGGCACTCACACCGAAGTTCTTCACATTATAATCATTGCCCAAGATGCGCTGCAGCTGGGCGGGATAGCCGTTGCGGGGTGCCAGGTCGATGCCGTGACCGTCGGTAATGCTGTTGCCGATGCAGGCCACCTTGATAGCATCAGGTTTGGGCGCCTTCAGCTGGTCGAGCCACTTGCCGAGGTTGGCGAGCATTTCGTCGTGATAGGCAAAGAAAGGTGCGAAGCCGTAGCCATGACCACCTGAGGGATAGAGGAACAGGGCACAGTCGTTGCCGGCATTACGCATGGCGGTATAGTAAGTCAGACCGTTGGTGAGCGGTGGCACCAGATTGTCGTCACCCGACATGATGATGCAGGCGGGCGGTGTGAGGTGGCGGCGAACGGCATTGTTGGTCGAGTACATGCGGACCATCTCAGGCTTCTTCTGATCCTCGCCGAGGAAATTGCGGCATGACCACATGTGAGACACACGCTCGTCCATCGAGATGACGGGATAGAAGAGGATGGTGAAGTTAGGACGCACGTCATACTCGGTAAGGGTGGAGATGACAGATGCCAGGTGGCCACCAGCCGAGAAGCCCATGATACCCACATCCTCGGGATTGATGCCCCAGAGGGCTGCGGAGTCACGGACGATACGGATACCCTTCGACACATCGCCCATGGGGATGTTGCGGTCGCCTTCAGGCATACGATAGTTCACCACGAAATAGGCGATGCCCTTCTTGTTGAGCCAGTCGGCAGCCATCGTTCCCTCGTGGGTGTTTGACAAGACAGAGTAGCCGCCACCAGGAACGCCGACGATGGCTTTACCAGAGGCGGTGGTTGGCAGGAAACAAACCATCTGGGCCTTCCCGTCCTCAGTCAGGTCGATTGTAAACTTCCTCGCGGTTTGGTCGGTGAGTCCGGGCTCAGCCATCCGCATCATCTGCGGTCTCTGCGCCTGCACCATCAGGGCTGCGCAGAACAACGTTGTTAGAAACAAAACTTTCTTCATAATCGTTAATAATAAGTTATGGTTATCTATTCTGGGTGCAAAGATACAAAAAGTTTATAGTTTATAGTTGATTGTTTATAGTTTTTTTGTACCTTTGCAGCCAAATCAACGTTGAAATTATGGATATCAAGCATCAATTAGCCAAGAAACTGATGGATATCAAAGCCATCAAGTTGCAGCCCAACGACCCGTTTACTTGGGCCTCGGGCTGGAAATCACCCATCTATACCGACAATCGTAAGACCTTGTCGTTTACGGATGTGCGTTCGTTTGTGAAACTCGAGCTCTGTCATGCCATCCTGGAGAACTTTCCTGAGGCTGAGGCTGTGGCAGGTGTCGCCACTGGTGCCATCGCCCAGGGTGCCCTCGTAGCCGACCAGCTGGGATTGCCCTTCTCGTATGTGCGTCCGAAGCCGAAGGATCACGGCATGGGCAACCAGATAGAGGGCGAGATCAAGAAGGGTGCCAAGGTGGTGGTCGTAGAGGATTTGATCTCTACGGGTGGTTCATCGCTGAAGGCCGTTGCTGCCTTGCGCGAGTATGGCGTCGAGGTGGTGGGTATGGTGGCATCGTTCACCTACGGTTTCCCTGTGGCTGAGAAGGCTTTCGAGGAGGCTGGTGTGAAGCTTATCACGCTGAGCAACTATGAGGCTGTGGTCGAAGAGGCCGCCAAGACCGGTTATATCAAGGAAGAAGACAAGGCTGTGCTCGCCGAATGGCGCAAGAGTCCGGAAACCTGGAAACAATAACTTGTTTACAGTAGACGGTTTACAGTTTACAGTTGAAATGACTGGAGGCTGTTTTCCGCAGATGTAATCATCTGTAAACCGTAAACTGTAAACCGTAAACATAAAAAGACTATGGGACTATTCAGTAGTGAAACCAAATTCGAGAGTAGTGTGAAGCAGATACCCTACCCTCAGCAGGCTGTGTATGACAACATCAGCGACCTGCGCAACCTTGAGAAGGTACAGGACCGTGTGCCGGAAGACAAGGTCAATGACTTCAAGTACGACGAGGATACCGTGAGCCTCAACGTTGCCCCTGTGGGTGACCTGAAACTCCGCATCTGCGACCGCGAGGAGCCGAAATGCGTGAAGTTCGAGACGATACAGTCGCCCGTACCCTTCAACGTTTGGATTCAGGTGTTGCCCGTCGATGAGCAGAACTCGAAGATGAAAGTGACCGTCAAGGCCGACCTCCCTCCTTTTGTCAAGGGAATGGTGGAGAAACCCTTGCAGGATACTGTCGAGAAGATTGCAGATGCCTTGGCGCAAGTACAGTATACTTAATTTGTTTACAGTTGACGGTTTACAGTTTACAGTTGATATGACTGTTGGCTGTAATACTTGCAAAGGTAATCATCTGTAAACCGTAAACTGTAAACCGTAAACTAAAAAAATATGAGCAAACTCTGGGAGAAGAATTTTGAGATCAATAAGGAGATAGAGCGGTTCACCGTAGGCAGGGACCGCGAGATGGACCTCTATCTGGCCAAGTACGACGTGCTTGGTTCTATGGCCCACATCACCATGCTTGAGAGCATCGGCCTGTTGGAGAAAGACGAGCTGACGGCCCTGCTGGCAGAGTTAAAGAATATCTACCACCTGGCAGAGCGAGGTGAGTTCGTGATCGAGGACGATGTCGAGGATGTGCACTCGCAGGTGGAGATGCTGCTCACCCGTAAACTGGGCGACATGGGCAAGAAGATCCACTCGGGTCGTTCACGTAATGACCAGGTGCTCGTCGACCTCAAACTCTTCACCCGTCATGAGCTGAAGGAAATCGCCGATGAGGTGAAAATTCTCTTCGACGAACTGATCCAGAAAAGCAATCAGTATAAGGATGTGCTGATGCCTGGCTATACCCATCTGCAAATTGCGATGCCCTCTTCGTTTGGCCTCTGGTTTGGTGCCTATGCGGAGAGCCTGACCGACGATATGCTCTTCCTGCAGGCCGCCTATAAGATGACCAACCGCAACCCCTTAGGTTCGGCAGCCGGCTATGGCTCCTCGTTCCCCCTGAACCGCACGATGACCACGGAGCTGCTGGGTTTCGACTCGATGGACTATAACGTGGTATATGCCCAGATGGGACGTGGTAAGATGGAGCGCAATGTGGGCTTCGCCATCGCTACTATCGCTGGCACCATCGCCAAGATGGCCTTCGACGCCTGTCTGTTTAACTCGCAGAACTTCTCGTTTGTGAAGCTACCCAAGGAGTGTACCACCGGCTCGTCGATCATGCCGCATAAGAAGAATCCCGATGTGTTTGAGCTGATCCGTGCGAAATGCAATAAGTTGCAAAGTCTGCCCCAACAGGTGACGCTGATTATGAATAACCTGCCAGTGGGTTACTTCCGTGACCTGCAGATTATCAAAGAGGTGTTCCTGCCGGCCTTTGGCGAACTGAAGGACTGTCTGCAGATGGCGGCTTACATTATTAATAAGATAGAAGTAAACGAGCATATCCTCGACAATCCGATGTACGATCCGATGTTCAGCGTCGAGGAGGTGAATCGTCTCGCTGCCAATGGTATGCCCTTCCGCGATGCTTATAAGAAAGTAGGGCTCGACATCGAAGCCGGCAACTTCAAGGCTTCTCACGATATCCACCACACCCACGAAGGCTCTATCGGCAATCTCTGCAATGAGCAGATTGAAGCGCTCATGCGGGAGACAATCGAAGGGTTTAACTTCCAACGCATGACGGAAGCTGAGCGGAAACTTATTAGAGGTGAGAGGTAAGAGGTGAGAGGTGAGAGAATAGATACGAGCGGAAAGAAGCGATGGGGGATAATGGATATTTTATTCTTATCTCTAATCATTTCTCTTACCTCTTACCTCTTACCTCTTACCTCTGTATTTATTCTTACTTCTTGCGAGGCCGAGGCGCCTGTGAGCCGGAAATACGTCTGTCGCTTTATCTTCAGTTACAAGGAACACAGCACCAGCCTGCTCTTCGCTGCAGCACAGAATCCAGGTACATACGTCTATGTCACCACTAAGGGCGATGGGAAGACCAGTGTCCGTCATGTCTACGTGAATAGCAACGACGGTAAGACGCCCCAGGAAGACAATGTGATCAGTACCGACCTCGAAAACTATTCCAGCTATGTGCTTGGTGCCAGCAACAGCATCGGACTCATAATCGGCACCACCAATTTCAATGGCCTTTGGGCTTACGATCGTGCCTGTCCTAACTGCAGCAACCTGCAGGCGATGAACTGGACGGGTAATCGTCAGCAGGTAATCTGTCCTCGTTGCCAACGTACCTATGAGTTGGAAACGGGGGCTATCAGCAGTGGCGATGAGGGTTCATCGCTGATGCGTTATTACTGTTCGTTCGACGGTTCCATCCTCCGCGCCTGGAACTAAGGTCGTCTTCTTAAAGCTTTTTATAATAGCGAAGCGGGGCAAGACCGTCCAGCTCGGGATGCAGGATGCGGATGAAATCGTTGAGCAGCCAGTCGGGATGGAAAGGCGTCTCTTCGTAGAAAAGATTCAACTCGACATTACAGCCATAGACCTGCTGATTACGGAAAGCCTTGAACTGGTTATAGCCATGATGCTCACTGAGCAGTTCATCGTAGGTGATATCATGGTCACTGCTGTATCGGAAGAGCCAGATATCTGCCTCGCCGGCTTTCTCCAGGACACTCTCGAAAGGAAGGGACACGGAGCCGCTGTGCACATCGCTCGCCCAGGGATTATGACCGCCAGCATCCTGAATCATCTGTCCGATGGTGCTCTTGCCGCCAGGTACATACCAGACACTACCCGTGATTTTGTCGAGCAACACTTGTTGGGTGTTATTCTTGGCGAGGGCTTTCAAGGCGTTGTAGTGCTTGTCGATGGCCTCGAAGAGACTGTCAGCCTTCTGTTCGCAACCGAAGAGCATGCCATAGAAGCGCAGCCACTCGGCACGTCCTAGAGGCGATGATTCCATATATTCCGCACACTCCACGATGGGGATATCGATATCCTCGAGTTTGCCGTAGCCACCACTGTTCTCGAAAGGCGAGAGGAACAAGGCGTCAGGCCGCTGGTCGATGATTTTCTCGACAACGGGACTCAGACCGTCACCCACATCGCTGATCTTACCCTGTTGCACCTGCTGCTGAATCCAGGGAATCTTGATATATTTCAGATCGGCCACACCCGAGATGCAGTCCTGCTTTTCAAAGTCCATCAGCATAGCGCAGTGGACGGTTGAGAAGACCATCGAATGACTCAGCGGGGTGCGGATAATCGTGGCGCCATGAATCATGGGGACTTCCTTCTGACTCTTAGGCACCAGCACATACTGATGCAGGACCATACCCTCCTTCCAGGGATTCTTCAGGGTGGCGACGGTATAACCCTCATAGCGCACCACACTCAGCTGTGTGGCGTACTTGAAACTGACAGTATCGCCCTCCGCCTGCGAAGAAGCCGACTGACGGCCTCCGCAGGAGAGGACAAGAACTGTCAATAATAATAATTGAACGTACTTCAATGGATGAGCCGATTATTTCTCAACCACGATATCGTCGATACAGATATAGGTCGGTGTGGTCAGACCGTAGTCGTTCTTTCTGCTACCCTCGAAGTTGAACGAAATGCTCTTGATGTTCTTGAAGGCATCAACCTTGCTCAGGTCGCAGTACTGCCAACCCTTTACAAAGTCACCGTCCTTAGCCAGGTCGATCTCATAACGGGCACCGCTCATAATGCCCTCTTCAGCTGGCTCGGGATAAACAACACACTTAAAGAAGTCGCCAGCCTCGAACTTGCCAGGTGTCATACCATCGCCATTGACAAAGGCGTCGACCGTCCAGGCATCGTTGGTGTACCAGAAGCCCTTCAGTGTGACAGCACCTCCGAAATCGAGTTTCTCGCCAAAGGGATAAACCACGCAGAAGTTCTTTCCGCTACGGGCACCACCAGCGATATTGTTGAACTGGTCGGGTGTCATGGTAGCACTATTGAAAGTGGTCTCTGTACGACTTGAAATGGCAAAGCCTGTCCAGCTGGCCCATGCGGGTGTGTAGTTGGCTACAAACTGGGCACCAGCCTCTTTGTAGACACAGCTGTAAGCCGGAGAACCGTAGTTGTCGAATGGTGTGCCAGTATCATCACCACACCAGTAACCATCGGCATTCAGGGTCTGGCCCTCGAAAGAGATGGTGTAGGTACGCAAACTGACAGGTAAGTCGGCATTACCACAAGATGTCATTGACATCACAGCGCCACATGCAATAGCGGCGATTGCTAAAATACTTTTTGTTTTCATAATGGTTTTGTTTTTAAAATGAAACATGTTTATTTTGTGATATATTTTTTGCCGTTATAGATGAATAATTTAGAGGTGAGAGGGGAGAGGTGAGAGGGGAGAGAAATGTTTCTGCCCTGGAGGTCGTAGACACTATTACACTTTTCACTTTTCACTTCTCTGGTTTTAATTGCTGTGGCTTGACGGATGGCATCGAGCGAGGCATCGAGGTGAAGATCCTCAGCACACTGGATTTCCGTAGAGGTCTCTCCCCACCATTCGGGCTGGGGACACTTCTGGTTGAGGCCTGTATAAACCCGCACGAAGTCGATGAAGTCGAGACTGACAGGCTGACGCTGTTCATCCACAGCCCAGGAGATATCGATGCCACAACCTTCATAGTTCCACGAATTCGCATCGGAGGAATCCGTGAAGTTGGGCAGGTTGTCGACATAGCCGTATCGGAAGCCGACGAGCACGTAGTAGTAGGGACTCCATCCCTTGTCTACCTGATCGGAGAGGTTCCACATATTATCTGGCAGACGGGTGCCCTTGAAAGTCAGGTTGTCGGGCAGCCACAGGGGGTAATATTCCTGCTCGTGGTAGTGGTTACGGTCGACAGAGCCGCTATTGCCTTGATTATCCGTCCAGGGGATATCGCCCATGGGGTTCTGACGATAAGTGACCTCGTAGCCGTAGACGACCTTGTCCACACTGTCGACATCGCACGAGCCACTGATCTCATACCAGGGGTCGTCGGGCTGGCCGTTGCCGTTGATGTCTTTGGAAACCATCACGACGCCAGCCTCGTTCATGCCGCCGAAGACGAGGTTCTTCATCTCCTGATAGGCATTGCCCCAGATGGCGAAGTCGCGCTGGCCAGGGAGGTTGGCGATGGAGTGGTCGAAGTGGAAGGTGATGTAACCTCCCCAGCCGCCAAGAGCCACCACGTGGGTGCTCTTATAATCCCCTGCCAGATACTCAGTACATTTCCGTATCATGTCATCCTCAGTGTCACCCTCCTCGTATTCGGGGGCGTCATTGACGTATTGTCCTGGCGCAGGACGGTATTCGTCGACCGCCTGGATATATTTCGAATGCTCCGCCACATTGTCCATGCGCTGGGCAGAGGAAGTGAAAAGTGAAAAGTGAAAAGTGAAAAGAACTAATAGTAATTTTACCTTTCTTTTCGTTATCACTTCTGGATTAACTTTTATCATTCTTTCTCTCATAGCAACTCTTAACTTTTCATTTTTCACTTCTCAACTTCTTCAGGAACGCCGCATGTGCAGGGATATCGCCCGTCTTCACCTTCCAGTCGAAGGTGCCATCTGGCAGGAAGTGCAGCAATTCACCGCTTGAGACATAGTTCTTGGCATCCATCAGGTAGAAATCGTGATGAATGGGGTTCACGATGATACCATAGGGCATACGGATCTTACGGATTTCTGGTGCATCGGAGAGCGAGGTGCTCACAATCTCATGGGTGCGCACATTGATGATGCCATAGGTAACGGTATTCGTCATCGTGACCTCACTCCACTGACTGCCATAGAAATAGAGCGAGTCGCCCACGATACAGAGATCGCTGACGGGCTGGTCCAAATGCCCGCCAACCGTCATCTTGCCTTTTGCATCCTTCACCAGCCAGTAGATGGTTGATGGCTGATCCATATAGTTGCCTCTGGAGGTTACCCACAGCTGACCGTACTGGTCAGCCCTGAGGCGATGCAGATTTGGGGCCACTTCAATCTTAGAGGTCTCTTGCATGGTTGTCAGGTCTACCACACTTACCGTACTCTCATAACCCTGTCCCGTCATTCCCTGATAGCCACCGCTGTTGGCCACAAAAAGCAGGTTGCCGAGGATGGCGATTTCCTCTGGCTGATAGCCCACAGCGCAGGAATCCACCTTTCCGAGACTGAGCGTATCTACCTTATACACACTACCCAACGGACTACTACTGTCTCCTGACTCCTGACTCCTGTCTCCATAAATCGAACTCACATACGACGACACGTAGGCATAGCCATCCTTAAACGCCACATAACGGCAATTGGGGATGTCGACCTTGCCTATCCGCACGGCATCCTCCGCACGGGCCACCTCCACCTTGTTGGAACAGTTGATGACCAGCCACAGGCGCGAGCCATAGATCTGACAGTCATTGCCCACATCGCCCAGCATCATCACCGTCGTAGGATTACGCTCAGAATAGATATTGCGCAGGTAGTGGACGGTAGAGTCGCTGGCGGAGAGGTCGAGATAGTCCAAAGACGACTTGTTCGAGCCCATATTCCCCTCATTCAGCAGATACATGCCTATGATCTCGCTCTTCACCGTCTTGCCGCCCGTATTGATATCCTCCATCGGCACCACCATCACATCGTTGCGACAGGCAGTGAGCATCAGCAAGGGCCATATGTAGAGTAACCATCTTTTCATATCTCAACGCTTAAAGTGAGGGCATAGTTACGGCCAGGCATGGGGTAGTTGACAATGACCTCATAGTCCTGATCCAACACATTATTCACCTCCGCCTGTGCTGTAAACTGTAAACTGTTCACTGTAAACTGATAGCGCAGGCTCAGATCACTGGTGTACCAGGGCTCCATGTGATTGTAAATGATGTTCTCCTGCTCATCGTAGCGCTCACCGGCATAGATGAACGAATAGTTCAGATCCCAGTTCTTATAACTCAGTCCGAGAATGGCAGAACCGGAATGCCAGGGGATATAGGGTATCTGATGCTTGTAGTAGGAGTCGCCAGGATCCGTCACATCACGAGCATCCTGATAGGTATATTGGGCCCGAGTTGTTGCCACCAGATCCTTACCCATCTGGAAATCGGCCTCAGCCTCCACATCAACGCCCTTGATATGCACCTTACCCAGATTGAGCATCGTCCAACGGAACTGCTGTCCTTTGGGATAGGCCACGATCTTGTCGTGCACCGTATTGTAATAGGCATCGAAATGCATCTCTGCATGGCGGATGATGCCATGTTCGAAATGCTTGTTCAGGGCGAAGCCGGCATCATATTGCAGGGCACTTTCTGGCACAAGGTTCGCATTGCCCATGTCCGTATAGTAGAGGTCGTTGAAGGTCGGCATGCGGAAACTCTTCTTCACGTAGGCACGCATCGAGAAGAAGGTGCCTCTAAAGGGATAGATATTCACGAAGAGGGCAGGGGTGAGTTTAGAAAGTGAAGAGTGAAGAGTGAAGAGTGAAGAATCGCCGCGACGTTGGGACCGGTCGTTGATGAAGGTCGCCAAAATAGAGCCTTGTGCCTTCAGATGCTTATAATCAATGGCTGTAGCCAGACTCACGAGATTCGAGATGCGTGTTGGAAAAGCAAAGTTATAGGTGTCGGCATTCAGCTTGTTCCATTTGAAGTCATAGCTCAGCGAGGCACTCCAATTGGGTCGCAGTTCGAGCACATTCGCCGTTGAGAGATATACTTCCTGCTGTTTATAGCGGTTATCCACAGGCAGTTGGGTGGAGTCTTTGTTCACATAGTGGGTGTTATAGTAGGCATACTTCGCCAGCCAGCGTGTGCTGAAGCCATCACCGACGTTCTTGTCGAAGGCGGCCTGCACAAAGGTGTTCAGGTCCTGCTGGCGTTCGCCCCTCCGCCATACGTTATTGACGATGGCACCAGGGATGCCTCGAGCAGAATTGTAAAGATAGCCCTTCACCTGCCAGCTGCCCTGATAGAGCCGTCCAAACAGATTGGCCTCGATGCGTTCTGCATGGATGTCACCATTCTGGCGGACAGCCGTCGTGTCCCAGGCCGTCTCACCATTGGGATAGCGACGCTCATAACGGAACTTATACTTGCCACTCGCCGTCAGGAAACCTGCACTCACGGACGAGCTCATCGTTTCTGATAGTTTCTGCTCCCATAGTGTCGACAATCGCAGCATATCGCTACTCCCATACTGCGCCTTGAACTTTAAATGAGTATTCTCACTCCTCACTCCACACTTCTCACTCCTCGAAAAGTCCGGCTCCTTGGTTCGGATATAAATCGCTCCCGCATGGCCAAAGTCGCTGGCTGGCTGGAAGATGGCACTCTTCTGACCATTGTAGAGGGTAATCTCCTCCACATTGTCGAGTGAAAACTGACCGAGGTCTATCTGGCCGTTCTGGGCATTGCCAAGTTGGATGCCATCATAGCTGATGCCTAAGTGGTGGGTTCCCATCGAACGGATGTTTACGGTTTTGATGCCGCCCACGCCACCATAGTCCTTCAGTTGGATACCAGAGAAATAGCGCAGGGCATCGGCCACAGAGTGCGTGCTGAGCTTTTCCAGCATCTCGCCATTGAGCTTCTGACTGGGCACTACTTCTCGCATGGCAGGCTTCGATACCACCACTATTTCCCGTACATGTTGTAGGGAGTCAAACTTGCTCTGCGCAGAAATAGTGAATAGTGAGAAGTGAATAGTGAATAGTAGAGACACACATCTCCACCATACACACATCAATGCCTTATAGTTTTCACTATTCACTTCTCAACTTTTCACTTCTCCGTTGTCGCCTAATCCCAGAGGCAGACAAACGACCATTGCTAATCGGCAGGTCTTCTGACTGATCGTCTGGCAGCAAACGTCTTCCCGATAATCTCAGTGACATCTTTGTTTGCGTCGTAAAGGACGACTCACAGCAGCGGGTCTGTTCAGGATTTTCACCTGATTCCCTCTCTCCTCACCCAAAGGGTGAACCGATAACGGGTGCAAAGATAGTTATTTTTTTAGACATAGGAACATAAAAACAAAAAAAATAGTAACTTTGCAGCTGAAATGACAAAGACGAGCCCATACATCCGAGTGATAGTGCTACTTTTCACTTTTCACTTCTCACTTCTCACCGCTTCCGCCCAGCAACGGCATAGCGACGATCTGGACGATGTGTTGCAGTATGTGCCATACGCCTCTGTGCTGACGCTGAAGGCCTGTGGCGTAGAGAGTCGCGACGAGTGGCCGCAGCTGTTGGTAGCAACGGCTGGTTCCTGGGTGGTCTCGGCAGGTGTCGCCTATACGCTGAAGCATACTATCCATGAGTGGCGCCCTGACGATAGCGACGATCGCTCGTTCCCCTCAGGTCATTCTGCTTTCGCCTTTGCCGGGGCGACGGTGCTGCATAAAGAATTCGGACATTTGTCACCTTGGATTTCTGTTGCGGGCTATGGTGTTGCGACATTAACGGCAGTCGATCGTGTGTGTCGTGATCGTCATCACTGGTACGATGCTTGTGCGGGGGCAGCCATCGGCTTCCTCTCCACCGAACTCACCTATTACGTCACCGACCGTCTCTTCCCCAAACGCAACGCCACACTTGCCCTTACCACGAATTCCATCGGCCTACACCTGACTTGGTAATTCAAACCCTAAAATTGCAGAATCCATTTATAGATTGTCCATTTTCGGACAGCATGAGTGTCCGGAAATGGACACTTCTTTTTATGTCCATGCTGATTATCAGGCAGTTACAAGTTTGGTACGGTTTTGGCACGTAAGAAGGCAGACAATTATTCGAAAAAGATATGAGATATATACGACAAGCTCTCGCCATGATGCGCGAGGAAAAGCTGTTCTCCTGCATCTATATTCTGGGGACGGCGCTGGCTATTGCCTTTACAATGGTGATGGCCGTGGTGTATTATGCAAAACTGGCCGACATCGCGCCGGAGGTGAACCGCAGCCGCACGGTGTACCTCCAGGGAATGGTGAAACGGTCTGTGCAGGACACACTTAGGCGACAATCCACGAGCTACACCGCAACTGAGGTGAAGGAATGGCTCTACACGCTGAAGAGTGCCGAGGTAGTCAGCGCCACCATCAATGCCAGCCGCTATACCAGCGATAGGCATTACCTGAAATGTGACAATCACAAGTTAGTACCTGTTGTGACGCGCATGGTCGATGCCAATTTCTTCAAGGTCTATCAGTTCCGCTTCGTCTATGGCCGACCCTTCACACAGGAGGAGTGCCTGAACGAAAACAACTACATTGAGAATGTAGCCATGCCCGCCATCATCAGCCGCGACATTGCCGAACAGGCATTCGGCAAGGATGTCGATCCCGTGGGAAAGACACTCAACTACGGCTTCATCATCCGCATCGTAGGTGTAATAGAGCCCACGTCGTCCATCATGGAAGAGAGTTTTGGACAGTTGTTCTTAGCCCTTGATCAGGAAGCCGAACAGGTCATCGTCGTGCTGAAAAAAGGATGCACCGTGAAGGACTTGGAAAAGGAATTGGAGGAGATTGCCCACAAGCGCAGTGTCAGCGACAAGGAGTGGGACTACTCCCTGCACGGCACGATATTTCCCCATGCGCAGTGGAAGATGTCGGACGACGGCGTGGCCATGTCTTGGAGCAGCATCCTCAAGTCGCTCTTCCCGAAGGTGTTCGTCCTGCTGTTGGTGCCCGCTTTGAATTTAAGCGGACTTGTGGCGGCACGTATGCGGCGACGGTTGGCCGAGATGGGTGTGCGCAAGGCTTTCGGAGCCACGCGGCGGACGCTGCTCAATCAGGTCATCAGCGAGAACTCGCTACTCACGCTCTGTGGCGGCTTCGTAGGGCTGCTGATTACGTGGCTGCTACTCTACGTGTTCCGTTCGTGGCTGTTCTTCGCCGTCGGCAACACGGCCTTCACGCTGCCCGAGCCGACAGTAGACGGTGAGATGCTGTTCTCACCCCTCATCTTTGTCATCGCCTTGGCCGTGTGCATCGTGCTCAACCTGATGGCAGCCCTCATCCCCGCATGGCTCAGCCTCCGTAACCCTATTGTTGAATCAATGAACGAGAAGAAATAGCATGAGAAAGATACTGAACAACATCTGGAGCCAGCGCACGAACAACGTGTGGCTCTTCCTCGAACTCATCGTGGTCTGCTTCGTGGCATGGACACAGCTCGACCCCATCATCGTCAGGCTCTACTACCGCAGTCTGTCCTCGGGTATCGACGGCGACCGCATGGTGGTGGCCAACATCCTGTCCACGCAGCCCTACGAGATGGCAGATGAGAGTATGACGCAGGAGGAACGCGATAATCAATACTGGAAACGGGAAGCGCAATATGTGGAGGAGGCCAACGTCATCAAGCGGCAGTTGCTGGCCATCGATGGCGTGGAGCAGGCGAGCATCGCTGACCCCGTGATGGGATTATATGCACGCACCGATCTATTTGACAGCCCCGGCGGCTTCTCCAATATGCTCCGCTATGCCTGGCAAAACGATACGGTTCTTGCCTACGACATCTGCTACTCAAAGGACGAACACTTCTTTGAGACCTACGGCATCCAGCCGATAGCGGGTTGTAACACATCGAAAGAACTGTCGGACATCGGACGCGGGTGGATTGTCAGTCAGTCACTGGCCGAGCATTTCTTCGGTTCTGTAGATGCTGCCATGAACAAGGAACTGAAAGCCGCCAGCTTCGTGGATATTGATTGGGGCCAACCCATCGTCGCCGTAGTGAAGGACGTCCACGTCTCAGAGAAAGACTACAACACGTGGGCGGTTTACTCTAATAACGGCACCATTCGTTATGATGCTTCGCAGAACCTCGTCGTCCTCCGCCTGAAACCCGGCGTCAACCCACGTCGCTTCGCCGAGGAGCAGAACCTTAACCTCTGGAATTATGCCAGCGATCACTACGCCGTAGCCTCCTTCACCGCCTACGACGACATCGGCTCCGCAAGGAACCAGTTCGCCGCGCCCACCTTGTCCTATGACTTCAATCTCCAGATAGCCACCGCCCTGTTCTTCCTCGTCAACCTGTGCCTCGGCGTCATCGGCACCTTCTGGATGCAGACCAAGCGGCGCACGGAGGAGTCGGGCATCATGCGGGCCTTCGGCGCCACCCGTCGGCGCGTCATGCTGATGTTCCTTGCCGAGGGCTGGGTGATGGCCACCGTCAGCATGTTCATCGCCTGCGTGCTCTACCTCAACTATGTGAAGATGGGATTGGGCGAACTCTGTATCAGCACCCACCAACCCGGCACACAGCTCGACCCCACCTGGGTGGCCGACAAGTCCCTCCACTTCCTCATCGTCTCCGTCATCGTCTACCTTATTATATTATGTACGGTCCTCATCGGCACGGCCATCCCGGCATGGCGCATCTGTCACAGCACGATTACCGATGCAATCAAAGAAGAATAAACATTATCATAACAATAAAAACATAATAACAATGGAAACAGTGATTAAACTGACAGGGATCAACAAGATCTACCGTACCGAC
>CAMJBL010000008.1 GCA_946403845.1 uncultured Prevotella sp. | reverse complement strand
CAAACAGCAGATAGCGCCCGTCGGGACTGATGCGTGGCAACGTGACGCTCTTATCATCAGATGCAGCATCATACACCAACTCCTCTTCACCAAAGCCATGCGTTGCCAAATCAAACGAACGGCGATAGAGGTTGTATTGTATCTTCTCATAGGTGGTTCTGATGTCCTGACCGTCCATTTCTTCAGGCAGAGGAACAGACTTGCCGTAATAGAGGTATTTGCCATCAGGCGACCAGGTAGGATATATTTCCAAAAGGGTGGAATCGTTGCTGACAATACTCACCGAGTCGGTCTCCACATCGTAGAGGATCAGGTCGCTGGCCAGATCGTAAACCTCAATTTTGTTGGGGTTTTCCGTATGGAATGCCTGACGTGTCAGGTTGGTTGAGAAGGCTACCAGCTTGGCGGTAGGGTGCCATGACGGATAGACGCCAGAAGAGATGGTATAGTCGCGCTTCAGGTTGACCCTTGAGACCTTGCCATCGTTCACAATAACGGTACCACTATTAGAGAGGCGCACATGGAAGAGCATGTTGTCAGTCTTATAGTTCTGATAACTGTGGCAGTTGATGCACTGTCCTTTCGGCCTGTCGTTCATGGTAATCTCGTTGTTGAAGATCTGTGACTCCTCGAACGAGGTGAGGTTGCGCTGGGCAATCTCCATATAGGTCCATGCGACATACGACGGTTCGATGAGGCGATACGACAGGTATTCGTCAATGGGGTCCTCAGCGACCTTTATCTCGAACGGGCTGAAGGCTAACCATTCGTTTTCTTTCTGGCCCCAGACCTCAACCTTGATGCTTTTACCCTTCGAGGCATCGAGCATGGCATGCCATTCCGACTCGGGTATCTGCACCTTCACGCCATGGCCGTATGTCTGCTGCTGGCCGTCGGGTGTGGTGAGACGTGCCACACACGCTTCATATTCATCAGCAGAAAGCATGAAGTTGAGTGGCGCGATATTGCAAGGCACGGTAACATTGCAATAATCGGGGAAGATGGCAGGCAGACTCTTAGCCTCCTTGGAAGAAGAAGGCACATCGGGGTGATTTGCACACGATGACAGGAGCAACAGCACTCCCATTATACAAGGGTAGATATATCTTTTCATAACTTATGATGCAACTTCATGTCCAACATTACCATGCACATTAATAGGTTTCCGTCCGAAAATGTTATACCACCAGTAGGTGTCTCCAAATTCGTCACGCATTTCCTCACCAGCCTGTTCAATTGTCATACCAGGCTTCACCTTTTCTTCCAAAGCCGCCCAGAACTGTTTGTAACGGTCGAAAACAGACTGCTCAACAGGGAGCATCATGCGTTTTTCCTCTGGGGCTTTATCCATAAACAGGATATAAGCCTCCATCGCATGCAGCGGGAACTGCTCATCGAGATGCAACTGTACAAAATTGCGCAGCGATGCCCAGAAACGACGTGAGTCGCAACGCATCATGGCATAAAGCAATGCCTGCTCTGAGGCCACCTTACTGTCGGATTCGTACCAGAGACTGATGCCATTGACAAGATAGCTATCGCTGTTCTCAACGCCTGTGAGCTCATCAGAATAGCATTTCTGCAGTTCCTTGATCTTCTCCGTGATAGGCGCCGGTTGCCAGTTAGCATAGAAGGGGCTATGGTGCAAGATGGTCGTATAGCGTTCTACCAGTTTTTGATCGCCTACAGCCAGGGCACAGCGGGCAAGCATCTTCAGGTAGAAGGGCGAGAAACCCGCCTGTATGGCATTTTCGAAATTCAGGCGGATGGCTTCGTTCACCATACCATAGTTATAGTACACCAGAGGCGATGCGATGTCCAAAAGGGTGACATGGAGCGTATCGGGGTTGTAAATATCAGCAGCATTATTGCCTAATTTAAACGAACGGTCAAGCAGGCCGCCTTCGTTCATCAGAGCGATATTCTTAAGAAACATCATCGTGCTGGTTGGCTGCTTGTTCTCTTCAGCTATACGAAGCACCCCCTGCCAGTTGTCGTCGCAGGCAATGCGCACCATGTGCATCTCGTCGATGTAGTTCTTATCATGAAACATGAGCGACGAAGTAAAAATAATGCTTGCCAAGGCACATAACACAGGCACGAACCACTTAGCCAGATACTTGCTACACAGCGGAATGAGCACAGAAACGATACCAAGTACCCAGAACGGGATGGCAAGATGCGGGCAAACGTCGCTTGGCGTCACGAAACGGGGGAAGCCTGCCATCACGACATCGTCGGCCTTCAGATTCGAATAGAACTGCGTATGCCAGATGCTGGCAGTAAACACAACCAGTAACAAGCCCAGGAGTTCACGCCAGGTGGGTTTCTCTACGAGGGCGAGACAAAGCACGAAAAGCAAGGCAAACCATCCTAATATGGGATAGAGGCATACGGCGATCACATACCAGACGAGATGCCATTTGCGGGGTGTCTGGCGGGCTGCCCATAAGAGCAGCAGCATGGCAAGATAACCTACCGACTGCGAGAACCAATAGCCTCTAATGGTGGAGATATAGATCCAATAGCCAAGATCGACCACCGACGTGAGCAGACAGGCAACAGGCAGGAGCATCAGCGCAGAGACACTGCCCTGTAAACGGAACGCCTTGCTTCCTACATAGAAAATGAGGGCCCAGATGACCAGCAGCAAACTTGCACCTAACGACGGTCTGTAACATAGTTGTGTTAGCCAGGCTCCCACATACTGCATCAAGCCGAAGGGCTTCGACATGAGCGTATGAAAGAAGGGCGCTCCGAAGATGAATTCGGAACGGTCGTGTGCCGTATAGAGGACCTCCAGATTGATGTATAGGATATATACGCCAAACAAAATGAAAGCCAGCAGACTTCCATATAGAATGGCATCAGATACTTTGTTTGTTTTATTCATATTTGTTGTGCTTCTTTTCGCTGCAAAGGTAGTAACAATATTTAGAATCCCCAAACTTTTTCCTGAAAAACTTAGTTACCAAATAAAAAGAGGGCACGTCGTCATGACATGCCCTCTATTCTATTATACTGTAAAGGAATGATTACTCCTCGTAGAAGACGGCCTTGAGTGTCATAGAGCCGCTGTAGAGCATCAGGTCGAGGTCACGACCATCCTTACCCTTAGCGCAATCATTAGCCATGCCTTCTGTAATCTGAAGTTCATTCAAACCATCAGCCCATTTCACATGATCATAATATGTAGCACTCCACCAACCGTTCATGACCTTCAAATCGAAATCAGGAGTAACATCCGATACGTCAAAGATCAGAGTCTTCAGGCCGAGGTATACATCATCGGGAATAGTGGGCAGATGTGCACCTTCAGTTGAGCTGAAACGCATAGCTGCTGCATCCCAAGCACCAGGTACGAATGGGGGTTCCTTTGCAGGATCCTCACCATAGATATAGTATCTCTGGAGCGGGTCTGTAATTTCCTGACAGTTAATCATAAAGCTGTCCTTCAGCATTGTACCATCAGCACAAACAGCTGTCAAGATCACTTTATGCTCACCAAGCTTCATCTTCTTCTTTGCAGCGTTAGAGTAGAATTCCTTGCCACCAATATCCCACTTGGCATTAACCGGTGCCAAGGTCTGACAGGAAATGACGTTACCATTCAAGCCACTGCCTGCCTTGTCGGTAGTAACAGTAGTCTTTGCCAAAAGTTCGTCAAGCGTGATATGGCCTGCATTGCCGATATCCTCGTGAATAGGATCACAAGCAGCGAAAGCGCATATTGCAGCAACGAACAAAAATAATATCTTTTTCATATTGATTGCTTATTATAAATTAATAAAGTACTTTATACTGTGCCTCTGGATCGTCGATATCCCATCCAGGGTTCTGCTCCATCTTACCATTCATCAAAGTAATCTGAGCCTGAGGCTTCGGCAGGAAGCCCTTAGTAGCAGCGTAACGCTTAGACCAAGAACAGGTCATGTGCTCCAAAGTGCGCTTGGCACTCTTCTGGCCAAGGCAGACAATCTGCTTACCTTTCTGAGCCTGCAGAGCCTTGGCAGCGTATGAAGACTCACTGTGATTGTCAACACCTGACCAACGACGCATATCGTTGAAGCGAAGACCCTCCAATGCGAACTCCCAACGGCGCTCGTCCTGAACGTTTCTCAAAGAGTAGGCTGTCTGAGGTACACCAGCACGGGCCTGAACCATATTCATCCACTGAGCCTCACCAGTGAGCTCGGTCAACATCAGCAGAACGTCGGCATAACGCATCAGGTAGTAATCCTCGAAGTGGTCACCCTGCTGCTTGTTGTCAAGTGAGCTTGAAGAATAACCCTCACACTTTGACCACCATGAATCATTGTCTGCTGCGCAAGCGTCAAGGTTGACATCAGCATACTTCTTAACAGCATAGCCAGACTCCTCATTGTCGTCCTTCTCATAGGTATAGCTCTCGAGCTCATTATCGAGGTCGATCAGAGAAGCGAGCTTACGGATGTCAGTATAGCCACCATTATTCTCAGCATAGGTCCAGTCGTCCCAGATGTTGCAAGAAGGTGTTCCCTGACCCCAACCCTGGTTGAACGGATAAGTCTTGTCACGCTTACCATTATCATTGGTAGCACCATTACGAAGACCCCAGAAACAAGAGAGGTAGTTAGAATACATACGCGGGTTGTTGTATGTACCACCGATGGCCCACTTAGAAGCATTCATAAACTGAATCTGGAAGAGCTCCTCGGTATTACCGTTACCCATGCCAGGCTGGTCGAAGCAGTTCTCACGCTTCATGTCAGCGATGAACTCGTATGCATGACCTACGCCATCGTGAGCCTCATCCCAAAGCAGACTGTTAGAGTACTGCCAGAGTGAACGGAAGTCCTCACACAACTTGTAACCACCATTGTTGACAATGTCTCTAAGACCTGCAACAACATCGGCCTGAGAAAGAGAACCACCCTGACAACCTTCCTGCTCAACAAGCTCAATAGCAGGAGCAGAACCGTTAGCCAGTTCACCTACACCCTTGTAGAAGCCAGCCCAGAACATATAAGCACGTGCGATGAAAGCCTCAGCACTGAACTTGTCAGCATGACCAGAACCGTTGGCTCTCTCGGGCTTCATGAGATTCTTGGCAGAAACGAAGTCTGAAAGGATCTGAGGATAGATCACATCTTCAGCACTTACCTGCTGCTGCATCTCGTCAGTAATAACGGTAGAGGTAATCAGGGGTACATCGCCATAAAGCTGTGTAAGAAGGAGTGTATAGAAACCACGCATAAAGAAGCCCTCACCGAGCAGCTGTTTGCGCTGGTCCTGCTGTTTGTCAGTCCAAGCCACGTTATCGATGGTCTCAATCTGGTTATTGGCACGTGAAATACCACCATACAGAAGGATGAAGTCCTGCTCGTACTGGTTAGCACCGGCCGTTGTGAAATGGTGCAGTGACTTAGCCACATTATCCTGCAAACCGCCACTTCCGTAACAGTCGTCAGACATCAGTGACCACCAATAGAACGGATTATTCAGGATACCACTTTGGTCGCCGCCACCCAGTGTATTCATAATACTATAGGTAGCTGCATTCAACGCCTCTACATCTGCAGGCTTACCTGGGAATGTAGCTGCGGTCAAATCTGTAACACGCGGATCAGTGTCCAGCATATCGTTACAAGAAGTGAACATAGTAGCTGCTGACAAAACAGCTAACGATGATAAAATATATTTCTTCATAACTTTAAATCTTCAATTTTTCAATCTTAGAACTTGATACTTGCACCTACCAAATATGTACGAGACGGTGGGTAGAGACCCAGGTCGATACCAGAAGCCCAACCACTACCACCAGCTGAGTTACCAACCTCAGGATCGAGACCTGTGTAACTGGTGAAAGTGTGGAGGTTCTGAGCCTGAACATAGAGACGGAGCTGCTGGAATGGGCAACCCTTCCAAAGATTCTTGAAGTCGTAACCAAGGGTAATGGTCTTGATCTTGAAGTAATCAGCATCCTCCATGTAACGGGTAGATACCCAGTTTGTGTTCTGATGACCAGTAGCAGAAATACGGGGCTGCTCGTTAGAGGTACCCTCACCATGCCAACGATTCAGGATGGTGGTGTCGTAGTTCTGATAAGGTGCATCACTGAATGAACGGTAAGAGCGCATGATCTGCTGACCGAATGCACCGGCACCGTTGATAGCGAAGTCAAGACCCTTCCAAGACAGACCGAGGTTGATACCAAGCATGATATCGGGGTTAGGATTACCGATCTCATGACGGTCGGTTGTTTCACCTTCTGCATAGGTAATCACACCATCACCATTCCAGTCATCCCAGATGCAGTCACCGGGCTGTGCGTTGTCAAGAACGGCCTTACCGGCATTACGTGCAGCATCGATCTGCTCCTGATTCTGCCAGATACCGCTGTAAGACATACCGAAGAAGTAACCGATGGGCTTGCCTTCCTCAGCACGGTAGCAGTACTCAGTACCCTGTGAGAGCACACCGCTAGGACCATTGATATAGTGGTTGTCGTTAGCGATACGGGTTACCTCGTTCTTGTTGGTAGCAAAGTTCACACCTACGTTGTAGCTGAAGTCCTTGCCAATTCTGTCGTTCCAAGTAAGAGCGATTTCAATACCGGTATTCTTCACGTCACCACCATTGATGGCAGCAGGATTGGTACCATAGACAGCAAGCAGGTTACCACCGATCAGCCAGTCCTTCGTGGTCTTCTTATACCAGTCGAAGTTCAAGCCCAAACGGCTGTTGAGGAAGCGTGCGTCGAAACCGAAGTCGAGCTGCTCAGAGGTCTCCCAAGTCAGATCAGGATTCGGAACGATGTTAGCGTAAGCACCGGTATTAGGTGTTCCAGAAACAGAAGTAGCCAGATCAGAGCCGAACTTGTAACCAGCATCACCAGCCTCTCCAGACAGAGCGATGGTTGCCAGGTACTGATACTTATCGATAGAGCAGTTACCGTTCTGACCCCAAGATGCGCGGATCTTCAAGAAGTCCATCCAGCTGTTAGTACTTGCCATGAATGGCTCGTTGCTGACTACCCAACCTGCAGATACAGAGGGGAATGTACCCCAACGCTTACCATCGGTGAAGATACTTGAACCATCACGACGTACAGTGACGGTAGCCATGTACTTCTCATTGTAGTCCCAAGTCAGACGACCGAACCATGAAGCGAGATACTCTTCATCGTTGGGCTTACCAGTCAAAGTAGCATCGGTAGCGTTGACCAGCTTCACGTTTGACAGCCATGCAGAATCCCAACCCTTCAGTGTAGCGAGCTGATCGCCCCAGCTAACCTTGTTAGAACCGCCAATATTAAAGCTCCAAGCTGAGCTCTGGAAGCTCTGACCGACCATGGCGCTGATCTTGTGACCAGCAATAATAGGAAGATCGTAAGTAAGTGTATTTTCAACAGAGAAACCTGTGCTCAACCAAGCACTCTGGTTCACGCTATAAATTATAGATGTAGCATTACCATAACCAGAAGATGCGGGCTCACCAAAGTTACGGTATGCGCCAGAATTCCAGTTATAGTTGAACTGAGAACGGAATCTCAGACCCTTAATCGGCTGGATGGTCAGGAAAGCAGTAGCGCTGGTATTGATGTTGCGGCTCTCTGCCTGAGAGTTAAAACCACCATGAGTCAGGTTCTCCCAAGGGTTGCTGAACAAAGAAGAGTTCCAACCCTTACCGTAAGCCTCTGAACCGTCGAACTCCTGATAATAGTAGATGTCACCATTGTCAGCGTACTGAGGTACGAGCGGACAAGTCTGAAGCAGGCTGTGGATATAGCTCCAATACATACCGTCCTCAGCGAGGTCGTGACTGCGGTTGTAGCCGATTGAGATGTTCTCACCGATGGTGATGGCATCGAAATCCTTGGCCTTCAAAAGCACGTGATCGCTATTGATACGGATGGTGTGGCGCTTGTAGTAAGAAGCCTGTTCAGCACCCATGATACCTTCATTACCGGTATAGGTATAAGACATGGCGAACTTGCTGCGGTCTGTACCACCAGTCAGGGTTACAGAGTGGTTCTGCTGCAAAGCATTCTTGTTCTCGAATGCGCCCCACCAGTCAGTACCTTCCCAACCATCAGCAACCTTTTTTAGGATGTTCTCAGGAACGAAACCGTTATTTTTGCCAGGATCGCCGGCCCAATTCATCTTCTGACCAGATGTATTGAAGGTGTACTCATCGATGATGGTCATGTACTGCTTGGCATTGAGGAGCTGTGGACGCTTGTAGGCGTTAGACCAACCAAAAGCACCATTGTAGGTAATCTCAATCTTACCAGCCTTACCCTGCTTGGTAGTCACCAGGATCACACCGTTAGCAGCACGGGCACCATAGATGGCTGCCGATGCAGCATCCTTCAGCACGTCGATGGTCTCGATATCAGCGGGGTTGATGTCATCAAGACTACCACCGGCTACACCATCGATAACGTACAGAGGCTTCGCATTACCTGTGGTACCGATACCACGGATGTAAACCTTGTAACCCTTACCAGGCTGAGAAGAACTCTGGGTGATCTGCACACCAGGAGTCTGGCTCTGCATAGCCTCGAGTGCATTGGTGGTGTTCAGTTTGGCGATCTCATCACCCTTTACCTGAACCGTAGCACCTGTCACCAGCTTTTTCTTCATGGTACCATAACCGATGACCACCACGTCGTTCAGCGTCGTGTTGTCCTCGACTAAGGTGATGGCGAGGTTACTTTTGCCACCAACATTTACCTGCTGGGTCACATAGCCCACGTAGGAGATGACCAACGTGGCATTAGAAGCAGCCTGAATGCTGAAGTTACCGTTGAAATCGGTAATCGCACCTTCATTGGTTCCCTGTACTTTCACAGTAGCACCGATGACCGGTTCGCCAGCTTCATCGTTTACCGTTCCCTTTACGAGGCCCTGAGCCATAGCTCCCAGTGGGAACAAACAGAGCAGGAACAGAAACACTAAAGGCTTTTGTAGTGATTTAAAATTCCACATACTTTTAATTAATTAGTTAGAAAATGTTAAAATATAACTGTTGATTTAAAATATTTCGCTTGCACATTCGAACAGCCGGATTCGTTGCGGCTTGTGTACATATAATTCGGCTGCAAAGTTATTATAAAATTAACACCTACGCTTTGTCATTTGTAACAAGCATGTTGTAAAATGTAACATTTGACCCAAATGTAACAGCACGAAATGGATAAAGTGTTAAAAAAAAGCATGAAAATACGCATTCGCTTTTATTCGGCCATCAATCAATGTACCTGTATATTTGCGTGTGTTCGAGTACCCTTATATATATAAAATATGTATACTATTAAATAGGCTAACAAATTATGAGGCCCTTACTTTTCAGCAAGAGCCTCATAAACACGATTTACTTTGCGGGCTGGATGATGCGATAGTTGCCGCTCAGGTGCATGAAGGCGAAGAGACGCAGCAGACCATCGTAGTAGGCATCGAAATAGCCATCCTCGAAGGGCTCGTGCTTAGCCTTCCAGAAAGCATCGACAAACTCTTTACTCTTGTCGTGGCTGCACATCATCGAGGCAGCAGCCGACGTAGCCACCAGACCGATGCTATGACGGAGTTTACGGAAACCACCGGCACCGAGGATCTCATTACCCTCAGGCAGGGTTCCATCCTTGCGGTACTGATCCATAAACGTATCCACGCCCTGGCTGTAGAGGAAATTCTGGATGGTCTCGCCATACCAGCGCTGCCACTCACCATCGGCACAGCTCCACTCATAGTCGAGCGCGATATTCATAGGTACGCGCCAAGAGTCATAACGGAAATTATTGTTGCCATTGCGAGGAGGCGCCTGGGGAGCCCCACCCTGCTGTTGTCCCTGCTGTCTGCCCGGGAAGCGGAATCCCTGCATCTCAGAGCCGTCAAACTGGCACTGGTCGCCATTCAAAGCCGTCTTCGGGTCTACACACTTGTGGAGGAACTCACGGCTCTTCTTGGCACATTCATACCAGAGGTCGCTACGACCATCGTCAGCCCACTTGGCCCACACCTCATAGAAAGCGGGGATATGATAGGAAGGATCGGTATGACGCTGTCCGAAGCCATCGGGCGTGAAAGTGATCAGCTTCGTCTCAGGATCGATGAGATACATCATCTGCTTGGCAGGAGCCTGCTGCTGACCATTGGCAGCCTGCTGACCTCCTTGCTGGCCACCTCCTCCGAAGCCACCGAAGCCACCAAAGCCTCCGAAACCGCCGCCACGGGCCTCAGGCGTATATTCCTTCGGCTGGACACAGTTCAGGATGCGCTGGGCCTCAGCCTTGTAGTTGATACCCGTATCATTACCCCAACGGTTGGAGGCGAAGATGAGGGCGGTGATGAAATACAACTCACCATCGCTGGCAGCACCGGGTGAATTGCGGGTACCATCGGTGCGACAACTCCAGGCGAAATAGCCCTCACGAATGCCGTCCTGGTGCTGCATGTATTTCTTGGTCCAGCGCCACAGACGGTCGAAAATATCCTTCTTGTCGAGCTGCACGGCAATCATCATGCCATACGACATTCCCTCGGTACGCGCATCATGATTCTTGATATCGGAAACATAGCCCATGGAGTCGCCAACCTCGAAATAAACCTTATTCGGGCCGAAGAACACATCGTTAAACACTTCCTTCACCTTGGCGTCGACTTCGGCCTGTGAATAGCCCATCTCCACCAGCAGGTTACGGTACTTATTGGTCTCAAACGCTCCCTTCTTCCAAGGAGTCAGTGCCATTGCGGGAATGGCCAGCAACAGCGACATCATTAGAATTATTTTTCTCATAAGCGGTATATTTATCATGGTGCAAAATTACTAAGAATTGGTCGTTTGGACTTTGCGAAATGTAACATAAGCTATCTTTGAAGTATCATTATACAATAATCTATACGTGACATTTGGCCGTTTACAAAATTTTTTATAAGTTTGCATCATGTTTTCAATTCATAAACTAATGAAAAAATTACTATCATTACTACTGTTTTCGGGGGTGTCGCTGACAGCGTTGGCACAGAACCCCATCATTCGCGACCAGTTTACGGCAGACCCGACGGCTCGCGTATTCAACAACAAGGTGTACCTCTTCCCTTCGCACGACATCAAGCCTCCCGTCGGACAGCGACAGGACTGGTTCTGCATGGAAGACTACCATGTGTTCTCATCCGAAAATCTGACCGACTGGACAGACCACGGTGTGATCGTCACCCAGAACAAAGTGCCCTGGGTACGTCCTAACTCCTATTCCATGTGGGCGCCTGACTGCGTCGAAAAGAATGGAAAGTACTATTTCTATTTCCCATCTGCACCTGCTGAGGGCAGAGGCGGTTTCGGTGTGGGTGTAGCCATTGCCGACCGTCCTGAGGGACCGTACATTCCTGAACCAGAGCCCATCAAGGGTGTCGGTGGTATCGATCCATGTGTGCTTCTGGCATCCGACGGCAATGCCTACCTCTTCTGGGGTAATGGCCGTTGCGCCAAGCTGAAGCCCAACATGAAGGAACTGGCTGACGACAATCCCAAGTCGACCGTCAAGTTCGGCAACCGCGAGATGGAAATGATTGGTGTGAACTGTCTTGAAGGCCTGCCCAACCGTCAGGCTGAGGGTCCGTTCGCTTTCGAGGCTAACGGCTGGTACTACCTTACCTATCCGTATGTAAGAAACAACACCGAGGTGCTCGGCTACGCCATGAGTAAGAACCCGATGGGTCCCTACGAGTACAAGGGACTGATCATGCCCGAGCATGAGAATGGCTGCTGGACCAACCACCACAGCATTATCAACTATAAAGGCCAGTGGTATCTGTTCTATCACCAGAATGCCTTCTCACCCCGTGACGACAAGCGCCGTTCGGTACAGATCGACAAGCTGTTCTTCAATCCCGACGGTACCATCCAGGAGGTGAAGAAGACCATGCGTGGTGTCGGTATCAACAAGGCTACCGAGAAGATCGAGATCGACCGTTACAGCAGCGCCAGCGAAGGCGTGACCAGCGAATTGATCGATACTGTCAACACCTTCCGCAGCTATATGGCCACCCTGCCTACGAAGGGCAGCTGGCTCAAGTATAACGATGTTGACTTCGGCGTGATCTCCGACGGCTACCTCATCATGAGCGTCAAGGCTGCCGACAATACCGAACTCGCCATCCGCGAAAAGAGCGCTACAGGCAAGGTGCTGGCCCGCATCAAGTTGAATGTGAAGCCAGAGGAGCCCGCAGGCGGTGCCGCTGCCAATCCGATGATGGGTCGTTTCCGTCGTGACCAGCGCAACCAGTGGCTCACCCAGACCGCTACTTTGGACTATGTACCCTCAGGCGTGACCGATCTCGTGATTACCAACGAGGGCGAAGGTGCCCTGAGCGTGGACTATGTGCGCTTCAAGAACCGTCCGAAGTACTTCTCAGCCGTGACAACGCCCACCGCCCAGCCTGATGCAGAGGGATTCATCCACCGTTGGCTGCTCCTGGAGCCGATTACCAAGCCCAACAGCGGAAATACCGTGTTTACCGACAGCTATCTGCGTGAGCACTTCAACAGAGAGTACTTCAAGGGCCAGCAGACCATCGTTCCGAAGAACGGTCAGAAGGTACAGGCCGTCTTCAAGCAGGAGCAGGCTCCTGCAGGCTTCGGCCGTGGTTTCGGTGGCCAGCAGCAGCCCGCACAGCCCGAGGTGAAGACCGTGAAGCAGACCCTTACCTGGCATGCCCTCGACAGCGAGAACATGAACGTGAAGCTCTTCCGCTTCGCCGAGAAGTATGGTGAGGAGATCTACGGTGTGCTCTTCTGGGCCGTGACCATCATCGAGTGTGACGAGGATATCGAGAACGTCCGTCTGGCCGTCGGTTCCAACTCCGCCTCTATGTGGTGGCTCAATGGCGAGGAGACGCTGTTGCTCTCCGGTGACCGTCGTATGGTGAAGGACGATGCCATGTCGAAGCGCATCACCCTGAAGAAGGGCCGCAACATCCTTCGCGGTGCCGTCATCAACGGTCCGGGTATGAGCGACTTCTGCGTCCGCTTCCTCGACGAGAATGGAAATCCAGTTAAGAACTATACCATCAATTTAAATCAGAAATAAAGATGAAAAGACTATATAGCATTCTTGCGGCTATGACACTTGCTACAGCCGCTAACGCGCAGATTGGCGCACCCTTTATCCACGACCCCTCGACGATTGCCGAGTGTGAAGGCAAATACTATACTTTCGGCACTGGTGGTGGCGGTCTTATCTCAGAAGACGGCTGGACATGGAACAGCGGTGCTGAGCGTCCCGGTGGCGGTGCAGCCCCCGACATCATCAAGATCGGCGACCGTTACCTCTGCATCTACGGTGCAACAGGTGGTGGTCTCGGTGGCGGTCACGCAGGCCGTATCCTCACCATGTGGAACAAGACCCTCGACCCGAAGTCACCCGACTTCAAGTGGTCAACGGCTGTGGAAGTCTGCTTCTCCGACGGTATGGAAGATCAGGACGCCATCGACCCGGGTATCATGCTCGATCCCACCACAGGACGTCTGTGGGTGAGCTACGGTACTTATTTCGGCACTATCCGTCTGATTGAGTTGGATCCGACAACCGGTTTCCGTAAGAGTGGCAACGTAGAGAAGGATATCGCCATCGACTGTGAGGCCTCCGACCTCATCTACAACAATGGCTGGTACTATCTGCTTGGTACCCACGGCACCTGCTGCGACGGTGTGAACTCTACCTATAACATCGTGGTTGGCCGTTCCAAGAGCCCCGAGGGACCTTATATTGATAATGTAGGCCGTGACATGTATCACGGTGGTGGTCGTATGGTGGTGGCCGCTGGTGACCGCAAGACCGGTGCCGGACACTTCGGACGCACCATCATCGACGAAGGCGTAGAAGTGGCATCGTTCCACTGGGAGGCCGACTTTGACATGGGTGGCCGTTCCACACTGGCTATCCGTCCGCTGCTCTGGAAGAACGACTGGCCCTATTGTGGTGAGCAGTTCAAGGGTGGTACCTTCGAGATTGAGTCTGAGCGTCGTGGTTATGCCCTCGAGCTGGCTGTCGATTTCGTTCGCATGAACGTGGCTCGTGCCGGTGGTTTCGGTGGCTTCGGTGGTGGCAGACCTCAGCAGAATGCTGCGCCCCCACAGCCCGTGGCTAACCAGACACTGGATCAGGTGAAGGGTACATGGCCCGAGGGCGACATCCCCGCCCGTATCGGCGACTATATGTTCCGTCCCCACCAGCGTTGGACCGTGAGCCCTGTAGAGGGTAAGGGTGCCTACCTTGGCAATACCTACTTCAAGATTGTGATCGAGGGCACCGAGCGCGCACTGGCCGCTACTGCCAACTGCGAGGTGATCACCGTTCCTGCCTACACCGGTGCCGACGAGCAGCTCTGGCGCATTGAGCAGCTCACCGACGGTACCTTCCGTATCATGCCGAAGGTCATCCCCGGACAGGAGGGTATCAACACGAGCATCTGTCTCTATTCAGCAGGTGACTCCACCCCCACCCTTGCCAAGTACGACTTCAAGTCGGACAATTCCAAGTGGAACTTCCGCAACCACTAATAAATCAAATCCCCGCCAGCCGGCGGGGATTTATTTTTGGAGTGAATTGATGCATATTTCTTTTATTTTTCGTACCTTTGCACCCAAAACAATAATAAATATAGAATATGTGGTCAACTTTACTCTCAACAATTCTGATTATCAACGAGGTCATGGCCTCTAATACAGGCGAGGTGATGAGCCCTGCCATCAACTTCGACAGTTGGATAGAAATCTATAACCCGGGAGAGACAGCCGTCAACATGGGCGGTATGTTCCTGAGTGTCGATCCCGACAACCAATACCAATGGCAGATGCCCAGCAACATGGGTTCCGTTCCTGCCAAAGGCTTTAAGGTCATCTGGCTCGGCTCCAACGAGATCAAGAGCAATCAGGCACCCTTCAAACTCGACTGTGATGGCGGCACCGTTTTCCTAAGCGACAAGAACGGCGATCTGATTACCAAGCAGAAATACCCTGAGGCCATGAGTCGTACGGCCTATGCCCGCAAGACCGATGGCGGCGACGAATGGGGATGGACGGCCACACCAACCCCCGAAGCCACAAACACCACAGCCGTATACGCCAAAGAACGCCTGAATGCACCAGTCGTCGATAAAGGCAGTCAGTTGTTTAAGAGTTCGCTCAGCATCAAGGTAGATATCCCCGAAGGCACCACCCTGAGATACACCACTGATGGCAGTGTACCGACCCCAGCGAGCGCCATTAGTACAAAAGGACAGTTCACTGTCACCAAGACCACCAGCTACGTGTTCCGTCTCTTCCAAGATGGCTATCTGCCCAGTGTTCCCGTCACACGCAGCTATATCAAAACCGACGACAAATACACCATCCCCATCATCAGCATCGTCGGTAACACGAAATACTTCAATGATCCGAAGATCGGCATCGACTGCGAAGGCGACGGCACGAATGGCAAGGCCGGCAACGGACAGGATCTGCCACGCAACTACAACATGGACTGGGACCGTCCAGTGAACTTCAGCTACCTGAGCCCCGACGGGCAGATGCTCTTCAACCAAGATGTGAACATCTCCGTTTCCGGTGGATGGACGCGCTCCATTTCCCCCCGTTCGTTGAAACTGAAGTCGAACAAGATCTTCGACGGGCAGAACCGCTTCGATTTCTCCTTCTTCCCACAGAAGCCTTATATCCGCAACAAGCAACTGGTCATCCGCAATGGCGGCAATGACTATTGGAGCAACAGTGCCCGTTTCATGGACGGCGCCCTTGAGACCATCATCCAGCGTTCCGGCATCGACCTCGATGTGCAGTCGTTTGTGCCCGTCATCGAATATGTGAATGGCGAGCTCCGCGGTGTGCTGAACATGCGCGAACCCAACAACGACAAGTTCGCCTATGCCAACTTCGGCTACGATGACGAAGAACTCGACGCCTTCGAGAACGAGAAATTCAAAAACGGCAATGACGAGGCCTACAAGCATCTCTGCGATTTAGGCTGGCAACTGGAGGACAACAAACCGGAGATCTATAATGAAATCAAGACGTTGCTCGATGTCGATGAGTTTATCAATTACATGGCTGTCGAACTCTATATCGGTAACGACGACTGGCCCAACAACAACGTCAAGGCCTACCGTAGCCAACTGGACGGTCGTTTCCGTTTTGTAAGCTTTGATCTCGACTATGCCTTCAACCCATGGGGCCATACCATCAAATCGGCGCTTGACGATTACAGAAGGAATAATGACGAGCGTGTGGAGATGATTGTACTGTTCGTGAACCTGCTCAAGAACAGCAGTTTCCGCAAGCAGTTCATCGATACCTTCTGCCTGGTGGGCGGCAGTGTGTTTGAAGTGGAGCGTGCCAACAGTATTGTCGACGAGCTCCTGGCCGACATCACGCCTATGACCGATCTGATGAAGCAAAAGCGCATGAACAATGGTCACAACCCTGACAGAACGGCCAATAAGATCAAGACCGAGCTGAGAAACCGTCTGTCAAATATGATCTCCAGTCTGCAGAATTACAGTGGCATGAGGCTCTCGGGTGTCAAGAAACACACGGTGACCCTCGCTGCCGACATCGAAGACGCCAATCTCTACGTCAACGGTCTGAAAGTGCCCTATGCCTATTTCAACGGTCAACTCTTTGCGCCTGTCAGTCTGGAGGCCAAGGCCCCCGCGGGCTATACCTTCGCAGGCTGGAAACAGAATAAAACGGCCACCAACCAGATCGTGAAGTTCAACGAGACCTGGAAGTACTACGACAAAGGCGCTGCGCCCGCCAATTGGACCGCCACCAGTTTCAACGACAACAGCTGGGCGTCAGGTCAAGCTCCCTTGGGTTATAAGATGACGGGCGTAAAAACAACTGTCAGTTTTGGTTCCGACAGCAACCAGAAAAACCCTACCACCTATTTCCGCAAGACCATCAATCTCAGTTCCGCCCCCACACGCAGTGATATCTTCCTACTGAACTATCAGATAGACGACGGATTTGTGGTCTATGTCAATGGGCGCGAGGCTGGACGCTACAACATGCCTAACGGCAACATCACCTTCAACAGTTTCTCTTCCAGCTATGCTGGCGACACACCCCTGACGGGTACCCTCGACCTCTCATCGTCACTGTTCAAAAACGGAGACAACGTCATTGCCGTCGAGATTCACAATAACAGTTACACCTCCAGCGACCAGTATTGGGATGCGGAGCTCTTGACGACAATGGGGTCTGCATCTGAGGAATTTGTATCTACAGATCCCTTCTTGGAATTGTCTTCATCAGACAATACCGTGTCACTCATCGCCTGCTTCACCCCACTCTCTGACGCAGAGCGTGCTGCACAGGGTCTGACGCCCGTCCGCATCAATGAGGTAAGCGCCCAGAACGGCATCTACGTCAATGAGTTCTTCAAACGCAACGACTGGCTGGAGCTTTACAACACCACCAGCAGTCCCATTGACGTGGAAGGTATGTACCTGACCAATAATCTCAGCAAGCCCACGATGTATAAGATCACCAAAGGCAGTACTGAGGCCTCAACCATCATTCCCGCCCATGGTTATCTCATCATCTGGTGTGACAAGCTGGAGCCGGAATCACAGTTGCATGCCTCCTTCAAACTGGACAACAACAGTGGCGACCTCATGCTGACAGCGGCCGACGAGTCGTGGAGTGACTATTTCACCTACACCCGTCACGAGGGAGACCAGACGGTAGGCCGCTATCCCGACGGTGCTGCCGAGGTCTATGTGATGAACATCCCCACCATCGAGAAGGCCAATATCAAGACGAGCTATCTCGTCGACGTGGAGCAACCCCACGCCACGGCCATCCAGGGTGTCAGGACCAATACCGCCAACACGAACACCGGCACCTACAACCTCTCTGGCCAGCGTGTTGACAAGACCTACAGAGGTATCGTCATCCGCAACGGCCGCAAGGTCATCCAATAACAGAAAAGCCCCCTCGGTTGCGAGGGGGCTTTTTAAATTGCTTTTCAATTACAAGCTATATTCAAACATGACCATCGTGTAAGGTGGCAGGTCGTATTTGAACTTCTTCTGGGCCTTGATCTGCTCCTTCTGCGGGGCGATGGGCTGAACCTCGTAATTATTCTCCTGATCAGGCTGTCCGCTGATGGTGGTCTTCGTGGCCAGCTTCTTCACACCGAAGCGCGAGAGGTTGACGGTAGCCGTCTTGGCGTTGGCACCAGCGTTGCAGAGTTTCACATAGAGCTTGCGTGTCTTGACATTCAGGACGACGCTCTGACCCTGCAGATAACCGCTCTCCTGGTCTTTGGGCAGACCCTGCCAACGGGGCGCTGCATCGGGATTGTCGATGGTCACGCAGTCGCCATAGTAATACTGACCGCTTGACTGTCCGAACATCTGCTGCACATAATAGCTGCAGGTGAGGAACGGACGCTCGTTGTCGAAGTAGATGAGGTCGGGATTCCAGTTGGTATTGGTCTTCTTTGCGAAGAGGGGTGCGTAGGAGGTCATGGCCACGATATCGCCATTGGCCTCGACATGCAACAGATACAGACCTTCGGCCAGGGCGTCGATGAGTTTCTTGTCCTTGGCAGCATACTCGCCCAGATAGACCTTCGTCTTGCGGTCGCGGGGATAGTAGTTGTACTGGCGACTGCTCAGGAAGTAAGCGTTGGGTTCATAGTAGTGCTCGTCGATGATGGGCATGCCCAGTTCGTCGGCCAGCTTCCAGCCGTTCTCGAGGTCGGAGTTGCCGGGGTGAGAGCCGGGACCGGCCGTACCCACGATGACAATCTCAGGATGTGCCTTCATCACGCGTTCATATATATATTTAAAGCGCTCGCAGAACTCCGGAGAGATGCGCTCCTCGTTGCCCAGTCCGAGATACTTCAGGTTGAAGGGCTTGGGATGACCGGCATCGGCACGCATCTTCGCCCATTTGTTGGTGGCGGGGTCGCCATTAGCCCATTCGATGAGGTCGATAGCCTCGTCAACCCACTCGTCCATCTCGCTCATGGGCACCACGTCCTGTGCCTGACCGCGCATGCTCCAACCACCATTGGCACCCTGACAGCTCACACCACAGGGCAGGATAGGCAGCGGCTCCATACCGGTGTCCTCGCAGAACTGGAAATACTCAAAGAAGCCCAGACCCATGCTCTGATGGTAGCCCCAGGTGTTCTTCAGGCCACGACGCTGCTCCTTGGGGCCGATGGTGGTCTTCCAACGGTAGGTATCCCAGAAACCGTCGCCACCGCCATGCACCACGCAACCGCCGGGGAAGCGCATGAACTTAGGCTGCAGATCAGCCAGTGCCTGTGCCAGGTCCTGACGCAGACCATGACCCTTGAAGGTATTCTGTGGCATGAGCGACACCATGTCGACATCGAGGTCGCCAGTGTTGAGCACGAGAATCTGGAGCGAGGCATTCTGACAGGTGCTGTCAGGTGTCAGCACGGCCTGGTACTTCTCCCAAGCGGTGTTGTGGACATCAAACTTGGCCTCAGCGAGGAGTTTCGGATCTCTGGGACCGAAGCCGCGACCACGACCCTGAGGCTGTGCGACGAGTGCGACACGAACCCATTTAGGTTGGCCGATATTGCGCAGGAAGACCGAGAAATCGTATTTCTCGCCAGCCTTTACGCTGATGCCATCGAAACCGTCGTTCTGGATGCCATAGCCCGTCCAGCCGCGATAGTCATAATACTCCTTGGCACGCTCAGTGTGCAGGCGCATGTAGGTGGGGTTGTTGGGATGGATGGGATTGTCCATGCGTGCATCCAGCCGTCCGAGTGAGTGTCCGGGACGGATCACCTTCCACGCGGTGCCGGGGCCCCAGCCGTCGCGCTCTGAGGGACTGTACTCGAACGAGCCGTTCTGAATCAGTTCGGCGTAGAGACCGCCATCGGCACTGGAGCTGATATCCTCGAAGAAGATACCGATCAATTCATCACTGATGGCCTTTCCGCCAGCGGGGGCCTTCATCGTTTTCTGGGCAGAGATTCCCAGCGTGGCTGCCAACAGGGCAGCGCAGATTGTCATTCGTTTTTTCATTGCTTTTGTATTGAAGTTAAGTAATTTGGCGCAAAATTAATAAAAATACTCCAATATTTGTTATAATGATACAATAAAAAAAGATAAAGAAACAAAATGTATAGCCAACATTACGGATTCTTTTGTAATTTTGCAACGATATTAAGAATAATAGTTAAACAATGAAACTTAAGAAAGCAATTCTCAGCTTAGCCGCAATGGCTGTCCTGCCGCTTCAGGCGCAGAATCCGTTCGTTCAGACATGGTTTACCAGCGATCCCGCGCCGATGGTGCACAACGGGACCATGTATGTGTATACCGGTCATGATGAAGACGGGGCCGACTTCTTCTGGATGCAGGAGTGGCGCGTCTATTCGACACAGGACATGGTGAACTGGCAGGATCATGGTTCACCCCTCGCTCTGGAGAGCTTCTCCTGGGCCGACGACCGTGCCTGGGCTTCACAGACCATTGAGCGCGACGGTAAGTTCTATTGGTATATCTGTGCCCACTCTCGCCTGTCGAGGGGCATGGCCATCGGTGTGGCGGTCTCAGACTCGCCTACCGGTCCCTTCAAGGATGCACTTGGCAAACCGCTGTTCGAGAACGGCTCGTGGGACCATATCGACCCCACGGTGATGATCGACGACGACGGTCAGGCATGGCTCATGTGGGGTAACCCCCGCGTCTATTACCTGAAGCTGAACCGCGATATGATCTCCTACTCCGGTGAACTCGGCATGCTTGATATGACCGAGGAAGCTTTCGGCGCCCCCTTGAGAGACAAGCAGGAGAAAGGCAAGAAATACAAGGATAACTATACCGAGGGGCCCTGGCTTCGCAAGGTCGATGCCTCGAAGTACAAGGTGGATCCCGCAAAGGCCTACCAATTGTTGTATGCCGCTGGTGGCGTACCCGAGCATATCTCGTATAGCACGGCTCCCTCGCCCTTAGGCCCTTGGACCTATGCCGGCATCATCATGCCCCTCTGCGAAACCGGTTCGTTTACCAACCACTGCGGTGTGGCCGATTACAAGGGGCATAGCTATTTCTTCTACCACACGGGTAAACTGCCTGGTGGCGGTGGCTTCGGACGTAGCGTGGCGGTAGAGGAGTTCAAGTACAATGCTGACGGCAGCTTTCCCACTATCATGCCTACCGACGAGGGTGTAAAGCCCGTGGCCGCGTTTGATCCCTACCGCAAGGTGGAGGCCGAGACGATGGCGTTCTCGAAGGGCGTGAAGACCGAGCAGAACGACGAGCTGGGCGTCTACGTGACCGATATCCACAATGGCGACTATATCAAACTGCAGAACGTGGCCTTTGGCCATAAGATTCCCCGCACCTTCACGGCCCGCGTGGCCAGCGGTCTTCGTGGCGGACAGATCGAGATCCGCCTCGACAGCATCCACGGCCGGCTGCTGGGTAAGGTCAATGTGCCAGCCACCGGTGGCTGGGAGAAGTGGCAGACGATTACCATCGACCTCGACTACTCGACGCTGAAGGAACTGGATTCGCCGCATCGCACACTTTCCGGACTGACCCTGCCTGAGACCACGGACCTGTACTTCGTGTTCACTGGCCGCAAGGGTCCGAAGCTGTTTAACTTCGACTGGTGGGAGATGCGCGGACTGGAGCAGGTGAACATGCCGCTGTTCCAGACGAAATACACCGCTGACCCCTCACCGATGGTCGTGGGTGACACCTTATTCCTGTATACCTCACACGACGCCTCGCCCGAGGACATCCCCGATGCCAACGAGAAGAACTCAGCCGGTTTCTTCATGTACGACTGGCTGCTGTGGTCAACTACCGACATGGTGAACTGGACGGAGCACGGGGCTGTGGCCTCGCTGAAGGAATTCACCTGGCGCTCACGTGAAAACGGTGCCTGGGCCATCCAGACGGTGGAGCGCAACGGTAAGTACTACCTCTATGCCCCACTCCACGGACACGGCATCGGCGTGCTGGTGGCTGATTCGCCCTACGGACCGTTCAAGGATCCCCTCGGCCAGCCCCTCGTCTGGCAGAAGGAGCACTGGGACGATATCGACCCCTCAGTGTTTATCGACGACGACGGTCAGGCCTATATGTACTGGGGAAACCCGCATGTCTATTACGTCAAGCTCAACGAGGATATGATCTCCACCAGTGGCGATATCTGTGTGCTCAATCCGGCGGACGGCGTAATGCGTCCCGTCAAGGAGGAGGGTGCCAAGATCAACCTCCGCGTGCCCTGGAGTCAGAAAGCCAATTGGGCCATCCAGCACTATCAGGAGGGACCCTGGTTCTACAAGCGTAACGGTCACTATTACCTTGGCTTCGCCTCTACCTGTTGTCCGGAGGCGCTGGGCTATGCCATGAGCGATTCGCCCACTGGCCCCTGGGTGGAGAAGGGCTATATCATGCGTCCCACAGAGCGCGACCGCGGTAACCATCCCGGCATCTGCGATTTCAAGGGCCACTCCTATGTCTTCGGACAGAGTTACGACCTGATGCACCTGGAGACCTTCCAGCACCATGAGCGTCGTAGTGTCAATGCCTCGGAGATTACCTATCTGGCCGACGGCACCATCCGGGAGCTTCCCTACTGGCTCGACCAGCAGCCCATGAAGCAGCTGCAGTGGCTCAATCCCTACAGCCGCGTGGAGGCAGAGACCATGGCTTGGGGCTTCGGACTGAAGAGTGCCAAGATGGGCATCGAAAATACGGGTGTGGTGAAGGACATGCCGGAATCCACGGGCAAGAAGAACATGTATATCTTCGATATCGACAACGATGAGTATATCCGTCTGCGTGGTGTGGACTTCGGCAGCAAGGGTGCCAAGAGCTTCGCCATCACCGCTGCGGCTACGGGCAGTTGCACCATCACCCTGCGCCTCGACAGCCAGGACGGTCCCGTGGTGGGCACGGTCGATGTCAAGTCGACAGGCTCCGTGGAGAAATACCGCGCCTTCAGCGGCAAAGTGAAGGGCGCAACGGGCGTGCACGACCTTTACCTCTGCTTTAGCAAGGCGTCGGGCGATGTGCGTCTCGACTGGTGGACATTCAAACAATAATCATTTTCTATATTTACATTTTCTAATATTAAAACTTATGAAGAAAGTATTATTATCAGCAATTCTGATGGGCTTCGCAGTCTTTGCTTCTGCACAGCCCCAGGGTGGTTTCGGAGGCTTTGGCGGTTTCCAGAGACCACAGGTGAAACTCGAAACCTCCCAGGAATGGAAGGATGTGAACTATGCAGGCGACGATCAGGCTTACCATACCTGTGACATCTATCTGCCTAAGAAGGAGGCTGCCAGCTATCCCGTGGTGATCCACATCTACGGCTCAGCCTGGTTCAGCAACAACAGCAAGGGTGCTGCCGACCTCGGTACGATCGTCAAGGCCCTGCTCGATGCCGGTTATGCTGTGGTTTGTCCGAACCATCGCAGTAGCGGCGATGCCAAGTGGCCTGCTCAGATCCACGACATCCGTGCCGTCATCCGCTTCGTGCGCGGTGAGGCCAAGAAGTATAAGTTCGATCCCTCGTTTGTAGCTACCAGCGGCTTCTCTTCCGGCGGTCATCTCTCTTCAACGGCTGCCACTACCAGCGGTCTGAAGCAGACGAAGGTGGGCACTTACGACATCGACCTCGAGGGTAATCTCGGCAACTATACCAAGGAGAGCAGCGCTGTGAATGCCGCTTGCGACTGGTCGGGTCCTGTGGATCTCACCAAGATGGACTGCGGCCCTGGCATGAGCATGGGTGCTAATAGTCCTGAGGATGTGCTGCTCGATTCGAAACTCGACAAGGAGCCGGACAAGTATCGCAGCCTGAGTGCCACCTACTATGTCAACAAGAAGAATCCGCCGATCATCATCTTCCACGGCGAGAAGGATAATGTCGTTCCCTGCTGTCAGGGTAAGATGTTCTACGAGAAGCTGGTCGAGGCCGGTGTGAAGACCGAGGCTACCTTTGTTCCCGAGGGCGGACACGGCATGGGCATGTACTCTGAGGAGAATCTCCAGAAGATGGTGAATTTCCTGAATGCAGTTAGAACCGGCAAGTAATATACATTTTTCTATCATAGAACAGCCCTTTCGGATTTGAAGGGGCTGTTTTTTATTTTTTCAGTTGCAGTTCAGAATTTTTCCTTAACTTGCAAGAAAAAAAGCCTTAACTGCTATTATTTTTTCTCTTAACAAATTTTAAAAATAGTCTTTACCAAGAAATATTTTCTGGTTAAGAGTTTTTGATTTTCTAGTTAAGAGTTTTCGAGTTTTTCGTTAAGAGTTTTTAAAATTCTGGTTAAGTGTTTTTTTCTTCCTTGTTAAGATTATCCGTTTTGGGTGTTAAGATCTTTTGTTTTTTTAGTTAAGAAAGAATTCTGTTAGTGTTCTAATTCGATCCGCTATGTGCGAAGTCTTCGCTCGAAAACACTGAAGATCTTTTGGTTTTTTGCTTCATTATTCGTATCTTTGCAGCCATGTGAAAGGAACATAATAAGACTGACGATGAAATCTAAGAGAGAAAAGAAAATTCAGAAGCACGTTATCAGCAAGCTGCAAAACTTGCAGCATAGGCATTTAATTAAAATAGCTGGCGAGAGTGTCAAGTCGGCTGGCGAGCGCGTCGAGCCAAATGGCAAGAGTGACGAGTCAAATGACAATGAGGGTGATAAGATTCCAGTGTTTACAGTTGCTGGCGCCTCCATGAGACGAATAGAATTGGCAGAAAACAAACCTTATTGGGAGCGCAAATACACGAAGAACGATATTATGGCCTTGAAAAAAGAAATGAATGTCAAACTCGGTGACGAATTTGAGGAGAGACTTGAGCGGTTGGATGACCTCAGGCCGGGTGAGGATGCTTCGCTGCCCTCGATGGTTACATCAGACAAGAACGAAGTGCTCGTGTCGAAGCTTTGCGTGTATTTCACAAACGAATTCATGGCACGCCGGTTTCTGAATGCTATCCATAACATGACCGACGTAGAGGTTATTGCCATCTTGAAGAACTACCTGCACGACGGTTTTTGTAAAAAAGCGCCGAAAGGTCTGTGGCGTGTGCTGTTCAATGCGGGGCGATACAAATCAAAATATTCTAACTGGCACGCACAATTAAGTAAGCCGTAATGGATTGAAACTGGATTTTCACTGGATTAATACTGGACTGCCTGAAAACAGTCCATTTTTTATGCTTCTACTATCAGAAAAACACATTATCTTTGCCCCAGAAATCTCTAATAAGTAGAAACATAAAAAGATATATCATATGGAAAAGATAGTCATTAACCCCAACGGCAGGAAGGTGCTCGTCGAGAAGTACGGGGCACCGAATGTTTCAAGAGCATTGTGTTTCAGGTCAAACTCTCAGATGTCGAAGGAAATCCGCCATGAAGCGATGAACGAGTATGGCGGACACATATTTATATTTTAATAGAAAGGATGACGTATGATACAGATGAACCTTAAGCGGAAATACGGGAACAACTCGTGCACGCATGGCATACTGACGATACCGGCGTATCATTTCAGGTGTGCCACCCTCGAACTGCGCGACGGCGATGATCTGACATATAAGCATGACTGTCGGATTCCCGAAGGATCGTATATCCTTGTGCAGGGTTTCGCAGAGTTCTGGCCGTCCTTCCCTGTGTTCAAGAAAAAGCTGATAGGCTTCGCCAAGAAGCCGGAATTCAATCTATCGGCTAGCAAGTATATGGAACTGCCTACGGGCCACATTGCCCTCGGCACAGCAAAGCTCGACCACTTCTCAATTCAGCATAGCGACGAGCTGGCAACAGCCTTCAAGGAAATCTTCCAAGAGGTTTTTTTGAGAAAGGAAATCGTTGTGCTTTGTGTGTACAAAAGTATATCGTATCAGTATGAAGACGTCAGTTATCGCCAGACGATGGAAATGGCTTACGACTTCCTATTAAATGATGATGAAGATGAGGATGAATTGGAAAACAACCCAGGCAACGGATGAGAAATACGTGTATCTCACCGTGATGCGTGACATAAAGCTGTTTTGCGCCAGCGGCTATTGCGAGGTGGAAGTCTGCTTCTACCATTTTCTGATCCTGCCGAAGGGGTTTATCAAACGCAACATGGCCGACATCGCGCCCATGTATCTGAAAAAGCACCTCTTCATCGACTGGCGCGACAAGGATGCCGTTCGTGCGTTCTACCTACGCTTTATAACCATGTTATGCAAGCTCAATTCCCTCCAGTTTGATTTAAAAGCTTTTGATGAAGCATTTTCAGTGTTCATCCAATACATCAAGGCCCTGAAATGACGCATAATTTGCAAAGACGGTAAATTATTAAAAATATCAAAATAGCACATTTTTCTCCCAAATAATTTGGAAGTTTGAAAGAAACTCCGTATATTTGCACCAGAAATCCCCCCTTGTATGAAGAATACTTGGGTCAAGCCTCCCTCGGGGGGCTTTATTTAAATTTAAAACTATGGAACAGAAAAGAGTTATTGTTTATGTTGATGCCTACGAGGAGAAGGAATCAGATGTCAGGGTAGCCACTGGAATGCTCGTTGACATGCTCTCTGATCGTTGCGATATTACCGTCATCGTATCAGCTGATAGTGATATGATTCCATCTGTGGAAATCATCAAGTCAACTGATCCCTGTCATCCTGTTCATGCTTTCATTCCTCCCAATCAAAAGTCATTTGCCTTAGTCAACAAATGCGATACAACTGTATGGCTTGGGCATTATAGAGCACGTTTTATACAATCCATGTTACCCGATGAGGTCATATTACCAAACGGCCATGTCTTGCATAGACCGGATAATTGGATTTAGATATATATCGTCGTGATGACGGTTACGTTCATGTTTTTCATAGATTTTGAGTTTCGAACATTCAACAGGGGTACAAATTGTACCCCACTTGGATTATAGGTGTAGATAATAATTAAAAAGTATACTACTATAATAATCTGAAGGGGACCATTTAATAACTTGGATTTTTCTAAACCCCTCGAATCCGAGGGGATTAAACGAATAAATCTAGTCACAGGGATTTCAGTGCTTGGGTATGACTCAGATGCCTCCATGACTACTGGCTATCCCTGACTAAGATGGGTTCAGAGTGTGCGAGGACTCATTGAGTCCCTTCTGAGTCCATAGCAGTGGGGACAGTCCCAGCGACTATGTTTCTTTTCTTCTAGTTTTTGATTTAATAGCCTAATCATTTGGAAGTTTAAAATATAATCCTTATCTTTGCAAACGTAATGAGTCATAGTCAAGAGGGCAGGTCCCAGAATCTGATCAGGAGAACCGCCCGTAATTCTGAACTCCAACGAATTTATGCATGATGTTATGAAGAAAAAGCTATTTTTACTTTTAATGATTTGGGTTCCTATGATAGCAAATGCTTTTCACGTAACCATTAATAATATCAACTATTGGCTGTATCCTGAAAATAGTACAGCTAAAGTCATTAATAGTGATTATAATGGTGATATTATTATACCAGATTCTATTAATTATGCAGGCATTATCTATAGTATTACTTCAATTGATGACTATGCTTTCTACAATTGCACTAATTTAACTTCAATTATCATTCCTAACAGTGTAACTCAAATTGGAAATTATGCGTTTAAAAATTGTTCATCATTAGTTTCTTCCTCATTAGGCGATGGTGTTAATTCATTAGGCGATGGATCATTTCAGAATTGCACTAGTTTAACCTCTATAACTATTCCTAAAAGCCTGACTAACATAGGATATTTTGTTTTTCAAAATTGCCCAGTTTTAACTTCTATACACATATCTGATCTAATTGCATGGTGTGAAATAAAATCTGCAGGTTCAATCTTTTCTACATTTCATCGTTTATACCTAAATGGAAATGAGATTAACGACCTCGTCGTTCCAGATGATGTTACCACTATCGGAAGTGAGCCTTTTAGTTTTTGTGAAAGTATAACTTCCGTAACTGTCCCTAATAGTGTTACATATATCGGATCAGGTGCATTCTCTAATTGTCGCCAAATGAGCTCTTTGTCTCTTGGTTATGGAGTAAAATCAATTGGAGAATATGCATTTTCTTATTGCACATGTTTAACATCAGTAACCGTCCCAAGTAGCGTGACAAAAATAGATTATAATGCATTCACTGGATGTAACAGTTTAACCTCTGTACATATTTCTGACCTATCTGCTTGGTGTAACATCAATTTCGGTTTTGGAGGGAATCCCCTTAATTACGCTCATCATTTATATTTAAATGGCGAAGAAATAAAAGAATTAGTAATACCCAAAGATATAACTGCCATTGGCAATTTTGCTTTTGAAGGCTGCTCTGAATTAACCTCGGTTAATATTCCTGATAATATTGTTGCTATTTATAAAAGTGCTTTCTTTGGTTGTACAGGCCTTACCTCTGTTTCAATTCCTAATAGTGTAACATTTATTGATAATGAAGTGTTCTATGGTTGCAAGAGCCTTACCTCTATTTCCATACCAAACTCTGTGACAAGCATTGGAGAATCAGCTTTCAATGACTGCGAAAGCCTTACCTCCGTCGTTTCTTTTATAAAAGAACCGTTTGATATTTTTGGGAAATCATCATATTACAAAACTTTCCCCATTTATGTATTAGATAATGCCACACTTTACGTGCCGGTAGGAACAATAGATAAGTATAAATCAACGGAGGGTTGGAAAGACTTTGCGCATATAGTAGAAGGAACGGGCGGTGCTGATGGTATTTCCTGTCTGAAGCCTGATGACTCACAGATTCTGATTAGCGAGAACACAGTGACCATTCAAAGTAAAACAAATGGTACACCAATCTGTGTCTACACTGCCAACGGCACACTTGTTGGTTCGGCTATAATTCAAAACGGTCAGGCTATAATCAAAACCGACCTCCAGTCTGGCACCCTCGCCATCGTAAAGATTGGCGAGAAGAATGCCAAAGTAATGGTGAAGTAGAGAATAAATAACCATGAGGGACATGTATCTGAGTCATTGCTGCCGTTATACCCAAGTACTGTCCCAGTGACTACAAAACACCTGACCTTGTTAGCCGTGGGGTACCTGAGTCATAGCAGTCATCATACCCAAGTACCTGTCCCAGTGAGCAACAAGTTAAACATTGTTAAATAATCAATTCTCCGTGCAGTATTTGGATTCGTTTTGTATTATATGAAAAAAGTATAACGATTAATTGGAAACATAATGGAATTTGTTCGTATGAAAAAGCTTTTGTTTATAATGTGGGGCGCCATGCTGATGGTGATGTCAGCAGGCTGTAGTAGTGATGATGATACGTTGACGTTGGGTAGCCGAGAAGATTTTCAGCCGATTCAATCGGAACTCTGCAAAACCTGGCAGCTTATCGGCTATGGTTCGGAAGACAATTTCCATACGATTGCAGAGGAGTACCGCAAGAAGTCTGACACCTATGGCTATCGTTTCTATGTGACTTTCAGACCAGACGGGACACTTACTGGTAGGGAATCCATCAACGAGATCTTTGGGAAATACAGTTGTAATGGTGATCAGATTAAGATTGAAGAACTAGGGAGTACTTACGTCTATGATGAAAAGGGTTATGAAGAATCTATAGAATTCCTCTGGCGCTTACGGGGCTCGTCATCCTATGGCATAAACGATGGGAAAACCCTCCGACTGTATTATCCAGAGTCGCAGCCAGACGGCATCATGCCGAATGTTGCTTACAATTTCCTGTATTTCGAGGCTATAGAAAAGGAAAATTAGTCATGGGGGCACCTGAGGCTTTACCCAAGCACCTGTCCTCGTGACTGTTTAAATGTATGTTATTCTTCATCTGGCATTGGTAGTTCACCTTCTTTTTCTAGCATTAGTTTCATAAATCTACTTCTGATGGCTCCGGCACTACGACCTAGCAATGATCCTATCTCTTTCATACTTTTACCTTCTTGGTATAATAAGAGCAATTTCTCTTCATCTAACTCATCCCATGGCTTATAGCCGTTTTCATATTGCGATTTCATGCTAATTGGTCCCTCCACATCGCCTTGAATAACATTTAAGAATCCTATGGCCTTCAAGATTCCATCTTTAAACTGTATTAGCTCTGATTTTGAGAGAATGATTTTCTCTCGATGGAATTCATTCTCACCAGTTTTCTTACTTTGAGTAATCTGTAGGAAGTTTTCTCTATCTCCCCACTTCAGATCAAAGAATAATCTACCAGCATCTGTACGAATCGAATAAGATGCGATCTCACGTTCTTTAACTACATTATTGTTTTCCATATGATTATGATTTAATATGAATTGTTTTATTATCCAATCCGTCAATATGTTCTAATAGGTTTTGCTCAATATTAGCAAACATCGGATCCAGAATAAAGTCAATACCCTCTCTCCTGGCAAGTTTGGCTGCTGGCACAAAGTCGGCATCACCGGAAACAAGTACAATTCTGTCAACAAAGCGTTTGAAGGCTAAGGACGCAATATCCACACCAATCTTCATATCAATACCTTTTTGACGGATATCTACTGTTACATCCTCTGGTTGGAGATCTTTTGTTTCAATCTTTCCAGCCAACAATTCCTTTACCTTTTTAGCATGTATGACCCAATTCTTGTTATCTCTAAGTTCGCCAAGCCTTAATGCGACCTTTCGCTTGAGCTTTAGTTCCTCAATGAGATCCGTCCTGAACTTGAATTCTTCGCTTTTAGAATAATCAACAGTCCTTTTGCTGATTGGGTTCTGCATTCTTTTACCAAAAGGAATACAGTCATAATAGAAGATACGATAGAGAACATTACCTGCTCCTACATGTTTATGTGCAAATGTGTAAAGATAGGCCGCAACCTCTTTACCTGACATCTTTCTATCTTTGTTGTAGATAGAATTAAATCGTTTAATAAAAAACCCACCGTCAATCAAAACGGCAATCTTTACTGGAGGTAAATTGCTTTTTGTGTCCATAGTGTTACATTTTAGTTAATAAAAATAGCCCGTGGGTCTGGCGCACCCATAATCCTGTATTGACGGGGCCTCCGTCATCGAGTGCACGTCTCCACGAGCGTAATCTTGGTGCAAATATAGGAAGTTTTCTCGTAACTTCCAAATATTTTAGCAATTATTTTATGTTTTGGCTATTATTTCGCCCATTGATTAGGTTTTTCAGATTACATTTATAATTAATAAAGGTGTGCCCTCAGCGGAGGGCTTTTTTTATGTGAATACGCTATAAAGTCAAGACGGAAAAAGTTTTGGAAAATTATTACCTTAAAATTCGTAAAAACCGGAAACTACCTCACGGCAAATTTGGAATCCTCCCTAATTACTCCGAAATTTGCAGCGTGATTCAATTTTCGTGAGTTTCTAATTTAATTATTTAATGATTATGGGAAAGATTAAAGTTCGTGGAAAAATGCAGCGCGTGGCCGTGATCGACGACAACCGCGTTGTGGCTCATGCTGTTCGCTACAGCACTGTGAAGGGTGACGAGCTGATCTCGTATGCGGCTAAGTCGAGTCATATCCCTGAATCTACCCTCCTCGCCTGCACTCTTGCCGTGCGAGAGGCCATCTCTTATTTCGTGCTCAACGGTCACCATGTGGACCTGGGCAAGTTTGGAATCTTGGGCATCCGTTCGTCGCAGAAATCTGCGACCGATGCCGAAGAGGTAAATGCAAGTCTTGTGAAGCGCATGACGATCGGCTTCAAACCCTCTGTGGAAATCAAGAACGCCATCGCACAGATGCATATCGAGACTGAAGTCTAATTAAAAGTAAAAAGGTAAAAAAGTTATGACAAAGAAAGGACAAGTTAAAATTGGCTTTAAGGCCCGCCGCATCGGTTTCAATGATACCGAAAAGCTGGTGGGCCAAGCCCACCGCTACACCACAATCAGCTATGATGCCATCGTGGCTTATGCGGCCAAGGCTGCCGCCGTTCCAGAGTCGAGCATTGACATGTCGATGGAGGCTCTGTTTGATGGCATGAACTACTTTGTGCTCAACGGCCATTCGGTGCAGATTCCGAACCTCGGAACCTTCTCCCTCGTCGTTAGCGCTAAGTCGACTAGCAGCGAGGCTGAGTTCACTGCAGACTTCTCTAAGAACCTGCGTAGTATTAAAATCCGCTTCCTGCCGGATCCCGAGTTAAAGGCGATGATTGCCAACACCGCCATCTTAACGGATGTCGAGGACGAGGGCTATGAGAGCGACGGTGTCATTGCCGTAAAGTCAATGGCTTTCGGCAAGGGCGCACAGCTCATCCCGCTTAACGCTGGCCGTACTTACTTGGTGCCGCCCGTGACCCGTCTGGTGATGAACGGTACACGCCTGTCGCAGACCTATCTGGGTGCTACGCCCATCAGCGTGGTGATGCTCGACGGTGAGGGTGCCGAGCACAGTAGCCTCCTGGCAGGCAAACTCGTTAACCTGAGCTACAACCAGCTGTCAGTCAACCTCAAGGAGTTCGCCAAGACCTACGACTATGTGGCCATCAAGAGCTTCCAGCTCAAGGACAAGGACGGCAATGTGATTGTGGAGCGCGCCTTCGGCAATCTACAGACGCTGCCCTACATCTCGGCGGTCGTCGTCGACGGCGCACCTGTGCCCGTGGGCGGTACAATGAAGTATGAGGCCGGCAAGGAGTGTAAGATCCAACTGTTCGGCGCCAACTTCGGCGATGCCACCGTTATCAAGGTGGGTAACTCGGTAGTTGTGCCTAAGGCTATTTCCGAGAAAGAGATGGTGTTTTTCTTCACCCCTCAAGGCACTGGCAACTGGCCCGTCAGCGTACAGGCTGCAACGGGTGATCCCAGTGTGTATAACCTGTCGTTCGGCGCAGCTGGCGGCACCAGCATCGTATCAGTCACCGCCAATGGCGATGCCCTGAACAACGGCGGTTCGACCACCATAACTGCGGGCAATAACTACAGCATTGCCATCGCCGGTACGGGTCTGGCAGAGCTGACGGCCGAGAACTTCGTGGTGCCTGCCGGCTCACAGATCACCCTCGGTTCGCAGTCGGATACCCTGATCCAGGCGACTATCTCGAACGCCCAGCCGGGTGAATTCAAGGTGATTGTCGACGAGCAGGCCATCTTCGTGGCAGCCCTCGTGGCCGTCACTCCGAGCGTGAGCATCACCGGACTGAAGCTCACCGCCGAGGGTGCTACGCAGAACCTGTCGACCACCGTCATCGCTGATACGGATACGGGTGCCTTCGAGGTGTTCCTCGTCGGTGAGAACCTCGACGAGCTGCAGGCCAGCGACATGTCGGGTCAGAACCTCACCAGCCTCACCTATGATGATGAGAACTTCCAGGTATCGGGCGCACTCTCGCAGGCAGGCACGTCGCACCTCGTGATCACCAACGACGGCACGACCGTAGCCTCGATCACCATCCAGCGCAGCTCCAGCAACAGCGGCGACAGCTCCATCTAATCAATCTAACCAAGAAGCCCTCCGTTGTGGAGGGCTTCTTTTTGTTCAATCCTTGCGAAGGGTATTCTTGATTATCAGCGATAATAAAATCTGCGGCATGAATTTGATTCATGCCGCAGATTTTTATATGGATATTTACTGATTACTTGAACAGGCTCTGAGCCATCTGATAGAGGCAGCGGCGCCAGGTCAAGAACTCATGAGCCGTACCCTCGGAAATCAGAGCCTCGGCATTGAAGCCGGCAGCCTTCAGATCAGAGACGCTCTTGTTGATGCCATCGGGATTCTCCTTAGAGCCGCAACCCTCGAAGATGTACTTCACAGCCTTCGGATCCTTGATCTCCTCAGGGGCATACTGACCGCCAGAGAGCAGACCCCAGTAGCCGAACACCTCAGGACGGCGCAGGGTGATGAGCTTAGTGGTCATACCACCCATCGACAGACCGGCCATAGCGCGGTTCCACTTGTCGGCCTTGGTCAGGAAGTTTGTGTCGATATAAGGAATCAGCTCGTCGATGAGCACCTTCTCAAACTCCTCAGCCGTGAACTGACCGATGGTTCCGAACTTGAAGTCGTTGGTCAGACCATAGGCCATCACGATGATGAAAGGCTTGATCTTACCGTCGGCAATCAGGTTATCCATGATGAGACCTGCCTTACCCTGTATGGGCCAGCTGGTTTCGTTCTCACCCCAGCCATGCTGCAGATAGAGCACAGAATAACGCTCCTGAGTGCCTTTGGCACCTGCCTTTACAGGATTGCCCTTCTTGTCGACGAGCTGGCCATAGCCATAGGGCAGATAGACCGTTGCTTCCTGCATCTTGCCAAGACTGGGTGAGTAGAACTTCACCGTCTGCATGCTGCCATGAGGAATATCAGTGCGCTCGGCATAGAATTCCTGATCAGGAGCGGGAATCTCAATACCGCTCTCCCAACGGCAGCTGCCGAAGTAGTTGCCTGTACCTGGGTCGTTGACAGTAGCACCGTCGATGGTCAGGTGATAGTAGTGGAAACCAGGATCCATCGGACCCTCGGTGGTGCCTGTCCAGACACCGTCATTGTCTTTCTTCAGTACAGTGCCGCCACGGCCACCGAGACCGAGACTGACAATCACCGATTTGGCATCGGGAGCCTCGATACGGAAACGGGCATAGCCCTCGCTGTTCACCTTCGGCCACTCCTGACCGGGCTGGTTCCACGGATTGCTGACGAAGTCCTCCTTCGGCACACGCTTGTCGAGGGCGGGATCGAAGTCGCGGATAGCACGGAAGCAGGCCTTCGGACGGTAGTTCTCGTCGAAGGGCAGCGGGTGGTTGTTCACACCAAGCCAGGAGTCCTTGTCGCCCAGGTTCCAGAAGGTGACGTTGTCGATGACGTCAGCATGCTTGCGGAACACCTTGAACAGACGGGCATACTGGTCGGTCTGCAGGGTTCCCATATACTCGGCCATCGGCTTAGCCTCTCCACGCGAGAACATCAGCTGACCACCGCTCTCGTTGTTCATACGCAAGTCGAGCTCGGTGATGTGGATGTGCTTCACAATCTCCTTGAAACGGACGATAGCCTTTTCGAGACGATCCTCATCAGGGAAGTAGATGTTGTAGTGGCCCTGCATACCGATACCATCGATGGGCACACCAGCATCCTTCATCTTCTTCACCATATTATAGATACGCTCACGCTTGCCATCGTCGACGGTGCTGTAGTCGTTGTAGAACAACAGCACGTCGGGATCGGCCTCACGGGCAAACTGGAAAGCCTTGGCAATGAACTCGTCGCCACAGAGCTGGAAGTGACGGCTCTGACGATAGGGACTCGGCTCCTGAGCTCCACGTCCGAAGCCGAAGCGGGGACCAAACTGGTTGTCGTCGGCCATGGCCTCGTTCACCACATCCCAGGCATAGACCACATCCTTATAACGCTTGACGATAGTGTGGATATGGTCGCGCAGACGCTGATAGAACACCTCTTTCTTGACGGGCTTGCCATTCTTGTCGGTAAACATCCAGTCGGCAAACTGAGAATGCCAGCACAGACAGTGACCACGCATCTTGATACCGTTCTGACGGCAGAAGTCGGCAATCTTGTCGGCCTTCTCGAAGTTCCAAACGCCCTCCTTGGGGTGGATCTCACCGGGCTTCCAGTCGTTCTCGGCAGTCACGCTGTTGAACTGCTTGATGACGAGCGCCTTCTGAGCATCGTCACTGACGTTGCGCTGGTTCAGTGCTACACCAATAGTAAAATAATCCTTGTAGGCATCCTTCAGGCCGACATTCGCTCTGGGATCGACCTGACGGAACTGTGCAAATACGGACGTCGTTCCAGCTATCGCCAGAATCAATCCGAAAAATAACTTCTTCTTCATTTCAATTATATATTCAATTCTTCAATTTTTCAATTCTTCAATTTTACTTAAACAGGCTCAGAGCCATCTGACGGAGCGCGCGACGCCAGGTCAGGAACTCGTGGGCAGTGCCCTCAGAGATGTGACCTTCGGCATTATAGCCGGCCTTCTTCAGATTGTCGACAGCCTCCTTGATGCGGTCGGGACCTTCCTTAGAACCGCAGCTCAGGAAGATATACTTCACCTGCTTCTTATCCTTGATCTCCTCGGGGGTATAGACACCGCCGCTGAGCAGGCCGTAGTAATTGAACAACTCTGGACGACTCAGTGTGATAGAATGTGTCTCCATACCACCCATCGACAGACCGGCCATAGCACGGCTCTCCTTCTTGGAGATGGTGCGGAAGTTTGCATCGACATAAGGAATGAGCTCGTCGCAGAGCACCTTCTCGAAGTTCGAGGCAGCAGCCCCACGAGCGCCACCACCGAAGCCCATCTCATTGGTCATACCATAGGTACATACCACGATGAACGGCTTGATCTTACCCTCGGCAATCAGGTTGTCCATGATGAGGTTGGCGTGACCCTGGGTCATCCAGGCGGTCTCGTCCTCACCCCAGCCATGCTGCAGATAGAGCACGGGGTAATTGGTCTTCTGATCCTTGTCGTAGGTAGGCGGGGTATAGACGAAAGCGCGACGGCACTGCTGGGTGCTCTCACTCCAGAAGAGGATCTGCTGCACCTTGCCGTGAGGCACGTTCTTCATAGCGTAGAAGTCCTTATCCTTGGCAGGGATCTCGATACCGCTCTCCCAACGGGTAGAACCGTAGTAGTTGTTGGTGCCGGGATCGTTGAATGTACCACCGTCGACAGTGATGTGATAATAGTGGAAACCTTCGTCCATCGGGCCGGCTGTGGTGCCTACCCATGAACCGTCGTAGGTCTTGGTGAGATTGGTGCCACCCTGGCCTCCAAGACCGAGACCAACATTTACAGCCTGAGCATCGGGTGCCACAATACGGAAGCGGGCATAACCCTGAGAGTTCACCTGCGGATACTGCTGTCCGGGCTGGTTCATTTCAGAAGGTACGAAGTCCTCCTTGATACCCTCCTGTGGCGGGAAGGCGCGAGCGGCATCAAACTGCGGACGCTGCTGACCGAAGCCGCCGAAGCCACCAGGGCCACCCTGGCCGCGACGACGCTGTCCACCTTGTGCACCAGGACCACCCTGGCCACCAGGACGCTGTCCACCCTGACCGAAGCCACCCTGACGGGGACCGCCCTGACCAAAGCCCTGGCCCTGGCCAAAGCCCTGGCCGAAGCCACCCTGTGGACGGGGCTGACGTGGCGGACGAGCAGGCATATCCCACTTAGGCGCCTTCATATCACGGATATACTCATAAGCGAGTTTGGGCTGATAGTTCTCATCCCAAGGCAGCGGATAGTTGCGGGCACCGAGCCAAGAGTCGCGGTCGCCGAGGTTCCAGAAGGTCACACAGTCGATGACATCCTTATGCTTGCGGAACACGCGGAAGCAACGGGCATACTGGTCGGCCAGGTGCTGCTTCACAGAGTCGGTCACCGTGGCGCCCTCGCGGCTGAACGACAGACCACCACCCATCTCCTCGTTCACACGGATGTCGAACTCGGTGATATGGATGTGCTTCACGATGCTCTTGAACAACGTGATGGCTGAGTCGAGGCGAGCCTCAGAGGGGTAGTAGATGTTATAGTGGGCCTGCATACCGATACCATCGATGGGCACACCCTTAGCCTTCATCTTCTTCACCATGTTGTAGATACGATCACGCTTGTGGGGATCAACGGTACTGTAGTCATTGTAGAACAACAGGGCCTTCGGATCAGCCTCGTGGGCATAGATGAATGCCTTCTCGATGAACTCGTCACCGCAGAGACGGTACATGGCGCTCTGACGATAAGGATCGGTAGCGTTGGCATCATCAGACATAGCCTCGTTCACCACATCCCAGCAGTAGACGACATCCTTGTAACGGGAGACGATTGCCTGGATATGATTCTTCATGCGGGCATAGAACTGCTCTTTGGTTGTTCCCTCGGCAGTCATCCAGCGGCCAATCTGTGAGTGCCACATCAGAGTGTGACCGCGCAGCTTGATACCGTTAGCACGGGCAAAGTTGGCGATGCGGTCGGCATTCTCCCAGTTGAACTGACCCTCCTCAGGCTCAGTAGGCTGGGGCTTCATGTCGTTCTCAGCCGTCATGCTGTTGAACTCCTTCTTAATGAGAGCCACCTGATCAGGATTCGAGATATTACGCTGGTTGACAGCGACACCAATCATGAAGTAGTCCTTATAGACATCCTTCAGACCTTGCGCCTGGACTGACAGACAGCCAGCCAAAGCGAGTAAAGTTAAAAATCTTTTCTTCATTTCCCTAAAATTAATGAATAGTTTATTAGCAATGGTGCAAAATTACAAAAGAAGAGCCACATCGGGCTCTTCTTATGTATCACAAAACTTTGAAAATGTAACACACGCGTGTTACTTGAGCGAAATAACACTTTCCGCACCGTCGTATTCTACCAATTGCTGGCGTCCATCGGGCAAAACAACCGTAAAGCGGCGCGACTTCAACATCCCCGGGAATTCACCCTTCCGAGCACCTATGGTCAGATGGCGGGTCTTGTCATTCCATAGGAAAGTGATGGTGCTGTAGACACCCTTCTCGTAGTTATAGCTGTCGCCCTCATCCTCATAAAGGGTAAATGTGCCGTCGGCTCCTGGATAGACGCGGATTTCGAGATTGTCCCACGTCTTCTCACCCACATACTGCATCTCGGGGCCAAGGGGCAGGATACTGCCGGCACGCACGAACATCGGCACACGGTCGAAGGTAGTCGTGAGCGTCACGTTCCGTCCGCCCTGATACTTCTGATTGGTCCAGAAGTCATACCATACAGCCCCCTTCGGCAGATACTTTACCGCCGTCTTCGTCTCCTGCCAATTTACTACTGACTCCTGACTTCTGTCACCTGACTCCTTCCTCCTATCCCATCCCGTCATCGCATTGGTACGGATCACCTTTTCCTCGGTATACTGCGGATCGACGATGGGGGCAGCGAGAATGCTGCGACCGAACATAAATGCATCGGTGATGTCCCACACTTTCTTGTCGGCAGCGAAGTCGGCAAAGAGCGGACGCATGTAGCTGTCGTTGTTCGAGGTGACCTGCCAGGCGGTACTATATAAATAAGGTATCAGGCGATAGCGCAGACGGATGGTCTTCTCAATAGCATCGTAGACGGGTTCACCCTTCTTGCCAAACTGCCAGATCTCACGCGGCGCATCGGCACCATGACTACGGAAGACGGGACAGAACAAGCCATACTGCATCCAGCGCACGTAAAGCTCCTGGAACTGTGGATTCTTCGGAGCCGAGCCGCTGCCCTTAGTATTATACGAACTGCAGAAGAAACCGCCAATATCGGTATTAAAATTGGGATTACCCGTCAGGGTGAAGCTCAGACCTGCCGGTACCTGCTTGCGCAACATGTCCCAAGAGGAGTTCACATCGCCGCTCCACATGTTCGAGCCGTAGTGCTGCTGTCCGGCGAATGACGAGCGCGTCATGATGAAGATGCGCTTGCCCCTGTCGTCCTGACGCTGGGCCTGGTAGATACCACGCACCGTCTCCAGCGGGAAGGCATTACGCTGTGAACGCCATGTGCCGCCATAGACCTTATGTTCGTAATCACTCTCACGGGGATTGAAGAAATCGGGATCGGTAGAATCCATCCACCACGCATCCGTGCCGTAATCATAGAGCTTCTTCAGGTATTTCCAATAGATGGCGCGGGCCTCGGGATGGAAAGCGTCATAGACCTTAACACCCGACGGATAGTCGCGCATCGGCGGCCAGACATGCGAGATACCGCTCTGCGGCCAGGTCTCGAAAGGCAACAGACTGCCGATCTTTTCCAACTCACGGAACTGCTGCGTCATCGGACCGAAGCTGGCCCAGATGGAAATCATAAAGTGGGCATGCTTCTTATGCACGTTGTCGATCAGTTGCTTGCCATTGCTGAAGTCCTCTGAGAGGAAGTCCATCGCGTTCCACAGATAGTTGGAGCCCCAGTACTGCCAGTCCTGGATGATACCGTCGAGGGGCACCTGCAACGAACGATACTTATCGACGATGCCCTCCGTCTCGCGGGCAGTCTTATAACGTTCCTTCGACTGCCAATAGCCGTAGGTCCACAGAGGGAACATCGGCACATCGCCCGTCAGATAGCGCATCTGGGCGATAACGCCATCGGCTGAGCCGCCATACATAAAGTAATAATCAATCCCCTCGCCTACTTCGGCATCGAAGGTCATCCCTTGGGCATTATCCTCAAAGAGTGTCGGCGAATAGTTCTCCCAATAGAGTCCCCAGCCCTTGATGCTCTGCAGTACATTCTGAAAGTCCTCGAGGTTCGACTGTTCCATACGCTTCTTGGTGCCGCGACGGTTCATCTTGCCGTCCTGAATCGTACCTAAGCCATAGACAGTCTCATCCTTGTCCAAAGTAAAGGTCTGACGGGCTTCGGCTACATTGCTGTCCTTCTCCTTCAGCAGCAGTTTGCCTTTCGCCGTGAGGAAGGTCAGGTTTCCCTGGGCATCCTGCTTGACCGTCAGCTCGCTGCTTTTCCATGTGCTGCCGCTCTTACTGACAGCCACATTCTCTGGCTTTGCTGTAACCACCAGCGTCTTCGTGGGCTGACCCTTTACAATGTGTACGATACTCGGTGTAATAAACTCCACCTTTACATCTTGTGCAAAAACAGCAATCGTGAACATCACGATCATCAAACTGATAATAAGTCTTTTCATTTCATTGGTTTTGTTGATTTGGCTGCAAAGTTACTAAAAAGGCAACGATTTCACGCTTTTATTTGTTTCATTGTTTTTTGTTTTTGAAAAAATACGTATCTTTGCAGCGCAAAAGAATACAATTGAAACATGATGAAAAAGAATCTTTTCCTTAGCATGGTAGCCCTGATGATGGGCTGTAACGTGATTTGTGCCCAGAAAAGCATTGTGATTCTCTATGAGAACGACGCCCATTGCGGTATCGACGGCTACACTAAGATTGCTGGTCTACGCGATGCCATCAACCGTTCCGATACAGCCTATGCGGCAGCCGTCTGTTGTGGCGACTTCCTGCAGGGCAATACCACGGGAGCCATCTCGAAGGGACAATACATTGCCGATATCCTGCGCCAGATGGACTACCACGCCCTGACCTTAGGCAACCATGAGTTCGACTATGGTGTGCCCCGCATGCTGCAGCTGTTGGAGCAGACAGGCATCCCCGTGGTATGTGCCAATCTCTATGAGGCTGGAGAACCGCAGCCATTGTTTGCGCCTTACGTCATTCATGAATACGGTCATAAGAAAGTGGCCTACGTCGGCGCCTGCACGCCAGAGACGATGATCCTCGAAGGCTACTCCTTTTATGATACCAACGGTATCCTGCTTTACGACCTGAAGCCGAAAGCTTTCTATCAGCTTATCCAGCGGGCAGTCGACAAAGCCCGTGCTGAGGGGGCTGATTATGTGGTGCTGCTCTCGCATGTGGGCGAGACGCCACAATCGATGGGCATCAGTTCGTATCGTCTGGTGAATCACACCCGAGGTATCGACGTGGTGCTCGACGGTCATTCGCACGAGATCATCGAGAATGCGCGTATCAAGAACCTCGACGGCAAGGAGATCACCGTCACGCAGACAGGCACGCAGTTCGCCAATGTAGGCAAGCTGGTGATCACGCCCGACGGCCATTGCACCACCCATCTCATTAAGAGTAAGGACATCCCTTACGAGAATGCGAAGATTACGGCCACCGTTGACAGTATCCACAAGATGGTAAAGGCTGTCACCTCGGAGGTGGTGGCCCACAGCGACTACACGCTGGTGGTGAGCGACGAGAACGACCAGTGGATTGTGCGCGGTGAGGAGACGAATGCCGGTGACCTGGTGGCCGATGCCTACCGTTACGCCATGAAGGCCGATATCGGACTGGAGAACGGCGGTGGTATCCGTAATGATATCCATGCCGGCGACATCACCTACGGCGATATCATCGGCATGCTGCCCTACGATAACACGCTGCGTCGCATCTCGGTAACCGCCGAACAACTGAAACAGATGCTCACCCGCTGTACGGCACTCGTGCCTGTGCTCGACGGCAACTTCCCACAATGTTCCGGATTGCGGTTCACCATCCACAGCAAGAGCCATAGAGTGAGCGACATTGAAATCCAGAGGGTCGACGGCAGCTATGCGCCCATCGACATGCAGCGCACCTATAGCGTCGCCCTGACGAACTACAACCATGAGGGTGGCGGATTCTTCGACTGTTTCAAGAAATGTGTGGTGCTTCAGGAGAGCTCACTACGCTACTACGAGGCCCTGTCAGACTATCTGCGCAATGTGCTTGGCGGCACAACCGGCAGATCTTACGCCAAGCCACAGGGACGCATTAAGATCATAGATGACTGAGTCTCGGACTTATTTCCCCAGAAATTTCGTGTTTAAATAAGACTGAAAGACTTCTTTATAAAGGTCGCCAACGGGTAGGTAGACGTCCGGACCCATGATGACGCGGTTTTTATTGACCTCCTGAATCTTGGTAAGATTGATGATGTAGGAGCGATGGATGCGCATGAAATAATCGGGCAGCCGCTCCTCCATCTTTTTCATGGAAAGAAGGGTAATGATGGGCTTGGATTCCCCATCAAGCCACACCTTCAGATATTCGCTCATGCCCTCGATATAGACGATGTCGGAGATGCTCACCTTTATGATGCGATAGTCGGTCTTCAGGAAGAGGGTATTATCGTCAGAGGTGAGAGGTGAGGGATGAGAGGTGAGAGAATTGTCTGACGCAGAAGGATTTGCAGAAGCCTCGAATCTGTCCTTGAGGCGGTTAGCAGCACGCTGGAAGTCCTGAAGGCCAAAGGGCTTCAGCAGATAGTCGACGGCATTCACGCGGAAGCCCTCAACGGCATACTCCGAATAGGCAGTGGTAAAGACGACCAGTGGCGGCACTGCAAGCGACTTCACAAAGTCCATGCCGTTGAGGTCGGGCATGTTGATGTCGCAGAAGATGGCATCCACCGTATCGTTCTCCAGATACTGACGGGCCTCAATGGCACTCTGACACTGGGCGGCAAGCTCCAGGAACGGCACTTTGCCGATATAGGCAACGATCTGTTGCAGAGCCAACGGCTCATCATCGATGGCAAGACAGCGTATCATACTAATGGGATATTGAGTTCAACGGTATAGACATCGGCATCGTCATGAATGCTGAGCGTGTAGTTGTGATTATAAAGCAGGTCGAGTCGCTTACGGACATTGGCAAGTCCCACACCACCCTTCTCTTCATTGGGCTTCTCGGCCTTCGAGTTGCGACACTCAAAACGCAGTGCGTCACCCTCCACCGCCATCTTCACTCCGATGAACGACTCGCGCTGATAGCTGACACCGTGTTTGAAGGCATTCTCGATAAACGAGATGAGTATCAGGGGCGGGATGGTGCGGTCGGGCACCTCTGAGGGCAGATCAAGTGTGATGCGTACCTTGTCGCTGTATCGCAACTGCATCAGTTTGATATAAGTACGCACAAAGGCTACCTCCTTTGTCAGGGGGACACCCTGCCTGTCACCCTCGTATAGAACGTAGCGCATCATCTTCGAGAGTTCCACGACGGTTTCCTGCGCCTTCACCGGATCGATGTCGATGAGGGCGTGGATATTATTGAGCGTGTTCATGAAGAAATGCGGATTGATCTGATAGCGCAGATAGGCCAGCTGCTGCTCCAGATTCTCCTTCTCCAGTTCTGCCAGACGCTTACGGTCGTCGCGACTGCGGAAATAGCCCTTGATACCGAGGTTCGCCGCAAACATCAGGATCAGCACCACAATGGCCAAGATATCATGCTCGCCCACAAAGGGTGGCGGCATCTCCCGACGGTGGTCTTCATGCAGCATCTCAGGATGATGATCCATGCGTGGGGCATGCCTCTCGAAAGGTGGCGGCTCGTGTCTGCCAGGCTGTTCCATAGGTGGTGGTTCAAGTCTGTCGAACTGTTTGATGGGGGGACGGCTGTTACATTGATAGACCGTAAAAGCCAGTAAAACCGCTACCACGATGGAGAAATAGAGCGTGCGCTTATGACGGTGTATCAACAGCGGGGCCAGGAAGAAGTTATGGATCAGGAACAGCAGCAGGTAAACCGAGAATCTGCGCCATACGATCAGTACCTCGGTCCAGTCGAATGGCAAATTCTGATCGCTCACCATGCGCACATAAAGACTGATCAGCGGAGATGCAAAGAGCAATCCCCACACCACCAGATAAATCAGGTTTTCCTGCTTCGACTGTTTCATCCAGACCTTTCTATTCATATACAATAACGTAGGAAACGGAGAAAAATTGTATTGTTGCTGCAAAGGTAGACAAAACAAGCCGGTTCGCCAAAACAATTCAGCGAACCGGTATTTTCATTCAACAAACCTTCTCCGGTGCGACACCAGACAGATTACTTGGTCAGTTTCGGAACATATTTCACGGGGTCGCCGTCGCTGGCCTTCAGCAAACTTGCAAATACCTGAGGTGACACCTCGACAGGACCACGCATGAACTCAGGGACATTGTAGCACTTCATGAACTGGCGATGGTAGTCGGGATCGGCCTGAGGCAATTCAAAAGGTTTGCTTCCCTTGCCGTTGGCATCGATATGTGCAAAGAACGGACGGGTATAACTACCATCATCGCGACGGCTGCTGAACACCACCCATCTGCCATTGCTCGACCAAGAATGATAGCTTTCCGTCTCAGGTGAATTAATCTCATCCATCGCACGGATTTCACCATTGGTGAGATCCAACAGATAGAGGTCGGCCTCACGGTGCCAGATATGGAAGACACCATAATGACCCAGGGTAAAGATCAGGAACCGTCCGTCGGGTGATACACGCGGAAGGGTGGCACTCTTATCAAGACTGTCGGCCTGGAAAACCAATTCCCGTGGACCGAACTGGTAGGTATCGGGATCGAACGACTTCTTATAGATATTGTATTTCACCTCCTTATACCTGCGAACGACCTCCACATCATGAGCAACCGTATCGAGGAACTCGAAATGGGCACTGCAATAATAGAGCGTCTTGCCATCGGGCGCCCAGACGGGGAACACCTCAAACTCGGTTTCCTGGTTTTCGATATTCGTCACCTCGTTCTTGGTCACATCATAGGCTATCAGATCGCTCACTGCGTCAAACACCTCGATTTTATTGAGGTTGCGGGTATGAAAACTCTGACTGGTCTTATTTGTGGAATAGACAATCAGCGGGAGCCACGGGTGCCAGGCAGGATAGACACCTGCAGAGAGGATGGAGTCGTTGCGCATGTTGATCTTACTCAACTTGCCATCATAGGCAATCACAGTGCCTCCATGGAACTGACGGGCATGGAACTGCATGCGGCGGGGGTTGTATTGCTGGTAGTTGTGACAATTGACGCACTGGCCTGTGGTTTCCTTGCCACAGAGCATATTGTCGACCATCACCTGCTCCTCGTAATTCTCCAGACAGCGCTGGTTCAGAGTCAGCTCCTCATAGGCCACATAGCTTGGTGAGATGAGTCGATAACTCAAATACGGATCGATGCTGTCGCCAGAAACGGTGATACGGAAGGGCTTGTATCGCCACCACTGCTGATCGAGCTGGACAAACACCTCGACATTGATATCCTTTTTACTGCCAACAGCCTTGTCGACCAACTCGCGCCAGTCGTTCATATCGGGCTGTACAGCCTTACCACCACACACCAGTTCATAGTCACCCACCGTAAACCGTGCCACCATCTCGTCGCAGGAATCCTCCATCTCGAAAGTCAGCGGAGCGATATTGACCGGTATCGTCACGTCAGTATAGTCGGGATAGATAGGCGCAGCCCTCTTGATGTCAGTAAACTGAGTGGGCACCGAGACGTTGTGACAGGAGATGAAGAGGCAAGAGGTGAGAGGTAAGAGGTAAGAGATTACTCCTACCATGAAAAGCCTCATCCTGTTTCTATCGTTTATCTTTGTAATCATAAAGTTCAAAGTTCAAAGTTAATAAAGATAAAGGTCGTGAACAAAGAAATAGTTGTAATAGAAGGTATGACCAAAGCGTTGGAAGAAGATGGGACGCATCACATCCTCACTTTCACTCGTGGCGTTATTGGCCAGATCCATGAAGGCCGCATAGTCGCGCTTCACCTGATCGTCGAATGGCATCTTGCTGATATCCACTTCATGTTCCAGATTGCCATACAGATAGGCAGCCTCCTGGTAATGAACAGGCATGCGCTCGTCGGAATGGCTCTGTGCATAGTCGAAGAAACGGGGCCAGAACAATTGAATATCCTTCTCCCACATGGCAGAGATAAGCGACATTTCCTTATAGAGTTTGTCGTCGCTGTATCCCTTCAGGAATCTCTCCATGATGAACTTCTCGGCCATCATCTGGTCTGACCCAAGCACATCGCCGCCAGTCATCAAGTGGAAAATGGGTGAGAACTCGGCATTGGCCTTCAACAAATTGGGCTGACCGATAAAACGCTCATATTTACCTACCCAGGCCTTGTGATAGCGCGTGTGTTTCAACAGCGATGCATACTTGCGCGCCTCCTGATACTCGCCATTGACAAGGGAACAACGCATCAGATATTTCAGGTATTCCGCACGGAAACCGAACTCAACGCCCTGTTCCAGACACCAACGGTGACAATAGTTGACAAGGCCATAATTATAGTACATACTATAGCCACAGACCTGCATCATACGCACCGGTACAGGATCCTGGCAGGGTTTCGAACCATCGATATATCGATACATCTGATCACCCTGGCGCCCGACGCGGAACAGGGCCAGATTCCTCATCATCACAATGGCACGCGTGGGTTCCTCGGCATCAGCAGCGGCCACAGCCAACACACCCTCCCAGTCGAGATTCTCCATACATTGCTCCATCCGCAATTCCTTGTGGAAATTATGGTCCTTAAACCAGAAACGATGAATACTATAGCCTACTGCCACCACGAGGATCACATGGATCAGGAGCCATCGGACGGGAATCTTCACGGTCTTTTTCCTTCCCTTCTCCGCTTTCTTCTTTTTTGCGACATTCTCGGTAGCAAGCCCTTCGCTGTTACTACGCTCCTCTTCTTCCTTCCAGCATCCATACATCAGAGCCAGACCTGCCAACGAGGCAGCCAGGACATAATAGGGGAGATAGAAATTGGGCAATTCCTTATCGACGATAAACAACGGCAGCCCCGTCCACCAAATGTTCACAATATTGGTCTGATAGAACACATAATTGTAGTAGAACAGCGGCCAGAACACAATCGACAAGACAACCACCACCGAAACAATGAGGCGCTCAGTTAACGTTTGTTTCTCCATGCGCCAAGCGAGCAGTCCCATCAGCAGTGCAGCCAAAAGGCCATAGAATCCGATAAGCGGATAGAGCACACCTGTACTGATAAATATATACAGAGGTGAGAGGTAATACTTCGCAGGCAACAAGCGGTAGAGCCATACCGCACCTACGGCTATGGTTGTTCCTATTGCAGCAGCAAAGAAATGGCCTCGTAATTTCAGATAATAGATCCAATAACCAAGATCCATGTTCATAATGACAATGGCCGCTAAGGGAATCAGCAGCACAGCCGTCCATCTGACGGGGATGCGGAAGGTACGCCAGAGAACCAATAGGAGCATCGTCCACCATAGTGTGAGCCAGATGACGCCCAATATCGGGTAATAGAAAAACTCTGTGAAATAACAGCCCAACCATGTCAGCAACCAGCCGGAAGTCACCATCTGCTGCTTCAGGAACAGCGGCGTATCCAAGAAAAGATTCATTTCCTGCGCCTTCCATAAGAACTCACGTTCGTATACAACCAGACAGATGGCGATAACCACCAGCGCCACCACGACTAAAGCAGGACTTAATAGTTTCAGTTTATCTTTCATTTCCTTGTTAATTGCAATATCGGCTGCAAAGATAGCAAAAAATATGGAAATAACAACCACATCAGACAAAAAAAGTGGCGAACCGAAGTCCGCCACTTAAACGAGAGTATTGATAGATGCTTGGATTACTTCACAATCACCTTCTCTGTCTTGACAGAGCCATCGCTCATTACCTTCTTGACGATCGTGACACCCTTCTGGGCCTTGCTCAGACGACGACCATTGAGGTCGAAGATCTGGATAGCACGCACCTTAGCGGCAGGTGTAGCATCGAGTGTCTCGATACCAGCAGCGATTTCCTCGTAAGCCTTAGCATAATCGAAGCCCTTTGCTGCACCGGTCAGCAGGACATTCACATACTCGAAGAAGGCCTGAGACTGATTACCCCATGCGAAGCCGAGGGTCAGGACGCCATCAGTAACCACGATATCGGTAATACCTTCCTCAGGAATAGCCTTACCTGTCATCAGTGCATAGCCGGCCGTCTTGTCGAGATCCATCTCTTCACCCTCCTCAAGGGCAGGTGTTGAAGAGGTCTTCACATAAGCGTAAGTACCATCGGATGTATCAGAGTTATCCCATGCATTGAACTTAATGGTGTAGACACCTGCGGGCAGGTCAGTAATGGTCTGCTCAACATAGGCAACAGCATGCCAACCCGGATGCAGAGCGCAGTCCTCAACATATTCGGTCTTGTTGCTGTGAGAAACATTACCATCCCAACTGCTCCATGCAGCGGCATTACCCTGAACATTGGTCCAACCCTCAACCACTGTCGTCTTTTCACGTGCATAGAGGTTCGGGTTCTTCACGAAGACGGTCATGTCGATAGACTCTCTGGTGACATCACCGGTTTCCTCATTGACAGTCTCCTTGAACAAGGCATTTGTATCGTCCTTCAGCTTACCATAGATGTCGTTCTTGACATAGTTCTTCAGGACCTCAGCCAGCTCGTCATCATCCTCGAGGGCATTGAGAGCCTGCAATACAGGATAAGAATCCTCAGCACGACCCAGAGCCTTCAGGGTCTCAGCACCCAAGCGCAGACGCTCAACCAGAGCAGCCACACCTGTTGTATTTCTCTGAGATGCACCTGTAGTGAACAACTTCGATGTCGTATTAACGATATCGGTCAACTCAGCAACAGCAGTTGTCAGAGCAGCATCGTCCTTCAGTACATCGAAGGTATAGTGCTTCTGCCAATTGGGCTCTTCCTCAGTACCGTCGTTCTGCATGACAGAAACACCGTGATACTTATTGACGAGCGCTACCAACTGAGCATACATATCGAGAGCGGCAAACTTGTCTTCAGCATGCTGACGAACCACATCGCTACCCTCCTTGATCAACTGATCGTAGTTGTTACAGAGATTGACGTGATCAATCAGGTCTGCACTGCACTTATTCAGCAGTTCAACGGCTGCGTTACACTCAGAAGGAGAGGTATAACCGGCCTTCTCAGCCTCAACCTTTGCCACAGCCTCATTCAGAGCCGTCTGAGCAGCACCGTCATAGCGCTCGTCAGCGTTATCAGCCTGTGTCTTCTGAGCCTTCTCCAGAGCCTCGTTGACAGCGATGGTCTCTACAACACCGAAGCTGGTGGGAATATACGCAAACTTCACATTGGCAAGCAGGAGCTCATGCCATTCCTCACCTGCATCCTCACCATCGGCATTCTTAGCTACAACAAAGCGTAACTCATAGTCACCTGCTGTTTCAGGGGTAAACTCAATAGTGTAAGCAGATGAATTCTTTACAGCACTCTTGGCACCATTGACGTCAGGATTACAGGTCACGGTCTGAGAAAGCAGCTCATCACCAGCAGCATTGAGGAACAGAACCTTCAGGAACTCACCACTTGACTTCCAACGGGCAGCATTGAAGGTAAGCGTGTATGTCTTACCAGCTTCCATCGTCAGTTTGTGCTCGTCGTCGTTGAAGCCATAAGTAGCGTAATTTGAACGCAAATAGAGTGCATGGGTAAAGTCACCACCGGCAGCAAAGTCATTGAACAAGCGTGCACCGCCACCATAGGCACCACCGGCAACGCGTTCCTCCATGCCATCAGCAAAGACCTTGAAGCCCTCAGGTACAGAACCGTTAGCGCAAGTGTTGAAGTAGCTAAGCGGAATCAGCTCGATAGCTACGTCGCTAGCATCGGGAGCACCAACGCTGAATACATAAGTCGTATCGGTATAGATCTCCTCACTGAGAATCTCCTCAGGATAAATCTTTGTGATATTAATCTTGTGGAGGCCATTGGTCAGATCAGCACCGGCATAAGTCATAGTAATCTCCTCAGTCAGACCCTCTGCGGGGCTAACAGTCAGAGCCTTGCCATCGAGTTTGGCAACGATCTTGGCAGCATCAGCCTTCTTGTCGAACTTCACATAGAACTCCTTCAGATCGTTCTTAATGTTAAACGAGCCCTGCTCGGGTTTTGCAGAAACGATCGTCGGAGCAAGCATGGTGTAAGGATACACGTCATCACCTGCTTCATACAACATATTGGCGTTGTATTCAGCAATCTCGTCAACATTCGGAATGGCCTGACCAGCGTTAGGACCACCAGCATACTTCAGCTGCAGGTCGCCCGCAGGATTATTAAAGATGACACGAACCTCGTCTTCAGCAATCTCATCCAGGAAGATATAGAGGTGACCATCGGCGAAACCTTCAACAGAGGTAATACTTACTTCCTCTCCATTGATCAGCACCTTAGCACTCTCTTTTGGGAAAATGACACGTTTCTTACCGGCAGCTTTGCAAAGCTCGGGAAGATTATTCTCGAAACCGAAGTCAATCTGGATCACATCGTCAGAATACTCGGCTACCGTTCCATACTTATAAATCTCAAACTTGATATTGTCGAAGTAGTACTGAGTAGCAGTCTCCTTATCATTATTCAGGTCAAAAGCGATGCTCTGGAAGTTCTTATCAAACAGATTTTGGGTAATCGTACCCTTTGCGGTAATCGTATTCCAGTTGGCAGTTGTAGTGATTCCATCAGCAAAATCTGCAGAGACGTCACCACCACCGCAAATCCAAGTACGAGGTGCAGCATGACCACCTACACTCACATTAGCTGCAGGCTCAGACATCACATCCATAGAGAAGCGCCACTCCGTACCGACAGGCAGTACCTCTGGGAGCTTAACGAACAACTGTGTAGACCAGGTCTGAGGAGCACCTGCCATTGACTTAATGGCCAGCGCACGGCTCTCGTTTACACCAACACCATCCTCAATCACGGCTGGGAATGTTACACTACCATCGCCTTCGTCACCATTGAGAACAGTGACAAATGAACTGGTGTCATCACCTTCAAAATCGCTATTGGTCAGGATGTTGGTCCAGCCAACCTGCTTCTCCTTACCCTTACGAATCAGGATCATATCTTCGACAGTAACGTCTGCCCAGTTGGCGCCTTTAATGGCATGAAGATAAGCAAAACCCTTTTCATTCGTAATCATCTTCAGATCAACTGTCAAAACCCTAAGATCACCTTGGGCTTCATCTTTGAAATACTTGTCTGTCCAACCATTCTTAGGCCATTCAATCAGGTGAGACTGAGCCTCATCAGCATTATAGCCTCCCTCATCGATGTCACGGTTCATCAATACGCGAGGTGTACCAGCAGAATAGGTTATCACCAACTGATCAAAACCGGACAGGTCAGCGAAATCCAAGACCTCACTGTCACCATAAGGCAAGCCACTAGGCTCTCCTACAACCCAAGCAGGCGTTGAAGGAGTGTCTCTTGGGGCGTCTAGCCCCCAAACACCACCCGTTTTTGGGTGATCCCAGAAGGGGACATCCTGTAAGGATATCTCCTCGGCACTTACATTCATTGCACCCAGCACCATCAATGCCAGCGCAAGAAACATTTGGTAAGTTTTTCTCATGTTGTTAAAGTTTTAAATGAAAGTTAATAAAAATAGAAATTTCTGGCTGCAAAGGTAAATAATAACGCACATACATGTTTTTCCAATTGTTTCATTTGCTTTCATTTTTGTGCTCATGTTACAAAAATCCCGCATCTACCGGTAAGATGCGGGATTTTTGAAACAAAATGAGACAAATATTAAACACTCGTCTCACGCTCGGCATATTCCGACGGAGCCACACCGAAATGTTTCCGGAAGATGGTGGAGAAGTGAGCCAGATTGGAAAATCCCACCGTATAGGCCACCTGTGTCACATTGATTTTCTGCTCTTTCAGGAGTCTTGCCGCCTGTTCCAATCGGATATTCCGAATAAACTCGCTAGTGGAGATGCCCGTAAGCTCCTTCATCTTCCGATGCAGCTGCACACGACTGATTCCCACCTCCTGCGTCAAGCGTTCCACATTGAAGTCGCTATCGGAGATATTCTTATTGATGGCCTTCATGATACGTTCCATCAACACCTCATCGTTACCGCGCACCTCTGGTTGGTCTACCTTTTCAGCTTGTGCCTGCTGGGCACCGGAATACTTGCCCTTCAGGCGTAGACGGCTCTGTACCAGATTCTCGATTACCATATGTAGTTCCTCCATATCGAAGGGCTTTGCCAGGAAGGCATCGGCACCACGCTCCAAGCCTTCCAGACGATTGGCCACATCAGCCTTGGAGGTGAGCATGATGACTGGTATGTGCGAGATATTGATATTGGTTTTCACCATTCGGAGCATGGTAAAGCCGTCCATCTCGGGCATCATCACATCGCTTACCACAACATCATACTCATTGGTAAGAAGCTCTTTCAGACCCTCTTTGCCATTTGGACAGATGCCAAAATGATAGTACCTGCCCAACTCTGAGGAAACATAGCGAGCCATCTCCAGATCGTCGTCAACAATCAGAACGCGATACTTCGATGTGGAGGTCCTGGCTCGACTCAACTGAACGATTTCCTTTTGTTCATCCATCTCCTCAGGCTTGAGGTGAGCATTGCCCAGTGGCAGGCGAACGGTGAAAACAGCACCGTTGCCATCAGTACGGTTTTGAGCCTCAATCGTGCCATGATGCATGGTAACAATCATTTTACACAGGTTCAAGCCGATACCCGTACCATCAATGTGCATCCGGCGGGAATTGCTTCCCTGATAGAAGCGGTCGAAAATATGCTTCAGGCTATCTTCGTCGATACCCACGCCATTATCCGAAACGGAGAGCTCCAACATCTTTGGAGCACGTCCTTCTTCCTGATGGTCCAAGTTCTTCAAATTTACGGTTACATCACCGCCGTCATTACTGTATTTAAAAGCATTGGAAAGCAGATTGGAAATGACTTTATCAAATTGTGTCCGGTCAATCCAGGCGTCCAAACGGTCTAATCCCTCATGATTGAAAGTGAAATGGATATCACGCTCCTTGGCAGAGAATTCGAACATTCTGCAAATACCCTCCGTAAAGGCCACGATATCAGTCTGTTGACAATGGAGGTGCATCTGCTGTTTGTCGATTTTACGCACATCGAGTATCTGATTCACCAGATTCAGGATGCGCTGGGCATTATGTTCGATGGTATCAACAGCGGGATTCCCATCTCCTTTGACCTTTTTCAAGGCCGAAAGGATGATGGTCAATGGCGAACGGATATCATGGGTGGCATTGATAAGGAACTTCATCTTCTCCTCATCCATCTGTCGATTGGCCCTGCGACGATAGCCATAGACCATCAGGCTGACGAGACCGGCAAGGGCTAGGAAATACAGGCAGTAAGCCCATGTGGTACGATACCAGGGAGGTGTAACTTCGATGGTAACGGTCTTCGTGGCCGAGCAGAGATCCCCTGCACGTGCCCGAACCTGTATAGGATAGGTGCCAGGCTGTAGATGACTCAGTTGGATAACGTTCACCCCCTGAGGGTTCTGCACCCAATTGCCACCACCGACACAGTATTCATAGAAAATACCACGGGGATTGTTGAAGTCGAGCAGCGAGAACTCCAATGTCAATTCCGTTTCCATATAAGACACCTGGAAATGGTCGGTAGCAACAACAGGTCTGGACTCATGGCCGGCAATGACGAATCCCGTCAACTGCACGTCGGTCAGTTCCGTCCTGCCGCTCGTAATATCTGAGGGGCGGAATGTGGTCAGACCATCGTTGGTAGCAAAGCAAATAAGATTATCATTCGTGTGAAGTCCTACACAATTAATATACTCTTTAGAAACCAGACCATTACCATAGACATGGCCGACATAGGATTTCTTCTTGACATCATACTGCCAAAGTCCCATAGGTGTGGAACACCAGATATCGCCATTGTCAGCTTCAATAATATAGCCAATCACCTTGTCGCTCATTGCCTCTACCTGCTGCGGCTCACTACTTCCCTTCTTATACACATAAAGTCCCTCATCAGTACCTATCAGGATTTCTCCCCGACTTGTGGCACAAAGGGAATTACATTTGATGTGTGTCAGTTGCTGTAGCCACCCTTGCGACATAAAACTGTCTGTCTTGGGGTCATAACACGACAAACCGTCAGAAGTGGCTAGCCAGATATGTCCCTCGGAATCGGGCATCATGGCCAGTACCCAGTCGTTGCAGATATGTCCACGCAGAGAATCGCGATCAGCCGATCGGAAATTGCGTAATTGCCCCGTCTGCGGGTTATAGATACAAAAACCTTTGGAATAGGTGGAGATATAGATATTACCTGCATAATCGCTGGTCATAACGTTAAACTTATCGCAATCGAAAGTGAACTGTTTCTGACTCCGACCTGTTGCGGGATTGTAGGCATAGAGAGCGTCATCGGTGCCCACCCAATAGCGATTCTGTTGGTCGCGGAAGATAAATTCGGGATTCGGCGGAGAGGCGGGTTTAGCCACAATACGCCCCTGACGGTTGAAGCCATAGATACCATTCCCCTGCACCGTCACCCAAAGCATACCACCATCGCCCTCGCATATCGACGATACGGTAGAGCCCAGATCCACACCCTGTGTACCGAAGCCCATCGTCCTGAACTGCGGAGGGGTATGGCGCAACAGAACCAGACCTTTGGAATAGCAGGCAATCCAAAGATTGCCATTGCGGTCTTCGTTGATGTCCCAGATTTTAGCCGTATTCAAGTCGATACCCCAGGCAACACACTCCACACGCTCCAGTTTCTGACTGTTTTTAGGAAGACGGAACAGGCCTTCCCCGCGCGTACCTATATATATATCACCCTCATGATCGCGGAAAGCACTGGCGAGAATGATGTTATTTCCAAAGGCAGACACATCCAAGGGAGCCGGTTTGAGAACACCATCCGCATAGACCGCGATACCGTGGAGGCAGACCACCAGCATCTCACCATTACGTTCGATAAGCGTCAACACGTTTCCCAAAGGAGCCTTCATCTCGACCGTCTTACCATCGGGCTCTCGGAATGTCACGACATCACCAAAGCCACTTTTCCAAAAGCGTCCGTTGCTATCACACATGAAACAATTAAAGAAACGGTTTTGTTCTGGTGTCGTAAAGCCGTCTTCCACGTATTTCAACTCAGACGGTTGGTGCTCACCACCATCTTTTTGCAATTCAAACAAACCATAGCCAGCCGTTGCAACGAACAGCCGTCCCTTGTCACATTCTGTTATGCAGGTAACACGGGGTGAGACATTACCTTCAAAAGGATAATGCACAAACGCACCAGTCGTGTAGTCATAGCGGTCCAGACCTTTGGCTGTTCCTACCCACAAGCGCCCCTCTCTGTCGCAGAACATACTTGAGATGTCATTATTACCAAGCGAGGTCGGATCGTTCTGACGATGAAGGAAAGGCGTAAAGCGATAGCCATCGAAACGGTTCAATCCGTATTCCGTACCAACCCAGATATAGCCGTATTGATCCTGACAGACTTTATTGACCAATCCACTGGTAAATCGCTCTGAAAAATAGAAATGTCCCATCTGCGCTTGTACCGGCAACAGCACAGCGAGCAGACCTATCATATAAAAAACAAACCGTTTCATTAGTTATATGGTAAAACTTGTTGGTACATTTTTTAATATTTTATCGGCACAAAGATACAAAAAAAAGTAAAACAAGCCAAATTTATAGGCGTTTTTTTTATATTTGCATAAAAAAACGGTCGCCGATATTCACATATGGGCCGACCGTGAAACTTAGTTTTACCATAACTAATGCTAATATACTACTTATGAAGTTTACTACCGTATTTCCATTTTCGGGTGCAAAGTTACGGTGTTTTTCTTAAAATGACTATCACGTTTGTTTCTCTTTCTTTGTTTTTTGTATTTTTTGAAAAACTTCTTGCTATGGTTCTTTTCGACACAAAATCCAAAAGAAATGAAACAAAATGGAAATTCACATTTACAAACAGAAAAGCCTCGGGAATAAAAAGAAACACACCTATTATAAATAATAAGTAACTTTGCACCCAAAATTGATATATTAACAAACTCAATTAAACGTATGAAAACCAGAAAAGAATTTTGGATTGCACTACTGGTTGGCGGACTCGTCCTATCGTCGTGTCAGGAATACGACCTCGACGAGAAGACTCCCGAAGGTTATGGGGCAAGCATCTACAGCTGGCTCGATGAACAAGGGAACTTCACCAACATGGTGCGTCTCATCGACGACCTGAGTTATCGGGAGGTGCTGGACAAAACCGGTTCAAAGACCCTTTTTGCAGCCGATGATGAGGCCTTCGGTCGATTCTTCCAGAAGAACGACTGGGGTGTAAAAAGTTATGAAGGTCTGAGTATGGCCCAAAAGCGAATGTTGCTCTTCGGTGCCATGATCGACAACAGTTATCAGGTACAGTCGCTTTCCAGTACCGAGGGACCTATTGAGGGTAACTGTATGCGCAGACAATCCTCACAATCCATCTACGACACCGTACAGGTGATGCATAGCAAGGATGTCCCCAACGCCATTTACTGGAAAGGCTACGAAGGTCGTGACTTAGTCATCATGCATGACATGACGCCTACGCCCATGATCCACTTCATTGAGCGTCACATGAGTAACAAGCAGATTACCAACGATGACTACGATTTCCTCTACAATTACACGACACACCGCGAAAACGGTGATGCTTCTGTCAACGGCGCCCAGATCGTACAGCAGAACATCAAGTGTATGAATGGCTTTGTGAACCGCACCAACGAGGTGATGACCCCACTGCCCAACATGGCAGACATCATCAGCCACAAGAAGAACACAACCATCTTCGCTCATCTGCTCCAGCGTTATTCCGTACCCGACTACTGCGGTGACGAGGTAACCCGAGCCTACAATGCCAACCGCGGCACACAGGTTGACTCTGTGTTCCAGTTGCGCTACTTCGCCAAGCGCTCACAGGGTGGCGGCGAGTTTACCGCCACACACAACCAGAAGAGTCAGGCCAATGGCGAGCTGCGATTCGACCCAGGTTGGAACAGTTATTACATCCTTTCCAACGCCTCGGCCGAGACAGCTTTGCAGCAGGATATGGCTGTTATGTTGGTGCCTTCCGACGAGGCCTTGGAGGAATACTGGCAAAACGGTGCCGGTGCTGCCCTTCGTAAGAACTTCGGTTCTTGGGACAACGTACCCTATTCCACCCTCACCGAGTTCCTCAATGCCAATATGCTGTCCTCGTTCGTCAGCAGTGTCCCTTCAAAATTCCACTCCATCCTGAATGACGCTGCCGACCCCATGGGCATTACCAAGGAGCAAGTCGACTCAGTATGGCTGGCTTGTAACGGTGCCATCTACCTGACCAACCACGTTTTTACACCCACTTCGTTTGTCAGTGTGATGTACCCGACGGTGGTCGACCAGAATATGAGCATCATGCATTGGGCCATCGACCAACTGAACTTCGGAGCCTATCTGAATTCACTCAACTCACGCTATAGTTTCTTCCTGCCGTCGAACAATGCGTTGTTGGAATACATCGACCCCGTGTCTTACGGAAAGCCCCAGCAGCAGATTCTGCGATTCCACTACGACCCCAATAAGAAGGGAAATGAAGTATATGCCAGCATCCATAACATCGATCCTGAAACCGGACTTGCAGGCGACTCCATCGGTGTTTACACCAATTCGGGCGGTAAGAATCTGGATGCCAACCCCATCCTCAACCGTCTGTATAACATCCTGAACGATCATGTGGTGATTGGTGATGTGGAAGATGGTCATGAATATTACCGCACCAAAGGCAACTCCACCATCCGCGTACAAAATGCGGGCCAGGGTGCACAGGGCATGGCTGTTGAGGGTAGCCGTCAGGTCAATGGTGAAACATCTGCCATCCCTGTCAGCTATGTCTACGACCAGACCAACGGCGGTAATGGTAAGACCTATATTCTGGAACAGGGACCGGTATTGGGTACCCGACAGACCGTTTTCAACGTGCTCGGTCAGCATCCGGAATTCTCACGTTTCCGTGAACTGCTGGAAGGTAGCGACCTGTTGGAGACAATCCATGACAGCCGCTTTGCCTGCAGCGACACATGTATCAGTGTCTTCAATAATTACCACTACACCGTCTATGTCCCCACGAACGAGAGCATTGACGAGCTCATCGCTGCTAAGAAACTTGCAACCTGGGACGATGTGGCACAATTGGACACCACGGATTTCAAACAGAAGCAAATGTACGAGCAATATACGCAGCAAATCAATAATTTCCTGCGCTACCATATTCAGGATAACTCCATCTACATCGGTGCTGACAACACCTCGGGTAACGCAACCCTCGACAACGATGGCACTGTTACAGACTATGAGACTGCCTACATCGATAAGAATTCCAAGACCTTCAATAAGCTGACGATTATGACCGACAAGGCCGGTAGTACCATCAGCATCAAGGATAAGGCGGGAAATACCCGTAAGGTGATGACTGAGAAGGCGGGACTCTTTAACCTCATGGCGACTGAATATTCTTACGAGAGTGCCGACAAGAGCCGTGCCAATATCATCCACAGTTCTTCGTCAGCAGCCATCCATCTCATCGACGGACCACTATTGATTGAAAACTGATCATTGATAATTGAAAATTGAAACGTATGAACAAGAGACTATTTAGATTGTTGGGATTGATCATGATCAATTGTCAATTGTCAATTGTCAATTCCTTCGCCCAAAACGCTGGCGACATCATCAGCGGAACGGTGACCGATGCGTTCGGACCCGTGATGATGGCCAACGTCGTAGAACTTGACGCCGCCAATCGTATCGTCGCCTCTGCCGTGACAGATATGAGCGGTAACTTCTCATTTAAACTGAAGAACCCGAAGGACAGGCTGCGTGTCACCTATGTAGGTTACAAGACGGTCACCCTGCCCTTCAACCGTACCAAGTACCATATTAAGATGGAGGATGCCACCCAAATCAAGGAGGTGACCGTTACTGCGAAGCGCAAAGCCCAGGGATCCGGTCTTGCCATTCCAGAGAGGGAGGTTTCCACAGCTCGTCAGAGCATCAGCATGAAGGAGTTTGAAGGATTGGCTTTCACCACCGTCGACGAAGCCCTGCAGGGACGTATCGCTGGTCTGGACATCGTGGGCAACTCCGGTAACTTAGGTTCGGGCACGAGCATGCGTCTGCGCGGTGTGTCGAGTATCAACGGCTCCAGCGAGCCACTGATCGTCGTCGACGGTAACGTCTGGGAAACCGGTAACACCAAGGACTTCGACTTCTCCTCTGCCAACGACGAGAAATTCGCCGAACTGCTGAACGTTAACCCAGAGGATATCGAGAGCATCGCCGTGTTGAAGGATGCTGCTGCTACAGCCATCTGGGGATCACAGGGTGCCAATGGTGTCATTGAGATCAAGACCAAACGTGGTGTACGAGGCAAGACCCGCGTCACCTATAGCTACCGTCTGACAGGCACCTATCAGCCCCAGGGTATGAAACTGCTCAATGGTGACGAGTACACCATGATGCTGAAGGAAGAGTACTTCAACCCGCATCTTCAGGCTGGTGCCAGCGATAACATCAACGAAATCAACTATAAGTCGGGTGGTGAGTTCTCAGAATACCAGATGTATAACAACAATACCGACTGGGTGGATGCCGTGAAACAGACGGGTTGGCGACAAAACCACTATGTAGCCCTGAGCGGTGGTGGTGAGAAAGCTCACTTCCGTATTGCCGCCGGTTACGACCATGAGACTGGTTCTATCATCAAACAGCAGCTCGACCGTTTCACCACCCGTGTAGCATTAGACTATTTCGTCTCCGACCGCATCAAGGTTGCCACCAACGTGGCGCTGACCTATACTGACAACCAGAAGAACTACGCCGACCTGCTCTCCGTGGCTTATCGTCGTATGCCGAACCTGGCAATCTACGAAGAGGATAAGGACGGCAACTCCCTGGGTACCTATTACAATATGCTGCCGACAGTGAGTTCCGTGTTCCGCGAGAACCAGCTCAAAGACTACAACCCCGTAGCGTTGGCTAACCTCGCCAAGAATGAGGAGACCAGCTACAATATCGAACCGGAATTCAAGCTGAACTACGAACTGTTGAGCATTGACGATGAGAAATCGAGACTCTCCTACGAGGGAAAGATCGTGTTCAACATCTTCAACCGCTACAACGACATGTTCCGTCCTTTGGAACTGAGCACCGGTGGTTGGAACAGCACCGATGCCAACCTGGCAACCAACAATGCCTACAAGAGTCTGGGTATCACCACGACCCACACACTGACCTTCGTGCCACAGTTCCGCAACAAGGATCATCAGGTGATGATGTTGCTTCGCGGTCAGCTGACCAAGGGAACGAACACCAGCCAGAACACCAGCGAATACGGACTGCCTTCAGGCTCCATCATCTCGGCCAGTGCACCTGGTATCATCTCAAGCTCAGGCTTTGGTTCTTCTCCCGGCCAGTGGCGTAGCATCTATTTCACCTACTCTGCCCACTATGCCTACAAGGGCCGCTACGTTCTCGACTTCTCCGTGCGTCGTGACGGTAGTACCAAGTTCGGTGACGATGAGCGCTGGGGCAACTTCCCCGCCCTGTCAGGAAAATGGATCGTCAGCGACGAGCCCTGGTTCCAGAAGGGACTACCCTGGTTCAGCACCTTCGCCCTTCGTCCAGGTTGGGGTATCGTGGGTAACCAGCCCAATGCCGAGGCCCTCTATTACAGCAAATATACAGGTGGTAACGGTTACCTGAATCAGGGTTCCGTATACCAAAGCAACTTACAGTTGAAAAAACTGAAATGGGAACAGAAGGAGACCTTTAATATCGGTGTCGACTTCGGATTCTTCGACGACCGCATCAACGGTAATGTCGAGGTCTACAAACAGAAAACCACCGACCTGCTCATGGCCAACCGCTCATTGCCATCCAGCTCCGGTTTCTCCACCTTGTCGTATCAGAATGTCGGATCGATGGAGAATGTCGGTTGGGAGTTCAACCTGAATGGCAACCGCATCATCAGGGCAGGTAAGTTCTCAGTAGATTTCAATATCACCTTCGCCAACAACCGCAACAAGCTGACCGAGATGGACGAGACCGTCCTGGCATCACTCAACGGTGACTTCGACCGCAAGAACGGCAGCTATCTCTCACGCGTCGAGCTGAATCGCCCGTTGGGTGGTATCTATGGCTTCCGCTACAAGGGCGTCTTCCAGTACAGTAAGTACTCGGAGGAGGAGATTCCCGGTGTGAGCGGTCCTAACGCCCCTGTGGCACGCGATGAGAATGGCAATGTGCTGTTCGACAACTACGGTCGTACCAAGCCCATTGTATTCTGCTATACAGGTGTGGATGATGAAGAAAAGGAATTCAAGGGTGGTGACGCCATTTACGAAGACGTGAACCACGACGGACAGATTGACGAGCTGGATATCGTTTACCTCGGTTCGTCACTGCCGAAGTTCACCGGTGGTTTCGGTTTCAAACTGCACTATGGCCGTCTGTCACTCAACACCCAGTTCAACTTCCGCTATGGCAACAAGATCATCAACAAGGCACGAATGAATGCTGAGAATATGTACTCCAACAACAACCAGAGCCGTGCCGTGCTGTGGCGCTGGCGTGTGGAAGGCGACGACATGCCGATTCCCCGTGCGCTCTTTAACTACGGCTACAACTGGTTGGGTAGTGACCGCTTCGTAGAGGATGGCTCGTTCATCCGTCTGAACTACGTACAGCTCAGTTATTCTCTGGCTCAGAACACGCTGAAGAAGATCGGCCTGCAACAGCTGAACTTCTACGTTTCTGCCAACAACCTCTTTGTACTGACTAAATACTCTGGTGCTGACCCCGAAGTGGGCTACGGTGGCTATGGTGTCGTAACCGACAATGCCCAGACACCACGCGCCAGATCGTTCACGGCAGGTATCACACTTTCGTTCTAACCATCATCAAGAAACAAGCGTTATGAATATGAAGAATATCAAACATTATATATTAGGACTTGGTTTCAGTTGTGGCATGGCAACAGTCATAACCGGCTGTTCTGACTTCCTCGATGTACTGCCGTTGAACGATGTGGTGCTCGAGAACTACTGGACCAAGAAAAGCGACGTGACCAGCGTACTGATGGGCTGCTATGAGAGTTTGCAGTCAGAAGACTGTGTGACACGCATGGGACTCTGGGGAGAGGTTCGTTCCGACAATATGAAAATCGGTGTTGCCTCATCCCAGGATCTGGAGCAATTGGTCAAGGAGAACATCCTGCCCAGCAATTCTTTCTGCAACTGGGCCGTATTCTATCAGACCATCAACCGCTGTAACATCCTGATCCACTATGCGCCCCAGGTGCAGGAGCAGGATCCGAACTATGCCCTTTCAGAGATGAAGGCCAACATTGCCGAGGCCACATTCATCCGTTCGTTGTGCTACTTCTATCTCATCCGTGCTTTCCGCGATGTGCCCTTCTCCCGTGAACCCAGTATCGACGACACCAAGGAATACCGTGTGCCTGCCGACTCGTTCAACGTGGTGCTCGATAATATCATCGCCGACATGGAGGCTGTGAAGAACGATGCCCAGCTTTATTTCCGCAAGCCCAACCCCGACAGAGTGAAGGAAGATGCGGAAATCGACAATACAGCCCGCGTGACGCGTCCCGCCATGTATGCCTTATTGGCCGACCTGTACCTATGGAAGGGCGACTGGCAGAAATGTGTGGAGTGCTGCGACTATGTGATCAAGTTCAAGCAGGACGAGTATGAGAACCTTCTGAAGCGCAGGCTCCAGAATGAAGTGTGGCTCTTCAACGATATCCCCCTGCTTATGGAGAAAGTTGAGAACACCTCCGGAAATGCCTATACCGAGATCTTCGGTACCGGCAATTCCTTTGAAAGTCTGTTTGAGATCACCTTCAACGAGCAACTCAATTCCAACAACCGAAACAACTTTATCGGTAACCACTTCTTTAATGGCGGCAACAACGCTTCAAATGGTCGTCTGGCCGCTGTCGAGGAATTCTACGAGGGACTGCCCAACAGCAGCACAGAACTCTTCAACACGAAAGACTGTCGTGCCTACGGCTCCATCTATCAGGTTGGTACCACCCAGTTCTTTATTGCCAAGTATGCCGCCAACCGCGTGGTGCTCGACAATACCAAGAGCAACTGGACACCGTCGTATAACTGGCGTTCTTCCAACTACGCCAATTGGATTGTCTACCGTCTGACAGACGTGATGCTCATGAAGGCCGAAGCCCTCATCGAACAAGGCAGTAACAACTTTGATGAGGCCTTCTCACTGATCAATGCCGTGAGCCGACGCGCTGTCAACTCCTTTACACCAGGCTCCGGCGAGGTGTTGAAGTATGACGAATACAAGGATTCCAAGGAAAATATGGAACAACTCGTCATGGATGAGCGTCACCGTGAACTGATGTTCGAGGGTAAGCGCTGGTTCGACTTGGTTCGCATGGCCCGCCTCACAGGCAGCACCAGAGACCTGGCTAAGACTGTTACGAAGAAGCAGCTGACCAACATCAGTGGTATCCAGATCCGTCTGGCTGATCCGAATGCACTTTACCTGCCCTACTATCGCAATGAGCTGAAAGTGAATCCCTATCTGCATCAGAACCCGGCCTATCACACCGGCGATGATTCTGACCTTGAAAAGAATTAAGTTTACAGTTTATAGTTTACAGTTTACAGATGATTACAATGATAAACAAAAACAATAAGAATTGGATGAGAATCTCAATGGCTGGGGTATTCTACATGCTCCTTCTCTCCTTCTCTCCTGTACTCCTCCTCACCGCGTGTAATGAGGACGACAGCGATGCCCCGCTGAATTTCTACTCCTCAGTACGACTGACGGCAGCAGGATTCATTGAGGCCGACGAGGCACAGTTCAGCGACTTCAAGGCGATTCTGGAGAGGGGCAACTATCTTTCCATGTTGAAGACCTATGGTCACTACACCGTTTTCGCCCCGACGAACGATGCCATACAGACATTCCTCAGAGAGAACGGCTACGCATCGATTGAGGCCATCCCCAATGATAAGTGCGACACACTGGCCCGCACGCATATTGTCCAGGACAAGGCTTACTTCACAACCGACATGGGTGGTGAGGTAGCACCTGTGAACATGAACGACGATTATATCCAGATGACCTCCGATAGTGATGTTGTCAACAACAACGCACTACTCATCTTCGTGAACAAGAACTCACGCATTATCCAGAAAGACGACTCTGTGACGAATGGTGTGGTTCACGTGATCGACCATGTCATCAATGCCAGCAATCAGTTCCTGCCGGCACTCATGGAAGAGAACCCCAACTTGTCGATCTTCTGTCAGGCACTCCGTCTGACGGGTATGGCCGACTCCCTGTCGCGTTATGTCGACGAGACCTATACGGTGGATCCCGACTCGGCCGTTGGCGGAAAAGGCTTCAAGGTGCCTTACGGAACAGCCAACGACGGAACAGCCTCCAAGCAATGCCAGACATGGTATCCCGATCACCGTTACTTCAAGTTCACGGCTTTCGTGGAGACAGACTCCATCTACCGTCTTCATGGCATCAACAACCTTGACGACCTGAAGGCCTACGCCAAGCAGGTCTACGATGAATCATATCCCGAGGATGCCGGCAAATACGACGATAACTTCAAGGACCGTCGTAATCCGCTGAACCGTTTTGTCAGTTATCACCTGATCAACCGCATCGGTTCACGCGAATACTGGGTACATTGCAAGGGTGCTATCTATGAGCAGAAATTCCTGTTCAACATCTTCGATCCCGAGGATTATTTCCCGACCATGGCCCCCCACACGATTATCCGTTTCTGCAGTAATCCCGGTGAGCAGATCTATATCAACCGCAAGGGTGTGAAGTCGAATGCCACGGTTCGCGGTGTCCGTGTGATGAAGGATGACGAGGGTGACGGCTACACCCAGTCGTGCAGCAATGGCATGTACCACTATATCGACGATATCCTGGTCTACTCGGCTGATGTGCGCAATAATGTACTCAACCGCCGCATCCGTATCGACGGCAGTTGTCTCAGTCCGGACTTCATGAACGCCCGCGCGCGTATATATTATATGAATAAGGAAGAGCAGATGATCGGCTTCAAGAACGGTTTCCTGGCCGACTTCAAGATGCACAACTCGCATACCTTCATCGGCTGCGGTAACGAGCAGACGGGCTGGCGCCACTATCAGGGCAGCGGTGTCTGTATCACCGGCGAGAAGTTTGATGCTTCCGTAAAACTGCCACCAGTACCCCACGACGGTACCTATGAGGTGCGCCTGGGCTACTCTACTGGCGACGACCGAGGCATCGCCCAGGTCTATCTGAACAACGAACCCTGCGGTATCCCCATCAGTTTCCGTAACTTCGACAGTAATACGGGCTGGGAGCCTGACACTGAAGACGAAGAAGAAAACAAGGCCATCGACAAGGCCATGCGTAACCGTGGTTTTATGAAGGCTATGGACAGCTACGGCAGCTCTTCCGAGCCTTTCCGTACTTACAGCAACGACGTGCGCCGCATCCTGGTGAAACAGTATCTGCGTGCCGACCAGGAATACTGGTTGCGCTTCCGTCAGATTCTGGAAGGCAGCACGCTCTACATGTCTATCGATTACATTGAACTCTGTCCGAAGGATGTGTATGACAGCCCCGAGGGTGAAGACCGTCACTAAAGTTAAGTTTACAGTTTACAGTTTATAGTTTACAGTTTACAGATGAATACAAAGATAAACAATAAAAACTGGAAGAGGATCTCAATGACAGGTGTATTCTACATACTCCTTCTCTCCTTCTCTCCTTTACTCCTCTTCGTCTCCTGTTCCGATTGGGATGACCACTATGAAAACCTGGCTTCCCAGGCTGGCAGCGACATGACGTTGTGGCAGACCATCCAGCAGCATCCGGAACTGAGCGACTTCCGCGATGTGCTCAGTCAGACCAAAGTGTTCAAATACCATAAAGTGACCGATGTGAGCTATGCCGACCTGCTCGACGGCACACAGACCTTCACGGTCCTGGCACCGGTCAATGGCAGTTTCAACAAGGACTCCGTATTGAACCTGCTCTCTACTAGCAAGGGCGACTCGATGGTAGTCCGTTCCTTTATTGGCAACCACCTCTCCTATAATCAGGTGGCCAACGTAGAGAAGTCAACGGATTTCTTCCTGCTCAATAAGAAGCAGGCCACTATCGGCAACAACCAAGTGCTCGGTGTACCCCTGCAATCATCTAATATCAGAGCCAAGGGCGGTATTCTGCATATCCTGCAAAACACCCTGCCCTACCGCTATAACATTTATGAGGTGCTGCTCAACGATCCGCGTTTCTCCGATATCGGCAAAGAGATCAGCAGCTACGACCGCGACGAGTTCAGTCCCACGCAGTCGGTGGAAGGCGGCATGGTCGACGGCGAGCAGATCTATGTCGACTCCGTCTTTAACGAACGCAACAAGATCCTTGAGAAGGTTGGCCTGATCAACGACGAAGACTCTACCTTCCTGATGGTTGTACCCACCAACGAAGAGTGGCAGCGTGTATGGAATGAGGCCATGGACCACTTCCGTTTCGACAGCACAGTGGAGGACCGCGACTCACTGCAGCGTTACTATGCCAACTTCTCCCTGTTGAAGGACGCCATCTTCAGCCGCACCATCCAGGACAGTCCTGAAGACTCGCTCGTATCTTATTACTACAATAAGTTCTATCCCCAATACGGTGTATTCCACAAGCCGTTCCAGGAGGGCGGAATCCTCTATGGCACCACCCCCACGACCTACAGCAACGGTACACTCTACGCCGCTGAACGCTGGCCGTTCACGCCGGAGATGACCTACAATCGTGAGATCAAGACCGAGGGTGAGCGCACCAATCTGATTCTCGAATATCAGCAATGCAGCTATACCACGCGTGTGCATGCTGCCGATAGCGTGTCAGAGAACGAATACCTGGTTATTACGCCACGAACAGCAACGACCAACTGGACCATGACCTTCAAGTTGGAGAGCACGTTGGCAGCCGATTACGACATCTGTGCCGTCATCCTGCCAGCATCGGTCTACAACCCCAATGCCCAGCTGAAGCCCTGTAAGTTCCAGGTAGAAATCAACTATGTCGATGAGAACGGCAAAAGCCAGACCTTCAACTGCGACAACGAGAAGTTCACGAATGATCCCACCCGGGTCGACACAGTCGTACTGGCTGAGAACTTCCACTTCCCTGTCTGTAACTACGGCCAGACGAACATGAAGTTCACGGTGAAGCTGAAGTGTAGCATCCTGGCCCGTGAGACCTCACAGTTCTCACGCGAGATGTTACTCGACTGTATCTATCTGCGACCCAAAAAGAAGAATTGATAATTGACAATTGATAATTGATAATTATGAATACAAAGATAAACAATAAAAAGGATTGGGTAAGAAAGGTAATGGCAAGACTATTCTCTTACCTCTTACCTCTCACCTCTTACCTCTTCATCGGTGTCACGACAGCCATGGCCCAGGATACGAAAACGGTGAGTGGTGTCGTGACCGATGCTGCCACAGGCCAGCCATTGGCCGGTGTCCTCGTCGAGGCATACGGTAACAGTCGCATCACGGCCTTGACCGACGAGAATGGTACCTACGAACTGAAGGTGCCCGACTATGTAAGCAGTGTCAGCATGCGTGTGGAGGGTTACCAGATCCTGCAGAAGGCCATCGGACAACAGACCGACAAGACGGATGGCAAGCTCTATCCCTCCACCTTCAGTCCCATCTACGGCCAGACCACACAGTCGTACAGCAGCCGTAGCACAGGCAATTTCGACAATACCGCCCAGGTAAGCATCGATCCGCTGATCGCCCAGCAGTTGGGTGCCGACATCCACGCTGTGACCCGCAGCGGACAGTTAGGCATCGGCAACACCATGTTCATCGGCGGTCTGAACAGCCTGCAGGCTAATGCCCAGCCGCTGGTGGTCATCGACGGTGTCATCACCGATATGCAGTACAACCGCGAGATGCTGCACCAGGGCTATTACAACAATATCCTGGCCAACCTCAATGTCAACGACATCGAGAGCGTCACGGTACTCAAGAACGGTACGGCCATCTACGGTGCCAAGGCTGCCGGTGGTGTGATTCTCATCAAGACCAAGCGCAACAAGTCGATGGCAACGAAGATCGATGTCACCATCAACGGTCAGTACCAGCTCCAGCCCCGTCTGCCGAAGATGATGAGCGGCGACGACTATCGCCTCTATGCCACCGAGATGCTGGCGGGTCTGACGGATAACCTGCAGAACCTGGAGTTTATCAACAGCGACCCCAGCAACTATTATTATAATACCTATCATAACAATACCGACTGGACCGACCTGGTATATCACAACACCTTCGTCACCAACTACGGTATCAATGTGCAGGGTGGTGACGATGCCGCCAACTACAACCTGTCGGTAGGCTATTCCTTAGGCGATGCCACGCAGCGCGGCAACGACTTCTCGCGCTTCAACATGCGCCTGAACTCCGACATCAAGGTATTCAAGGGCCTCGATGTGCGCTTCGACGCCTCTTACAGCGACGTCACCCGCGACCTGCGCGACGACGGTGCCAAGGCCGACCTCACCACAGGTACCATCACCGCCCCCGGATTCCTCTCGCTCATCAAGGCACCCTTCCTGTCACCCAATGCCTTCGATATCAACGGTAATCCCAGCCACTACCTGGCCGATGCCGACAACTATCTGGAGAAGGTGTTCGGTCAGGATGGCAGCATCTATGCTAACGCGGTACGCCTGGCCAACCCGAAGGGCATCCTGGATTTAGGCGACGGTGAGAACCGCAACCAGGCCGGCAACCGCATGATCACCTTCAGCGTGACACCGAAATACGAGTTCAACCGCCACCTCGCCCTCTCCGAACATTTCAACTTCACGCTGGTCAACACCAACGAGAACTACTATCTGCCGTTGGAGGGCACGCCGCCTTTCCGTCTGATGGCTTCCAGCACCATCCTGGTGACCAACATGGCCCAGAGCCTTGCTGCCCGTCAGAACTCGATCATGAGCGATACCCGCCTGTCGTGGAACAACCGCTACGGAGCCCATAAGATCGACGTCATCGGCGGTATCCGCTATCAGAGCAGCAACTACAAGCTCACGGCGCAGCGCGGTTTCGACACCGGTAACGACAAATATCCCAGCACGGGTAATGCCCGTAACTACCGCTCTACCTGGGGCGCCGACGACAAGACGCGCGACCTCACCTGGTATGCCCAGGCCGATTACAACTGGGGTGAGAAATACTATGTCGAGGCCGGTATCTCGGCAGAGACCAGCTCCCGCTTCGGTAAGGATGCCGACGGCCTGAAGCTCGGCGGCGTGGTCTGGGGCCTCTTCCCCAGTATCAATGCCGCCTGGGTGGTGAGCAACGAGAAATGGCTCGCCGACCTGAAGGGCATCGACTACCTGAGACTGAATGTGGGCTTCGACGTCACCGGTAACGACAATATCGACTATACCGCCTCGAAGACCTACTTCGTGGCCAATAACATGCTGACGCAGCGTGTCGACGGCAAGTCAATCGGTAACATCGGCAACACGTCGCTGGCCTGGGAGACCACCAGCCGTCTGACAGCCGGCATTGAGACCAACCTTCTCAGCAACCGCATCAACCTGCGTTTCAACTACTTCAAGGGCTGGACCAAGAACCTGCTCACCCTGCGCCAGCTGGCATGGACCAGCGGTCTGGCAGAGAGCTGGAGCAACGAGGGTAAACTCGAGAACTCAGGCTTCGAGGCAGGCATCGGCGTCAAGGTGCTCAACCTGAAGGATCTGACCTGGGAGGTAGGCGCCACCGCCGGTCACTACACCAACGAAATCACCGCCCTGCCCGACAACAACAAGCCCTTCGAGACCGAAGCCTACGGCGCCACCATCCTCTCACAGGTAGGTAGTGCCGCCGGCGTGTTCTACGGCTATCAGACGCAGGGTGTCTATGCCACGCAGGCCGAGGCCGACCGCGACGGCTACTATCTGGTGAACAGCCGCGACGAGCGCCTGTACTTCGGTGCCGGCGACATGCGCTTCGTGGATAAGGACGGCAACGGCGTCATCAACGAGAACGACCGCTTCGTCATCGGCGATCCCAACCCCGATATCTACGGAAACATCTATACCCGACTCAACTGGAAGCACTGGGCACTCGACGTGGCCATGCGCTACTCCCTGGGCAACGATGTCTACAACTACCAGCGCGCCCTGCTCGAGGGTGGCTCGCGGTTCTATAACCAGACCACAGCCATGCTGGCCCGCTGGACCAGTGAGGGCCAGCAGACTGAGATTCCGCGCATCAGCTACGACGACCCCATGGGCAATGCCCGTTTCAGCGACCGCTGGATTGAGGACGGCAGCTACCTGCGCCTGAGCAATGTCTCACTGAGCTACTATATCCCCATCCAGAGCACTTACCTGCAGGGTATCACGCTCTGGGGCGGTGCCTACAACCTCTTCACCCTCACCCACTACCTGGGTAGCGATCCCGACTGCGGCGTCAGCGGCAGCACCCTGCTCCAGGGCATCGACTGCGGCCTGCAGGCCATCGCCCCCTCGTTCGCCCTCGGCGTGAAGATTAATCTTTAAGTTTATAGTTTACAGTTTATAGTTTACAGTTTACAGATGAATACAAAGATAAACAATAAGAATTGGGTGAGGACTTTGATAGCAGTAGTAATCTCACTCCTCACTCCTCACTCCTCGCTCCTCTTTATCTCCTGCTCGTCGCTCATGGATACCGATTCGGAGCTGGTGGAGTTCGAGGAAGACAACAAGCTGCAGTCACCCACCGACAGTGTCTACAGCGTCATGGGCATCATCTATAAGATGCAGGCAGTGGCCGACCGCACCGTCATCCTTGGCGAGTTGCGCAGCGACCTGACCACCACCACGGCTTCGGCGTCTGCCGACCTGAAAGCCATCACCAGCTTCCAGATCAACACCGAGAATGCCTACAACCGCATCAGCGACTATTACGCCATCATCAACAACTGCAACTACTTCCTCGCCAATATCAACAAGGATCTGGTGAAGAACGACCGCAAGGTGTTCGAGGCGGAGTATGCCGTCGTCAAGGCCTTCCGCGCCTGGACCTACTTCCAGCTGGCGCAGATCTACGGTCAGGTGCCCCTCGTCACCGAGCCCCTGCTCACCGAGGAGGCTGCCCGCCAGGCCATGACGGCAAACATCAGCGACATGAACGCCATCTGCAACTACTTCATTGAGGACCTGAAGCCCTATGTCGACACGAAACTGCCGACCTACGGCAACATCAACAATCAGAACTCCCAGAAGTACTTCATCCCCGTGCGTGCCCTGCTCGGCGACCTCTGCCTCTGGTCGGGCCGCTACCAGGAGGCGGCGCAGTTCTATCACGACTACCTGTCCAAGCGCACCGATCCCATCCGAACGGGTCTGAGCAGCGCCAGCTGGTACAATCTCGCCTCAAAGGAGTACAGCACCATCACCTATTCGCTCTCCTATGGCTACAACAATGACGAGTGTCTCTGCTACATCCCCATGGAGAGCACAGAGTTCTACGGCATCACGAGCGATCTGGAGAATATCTTCAACTCCACGACGCTCAACCAGCTCTATGCCCAGGTGACGCCCACCACTGCCCTCAAGGACCTCTCCTACAATCAGCGTTACTGCGGCACCTACACCAAGGTCGACGGCTCACAGGACACCATCTACGTGCCGAAGGAGAACATGCTGGGCAACAACTATGCCGGCGACCTGCGCTTCGGTGCCAACTACCGCACAGATGTGGTGAGCCAGGAGCGATTCTCACGCCAGTCGAACGAGTACCAGACCATCTCGAAGATCAACAGCGGCGGCGTGACGCTCTACCGCACCAACATCGTCTACCTGCGCTATGCCGAGGCCCTCAACCGCGCCGGCTATCCGCAGTCGGCCTTCGCCATCCTGAAGTACGGGCTCTACCCCGACATCGTCAACAAGCAGATCGACGAGGCTGAGCGCGCCGCTGCCGGCGACCTGATCAGTTTCGATGCCGACCTGTTCACCATCAACAACACGCAGGGTATCCACTCGCGCGGCTCCGGCAATGTCGAGTGCGACACGCTCTATGTGCTGCCGCAGCCCGCCTATGAGCTCGCCTCACGTCAGGACACCGTCAACTACCAGATTCCGTTGTTGGAGGATATGATCATCGACGAGATGGCCTTGGAGGGCACCTTCGAGGGCTACCGTTTCTACGACCTGATGCGTGTGGCCCTGCGCCGTGGCGATGCCAGCTACCTGGCAGCCCCGATTGCCCGCCGCAATGGCGAGACCGACAACGCGCTCTACACGCTGCTCATGGATCCTAAGAACTGGTATCTCCCCCAGCCCTGATCTTACAGTAGTCTGAATTTATTTCACGGCATCAGGATGAGAAATCAAAAGCATCCAACTGCCATCATAGCAGTTGGATGCTCTTTTATTTAGAGTCAGGGCTAAGCCCTCAAACATCTTACATGTAAATCGGTCCGTGACCCATGCAGCTCGTGGTCGTGATGGCCGTCAGAAATGCCGTGAGCGCGGCTACTATCACCTTCACCGCAATCTCAATCACTCTCTTTTTCATAACTCCTTGATAGTTTTAACTCACACAGATCTCACTGATCTCACAGATTTTTTTATTCCTCCGGAATGTTAAGATCTCATTTTCCTCCCGCTTCCTTTAGGAAGCATATCTGTGAGATCTGTGAAGATCTGTGTGACATTACTAATCCTAGATGGAGCTGTCGCCAGAGGCGCTGCCGGTGTTGATCACGAGGCTTGCGGCCTGTGCGGGCATCGCGAAGTTACCGGTGTACACTCCGTCGTTCTCCGTGAGCTCGATGCTCGAGCCGTTCAGCGTAGCGCTGGGAGTCGTGCCCTCAGCAGGCGTGATGCTGATCTCCACCTCATCGTCCTCGTTCAGTGAGGCGCCCGAAGTCACGGCATTACCGTCCTTGGTCACGCTGGCAGATCCACTACCCATCTTACTGATGGTCAGCGCATAGCCAGTCGGCTGGTTCTGAGTGCCGCCCTGGTTCTCGGAACCACCGCCCTGACTCTGGGAACCACCCTGGTTCTGCGAATCGCCCTGGCTGCCGCTGCCGCCACTCTGCGAACCGCCCTCAGCGTCCTCCTCGTCCTCCTTCTTCACGAGGCTGTCCACGTTGATGAACTCGGCCTGCTTCAGGAACTCGCGCGAACTGATGTTCTGCTCCTGCTCCTGTTCAGGCAGGAAACGGATGTGCAGACCCTTGATGTGCTTGTTCACGTTGAACTTGTCGGCACTCACGGCGCCGCCCTTGGTGCACTCCAGGGTGGTGTAGAACGTACCCAGTCCCTCGATCTTCACGCGCTTCGAGTTGAGCAGCATCTCCAGCAGACAGCTGCGGAACTTCTCCATCACGCCGTACACCACGTCGGGCGTGTAAATCGACCCGTGCTCGGCAATGTGGTTCGAGAGCTTGCGGGTGTTCATGTTCTCCAGATACTTCACGCGAGCGTAGTACTTGCCGTAAGCGACATTGTGCTCGTTCTGGTTCTGGTACACTTCATAGATAATCTTTGCCATAGTATTAGATTATTACTATTATAATACCCTGCATTATAGCCGCCCCTTATCAAGGGGCTCTAAAGGTATTAGATTCGTCCGGTCAGCTACATCGGGTGGCCGGTTCCCGCTAAATCAAGATGATCTGAACGCGCGCTTTCCATCTCACCTGATTTCTGATGCAAAATTAGCAATAATTTCCATGCAAAACAAGCCTTTTTTGAATTATTTTCCAAAAAGTTTTAAATGTTAAAATGACGTTTCAAAATCATCCTACCGCCATGTTGCCCGCCCGCGACGAGATTACTTTCGCTCGACCCTTTGGGTCGCTTGCTACTGAAAGGACGCAAGAATCTGCCTCGATGAATAGTTCTATCCATGAGATTGCAGTATTCTCGCCATATCACCGTATCACCGTATCATTAGCCGATTGAATAGGTGGGGGAGAAAACTTTAAGTATATTATTAATTTTATATATATTATAATATATATAAAATTAAATATAAGAATACTATTAATTCCCCTCCCATTGAAATCACCAAATGATACGGTGATATGGTGATATGGCGTGGTGTCTTTCATCAGGCAATTGTGTTAAATATGTGTTAAAGTTTGAGGGTGTATCAAGTTTTGCAACACCTGGTCCGTATATTTGCAGCCGAATTAATTTAAATTATTAAATAACAATGAAACCAGCAAGGATTTTCCGACAGTACATCTGGCTTGTCAATACACTACGCCAGTACAAACAGCTCACGCTCGAAGAGATCAGTGAACTTTGGGTTAATAACAAGGAGATAGGTGGCAGTCCGCTCACCCGCGCCTCATTCTATCGTCATAAGGAAGCCATTCACAACATGTTCGGCATCAGAATCGAGTGCAATCTCCAAACCTACAAATATTTCATCGCCAATCCAGAGGTGCTCGACAATAATTCCATCGAGCGCTGGATGCTCTCCACAATGACGGTCAACACGGCCCTGTCTGACAGTGCTTCGCTTAAAGACCGCATCATTCTGGAGAGCGTGCCGGCGGGTGAGGAGTTCTTGCAGACCATCATCCAAGCCATGAGATCCAATCACAGGCTGAGAATGGGGTACCAGAAGTTTGGCACCGACGGTTATACGAAAACCGTATGCCCCTACGCTGTGAAACGCTGGGAGCAGCGATGGTATATGTTGGCATTAAACGATGAAAACAACATTCGTAAATATGCACTCGACGACCGCATGACCATGTTGGAAGAGACTGACGAGACTTTCGAGATGCCGGCGGACTTCTCGCCAGAGGCTTATTTCTCAGAATATTATGGCATTACCACAGACGGCACGCCCCTGGCCCACGTCGTTATCCGCACCAGCAACTGGGTGCCAGACTATCTGCGCACGCTGCCGTTGCATCACTCGCAGCGCGAAGTGGCCCATACATCAGACTATACCGACTTTGAGTTCGACATACGTCCAACAAACGATTTTATCAACAAACTGATGTTTTACGGCGAAAGCCTTGAAGTGCTCGAGCCAGCCGATCTCCGCCTTAAAATCCGTCAAAAACATGTGGAAAGTCTTAAGAAATATTAATTTAAATTTTATAGTTATGGCAAACGATGTAGAATTAACACCCCTTCAGTGGGATTTGATTAATCATGTTAATGAAGAGGGTAATGCACTTGAAGAACTCCGCCAGGCGCTAAACAGCATCATTGGCAGATACAAGCTTCACCCTTCATTGGTCCTCTCCATGTTAGCACGTATGAGTGCTGCTTATATCAATCTGACACAAGCAGTATATAATAAGAAAGGCGATCTTGAATTTGTTCAAGTCGATTTTCAGAACATGCTCACAGCTCATCTTCTCGATCACTCTATAGACGAGTGCAAAAAAGCGCTGGAGGAAATGACGAAACACAAACAAGGATCGGACTTTCAGGAGGAAGGTTCTTGATAGCATATATTAGAATGACGATTCCACAGGGGGATATACAGTGCTGTATTTCAGGCTGTTAAGGCGGTCAAATTTAATGACCACCTCATATAAACACGTTGTTCCTGGAACCGTATGTATACTTTTCGATTATTATATTCATGTTTAAGGGCCCGCATCACTGCGAGCCCTCAAACATCACTAATCTTTATTACTAACTAACCAATAATTTATGTATGAAAAAACCAACTTTCATTGTTTTGACGCTGCAAAATTACAGATAGTTTAATACGCCAGCAAATACATTCAACGAAACGCCCCTTTATTTCAGCGAATCTCCTCTATTCACATTGGGTCAGCTAAACAGTCGTAGTTACTATGTTTGCAGTCGCTAACGGAATGAGATACTGAGTAGGCAGA
>CAMJBL010000007.1 GCA_946403845.1 uncultured Prevotella sp. | reverse complement strand
CTTAAAAACTTGCTTCTACCTCACCACGTTGATAATCGGCCCAGCCGTCATCATCATGGACATAATAGCCTTGGATGTGGAGGGTGGTTTCGTCGGCATAGCCGAAGGTCAGGCAAGTGGAATAGGCCATGTAATCTCGATCCTCGTCATATTTGGCAGTCAGTTCTAGGTAGTTACACATCTCACCACCGTAGGGTGCCCAGTAACGCAGTGACCATGTGCCAATAAACGTGCCGCTCAGATCCAGGGTTTCCCAGTCAGTATAGCGTTGTTCGCCATCGATGGTGACAAGCTTGCGTGTCTGCCATTTACGCATTCCCATGAAAGTGCCGTCATCCTTGAATGTCAGTTGCTCAAAGAACCGCTGTTTCTCACCGACTTTCTCGTAGTGCCACGTGCCGACCATCAGTGGCCCATATTGTTTTTGCAGTTGCTCCGTCTTTTCGTGTGCCTCCGGATTAGCCCATTGAGGCTCGTCACTACAGCAAGAGGCGAAGTTGAAAGTGATAAAGGCGAGCATTGTGGTGATGATGGATTTCTTGTTCATATTGACGATGATGGATTATCTATGAATACTTATTCCGAACTCCCGCTGCTTTCACCACTACCGCCGCCTTTCACATCATCGTTGCTGATGCTACGCTCGGCTTTCTTCACGCTGGCACTCAGTTCTCCGATGCGGTAACTGATGCTGAGGGAGAAGGACTGGTTAACATACTTCGACCAACTGTCTGCATAGAAGAAGGTATCCTCCGTAGTGTAATTATATTGCTTGTATTTCTTCAGGAAGTTAGAGGCAGAGAGCGTCAGGTTGAGACGGTTTTTCAACCACGACTTCTGGATGCTCACACTGTAATCGCTATAACTGCTGCCACGTCCTTGCAAGTTGACGCTTGGTGTTATGCCATAGAAGCTAAGTGAGATTCGCCAGTCCTTGGGAAGCGTCTGCTGCGCACCACCATACATAAAGAGGTTCCAACCGTGATTAGAGAGGGTGCCGCCATCATCCATATCTGTATAGGAGAGTCGTCCGTTGACATAGATACGGGTGTTCTTGGTGGCGTTCCAATTGATGTATGTATTCAGGTTGATGCCCTGTCTGCGCCCGATATTCTCGTAGGTGGTGTAGAGCACATCCTTTCCTGTCGGATTCTTCAGGCCAAGGATCTGCGTGTCCGGCATCATCCTCACGACGTCTTCGATGCTGTTGTTGGTGAAGCCGTAGCGCAGTGCAAGGTTGATATTGAACTTCGGCGTGAAGTTACTGTAACTGAGGTTGAGCGAGTGGCTTTTCTCACTGTCAAGATGGGAATTACCCTGATTGATATTGGTGGGCGTGGAGTCATCGAGATAAGGGTTGAGATACCAAATGCCTGGACGGTAGATGCGCATGTCATAGCCCAATCGCAGATTGGAGGTCTGCGTCAGTTTGTAGCCGATGCTGGCAGAGGGTACGAAGTCGTTGAAGTGTTTCTTGAAATCATCGCCACGCCCCAGCTTGTATTCCACATCCTGCAAGGTATGTTCGTAGCGCAGACCTAAGCGTCCCGATAGCTTTTCCAATTTCAAACCATAACCCAAATAGGCGGCGAAGATGTCGTTGCGATGCTTATAGTGCGACGAATGGTCTTGGTCGAAGATATCTTCCTCATAGCGGTCATTCTCCGAGGAGTTGTTACGTAGGATATACTTCAAACCTGTCTCCAAAGTGTGAATTTTGGCGAAGGGCGTGGTATAGTCTATCTGGAAGGTATGCTCCATCGTACGCTCGTTGCCGTCGTTATACTGATTCTTCAGGCGCTGCAGGAAGTTCTCCCAACCGTCGGCAGCCTGCATGTCAAGGTAATCGGTGTGGGACTCGCTCTTGTCAGGCTCATGCTCAATCTTATACGAAAATGTCAGCAGGCGCTCAGACACAGAGAAACTGCGCTGATAGTCGATACCACCGTCAATGTAACCATAGTTACTATTGGAATGGCGGTCGGTGGTATATCTGTAAAGCGGAGTCTGCGTCAGGGGCGAGGTGGCTATTGTGGTGCCGTCACCGTTGCTCTTGTTGCCCCCGCCATAGATGTCGAACGAAGCGGTGAGCAGACGGAGGGTATCAATCTCGTAACTAGCCTCGAAGGAGCCGAACTGTGAGTGTCCGTGTCCCTTGGACGAACTTTCGCTTTCGAGATCAGACGATGAATCAGTGATGTTGCCGATGGTCTTACGGCTACTGCCTGAGTAGCTTCGAGGCGAGTTATTGTATCTATAATTATAGCGTCCACTCATCATCAGTTTACCGCTTTTGACGGTGGCGTAGGTGCTACCGCCTGCTCCTCGGTTGCTCACATTGCCGCTGAAGGTGGCCGTATAACCTTCGATATGCTGTCCATGTGTGATGATATTCAGAATACCGCCCACGCCCTCAGCATCATACTTCGGGCCAGGATTGGTGATGACCTCTATCTTCTTGATGCTGGTGGCGGGCATACTCTTCAGCACTTCCTTGGGATTATTCGACATCATCTGGTTGGGCTTGTTGTTCACATAGATCTTGAAAGAACTGGAGCCATTCACCTGAATGTTGTCTTCGCCATCCACCGTTACCATTGGTATCTTACGCAGCATCTCAATCACGGTGTTTGACTTCGAATCGGGGTCGTTCTCGATGTCGTAGGTAATCTTGTCGATGTCTGACTTGACAAGCGACTTCTGCTTAACGACCTCAACGCCTTGCAGTTCCATCGACTTGTAGATACTGTCGGCACGCAGTGAGTCTGCCTTTGTCTGGGCTCTCGCCCCTAACGGAAGTAACATTAGTATAGCGACGCAAAACTTTTCCTTCTTGTTCATTATTTGTTTCGTTTTAATTTGTCCTTACTTATATTATAGACACCGTTATCGCGGAAATATGACGTCCGAGGGCGTTAAACTTTCCTAATCGACGGCAAAGTTATAAAAAGCCACGAAAAAACAACTCGATAAGTCTGAAAATCAGTTGCCGAGGACAAAAGTCTTTACTTGGGTAAAGGATTCGTGGGGTTTGGGATTGTCATTTCTTGCCATATGTGATGTCGCGACGAAGCATCGAGATGGTCTTGGGGGTGATGTTGAGGAACGAAGCGATGGCATTGAGAGGTAGCTCGTTCACGATGCCGGGGCAGCGCTGCATCAACAGGTCGTAACGCTCGCGAGGCGTGGTACAGTGGAGATCGATATATCGTTCATGAAACTGGCAGAGAATGTGTTCGCTAATGATGGCACGCATCTCCATCGTCTCGATATCCTGGCTGAAGTAGTTCTTCAGGTCCTCGCCGCTGAGTCTCCGTATGCGACTGGGCATCATTGCCTCAATGGTGGACTGCGCGGGACGACCATAGAGGAAACGGGGATAGTCGGCCACGAACTCGCCCTTGAACGAAAACCACGTGGTATGAGGTTTGTTGTCGCTGAAGCTTCTTGTCACATATTTGAAGCAGCCGCTCTCCACGTAAGCGATCCACTTTGCCGGTTCGCCCTGTCGCTCCAACAAATCTCCCTTGCTGAACGTCAAGGCCTCCCCCTCTCGCTTGCAGTACGCCCGCAGTTTATCGAACTCCAGTCCTAATGACGATATATTGTATTTCTGTTCCACGCTGCAAAGTTATCCGTTTCTCTTGTAAACTCAACAAATGTTTCCTGACTTTTGGAATCTTTTAACCACCTTTTTTTATTCTTTACAAACAAAGGCATGGAGCGCATCTCTGCGACCCATGCCGAAACTTAGTTTTAGAAAAAACCATACTCTTTGTTTTATGAAATACTACTATCATTTTACTACTTTGCGTGGATGATATTTAAACAGTTTCTGGTTATCGAGTAGTTCCTTGATGCTGAATGAAAGTACTTTGCCCTCCCAGTTGGCGCCCCACATGGCGAAGGGCTCGCCCTCTGGCTCGATATAAGTAATGTTTTCGAGGTGCAATGGAATAGGCTCAAAGACCATGACGATGGCAAAATAATCACCCGAACAGCCTTCCACCCAGAAGAGATCGTTGCTGGGATAGCCTAACACTTCCTTACACTTGTATTGGTGGCCTGACTGGTCAATCAGGATGTTGTTACCTCCTCTGCCAAAATACTCGCGCATCCAGTTCATCTCGCAGGCCTCAGCCAGATAGGTGGCTTCTTCTGTTCGCCAGATGGCGTATGTATCCTTCTTTACAGGCCTGATGAGATGGGCATCGTTGTAAACAGCCCACGTCTTGTGGTCATCCTTGTGGTAGTCCTGGGCCTCGCTGACGAGGTGAGCCTTGTGGATTGGCATCATTTCGTCGAAAGCATAAAAGGTTCCCTTAACCTGAAGAAAGTTGTTGCCTGACGAGGTAACAAGATTAACGTCCATGCCTCGCATATACCAGTTAGGTACACCATAGATACAAATCTCCCTAATGTCCTCAGGCAGTTTGGGGAAGAATATTTGGAAATCAAGCGTTGTTCCCTCTTTCCCCTTGAAGCTAAACACCTTGCCATAGCAGTCGGGTACACAGCGACGTGACTGATAGATGGTGCCTGTCTCCTTGTCGAGGATGGCACACTCTTCGCTGCACAGCCAGAAATTGGTAACAATGTCAGCAGGCATACGGAAGTAGCAGTGAAGCACGGTCTCGTCGTTCTCCTCCGTCAATTGCCACACAACAGGGCTATAAGGCTTTCCAACATCAATACCGGAAATCTGCGGAAACAGAGTTTCAATGTTATCAGTAAGTGTGGGAACGTTATTGACAAAGCCCATGTTTTCATGCCATGAGTTGTTTTCCGTGTCAGGCCAAACAACAGTCTTTTTCTTGGTTTTCTTGTCAACAGTGGCTTCTGGGCAAGGCGTCATATAGATACCATCGCACTTTGCCAGCACTCTAACTTTCTTTGTTTGTGCCTGCATCGTAAGGCAGGCGATAGCCATGAGGCTAAGGAATAATAATCTTTTCATATATCTAAAGTTTTGGAGTTAAGACTCTTAGTATGCATCAGCTCATCGAGATATTCCTGATAACAGGCCGACGAGACAACGACTTCAATGGGAGCGCAGGTGCTATAGAGCAGTATCTTGCCGTTTACGCGCTCGGCTATCCAACGGTATTGCAATTGCTTGCGCATATCCTTGAGTTCGAAGAAGAACTGGCGATGTGAGAAGTTCAGATGATAGCCTGGCGTCTCATCGCTATACCAGCAAGCCACTTGTAACAATCGTCCGAACACGTCAATCTCTTTTAGGTCGGGGAATACATATACAGCGCTCGCTACACAGCTGTCCTGAGTGAGGGAGCACTGTAACTCACCCTGCTTCACGTTATAGTAGTCAGCCAGCTTCGCAATAAACTCGTCCACGCGGGCCGGATCCTGATAGGGCACGGTGTCTCCTGTCTGCACATGAGTGGCATAGTGGAGATGAGGTTCTTTTAGCGTTGCGGGCACCATCTGACTGCTGTCTTCATGAGGGGTGGATATGAGTACGTCGGGGGCGTACTCTGAGTCTGTAAGGTGCGAACTCTGAGTCCGTAAGGTACATACTGGGCGAGCTACGTGGGTCGTGGGTGTCGATGTACGTAGGTCGGCGGTATCGATGTACGTGGGTCGAGTGCTTCGAGGTACGTGGGGCGTTACGGCTAATGCCTTTTCAGGCTCAGTCTGATTCGGTTTCACCAACAATACGAAAAACACAAAACTTGCTGCAACGGCTAATGCTGCTATTATCGCATGCCTCATTCTGATGACACGATGAGACTTGGACTCCACGCGTTTCATCACGCGATGGGTGAAGTCGGTAGGCAACTGTGGCTGCGAAGCCTCGAACGAAGCCTGAAGTTTATCGTATCTTTTATTTCCCATGTTCCTTCATTATGATGTATTGATAGAGTTTCTTCCTAATACGGTGCAGACGGGTGGCCAATGTTCCGGCTTCAGTGCCTGTAATGTCAGCTATATCATAGAGCGACTGCTGCTCGAAGTAGAACTGCTGAACGAGCAGGCGCTCCGTTGGTGGTAGTCGGTGGATAGCCTCTGTCAGCAGACTGATACGTCGGTCGTCTTCAGCATCCATTACGTGTTCTGCTGCTTCGTCAGGCACTTCCTGCAGGGTTTGTTCGTCCATATCCAACCACACGACAGGCTGTCGTCGCACGTGATCAAGACAGAGGCGATAAGCTATGCAGCGGAGCCAAGTGTAGAACGAACTGCGGGTTGCATCATATTCCCCCAACCGTCCGAAAGCCTTTACAAAACAGTCCTCTGCCAGTTCTTCTGCGTCCTCACGGCGCGTCACCATCGTGACGACAAAAGCGAAGAGCCTCGCTCCGTAGCGGTCAACCAGAAGGGCATAATCCGCCCTATGTCCGTGGTATAGTACACGTTCGATGATCTGCTGGTCTGTCTTGTCGCACTGTCTCATCATTTACTTATACGAGAGTATTATTTCGACATTACAGGACTTAACGTTTTTTAAAAGAAAACCATTCCTGATGCTTTATTGCCTTTGATACGTTTGCTCGTCAAAGTTACGCCAAACCGCACAAAAAAACCTCGGCAAAGCCCAGAAAGTGGGTGCCGAGGGTAAAAGTCTTTACTTGGGTAAAGGAATTTATGTGTAGATATTGCTATTTAGCCTATTTATATATTATATACCCACTTTCCTTCACAATGTCATTATGTTGTCCCGTTGCCAACTGATAGAACAACTGATAGGCGGTACTCGATTTGTCAACATCTGCACGGACGCTGGACATGACATGAGTCACGTAGGGGTACCTCTCGTTCTCGATGGTCTGCTTGCTGGGTACAATGCCATTTACGCCAATGACCTGTGTACGTTCGTCGTTCGCAATGGTATCGTAATAGTAGAAAGGTGTGTAGGCAATACCGTTTTCGTCATTCTCTAATTGATAATAGGGTGAAAGCATTACATAACCCACCATTTCGGGCCAGTCAATCATTGTCAATCCTGCCATAACAATCGTTTCCATCTTCTCCTGACTGCCAGAATTTGGATTGCGCACGTATGGATTGATGGTGGCGTCGTTGCCTCCAACCTCTTTCCAGTTGCGGATTTCGCCAGTATATATCTTCTGAATTTGCTCAATAGAGAGATTACGAACAGGGTTTTTCGGATTGACAAGGAACACAAAAGCGTCTTTTGCCACAGGACGGGAGAGCACGGCAATGCCTTTTTCATCGGCATACTTCTGTTCGTCACGGCTGATGCCACGAGCCGTGATAATAATGTCGTTCTCACCGTCAATCAAACTTACGAATGAGCTATGTGTGTTACGGTTTTGAAGGATGCGGTGCAAGGCGGCATTGTCATCATCACTTAAACTATACCATTGCGGAATGACGCACCATGTCGCATCGGTCTGTAAACGCTGTTGCCATTGGCACTCAATACCGAGCAATCGGCACATCAACAAGTTTCTCAACGGCTCAGTAGAATCAGAACCATCGGTGACTGGCGCGTTGGAAAGGCTGAGAGCTGTCGTCGCTGTAGGCTCTTCCAAGTTAGTCTCTACTGGGTCAACAATGGGTGTATCACTATTGTCATCGCTACTACAAGATGCAAGAGAGAGGGCTGCCAGTATCGCGAAAGAGAGTATCCAATTATTTATTGTTCTCATTTTATTTTGAATTATGATGTTGTTATTATCTATGTTCTTTGTTTTATACATAACGATTTTATAGACAAAATACTGCATGGAGAATAAATCATTTAGCTTAGTTTACTAATTAATAGCAAAACCCCATGCTATACCCCAACCAATGATACATAGTTGGATGAAGCGGTCTTTCATTAGAATCTCTGTTGGACTACGATTCTTAACCTCTACAAATATAATCTGCAAATAACGAATGATTCCAACTATGACAAAGATGTTGGTAATATAAAGGTATGGACTATGGAAATATTCTATTACCTCAGGCGAGACGGTATACATCATATAACAGACAATCGTCATGCTTGCCATCATGCTGATTACCTGATTCATGAATATGAGATTATAGCCAGCATTATTCCTCTTTTTGGCAAAAACAACTAATAATGCCAGAAAGATGATCATCAGAATGATCCAATGAGACATTAATATACTTATCATCTTAGTCTGTTTTTATCTGAAATACTTTCAATTCCGGGCATTTATTCTCGGATATCAAAACTAATTGTAGAGAGTCTGATTGACTGACAGCCTCAAAATAGTCATACAAGCGATCATTGCCATAATCGGCAGATCTTTCAGACAGAATAATGTAATCCATATTCTGAGGGAGATCTTGAGGTGGAAATATCCCTAAATAATAGGTGTCGTTACTTATTTTAGAGATCTCGTAAAACACAGAAAAAGGGGCAATGATTTTCTTGTCTTTTAACATGGCGCAATGGCTTATAAACGATTCCAACTCATGGTAATTGTTGTTGTCTTTATGCATCCTATCGTGTGTTAGTATAAACAATACTGAAAAAGCAATGATGAAACATCCCCAACGGTAATTGGGTAATTTGAATAAAAGAATAGTCAGCAAGAATAATGGTAAATACGCCATCCAATAATAGTATGACTCATAACGACCTGCCAATACCATTAGCAGAGGGATACTTATAGTCATGATGAAAAGATACCTGATGATCATGTAACAAGGCTCTTTCTTCATACTCTTCAGATAGAGGAAGAGAAAAACTAAATCTGCTATTAGTAATGCAAGATAGGCAGGACGGGTAAACGCAGTTATTAAGCGCATGTATAAAGGAGATTCTATGCCCATTTTTGAAAGCTTTCCCATAAAGTAATCTGCGTCGATGCCAAGACCATCACCCATCATTGGCAGAATGAAGGCTGCAATTGCTTTCACAGAGCCTGAATAAGAGAAGATATTCACGACAAACGACATCAGATGTCCATGATAGGCCATGAACGCACAATTAATTATAAAACCCATGAAAATGCCTGATACAGATAAAAATGCCAAACACTTGATGTCTTTACGATATGTATCTAAACCCAAGAATGACAATAGTAATAATAACACCAAACATACAGCCGTTTGTATGGCAGTGGTCATCAGCAATGTTGATAAGACAAATATGCTCCATTTTCGTTTACCGCTTTTGATAGCATATATCATTTCATTTGCTATAAGAACAAGAAGTAATGCCCCCATCAGATCTGGCCTGCCATTGCTGTACATAAAAACCATATCGCTTGTATACCATAGTATTATTATAAGCAGAAGGATCTGGATAATTGAAATTTTCAGGTTTAACTGCTGAAGCACTTTTATTAAACCCCATCCAATAAACAGGGTTATCGCAACATTCAAAGAACGACAGGCAAAAATACTCGTACCAAAAGTCGTCATCCACGGTACAAGTATCATGGAATATAGTGGAGGATATAACATAAAAGGTTCTTGATTGGCGATAGAATACCATGAATGAGTAATCCATCCCATCCCCTTCACAAAGTGCATGGGTGTGTCAATAAACATCACTTCGTCAATCCAGGGCGTCAGATTGGATAATCCTGTCAGAGCCATACACACAGGCAAAACAGAAATGAAGAAGTAAATGAAGATGGTTTTGTACCTCATGGTCGTTTTTTGACCACAAAGTTAGAAGAATACACGCCATCACAGATTATAGATAAGTACGCAAAAAGTCAACAGGATGCGTGATAGATGGTAGCGAGTTCGCAAACCGTCCGCATCAGCCTATAAGGATAGGATGAATTCGTCCCATTGGGCAGGTGTGCCCTTCTGGCCGAAGACCTTTTCAAACAAGCGTGAACGGGTACTGGAGATGGATTGTTTAGAATGGGCGGACAGTTGGGCGAGGGCAGCAGGCTGCAAACCAAGTCTGAGCAACAGACAGATGTGCATTTCATGGGAAGAGAACTTGTAGAATGTCTGTAGACGACTTAGGAAGGTGGGTTGTACCTTTGCAAAGGTGTCTTCCAAGATGTGCCAGTCTTCATCAGTCATAGAAGGTTGACGTGAGTCACTCAAAAGACGGTTGATATGACGGCAGATAGGGGTATCAGCCAATATCCCGTTTTGGCGCTCAGTGGCTTTTTCATCACGTTGACGATAGTCGGCCAAGAGATGTTCCAACTGTTGTACCTTCATCCTATATTTCATACGGCGTCGACTGAAATAGAGAATGGCTGCCACCAATACAAGAATCAGCACAATGATAATCGCTACGGCTATAATATTTCGTTGCTCCAAACGTGCATTCTCCTGTTCGCGCAGGGAGTAGTCATAAAGTGCACTGATTCGGCGAAGTGATTCTGTGTCAGTCTCTTGCATCAGAGTGTCTGTCAAAAGTTCGTATTGTTGTAGATGTTTGGCAGCTTCTTCAGTCTGTCCTTCTGATAATAACAGATCTGCCAGCCATTTGTGCCCCATCTGCCGCAATCCTGTCTCTTCATTTTGTAGCAGTAACTTGCAGTAATAACGAGTGGAATCTGCTGGACCCGTCTGGCGATAGAGATCTGCAGCCATGAAACAGATGCCGCCAGTCATCTCTGCCTCTTGTGACAATGAGGGAGATAGCAGTTGTCTTGCCCGTTCATAGTCTTTATGCCATAGATAGTAGCCTGCCAATTGGTTTTGGATGTCCGTTGCAAGTTGACTGTCGCCTTGTGATTGAGCCAAAATCATAGCAGTATCGAAATAGTAGACACAACTGTCATCGTCATCGCGTGTGCGGTAAATATTGGCCATATCAAACTGCACATAGGCCATACCAAGCGTATCTGCCATTGTCTGGCAGTTCTCTAAAGCCATCTGATAGGCACCCAATGCCTGCTCCTGAAGTCCCTCATCAAAAAGCAGTCGGCCCATCTCATTATAGATAGCGATGCTGAGTGAATCATCAGTGGCCAACTCTGCCGCCTCTTTCAGACAGGCAAGAGCCTGAGGAGCATCTCCCTGTTCTATGTAGCGAAGGGCTTCTTCATAAGATTGCCGACCCTTAGAAGCAGTACATCCGGACAAAAGGATGGTCGATAATAGGAGCAATAGTATCTGTTTCATTCCTCTTCACGTATATAAATAGGTTTGCAAACATCAAGGTCAAAACGTATAAGCCAGCGCATTACATCATCAATGGTAGCCTCGAATTCTTCAACGATATAGATGGTATTATCAGAAATAAAGATTCTTGTGAATTCGTCTGCTTCAGTATCCAAGAGTTCAAATTCCTCCTCTGCCATGAGATAGTTTGGAAACACGATTGTCATCGTGTCTCCTTTGACTATTCCTTCATCGTTCATCCAGAAACCGATATGGCAATGAATGCTATCATCAATTCCATATAGAGGCACGTTGTAGTTTATGAAGCCACTATGATCATGGTTGTTCCTTTCGAGAGTTCCAAACAAAGGTTTTTTGGGCATGATGGCGGTATCTTGAGGATGATACCAGAAATTAACAGCTTTTCTGGCTTCTATAATAGGACAGTTGAAGAACTGGTTGCTTAGATCCAGATAGATCCGCCCGTTTTCATCCACTTTTGTTTTTGTATGATAACTATCATGATTATTATCCTCATGTTGATGATGGATTTGAAACTTACGACGACCAGAAAGGGTATTCTTGACATATCGCCATTTCCTGCCAACTCTCCGACGGGACTGAAGCATAGACTCTTCATCGGGCATAAAATAAAATACTGAGGAACAAATGCTGTCAGTTGCTTCGAAAGTCATATCTGGATAATCCTTGTGGAACGACTGATAATAACAAGCGGAAGGACCATCCGCAGGACTTCCCCACCAGCCAATACAGCCGTAATCCACTTGAGGTTCGATGAACGTGATGCTGTCAATGTCAGTACTCCTGTAGTTGACGCCGATGGCAATATCCACCAATTCGTCTGTCATTCTTATTTCATTGATATTCTGGATATCTACGGCATTGCAAGTACCATGTCCAAAAACATACAATGCCTCCTGAGCCTCAGTATGGATAGAGAGACCTGACAATGGGAAGCATAGCAAAAAGATGGTTATTAATCGCATATTGGTTGCAAAATTATAAATATAATATGTAATAGCCAAATTATTGGGTACGCAAATAGTACGCACAGGTAATTCTTTCGATAATCAATCACACCATATCTGGAGTCGTGTGCACGTTGTCAAGCAATTTTATCAATTTCCAGCAGCCATTTCCAGCATGGAATCACCTCTATAGTGCCATGTTTATCAGTCAGTGTGCTTTCTTCGAATCTTTGCCCTTGATTTCGTGTATTATTTTGTATAATCAAACTTTGATTCCATGATGAAAAAAATGCATCAAAGGGCAGGAGAGGTAGAAAAATAAAGAAACTCAGAAAAAACACAATGGCGCAGAAAAGAAAATCCCCCCGCTCAACCGAGCGAGGGGATTATTATGTTTAGAAGGTGTATCCGAGGGTTAGGAGCACCTGATGGCGCTTGTTGCTGACCGAGGCAGATGGGACATCTCCCTTGATTTCAGCCGACTTGAAGATGTTGGGCTGCATGGGATAGAAATCTCCGTCGGTAGCACTATACTGATAGGCCAGATCGAGGTTCATGTTGCCAAGCTTACAACCGATACCACAAGTGAAGCGGTTGGTGCTGTCCCAGTTGACATAATCGGAGGTAGAGGCATATTTCACGCCATAGGAGTCGAGCGTCATGTCGCGCATACCGTTCTTGTTGTAGGCTGGCGAGATGTAGTTGTAACCCGCGCGGAGAGCCACCTCAGGAACGGGCTTGAACTCGAGGCCCACCTTCAGCGTTGACACGCCCTTCAATACATCCTCCGTGTTTTGCTTCATGACCTGGTCCTTATAAGAATCCTCTTCGCCATAAGCATCGTAGCCATCCTTCACGCGATTCTGGCTCGCACCGTAATCAGAGAACTCATAGGTAGCACCGATAGCCAGCGTCTTACCAATGGTATGACCCAGACTGAGACCGAACTTCCAAGGCGTATAGTAACGGAAATCGTAGGAATTGCTGATGTCACCCATCTCTGTATAGGTACCATCGAGATTGTCACCCAAGGCACTCTGGTTGATGAGGGTCGTGGTATTCTCAGAGGTCAGATCATACCAGGTGGGGGTATTGATATACAAACCTATGCGGAAAGGCGAATACTCCACAGGACGGAAGATGATACCACCCTTGACGTCGACACCCGAACCCTTGATGGTGCGCATATCGCCATAGCTGACGATACCGCCATCCTGACCGTTCGAGAAACGCAGACCTTCGGCATACTCGCTATAGCCCTTGTATCTGACATCGTGGAAACCGACGGTGAGGCCCCAGTAGAAGCGGTCGTCGGAATTGCCACTGATGGTGAAGTCGAAGTCGTTGATCCAACCGCGAGAAGCCCGGTCGAAGTTGTAGGCATCGGCTGCCATGCCATAAAGCACATAGTCGCCCGGCTGATCCTCATCAGACAGCACATTGGCATTCAGATAGTCGAGCTGGCTGAAATTAAACGCCTGCTGCGAACTGGTGGGTGACTGATAGCCCAACAGATAACCATCGCGACTCATACCGAGGCTGTAGTAGCCCTGCCAGTCCTTCTCGGACGTGAGAAGGTTAGATGATGCCTCATACAGGGCATGGTCGGCCACAGAGAGAATCTGATTGAAATTACGGCTCTTGTGATAGTTGAATGCCAGGTTGATAAACGAACTGCGGTCCATACGCATGGAATAGACGAAGCCCGCCTGGTCGAAACTCAGGTTCGTAGTGCTACGACTGTCGAACTCATGAGCATCCGCCTGCGACACCAGACCGAAGCTGGCACTGACCGCATCGTGACGGAAAAGGCCAATACCGGCAGGGTTAGAACCTGTGGTAGAGATATCAGCACCCAGGGCCTCCATCGCACCACCCATGCCCACGTAACGGGCCGTACCGTTGAGATCGCCGCCCAGCAGTCGACCACTCTCGTATGTATCCTGTGCAGCGGCTGGCAGGACGACTGCCATTGCCAAGGCTGCGAAAACAATCTTCTTCATCATATTTTATTTATATGGAGTTAAAGTGAAGTTAAAGGGGAGTGAAAGGGACAACACCTTAGCGGCAGATTAGCGACGTCCACCGGCATGGCCACCAGCACTACGGGCGCCACCGCCGCCACCGCCTCCGCCAGAAGAGACACGGCCGCCACCACCGCTGCTAAAGCCACCACCACCAACGCTACTGCTACTGCTGCTACTCGGAGTGCTGTAGGTCGTGTTCACAGAACGATTGGTTGTAGCTGTACGCGAATTGGTATTCACCGTCGAATTTCGATTATAAGTGGTGTGATTGCCCACTGTACGCTCGCGCAGGCTGGTAGTGCGCTGGGCACCCAGACGACTGCTGGCATTGCTGCGGGAACCGCCTGCACTGGCAGAAGAATACACGCGACCATTCATATTGCCCGAACGCATATTGATGGTACCGGTATTGTCGTTGTAGCCACGAAGGCCTCTGCCACCCACACCATAGTAGGCATAGTTGTAGCCATAATAGGGATAGCCCCAGTAGTAGCCATAGTAGAGGGAATCGTACCAAGGATCCCACCATCCGCCATACCAGCCACCATAATACCAGCTGTAGGGACCGTAATACCAAGGATCGTACAAGCCAAAGCGCCAGCTGGTGTAATACCAGGGATCATACCAGTTATACCAACCATAGGTGCGGTAATACCAGGGCGAATGCCACAACAGGTCGGATCGTGCCTGCTGATAACCGGCCCAGTAGGCCTCGTTGTCGGAGAGACTGTAATCGTCGAAGCGCTCCATCTTCTTGGTGAGGCGGAAATCCTCCAAGGAATCGGGATAGACGCCCAATGTGCCATCGAAATCGATGATATCGGATGAAGCCGAGTCGACAGGCTCGTAGGTACTCACCCGACGGTTATAGTCGTCAACACTACGGTTGCTTCCCGAGTAGTATGTCTCGCGAGGCAGACCATTACGAACACTTGCTTTCTCCACAGCGCTCTGCTTTTTCGGAACGAAGTAGAGATCGTCATCCTGGGCCACCATCGAAAGAGGCAGTGCCCCGATGAGTAACGAGATAAGAATCAGTTTCTTCATATTCTATATGATTTTAATTGTTCACGATGCAAAATTAAACACAAATTCATTGCAAAATTAAGGAAAAACCCTAAACCACGATAGGATTTTCCCTATTTTTTGTAAATTTGCACCAAAATTTAACATCCGATATGAAATATTACGAGGTAACATTCACCCTGACCCCCTACTCCACCGATGCCTGCGACATCCTTGCGGCACTGGCGGGAGAAGTCGGCTTTGAAACATTCATGGAGACGGAAACAGGTCTGACCGGCTATGTACAGCAGGCACTTTTCGATGAGTCAGCACTCCAGGAAGCCCTGAAGGATTTCCCCTTCGAGAGCGTCAGTATTGATTATGATGTCCGCGAGGCAGAAGACAAAGACTGGAATGAGCAATGGGAACAGGAAGGGTTTGAACCGATAGAAATTCAGAGGAGAGAGGTGAGAGGTGAGAGGGGAGAGATATGTCCTGCTATCGTGATTCACGATGGAAGGCATCTGCCTGAATCATTATCAGAAGACACCATCGCCATCGAGATCGATGCGAAATTGGCCTTCGGTACCGGCACCCACGAGACCACCAGAATGGTCTGTGCAGAACTAATCTCACTCCTCGCTCCACACTCCTCACTCCCCGAAAGAGTCCTCGACTGCGGCACGGGCACCGGCATTCTGGCCATTGCTGCTTTAAAGTTGGGGGCGAGTGAGGCCGTCGGTTACGATATCGACGAATGGAGCGTGGACAATGCCCGCCATAATGCTGTGATCAACCAGATGGACGATCGCTTTACCTCGCTGTTGGGCGATGCGAGTATCCTTCAGGAAATCGAGGGCAGTTTCGACCTGGTGATGGCCAATATCAACCGAAACATCCTCCTGGCCGACATGCCGCTGATGCACCAAAAGATGGCTCCCGGCGCACGACTGATCCTGAGCGGCTTCTATACCGCCGACATCCCCATGCTCACAGAAAAGGCCACGAGCCTGGGAATGACGCTCATCGCTCAGCAAGAAGACAACGACTGGGCTTGTCTGGTATTCCAAAACTGACAACCGATGGCAAAGATCATAGAGATATCATCGTTGACCGACCCCGGTGTAGCGTTATTCGCCACGCTGACAGAAGCCCAGATCCGCAACAAGGTGGAGCCCCAGAAGGGCATCTTCATCGCAGAGAGTCCAAAGGTAATACAGGTGGCGCTGAATGCCGGCTATAAGCCTGTGGCCCTGCTCTGTGAGCGACGACATATCGAGGGCGATGCCAAGGCCATCATCGCACAATGTGGGGAGATTCCCGTCTATACCGGCGACAGAACACTCCTGGAACAGTTGACAGGCTATACGCTGACACGTGGTGTGCTCTGTGCGATGCGCAGACCCACGGAACGGACCGTAAGCGAACTGCTTCGCGACCTCACCACCGCCCATCAGCAGAAACGCATCGTGGTGATCGACGGTGTGGTGGACACCACGAATATCGGCGCTATCTTCCGCTCGGCAGCCGCTTTGGACATCGATGCTGTGCTCCTGACGAGAAACGCCTGCGACCCGCTGAACCGCAGAGCCGTCCGCGTGTCGATGGGCAGCGTGTTCCTCGTGCCCTGGACCTGGCTCGACGACTATCAGACCTTACGCGACCATGACTTCAAAACCGCTGCGATGGCACTGACAGAAAAGTCGGTAAGCATCGATGATGCCACCGTAGCCCAGGAGGAGCGTCTGGCCATCATCATGGGCACGGAAGGCGACGGACTGCCACAGGAAACCATCAGCGGGGCCGACTATGTGGTGCGCATACCGATGGCCCACGGCGTCGACTCACTGAATGTAGCCGCAGCTGCAGCGGTGGCTTTCTGGCAACTGCGTGCTAAGAAATAATCAAGGAATAAGCAACGAAGAATCGCCGTAGCTCAAGAACCGGAAATCGTGAGCCAAGGCATAATCATAAATCTTGCGCCAGTCACCCTTGACAAAGGCACTTACCAACAGCAGCAAGGTGGACTGCGGCTGGTGGAAATTGGTGACGAGCATCTTGACAATATGATAGTCGTAGCCTGGGGCAATGATGATCTGCGTGCTGCTATGGAGCACCTCCAAGCCTCTGGCATCCATCCAATCGCCCAACGCCTTCAGCGAATCAATAGCAGACACATCTCTCACCTCTTGCTTCTCACCTCTCACCTCTTCATATGGTTCCCACTGCATCACATGCAGCTGCTCTTCCGCCAACGCCGGATTCTGCATCACCTTGAGCCCCATATAATAAAGGCTCTCCAAGGTGCGAACACTCGTGGTGCCCACCGCAATGGCAGAACCACCGTGGTCGATGAGTTTCTGGATGGTCGAACGGCGCACGCTGATAAACTCCGTATGCATCTCGTGGCCCTCTATCTCCTCGCTCTTCACGGGTTTGAAGGTACCGGCTCCCACATGTAGCGTAAGTTCCTCACGGTCAATGCCTGCCGCGTCAATGGCCTGCAACACCTGGTCGGTGAAATGAAGACCGGCCGTTGGTGCCGCCACACTTCCCTTGATCTTGGAATAGACGGTCTGATAAGTGGTCTTATCACTCTCCTGGGTCTCACGGTTAAGATATGGTGGAATCGGCAGTTCGCCCATGGCATCGATGACCTCTGCGAAAGAACTTTGAACTTTAAGCTTTGAGCTTTGAGCTTTATGATTACATGCAGAATCCGTAAATTCCCAGTTGAAATCAATGCGATAGCTGGTGCCATGGATAGGGCCGCGCGTGGCTTTAACTGTAAGTTGTAAACCATTAATCGTAATCTTCCGTTCCAGCGTGCCTTCCTTCCATTTTTTCAGGTTACCCACCAGACAATACCAGGCACAATGGCCTGTGGTCTGGAACATCAACTCATAGTCAGAAGGCTCTGCCGGCTCCAGCAGGAACACCTCGATCAGGGCACCCGTAGACTTGCGGAAGTGCATGCGCGCCTGAATCACCTTGGTATTATTGAACACCATCAGACTGTCCTTCGGAAGATAATCCGGCAGGTGATAGAAGACATCCTCCCCAACTTCACCGTGACGGTAGACCAGCAATTTGGAATGGTCGCGCTGGGCAATGGGAAACTTGGCGATACGCTCATCGGGGAGCGGATACTGATAGTCGCGGATATGGATATGTTTGGGATTGATCATGGTTTGTTACGATATAATTATGCAAGACAAGCCCGCATGACGGCATAGATAAGTGTGAACACCAGCACACAGACCGGAAGGTCGGCATCGTCACGAATATAGCCCGTCTTGGTATAAGCCTGTGACGTAAAAGATGAGGACCAGGCCCATTTGGCAACACAATAGCGATAAAGGACATAGACACCCGTGCCAACGAGCGCACCCCAGCAAAGACCAACGAGGATATCGCCAGGGAAATGAACGCCCAGATAGAGGCGGGTCCAACAATTGGTGAGTGACCACAAGACAAGTGCCACAGAGAGCAGACGGCTTCGCACCAGCCAACAGAAGAAGATGGCGATGCTGAATGTGTTGGAGGCATGGGCAGAGAAAAAGCCATAATCACCCCCACGGTAGCCATCAACAATATCCACCAGGAGGCCTATCTCGGGATCACGGGTCGGTCGCCAACGGCCCACCAGAGGTTTTACTATCGTATCATCGATGGTACCTGCCAATAATACGCAGAGTGCTGCCGATGCCAAGACAAGTAAGACCTTCAAGGCTGATTCGCTGTTCTTGATGACAACAATCAGAAGACTGATATAGAGGGGCACCCACGTCCAGGCATTGGTCAGGGTGATGACCATCGCATCGAGGAAAAGCGACTCGCTGCCATTAAGCTGGAGCAACAACTGCTTATCGAGATCTATGATCGGTTGAAAGTCCATCAGCCTGTTTTAATGCTATCAGATAGCTTCCATCTGTTTTGTTTCCACCCAACCTTCCTTACCATCGGCCAGACGTATCTCTTTCCATTCCTTCATCGAGGCGTCGATGATCGTCACCTTGGTTCCCTCATGAAGGATAAAGAGGTCGACACCATTCTTGGCGGGTGTGCTCTTCACGGTGACAGCCGACTCGGTAATGATGGCTCCTTTGCGGTTCACCAGCTGATCCTTCTGCTGATGCGCAAAGAGATTACTGCAAACGAAGACAATAATCATCAGGAAAGCGCCGAAGAAGCCCACCTTACGAAGCCAGATACGGTCGGAGAAGAGATAGACCAATGCCAGGATGATGGCCAGACCCAGACACACGAGTGCAATCATGGCCCATCCGTCGACACTGGCCATATTCACCAGCGAGCGATACCACGTGACGAAGAACATCTCCTGCTCCGGCACGATCTTGTCGATGGTCTTCGAACGGGCCATCTGCAGGTTAAACCGAATATCCGGATCACTTGGCGACAGCAACAACGCCCGCTCATAGTTCAATACGGCACGGGTAATATTCTCTGTGCGATAATAGGCATTACCAAGGTTGTAGTACAACTCGGCAGAGGCCCCCTTCTTAAGCAACGCCTCATAACCGTCTATCGCCTTCTGGTATTCCTCGTGGATGTAGGCGGAATCGGCATCAGCCTTGGTGATGGCAGAAGAGGTAAGAGGTAAGAGAAAAGAGGTAAGTGATATGACTGCAAGCAAGATGAGGCGGGCATAAGGATTTCTCTCACCTCTCGCCTCTCTCCGCTTACCTCTATTATTCTTCATCCCCTCTTCAATCTTCTCAATCGCATTCATGGCCTTATCATAAACCTTATTCATATTACCCTTCGGATCGCCTGGGGCATAGCGCTCGAATTCACACTCGTCGAGGGCACCCATAAACTCGCTGATCGTCACCTCGTCGACCTGACGCTCCGTCAGCTTCTGACTGATATTATCATGCGAGAGCTGCTCCACAGGAATGGCCAGCTTATCACCCACATAGCCCCAGAGGGCACGGAGCACCTCGTCATAGAACTCGCCAGGCTTATTGTCGGTCATCAGGCGTGAGGCCTTCTTCAGACGTTTGGTAGCCACCTTGTTAGCACGCTTACCGCGCTGTTTCGTGATATTGGCATTCTCGATAGCCCGCTGACGGAAAATGACAAAGAGAGAGATAAAGATGATGGCAAGGATGATGAGTGAACACCAGTAACCCGTTGAGCCAAAGAAGAAATCATCGAGTGAATGCTGCTTACCGGAATTCGTCTTGATATGACGGATATCCTTGTTCAACAGCTGCAGATCCTCCTGACCGGTGAAATCGCTCACCTTCGCGCTGCCCGAGCCCTTGGCCACATCGAGGGTAAAGCCTTCCGACTTCACCGTCTCATATTGACGCGTGGCCGTATTGAAGAACACAAACTCAACCGGCGGTATCTCGAACTTACCCGGATGACGGGGCACGGCAAGAATGTCGTAGATCATCGAACCCTCCACACCATTCGACGTCAGTTTGGTTTTATCCGTTATCTTGGCATCATACTTGTCGAAGTCCTTAGGAAACGCCACCTGAGGCTGCTTGATGAGTTTCAGGTTACCGACACCGCTAACGATGACACGCAGGGATATGGGGTCATTGGCCTTGGCCTCCGTCTTGTCGAGTTGGGCGGAAATACTGAATTTACCCACACCACCCGAAAAGTTGGCAGGACGCTGAGGCAACGGATCAACCTGAATATCGATGCTTGGCGCGATAATCTGCTTCTTCACCTCGACATAGCCGGAACCACCATTAAAGAAGGCCTCAAAGGGATCGATGTTACGGTTCTGTTGCACCACGATGCCATTGAAGGTGATGCTTGGTATCTGAAGCTTACCCGTCAACTGTGGGAACATCACATATTGGCTCCACGTCACGGTGCGATACGGACGACCATTGAGTGTCTCTATCTTAAAACTTTTCTGCTGTGGGAGATCTACCTCCTGGGTGTGGAAACCCTTCAAGTCGGGCATCTTACCCTCCAACTGCGTCAGAGAAACCAAGGTATAGACCTTGTAAGTCAGCAGAATGGGTTCCTGCTCATAGACACGTTTCTTATTCGCACTTACCTTGATGAAAAGATCCGATCCTGAAATATGACTGCCAGCATCCCTCAACTCCGGTTCATTATCCTGTTGTCGTTGCTGCCGGGGAGAGGTGGCATTGCTGCCATGACCCTGAGACGAGCCGCTGACCTTGATCGTGAGGGCATTCGAAGCGATGCTCTTGCCATCGACAATCACATGGGCAGCAGGAATGGTATAGGTTCCGTTCTTCGTCGGCACCACGATATAGGTATAGGTGATGGACGATGAGGAACTGGTATGGCCATTGATAATCTGATAGCTCGACTGCATGGAGCGATTGGGGCCTATCAGCACCTCCAGTTCATCGGGGATGTCACCAGCCCTGAACTCGCTGACATTCTGCGTATTGACAGTATAGGTAAGCCTGAACTGTTCTCCAACGCCGACATGTGAGGGAGCAGAAGCAGTCAATGTCTGGGCCGTGATAGTGATGAGTGAATAGTGAATAGTGAATAGTACCAAGAGCACTCTCATCATCCATCTCCGATATCCTGTTTGTTGTATAGTAATCATCTGTAAACTGTAAACTATAAACTGTAATCTCTATACCATCACCAGTTTTTCAGAACCTGACGGCGCTGGGGCTGCTGCTGAGCCTTCTTCAGACGATCCTGCGTCTGTTTCTCCTGCTGCATGGCCGCATTGAGCAACTGTTCGGCATTGTCCTTACTCATCTGAGGCTTCTGCTCCTTCTGCTTATCCTTATTCTGATCCTGTTTATCCTGGTCTTTTTTCTCGTCTTTCTGATTCTGCTGTTGCTGCTGTTGATTCTGCTGGTTCTGATCCTGCTTGTTCTTCTGATGCTTACAGAGAACCAGATTATAACGTGTCTCGTTATCCTCCGGATTCAGTCGGAGGGCATTCTTATAGGCCTCAATGGCCTCACCATACATCTTATGCCCCTGGCAGATCACACCCATATTATGGAAGGCACGATATTTACGCATCGGATTCGTTTCCAACTTAGCCGCATTCTGGAACTGCTCGATAGCCGCCGAGTCTTTCTTCTGCGCCATCAAGGCATTGCCCAGGTTATAGGCAGCCTGAGGATTACGGGGATTCTTCTCGATGGCCTTACGATACGACACCTCGGCATTGGCAAAGTCGCCGGTACGATAGAGTTTGTTGCCCTGACGAACGTATTGACGGTCGGTTTGGGCTGTAGAGGTAAGAGGTGAGAGGTAAGAGGTAAGAGATATGACCGCAAGCAGAATAAGGCGGGAATTAAGTATTCTCTCACCTTTCGCCTCTCGCTTCTCACCTCTCTTAAATAACGACAGGTTCTTCAGCAACGGATTGCGACGATCCAAGATACAGATTTCAAGGATCAGAAGGAGGAGTGCCAGGATGCCAAAGGCCTGGAACTGCTCATCGTAGTCGCTGTAAACCGTCGTGGACGTCTCTTTCTTCGACAACTTGTCGAGTTCGTTGTCCAACTGCTGTTGGGCCGCACTATTATTCTCCACATGGATATAAACACCACCGCCAGCGGCTGCCACCTGCTTACACATATCCTCATTCAAGGCCGACATCACCGTATTGCCGGTGTTATCCTTCATATAATCACCTGTGCCCGGAATGGGAATCGGCGAGCCTTGAGAAGAGCCAACACCCAGCACATAAACACGCATGCCCTTCTTCTTGGCAGCCTCGGCAGCCTCAAGGGCCCCACCCTCGTGGTCCTCACCGTCGGTAATAACGATGATCGCCTTGCCGATGCCTTCCTCCTGGGTAAAACTGTTCATACCCATATTGATGGCCGCAGCTATATCAGTACCCTGGGTAGCCATCATCGACGGATCAATGCTCGACAGGAACATCTTCGCCGATACATAGTCGCTGGTGATGGGCAGCTGCACGAAAGCATCACCGGCAAAGACTATCAGACCGATCTTATCGTTGGTGAAATGGTCGACCAGATTCTCCACCATCATCTTACTGCGATCCAGACGACTCGGCACGATATCCTCAGCCAACATTGAGTTGGAGATGTCAAGGGCGATGATGGTCTCTATGCCCGTGCGTTTCTCCTGACTGATCTTCGTTCCCATCTGGGGACGGGCCAGCATAATAATGAGAAGGGCCAAGGCAGCCAGTAAGATCCAGAACTTGATGGAAGGACGGAAACGCGACACATCGGGCATCAGTTCTTTCAACAACTTCGGATCGCCGAACTTGCGGAGCTTTCTCTTCTGGTTCCTATATGAGATGAATCTGATGAGTGCCAATACGGGTATCAGCACCAACAGCCAGAGATATATGGGATCTTCAAATCTAAACATCTTACGGTATCCTCCTAAATATAGTTATACGTAGTAGAATCTCAAGCAACAAGGCCAGTACGGCAATGATAGCAAAAGGCTGATAGGCCTCATACTTCTTGCTGAACTGCTTTACGTTAAGCTTCGACTTCTCCAGACGGTCGATCTCCTGATAGATTTTTCGCAGTTCCTTCGTGTTCGTAGCACGGTAGAAGTCACCCTCTGTGGCGACGGCAATCTCGCTGAGCATCTTGTTATCAATCTCCACCGGGATATTCACATACTGCACACCACCCGCCACAGGCATCGGATAAGGCGCCACCTTGTTGGTTCCCACACCGATGGTATAGACGCGGATGCCCAGACTCTTGGCAATCTCCGCAGCCGTCATCGGCGAGATGTCGCCTCGGTTGTTACTACCGTCCGTCAACAGGATCACCACCCGGCTCTTGGCCTTGGAATCCTTCAGACGACTCACGGCATTGGCCAGGCCCATACCGATGGCAGTTCCATCCTCAATGAGACCACGTGCAGCAATGTCCGTGCGCACATTCTGCAGGAGGTTCATCAACGAGGCATGATCGGTGGTCATCGGACACTGGGTGAAGGCCTCACCAGCGAAGATGGAAAGGCCGATATTGTCATTGGGACGTCCTGCTATGAACTCAGCAGCAACCTGTTTAGCAGCTTCTATACGATTCGGCTTCAGGTCCTCTGCCAGCATGGATGTGGAGACATCCATCGCCAGCATGATATCAATACCCTCAACGGATTTGTTCTTCCACGAATTCTGTGTCTGAGGACGGGCCAGCACAAGGACGATCATAATGAAAGCCAGCATACGAAGCAGCAAGGACAAGGGCATGAGGCGCACCTTCCAGCTCTTCGGCGCAAAACGGAAGGCATAGGTGTCGCTCATCCGCATGGTGGGCTCCGTCTTCTTCCTGTACATCATATACCAAATTAAATAAGGTATAAGCAGCAGGAGCAGAAACAGATATTCTTTATTGGCAAATGCAATCATCTTTCCTAACTAATCTGTTGATAAACATTATAGACCACATAGCACAACAGGGCGACGCAGCAAACGAGGAGCACTAAGATAACACCCTTTAGGGTACGACGCATCTTCTGCGAACGTACATCCTCCTCCGACAACTGAGGCTTCACGACCTCTTCGGTAGGCACGTTCTCCAACTTCGTCTGGTTGATGAACTCGATGGCACTCACAAGATTCTTGTCATTCTCATTGATCAGCGTCGAGTATTTGGCAAACTTCACCAGGTCGGCAGTGGTAAACAACTGTCGCAGTTCATCAAGGGCCTTCTGGTCCTGAGTGGCAGTCAGTTTCTCGATGATCTCACTACTGGTCATCTCCATCGCACTGAAGCCATATCGCTCTTCAATATACTTTCGGAGGGTATCCGTCAGTTTGGTATAATAGGCCTTCGGATTCTCCGACGACACCATCTTATCGGCTTTGATTTGTTCAATTTCCTTCATCGCCTTCTGGTGTGGCAACAGTTTCTTCACAATACGGATATGCGTAATAATCGGTTTGTTGTCACGCATTCTGATGTAAAGGTAATAAACTAAAGCCAAGAGAATTAGTAGCAGCACGCTCAACCAAAACGAGAGACTCCAGTCACTCCAGAGGAAAGGATTATCCTGTACATCCTTTGGTCCGAAAAATTGTTCGGCATGCGTGGTATCCACCTCAATGGTCAGCACCTTCAATGCCAGACTCTTGCTCTGATAAGGTTTGCCGTCGACCTTGACGGTGAGAGGGGGCAGATAATAGAGGGTATCGTCGAAGGAGGTAAGTGTATAGACCATCGCCTTCTCGACACAGCCATTATCCATGGCCTTGTCATCTATCGGCTGACCAGACAGCACTTCCACACCAGGCGTCACATATTCTAATGGCTTAAACTTTGGGAACTCCACTTTCGAGTTCTCCTTCACCACAGCCTTCAAGGTGACATGAGCCTGTTGTCCGACGAGCATCTCGATACGGTCCACACTGGCCTCAACAGAAACCTGAGCATAAGAAGTGAATAGTGAACAGTGAATAGTGAATAGTACCATCAGCACCTTCATCATCCACATCCTGTTTTTCGGTCCTTGTATAGTAATCATCTATAAACTATAAACTCTTAAACTATTAACTCTAACTACGCTGTTTGAACAACATCAGCAATGCCTTGACAAAGTCTTCGCTGGTGGCGATGCTCACATTGTCAACATTACTCTTATTGAAAGTCTCCAGCAACTGCGACTGACGTCCCTGCCAATACTTGCGATAGGCATCACGCAGGCGTTTGGAACTGGTATCGACATACTGCTCATAGCCCGTCTCGGCATCCACCACCTTCATCAGTCCGACATCCGGCAACTCGCGTGCACGCTGGTCATAGACCTGTATGGCCACGACATCATGCTTGCGATTGGCAATCTGTAACGACTGCTGGAAATCGCTGCGTACATAGAAATCGCTGAGAATGAAGGCTGTCGTACGCCGTTTCTGCACACTCGACAGGAACTCCACAGCCTGCTTCACATCTGTACGCTTCGACTCCGGATGGAAATCGAGCATCTCACGGATGATGTAAAGGATATGCTTACGGCCCTTCTTAGGCGGGATATACTTCTCGATCTTATCGGAGAAGAACACCACACCGATCTTATCATTGTTCTGAATGGCGCTGAAAGCAATCGTAGCAGCGATTTCCGTCACCATGTCGCGCTTCATCTGCTTCTGGGTACCGAAATCAAGCGAGCCGCTGACGTCGATCAGCAGCATCACCGTCAGTTCGCGCTCCTCCTCGAACACCTTCACATAGGGGCGATGGAAACGGGCCGTCACATTCCAGTCGATATCACGCACATCATCGCCGAACTGATATTCGCGCACCTCGCTGAAGGCCATACCCCTACCCTTGAAGGCAGAATGATACTGGCCGGCGAAGATGTTTGAACTCAGACCACGGGCCTTGATTTCAATCTTACGGACTTTCTTTATGATCTCAGATGTTTCCATCAGGGTACTTCGACCTTATTGACGATCTTTGAAACAATCTCCTCACTGGTAATATTGCTGGCCTCTGCCTCATAGGTAAGACCAATACGATGACGCAGCACATCATGGGCCACAGCACGCACATCCTCAGGCACCACATAGCCACGACGTTTGATAAAGGCATAGGCACGGGCTGCCTTGGCCAGATTGATACTGGCACGGGGAGAACCGCCGAAGGAAATCATATCCTTCAGGTCCTTCAGACCATAACGGTCGGGATAACGGCTGGCAAAGACGATATCCGCGATATACTGCTCAATCTTCTCGTCGAGATATACCTCACCCACCACACTACGGGCCTTAAGAATCTCATCAGCCGTCGTCACCGGCGTCACCTTAGGCATCTCACCGGCAATGTTCTCACGGATAATCTTCTTTTCCTCATCGAGTGTGGGATAGTCGATCACCACCTTCAGCATGAAACGGTCTACCTGTGCCTCTGGCAGCGGATAGGTACCCTCCTGCTCAATGGGGTTCTGGGTGGCCATCACAAGGAAGGGGTTGGGCAACTTGAAGGTATCGCTGCCTATCGTCACCTGCTTTTCCTGCATGGCTTCGAGCAAGGCACTCTGTACCTTTGCCGGTGCACGGTTGATTTCATCTGCCAACACGAAATTAGCAAATACCGGACCTTTCTTCACCTGGAACTTTTCGTCCTTCTGTGAATAGATCATCGTACCGATCACATCGGCAGGGAGAAGATCGGGGGTAAACTGAATACGGCTGTAATCCGAATCTATCAATTGTGCCAAGGTCTTGATGGCCAATGTCTTAGCTAGACCGGGCACACCTTCCAAAAGGATATGTCCATCACTCAACAGACCGATCAAAAGGGAGTCAACAAGATGCTTCTGACCTACGATGACACGGTCCATACCTGTTACGAGATTCGTAACAAATGCGCTCTGCTGTTCTATCCGGATATTCAGCTCACGGATGTCAATTGCTTCTGCCATAATATTTACTCTATTTATTGTTTTCTTAATTTGACCGCAAAAGTAGTGAATAAATCGATAATAACGTACATTTTACTATCTAAATATTATTAAAAAAGTTTCCCAAAACCTAAGTTTTAAGAAACTTTTTCATTCAGTAGGAATTTATTACTTATTTTTTCTTTTTCTTCTTCAATTCCACCTTCGGAATTTTGATTTCCTGTCCTGCTTTCAAGGCGGTTCCTGACGCAATACCATTGTATACCTCCAGGTAGCATTCCATGCCCGGACCTAAGAGACGGTTACCGATACGCGTAAGGTTATCACCGGCTTTGGCCTTCACCACCGTGTCAGTACCGATAATACGATAGGCACCCGTCTTCACGCGCACATCCATCGCCTCCCACTTATCCAGCGGACGTTCTTCGGCCGTTGCCTCAGGCGCATTATCCGTCTGAGCATCTTCCACCTCCGGAGTTTCCTCTTCTTCCTCAGCATCCTCTTCCTCAAGGTCTTCTTCCTCCTCATCAGGCTCTTCCGCCTCAATCGAATCCGACGCCTCCGGCAAGGCCTTCACGGCATTGCTGTCAACAGCTGCCACAGAAGGTGTCTCTGGTGCTTGAGGCACACTCGAACGATTACCCATCAGATAGCCGATAAGGATACCGATGGCTAGGGTTAGTACGGCAATACCGATCCATTTCAAGTATTTCTTGAAAGCAGAGGGTTCTTCAAACACCTCTGGCTCCTCAGGCTCATCCGAGTCATCCGAAGCCTCCGAGTTTTCTGAGTTTTCTGAGTTTTCTGAGTAATCAGAGTTTTCCGAGGAATCAGAACTTTCTGAGGATTCAGAATCTTCAGAAGCCTTCGGCTCAACGACTGCTTCCGATTTCTCGGGATTCTCGGGTTTTTCCGACTCTGCCGGTTTCGCCAGCTCTTCCGAAACATTAGGTTTTACTGGTGTTTCCGGCACATCCGGCTCCATCAGTTTCACGGGTTCCTCGATAACTTCCGGTTGGGGTTCATCAACAAATTCCACTAACGGTGCCGAACTATCCTCTATCTCATCGGAAACAGCGTTTTCCTCGGGTTGATTCACAGCCTCGGCCTCATTGAAGTCCACACCTTCATTCAGCACCACCGTTTCAAACTGCGAAAACGGTTTATTCACCAGTTCCTTCATCAGGGCATCGGGTGAAAAGGTGATCTTTCCGTGACCTTCTATCAGCACGCGGTCGCCCGTATTCACGTCGACACTCTCACGATCATCGACATCAATAATCTTAAAGGTGCCCAGGCCCTTCACCTTAACGATCTTGTCATCATCGAGTGATTTCTGAATGACGAAAAACATCTCGTTGACAAACATCGAGGCCTCTTTCTTTCCCAGATGCCAGCGCTCAACGAGCACACTGGCCAGATCCTGTAACGATATCTTTCCCATCATTCGGTTCCTCCATTCTTTACACGTTCCTTCCAACCCACATTCGGCTTGAAGTTCAACACCAGTTTGGGGGGCACTAACATGCGCTGTCCCGTAGAGGGATTGACCATCACCCGCTCCAGTTTCTTCTTGACTTCGAAGGTTCCGAAATTGGGCACAAGCACGGTGTCGTCTTCCTGGAAATGGTCACCCATCGTCTCCACCACGGTATCCACCATCCGCTGGGTCTCCTCAACAGAATGTCCCGTCCGTGATGCCAATGTTGCGATAAAGTCCTTGTTATTCATATCTTCTTATTTGATTGTTATGCCGTAAATGTCAAATTCCTCGGAGTCCGTAATGAGCACATCATAGAACTGTCCGATTTCCAGCCATCGGTCGGATACTGGTATCAGCACCTCCGGATCCACCTCAGGCGAGCAGTATTGTGTGCGACCGATATAATAGTCGCCTTCCTGACGGTCGATGATCACCCGTTGGATGGAGTTGACCTTCTCGGCCTCTATCTCCTCGCTGATATGCTGTTGTACCCGCATCAGCTTGTCCAGACGCTGCTGTTTAACGTCCTCAGGCACATCATCCTCATAATGCTGCTCCGAATAGGTACCCTCCTCCTCGGAATAGGCGAAGGCACCCATCCGCTCAAAGCGTGCCCATTTGGTGAAGGCCACCAGCTCGTCAAAATCCTCCTGTGTCTCTCCGGGAAATCCCACCATCAGCGTCGTACGGATATGGATATCGGGCAGTTCCCGCCTCAGGCGCTCCACCAGATCATAGGTCTCCTGTTTCGTCACGTGGCGCTTCATCCGCGTCAGCATGTGGTCGGAAATGTGTTGCAAGGCGATATCCAGATAGTTGCAGACATTCTTATGCTGGCGCATCACGGGAATCAGATCCCAGGGGAAGTGCGTGGGATAGGCATAGTGCAGCCGAATCCACTCCACACCCTCAATCTCGGCCATCTGGTCTATCAGTTCTGCGATATGCTGCTGACCGTCGATATCCACACCGTAATAAGTCAGTTCCTGAGCAATCACATTAAACTCCTTGGTACCCTGACTCACCAGATAGCGCACCTCATCAAGAATCTCCTCCATCGGCCGACTCTGATGCTTGCCCGTGATCAAAGGAATGGCACAGTAGGCACAATGGCGGTCGCAGCCCTCGCTGATCTTGATATAGGCATAATGCCTGGGCGTCGTGATATGCCGATGCCCTTCACAGGCCTTAAACTGTTCGCCTTCAAGATCCTTCAACAGTTTCTTATAGTTGAACTTCCCATACCACCCGTCGACCTCGGGAATCTCCTTTTCGAGGTCGGCCAGATAGCGTTCCGACAGACAGCCCATCACGAAGAGCTTTTCAATCCGTCCTTCCGTCTTCGCCTGGGCAAATTCCAGAATGGTATTGATACTCTCCTCCTTCGCATCATTGATAAAGCCACAGGTATTCACCACGACAATCTCTCCCTGCGGATCGTCACTATCGTGCGTACAGGCATAACCGTTGGCTTCCATCAAGCCCATCAAATTCTCGCTGTCAACGAGATTCTTCGAGCATCCGAGCGAAATGATGTCAATCGTCTTTTTCACTATTCACTATTGATGTTACACTTGAAACAGTGAGTCTACAAACTGTCGCTTGTTAAAGAGCTGCAGGTCCTGCATGCCCTCACCGAGACCGATATACTTCACGGGCACCTTCAACTGGTCGCTGATACCGATGACCACACCGCCCTTGGCAGTACCGTCGAGTTTCGTAATGGCCAGAGAGGTTATCTGCGTCACGGCCGAGAACTGCTTAGCCTGTTCAAAGGCGTTCTGACCTGTGGAACCATCGAGCACGAGCATCACCTCGTCGGGTGCCTCGGGCATCACCTTCTTCATCACGTCCTTGATCTTCTTCAACTCATTCATCAGACCCACCTTGTTATGCAGACGACCGGCGGTATCTATCAATACCACATCAGCGCCATTAGCCTTCGCACTCGAGATGGTGTCGAACGCCACACTGGCAGGATCGCTGCCCATCTGCTGTTTGATGACAGGCACTCCTACCCGTTCGCCCCAGATACAGAGCTGTTCAACGGCAGCGGCACGGAAGGTGTCGGCAGCACCCAGATACACATTCTTACCGGCCTGCTTGAACTGCCAGGCCAGTTTGCCTATCGTCGTGGTCTTGCCCACGCCATTCACACCGACCACCAGAATCACGTAGGGCTTATGATCACTGGGCAGGTCCCAATTGTCATTGTCCTCGGCATTGTTCTCTGCCAGGAGCGCCGCAATCTCATCCTTCAGGATGTTATTCAGTTCCGACGTGGAGACATACTTGTCGCGGGCCACACGTTCCTCGATACGCCCGATGATCTTCAAGGTGGTATCCACACCTACGTCGCTGGTTATCAGCACCTCCTCCAGATTGTCGAGCACATCATCGTCCACCTTAGACTTTCCGGCAACGGCACGTGCCAGTTTGTCGAACACGCTCGATTTCGTCTTCTCCAGTCCCTTGTCCAAGGTTTCCTTCTTTTCTTTATTGAAAAAACCAAAAATTCCCATATACTACTAATTTACAGCGCAAAGATAGCAATTTTTGTTGAGATAGCAAAAAAAGAGGTCGCAAATTGCTTTGCAACCTCTCTTTTTTATCAAAAAATCAATTCTTAATTCTTGAAGAAGTCCTTAACGGCCTCGTTAGGAACCATCTGCTCGTCGAAGATGTAAGCACCAGTCTTGGGGCTCTTAACCATCTTGATTACCTTTGTGTAAGCGCGACCATCCTTTGAACCTTCATGGAGGGTAGCAACGGTTTTCTTTGCCATACTTCAGTCGTATTATTTAATCTCCTTGTGAAGAGTCATCTTCTTCAGGATTGGGTTATACTTCATCAACTCCAGACGCTCAGCCGTGTTCTTACGGTTCTTCACCGTGATATAGCGGCTTGTGCCGGGCAGACCACTGTTCTTCATCTCGGTGCACTCCAGGATCACCTGGACGCGATTACCCTTAGCTTTCTTGTTTGCCATCGTCGTTAGTCTCCTATCACTTTAATGTCCTTCCAGTCTACATATCCCTTGGCAACAGCCTGCTTCAATGCAGCGTCCAGACCTACCTTATTAATCATGCGAAGGCCAGCAGCGCTGATCTTCAACTGAATCCAGCAACCCTCTTCTACATAGTAGAATTTCTTGCTGAACAGGTTGACGTCAAAGCTTCTCTTCGTGTGGTGCTTTGAGTGAGACACATTACAACCTATCTGTGCCTTCTTTCCTGTAATTTGACAAACTTTAGACATTTCTATCTACTTTTTTACTAGTTCTTTTTTACTACTTATTCCAAACAGGGTGCAAAGGTACTAATTTTCTTTGAAACAAGAAAAGGCGAAAACCGGTTTTGACCAACAATTATGATTTTTTAACTTATTCCTTCACCTCTGCAACTGTCTCAGTCTTAAGATAGTCCAAGAAAAGCTGCATGGCGCGATTGGTGGCGATGGCCAGATTGATGTCGCGACCGTGATCTTCTTCAACTTTGACAGTCATGACCCTTTCTGCATTACCACAAGCCAGCCAGATGGTGCCGACAGGAATATCCTTTGTGCCTCCCGTAGGACCGGCGAAGCCCGTTGCCGAAATCGCATAGTTGGTATTCAGCCGCTTACAGGCGCCAATGACCATCTGCTTAGCCACCTCTTCACAAACGGCCGTCTGTTCCTCCAGCACCTGAGGATCGACGCCCAACAGCGACTCCTTGATTTCATTCACATAGGAGATGATGCCGCCCTTAAAATACTTCGAGGCGCCGGGAACCGACATGATAGCTTCGGCAATGCGTCCGCCCGTACAACTCTCGGCCGTACCTACGGTTTTCTCCATATCCCAGAGCAGTTCGCTGATCTCCCTGCTCATCACTTTTGACTCAAAATCCATCATAACTATTCACTTTTCACTATTCACTATTCACTATTCACTCGAACGTGACTTTACTGAAGGCGGGGGCATCAATGCCACAAAATTCCCCATCCAGATATTTGTAATACCCCACGATGCCGATCATCGCAGCATTGTCGGTGGTATAGCTGAACTTGGGGATGTAGATCGTCCAGCCATAGCGCTTCTGAGCATCATAGAACGCGTTGCGCAAACCGTTGTTGGCACTCACGCCACCGGCCACAGCCACATGCTTGATACCCGTCTGCTTCACGGCCTTCTTCAGCTTCTTCATCAGGATATCCACAATCGTCCATTCCAACGAGGCTGCGATATCCTCCTTATGCTTCTCGATGAAATCGGGATCATCGGCCACCCATTTCTGCAGGGAATACAGGAATGAGGTCTTCAGGCCCGAGAAACTGTAATCGAGGTTGGGGATGTTCGGTTCGGCAAAAGTAAAGGCCTTGGGATTGCCCTGTCGCGCCAGACGGTCGATAATCGGACCGCCCGGATAGCCCAGTCCCATCACCTTCGAGCACTTGTCGATGGCCTCACCGGCAGCATCGTCGATGGTCTGTCCCAACACCTCCATATCGTTATAGGCATTCACCTTCACAATCTGCGAATTACCACCACTCACCAGCAAACACAGAAACGGCAATGGCGGAATCTGATTACTCGGATTACTCTGAGTATTCTGAATCTCGGGCTCCTTTATAAAATGCGCCATCACATGCCCTTGCAGATGGTTCACATCAATCATCGGAATCCCTAGACTCCTGGCGAATCCCTTGGCGAAACTCACCCCCACGAGCAACGACCCCATCAGTCCGGGACCTCTCGTAAAGGCGATGGCCGACAACTGTTCCTTGGTGATTCCGGCACGCTTGATGGCCTGATCCACCACCGGCACCACATTCTGCTGATGCGCCCGCGACGCCAGTTCGGGCACCACACCGCCGTATGCCTCATGCACCGACTGCGACGCCGTTACGTTCGACAGCAGCACCCCGTTCTTGAGCACCGCCGCCGATGTATCGTCGCAACTCGACTCTATACCTAATATATATATATCTTGAGTAATCATAAAGTTCAAAGCTCAAAGTTCAAAGCTCAATACGTCAGTATTTCCACGCCATGCTCCGTCATCACCAGGGTATGCTCCCACTGTGCACTCGGCTGCTCATCGGCCGAAATCACCTCCCAACCATAAGGATCATCGGCATCGATAAACACCTCATAGGTACCCATATTGATCATCGGCTCAATGGTGAACACCATGCCCGGCACGAGCAGCATGCCCGTTCCGCGATGGCCGTAATGGTTAACGTCGGGCTCCTCGTGGAAGTGCAGCCCTACCCCATGACCGGCCAGGTCTCTCACCACGCCATAGTGGTATTTCTTGCAATGCTTTTCGATGGCATGCCCGATATCACCCACGAAGCTGTAAGGCTTGGCAGCCTCCATGCCGATCTCCAGACATTCCTTGGCCACCCGCACCAACTGTTCCTTCTCGGGTGTGGTCTTGCCGATGATAAACATACGACTGGCATCGGCATAGTAACCATCGAGGATGGTCGTGAAGTCCACGTTGATGATGTCGCCCTCCTCAAGCACATCCTCTTCCTTGGGCACACCATGACACACCACCTCGTTGATCGAGGTGCACACCGACATCGGGAAGGGCGGTGTCTCCTCGTCGCCGCCATAGTTCAGGCAGGCGGGTATGGCATGATGCGCCTCGCAGTATTCCCGACAGATCTGGTCGATTTCCAGTGTCGACATGCCGGCACGGATATGTTTGGCCACCTCGTCGAGCACACCCGTATTCACGACACCCGCCCGGCGGATGCCCTCAATCTGTTCGGGGGTCTTTATCAGGTCGCGCGTCGGCACCAGCTTGCCCTTGTTCTCCCAATACATGATGGTCTTGTCCATCTCCGTAGGGGCCACTCCCGACAGGCAATGCCAGCGTCTTTTTTGATTCCTTGAAGCCATTCTTTTACCTTATTATATATATAAGCGGGTGCAAAGGTAGTGTAAATCGGGCGAAAAACCAAATCTTTTTAAGTTTTATTCAACTTCCCTTTTTACTTTCCGGCTTTTAAAAGGTCATATTATCAGATGACAGACGATAATCAAATCATCCCGTTGATCAGGGAGAACGCAGAAAAGGGTTTCCGACTGCTGATGGCGAAATACAAGGAGCCTGTCTATTGGCACATCCGCCGACTGGTGGTCAGCCATGATGATGCACAAGACGCGACGCAGGATACATTCCTCCGCATCTTCCGCTCCTTCAGTCAGTATAGCGGCGAAGGGTCGTTCAAGGCCTGGATCTTCCGCATCGCCACCAACGAGGCCCTGCGTCTGTTAGGACGGAACCAGGACAAAGCGACGCTGTCGCTCGACGAGGCTCCACTGGTTGCACTCACGATGAAGGCCGACACCTATTTCGACTATGGCAATGCCGAGGCCGTCAAGCTGCAGAAGGCCATCACGGCCCTGCCCGCCAAACAGCAACTGGCCTTCAACCTCCGCTACTATGACGACCTGTCGTATAAGGAGATTGCCACCGTCACCAACTCCACGGAGGCCACCGTCAAGGCGAACTACCACTTTGCCAAAGAGAAAATCATCAAGTATATGAACACAAACAACTTATAGTAAATATATATGGAACAGAATTATGATTTCAGCAAAATCGGCAAACAGATGCCCTACACCATCCCCGACGGCTTCTTCGACAAGTTGGAGGAGAGTGTGATGAACGAGGTGAAGGCTCAGTCTGCCAAGACGAAGAAGATCACAGTGATCCGCATGGCCATCCGTGCGGCCATCGCCGTTGCCGCATGCATCGCCCTGTTCCTCGTCGTCAAGAAGGTACTGCCACAAGGCCAGGACGCCGTCACCGACGACTTTGAAAATGTGGAACTGGCATTCAACAATCTCACTACCGACGATCAGGACTACCTGCTCGAGGTCTATCAGGAAGAACTCTTTTTAGAAAACAACTTAAACGACTTAAACGAACTAAACAATGAAGAAAGTATTTAGAATTCTGTTGACAGCCCTGATGATGGTTGCTTTCAGCACAGCCGCAATGGCTCAGGAAAACAATCCACAGAAGCCGACTAAGAAACAGCGTATGAGCCGTGAGCAGATGGCAGAGATGCAGGCCAAGCACATCGCCCGTCAGCTGGCGCTCGACGATGCCACCAGCCAGAAGTTCATCGAGACCTTCAGCGCCTATCAGAAGGAAGTATGGGCCCTCCGCCCACAAAACAAAGACATGCACAAGAACCGGGCAGAAATGACCGACGCCGAGGCCGAGAAAGCCATCAAGGACCAGTTCGACCACAGCCAGAAGGTGCTTACCCTTCGTCAGGAATACTACAACAAGTACAGTAAGTTCCTAAGTGCCAAACAAATCCAGCGTGTCTATGAACTGGAGAGGCAGGCAATGAACCGCCTCGCCAAACGCAACCCCATGGGCCAGCGCGGCAAAGGCAATGCCGGCCCGCGTGACAAGCACAATGCCGGTCCGCGAGGCAAAGGCGATGCCGGTCCGCGCCCCAACGCCCCAGACAAAGGCAAACGCGACGGCAAATCCCCCCAACAGACCAAAACACAGGAACAAAAATAAATAGCGATCCCCTCGGGGAAAATGAAATGGCCAGGACATATTCCCGGCCATTTTTCATTGACTAATGACAGTCGAAGAGACAATCTGTTACAGTTGTTACCGTTGTTACGTTTCAATAAGAGCATTTTTGACTGGCAGAAAATGTGTGCGCGGGAGGAATTACTTTATATATAATATATATATTATATATAAAGTAATTAGTAATAATACTGAAAATTCAGATTTTCCTCTCTCCTCCACTTTTCCCCCGATTTTAATCCTTATTGAAACGTAACAACAGTAACATTTGTAACAAAATCGGGGTCAGGCATCATAATCTCAGCGGCGTTCCAAATGGCTGTGAGGAGACGGGCATCGCAATCGACAGGAGCCGGCAGAGGGATTGACTGATGCAGCCGACATCATCAGAGCATAGTGGGAGCTGACTGAATTCAACCGCGATGGCAGAGTCGACCTGCGACCTTAGAAATAGAATCGGAGGCCGCCCTGGAAATCGGTTCGGTGGATGCCGTAGAAATCATCTTTGCCACCTTGGTAGCCATCGGGCTCATTGAGGCTCATGGTAAAGGCGTTGATCTTAATGCCTATGGCAATGTTCTTGGCGCACATGTATTCGAGGTTCAGGCCACATCGCCCTGCAATGCCGCCTTCGCTATAAGAATCTCCCCACGCCGACTCCTTGTAGTTACCATAGCCGAAGCCCAGTGTGGCGTCATACCGCCATTTCTCGCTGAGTTTCAAACTAAATCCAATATTCGGACCGATATACAGCAAATCGATGTCGAAGCCTTCATCAAACGAGGTATGGAAGAAGTTAAAGTCGGCTCCCACACCTATCAACTTCCAGTAATGCTGGTAAGCGAGGTCGGCCGTAAAGCCCCCTTTGTTCTTGTAGGTATGCCTGTCGGTTACAATCTCCGACGTAACGATGCCGTAACCGAAGTCAGCGCTGAAAATGTTCTTGGGATTATTGATCGTACGCTCATGGCGCCTGATCTGCTCCTTCGCCAAGCTGGCCAACTCGGCATCCTTTGCCAACTCTGCTTTCTGAATGGCACTCACGGCATCGAGGGTAACCAGCGAGTCAGGCAATAGGAGCATGCTGCCCCAGATGCGATGACACGACGAAGTCCAGAAGCTCGGCTCTTTGTGCTTGTCAATGCGCAGGGCATTACCGCCACTTTCTGCCGTCTTTTTCACGGCTAAAGAGACCATGTTGCCATAAAGGCAGTTGTATGCAAAAGTCGCCCCGCCATCGGTTACTTTCACCGTACCGATAACCTTGGCCTCAGCAGGCACCGAATCACCCATTTCATACACCATCACCGAGTCAGCCTGTCGTGCCGGATAATGCTCCGTTAAATTGACAATCACTCTTGGCTGACATCCCGTCAAAAATGCCATACCCACCAGACCGCAGACAATCCAAAAATATTGCTTTATTTTCATGCGCTATAAATTTTGCGGCTGCAAAGGTAGCAATTTTTTTCCGAACAAACATCATTCCTGTAACAAAATTGTTTCGCGATCACCTTTCTTGAGAACACCCTCGTAGTCGTAAACGATGGTCTCATCTTCTGTTCCGTCAGCGTTTTTTATAAGAACTTTATGTGGATTGACTTTGACGCGATATTCTTCTTTCTGGGCATTGATCATGTTGAATAGAATCTGAGAATAGGTTCCACAGTCGGAACCATAATAACCATTCGTATCAAACTTAAACACAAGCGTTCCGTCTGTCTCAGTATCCATTACCATATCAAATTTGGTGGAATAACACGGCATGCGGTAAAACCGATAAAAGCCCTGGATGGTATGCGACCCTGCATTATATGACAATTCTAACCGAGGCTTTTCCCGTGGCTCTTCCCCTGGATAATAATCCATGGGAGTGGTTAAAATTCCGGCAAAACGCTCACTATAGTCGAATCCCTCCTCATAAGCCTGCTCACGTGTCAATATATCGACTTCCACAATGCTGTGATCCTTGAAAGAAACCTCCCCCAAGTCTTTGTTGTCTAGAAGAACATGAAACGACTCACCTTTTACATTTTCGATGGAGAAGTAAATATTGACGGGGCAAAGGCAAGTGCCTTTGACAATATCCGTTCCGCTATTAAGTTCGTTGATAGCAATAGACAGATGACCTTGTTGGTTACAGTTGACCATGAGGTTACGATGACTACAATTAACAGGATAGTTGTTAAGTGCCACATGAATGAGGTCGCCATCGCGCGTTAACTTAATTGTGGAATGATTGATGTTGCCATCACTCCTTGTCTCCTGATTGCATCCTGTGTACGACATATTGGAAGCCACGAGTCCATCATAGTTTTGGGAGGAACAGCCTGTGAGAACAGCTGCAATCATTAAAAAAAGATACTTTTTCATACTTATTTATTTTTTTATTTTTGTTTCTCTGCGCGTTGTTGTTCGGAATCGGTGAAGTCGTGATCAATCACGCGCACCTTCCTGCCACCCAGCGAATAGGTAGCCGTCAGGCCGATGTAGTGCGAATGCAGATTGGTGTGCACCTTCAGGAAATGATCTGAGTTGGTATAATCAGAGCTCTTGTCCATGACATGCTGATGGAAGGGGTCGACGGCAGTAAGTGAGAGTTTCAGCCGGTCGTTGAGCAAGGCATAGCGAAGGGCGAAGGTAAAGTAGCCGTAGGCATCGATCTTCGAGAGGCCCACATAGTCGTCCAACCACTGGTCATAGCGTGCATTCAGCATCAGCGAGTGCTGGCGATTCAAGAAGATGTCGCCACTGACCGAAAAGCGTTTGCCATAGCCTTCAAGATCCTTTGGAACTCCAGGCATTATATACATCGTGGTGTTATAATAGCTAGGCCCTAATCCATACCAGAGATAGATATCCGAATATGTCTGGGCCTCATAATAATAGAGGTCGCCTTCTGCGACGGCATGTACCCAATGTCCGAACTGATGCTGATAATTCAGATAGATGCCCGTCTTATCAGATTTATAGTTATTTGTAGGCCAGGCCTCATTTGTATAACCCATCCAATTTGAGACTGTCACCCACTCTATCTGGTCTTTGCCATGCGTATAATAGAGATTAGCATAAAATCCCTTATTATTGCTATAGTTCACTTCTACCCGATTGTCAAAACTTGGTGTCAGGTAGGGATTTCCTTGAGAGCGACTGAAATTGGTATCATAATCTATGATCGGATTAAGGTCGTAGAAGTTCGGTCGTATGACGCTCATGGCCCACGTTATTCCAAACTGTCCACCATTGTCTGAACAGGAAAAGAATGACAAAGAAGGAAAGAAATAATTGTTTGTGATGTCTTCTAGTCGGTTACTGTTTGTTGTTTTTGTATGTTCATATCGCAACCCGGCAACAGCTTTGGTATTCTTGCTGAAATTCTTTTGGACAGACAGATAGCCAGACGTTATTTTTTCTTCATGTTGATAGAAGTACCATTGGGAATAGAGACCCTTATTAGTGTTCTTTCTATAATCGTCGACCCATTCATAATTCTTAACTTGATTTGTATGCGTTTCGTTATTAATGTTTGTATAGGAAACACCTGCATTGAGGGCAAAAGATGCTGGTAATGGCATTGACAGATCGAGTCGCGCAGAATGAATACGATAAGAACCCTTGTTATCCCAGAAATAGTCCTGCAATTGATTCGTGTTATCATCCTGTTTCTTGTATAAGTTATACGAGGCACTTAGTTTGCGGTCAGGCCTTCCAAGCGTCCAGTCGACATAGGCTGAGAGGTTCAGCACATGATTGCCGGCATATTTCATTTCCGACTCCAAGGACGGGTAAAATTCATACTCTGGGTAAAATGAGGAATTATAATAAAGGGTATTGCTGATTTTATGACTCGTCGGCCAAAGCTGCTGATAGGAGGCTGACACACCGATTTCCAGATTCTTCACAGGCAGATATCGCAGCATCAGGTTTGCGCCCATATCCTTGTCATCAGTCTCTTTATCGCTACTGATTTTTCTTTCTATCAGCGAAAACGACTGGTGCAGGGTTTTGTCCTCTTTCTTCGTCAGCCAGTTGCCATTCACATCGAGGGCCACATCAAACTGCTCTGAGGCATAGTTGACAGAAGCATCTGCCCTTCCGCTCCAGTCGTCGCTGGTGCCTGCCTGCACGCTCAGATCACTGCGCCAGCCTAAGCTCTGGTCGCGATTCATCACGAAGTTGATATAGCCCCCGCCCAGGTCCGAGAGATACTTGCCGGTAGGCATGGTTATCACCTCAATACGTTCGATATCCGCTGCCTGCATCGCCCACAGCCGCTGATGCATCATCTCGTCGTCCATTTCCATCACCTTGCCGTTCATCATATAGTGGGCCGTGCCCTTGCCGAGGATCGTGGCCCGTCCGTTTACCATGCTTACCATCGGCACACGGTTGAGCAGCTCGAGGGCTGTGAGTCCCTGGGCATATTCATCATTGTTGACAATATACAGCAGGCGGTTGGCCTCGCTACGGATAACGGGCATGCGACCGCTAATGGTGACATTGCCCAGATAGTTGTTCTCCATCTGCATTCTGACCGTTCCCACATCGGCCACGGGCATCTGACGCTCAACGGTCTTGAAACCCACACAACTGATGCGCACCTTGGCCTGCGACATGCTACAGGGAATGACGAAGTCGCCAGCCTCATTGCTCACGCCGCCACCTATATAAACAGAATCAATAAGAGAGAAGAGTGTAATATTGGCATAGGCAATGGGCTGACGGTCGGGTCCGACGAGGCGTCCCATCAGTTTCGTGCGGTCTTTCTGGATGCACTCCACCAGAATGTCACGCCCCTTGACGTTGACTCTGACGGGATAGAACCCACAGACCTCGCGGACGGCATCAGGCAGGGAGCGTCCCCGCTTAACGGTCTTGGTCACGGTAAAGTCCTCCAATTCGTCGTAGACAAACGAGATGTCATAATGCTTCGACGACTGGTCGAGTTCGATGAGGGCCTTCGAGAGCGAGGTGCCCTGAAAGGTGTGCTGTGCCTGAGCCAAGGTGCTGAGGGCACAGAATACCATCAAAGGTAAGAAGTAGGAAATATGTGGTAAGATACGCTTCATGACTATTCTGCTATGATCTGGTTATCGGTTTGACGAATGCTGACTTTCTCGAAGTTGTTCAGCCGCTCTATCATCTGACTCAGCGGTGCCGAGGTGTCCCACTTGGTATACAGGCGGAGGTGGCGGGTCTGCTCATTCTGGAATGCCACATCCAGATGGTAGTGGTCTGCCAACTCCGTGAGTATCTGTTGCAGTTCGGCATTCTCGAAGGTTCGGATGGTGTCCGTCTCTGACTGTTGACGGTTGACAGCCGTTGGTTGGGGCTTTGCAGCCACCACCGCCTCCTGACACCTCTCTACCGGCTCCTGACCCCTTATGATATGTACGGCAGCAAAGGTCAGGCCCGATAGCAGGATGATGCCCGCAAACATAGCCGCTATCTTCCATCGTCTCATACTCTTGTCGCGAGTGGTCTTCCTCTGGGCAAAGCCCTCTTCGGCCTTCACCATCAGCTCATAATATACCCGCATGTCGGGATCGTTCATCAGCTGTTGCAGTTCCTCGTCCGTATAGTCTTGTGGACGCTCTGTCATTCTGAGCAGTTGTTCGATATCTTTCATATGCTTGTCGGATTAAATTTCTCTTTCAGTCGTTCAAGGGCCTTGGAGAGGTGCTTGTAGACACTGGTCTCGCTGATGCCCAGTTTCTCTGCGATTTCACGGTAGTGCAGCCCCTCGTCGAAGCGCAACTGGAACACGCGCCAGGTCTGTCGGGGGAAGGTCATCTCCGCATAGTCGATCATCTCCTTGAGGCGTTGAAGGTCGCCGTTTTCTGTCGACGCACCAGGCTCTGAGAGCGACAGACGGCGCTCCATCCTTTCACGCAGTGACAACCGGCGGATGCGGTCAAGGCAGTTGTTGCGAACGGCAGTCAACAGGTAGCTTTCCGGACGCTCCGAAGGTAATGTGATTGTTCCCTCCGCCAGTCGGACAAAGAGGTCACCCACCACATCCTCGGCCTCTTTCTCGTCCTTCAGCATCAGCCTCGCCATCGTCAACAGGCGCTGATAACTGTCACTGTACAGTTGTTCTATTTTAGCCTTTTGAATACTCATTCTGTCCATATAACGAATAAGGAAGCCATTTTCCTAACCCCAGAATCATTTTTTTCGAAAAAAAGAGGTCGGCTTCCAATTCGGGAGCCAACCTCTTAGATCAGATATAGTGGTGACTGGATGGTTTCAACGCATCTCAATGCGGCCCTGAGGCTTGGCATAGAGCTGGGGCAGCTTGCCGCCACTGAAGGTACTGAGATAAGCGACCACGCAATCGCAATAGCTCAACGACGAGGTGGTCAGCACACGGCAGGCTTTCATCGTGTCGTAGAAACCGCCCTTGATGGTATATTCCGTGGTGGCGATGGTATAGCGGCGCGCCGGGTCGATGGGTTTGAACTGACCCGACGGCGCGTCGAGCACAGCCACATCGCTCACACTACGGCCATTGGCACCCTTATTGATCTTGAACTGCAAGCCCGACACCTGTGGGAAACTGCCGTCCTCGACATCGAAGGTGGCGCACTTCTGGAGCATGTCGACGATCTGCTGACCGGTAGCCTCGAGTATCACCATCAGATTGCCGAAGGGCAGCGCATCGAGCACACTACCATAGGTAACGGCGCCTTTGGGGATGGAATTGCGGATGCCGCCACCATTCTGCAGGCCGATGTCGGTCTTTAACTGCACACGGAAGGCATCCGTGACCAGGTCGCCGATATTGGTCTCGGCCGAACGCACACGACGCGTCTTACCGTCGGCCTCGTAGATACTCAGATCGAAATCGCTACGGCAGAGTTCACGGGCGGTGACCTTCGTCATGAGCGCCTTGACGCTATCGGTAACGGCCGTAATCCGACTGCTCTTATAACTGATATCCTTCAACGGGATAAGCTGGGTATGGAAACGGCCGTCGGGCGTGATGAGCAGTTTGCCGATATTGGCAAAAGCAGTACCGGTCTGTGTAACGGGAATCATGCGGCCATCGAGATTGGGCGCCTCGCTATGCGGGATGACAGAATGGCTGTGTCCGTCGAGCACCACATCGATGCCTCGGGTACGGGCCACCAGTTCGTGGCTATTGACGGTATTCGCCACGGGCTGCTCACCGAGATGGGATATCAGCACCACATAGTCGGCACCCAGGCTACGGGCCTCGTCGACGGCCTGCTGCACGATTCGCGACACCTCCATCGGCTTCAGGTCGTAGAGCAGATGACCATTCTCGTCGTAGAACGAATAGGCCTCAGCGCGCATGGCTTCACCGGTGACGGCTCCCACAAAGGCGATGCGGCGACCACCGTACTGACGGATGATATAGGGGACATAGAAAGGAATGGGCGAGCCCGCCTCGAAGAAATTGGCACAGACCACAGGCGACGACAGCTGGTCGAGCAGCTCTCGCATGCGGGGCACACCGTAGTCGAACTCGTGGTTACCCAGTCCGATGGCATCGTAGTCCATATGACGGAGGATGTCGACGACATACTGTCCTTTGGAGAGCGAGCCGGCCATCGCCCCTTGCAGGAAGTCGCCACAGCTGACGAGTGCCACGCTGGCAGTATCGCTCTTGGCAATGGCATCACGCAGACCGGCAACGGTGGCATAGCCATCAATCGCGCAATGGACATCATTCTCGTAGAGCACCACAATGCTCTTCTGTTGCTGACTCAGCGCATTCAGATAACCCAGCAGGGCCATCTTGCCACGCATGGTCTCACGCGGGGTAAACTCACCGTTGACCCAGAAATAGCGCTGGTTGAAATAAGACTCCTGACGGGGCCAGCCACTGTTCCACTCGGGATAGCAGTATTTCAGGATGACCTGTGCATCGCCACCATTATGGCCCGGCGACCAGGTCTCGGTACCGTTGAAAGGCGTCTGACCCGGATGGCACTCAGGCGCACCATCGTTACGGCCCGTGGTGTAGCAGTCGGTAATATGACGCTCGCCCAGACCGGTCATCTCGACGATGTTGCCAGGATTACGTCCCAAAGCCCATCCGGCCTCGGTGAACATGACATGCTCGAGTTCGCGCTTATGCGTATCGTCGGCCATATAGTGGGCCAGCATCACGAGTTGCAGATTCTGCGACACTTGCCAGCGACTGTCGTTGGCACTACGGCGCGAGGGGCGCTCGGCCATGTGGCTGATGTTATAGCTCTCAGCCTGCGCCTTGATACTGGCACAGAGGTTCTCGTAGAGCGTGGCATGATGGCGGGGATGGGGGCAGGTGAGATAGGCAGCGGCGGCCCAGAGCTGACAGAACGGCACATCGCGGGCACCGAACTGATTGGTAACGCCGATGCCGAAGAAGCCCTGACGACCTTTGCTGAAGAGGGGCGACTGAGGCGTCTTGATCATGTTCTCCTCGGCGAAGACACTCTCCCACTCCTGCTCACCGGTGAGATTATAGAGGAAGGCGGCGGCCAACTGGCGGAAGTCGCGGCCACGCATCTGCATGCTGCCGATATCCTGAAGATCATCCAACTGAAGATTCTCCTGCTTCGAGGCAAAGCGGAAGGCTGTAATTGCCTCGCGGGTATAGTACTGGCGAAGGGAATCGTTATGCTGCAAACGGAAGGCCTCAGCCAGGACGGCGCAGTTGGCGGCATTGGCCCAGGCAGCCATCGTGGTGCAGCCGGCCTGGAACATCACCGTCCAGTCGGAACTGGGATTGGTGACACCCTGCGAATAGGCCTCACCATCGCGGATAGAGAGGAAGAAATCAACCTCATTTCGGGCCTCGTCGATGAGATCGGGAATGCCGTTGCCACTCTCGCGGATACCAAGGTTGTCATCGATAAGACGGCCATCGGAAAGGATAAAAGGCAGCAACATGTCGTAGATATTGCTGACATGAGCCAGATGGCGGTCCCAGTCGAAAGCGTCGGAATGGCCACCACGAACAATGGTATTCACCGGGTTGCCGGGCAAACGGTGCTTCCAGAAAATAGAGGCCTCGGCCTTCTTGAAATGAGGCTCATCCCAGACATCCGTGCGCAACTGACGCCACTCGGGACTCCAGGGAGTGAGGTCGGTCTTGTAGACGGTCAGTTCCTTCGGGTCTTCATCGGGAATGAACTGTGGCTGACGGGGGACGGGCCATACATGGGCAGGATCCTTAGGTTCGCCAAGGCGCATATAGTAATAGCCGCGAACGGAATAGCGGTAAGGCTGGTAATAGACATCGGGCGAGATATCGAAATCCATGCTACAGCCCACATCCTCGACCACAAGACGGTAACGGCCAGAGGCGACGGAACGGAAGTCGATGTTCCACACATCGGTACCAATGAGGGCCTTCTGACCGGCCTCCTGTTCTGAAGCAGAAGCTGGTTTCCAGAATTTCACGGTTCCCGCATTCAGTTTCTCCTTCGTCGTCACATTATATAAATACACCTGTCGGCCCTCGAATGCCTTGTAGTCACGCTGACCGCCATCGCCTAACCACTGATAGAGGTCGGCGGCATGAAGTGCTTCGGAAGGCACGTAGCCGATGATATTGACGTGGACGGCCTCAGACTGGGCATTCCAGATGTCAAAGCAGACGGAGAGCGAAGTCACGTCGGCACCGATGCCCTTAGGAATGGTGACGGTATAGGTGCAGCCCTGCTTCATCGACTTGGGCAGCTGGAGGAACAGCCAGTGGTCGAGTTCGGCGGTGAGGGTATGGTCGAAATTCATCGGCTTCGACTTACGCCACACATGTTGGGGATGCACGGTGCCAAAGGCCTTATCGTCAGCCGAACTAATCTTCCACAGGGAGGCCTGTTGGGCACGGTCGCCCTTCAACCGTTCACCAAAGACGAGCAGGGTATCGTCGCCCTCGGCAAAGGAGTGGCCCAGATAGGCACTGGGACCCGTAGCGTCATCGCGATAACGCACTTCTCCGTCACGAAAATGAACCATAAGGTAGTTCTTGTCGACCACCTTGAGTCCGAGCACCTTTGTGGCTGCTACCGGTACGGCTGTCATCAGTACGACAAACAGAATGACAGTCTTGAGAAACTTCTGAATCATATCATTTAATTAATTGTTGGTTTCTGTTGTTGCTAATAAGTCGGGCAAAGATACGGACTTTTCGCGAGAATGCCAAACAATTTACTCACTTTTTCTATTGCAGCACAACAAATCGGTGGAAAAACGCGTTATAATATCTGATGAAGCAAACGAAGACATACCTCTTGCTGATGGTGATGCTCATGATGAGCCTGGCCGTCTGCGCCGACGACTTCACACTGAAAGGCAAGGTGATTGACGAGGACAACAATGCGCTGGAGCTGGTGACGGTATCCTGCCTGGATCAGGGCAAGGTGACGATGACGGACCTACAGGGCGAGTTCTCGATCAGCCTGAACAGTGCCGACTCGGTAGAGGTGCGCTTCTCGATGATCGGCTACGCCACAAGGAAACGCGTGTTCCGCCGCCCTAAGGGGAAACAGACGGTACAGATTGTGATGAGACCAATGGAAGCCCTGCGCGAGGTGACCATCACAGAGAAACGGCGACAGACCACAACGACCGAACAACTGGATATTGAGGACGCCAAGCAGGGACCATCGACCACAGGCAATGCCGTTGAAGAACTGATCCAACAGCAGGCGGGCGTCTCGTCGCACAACGAGCTATCGTCGCAATACAACGTACGAGGCGGTTCCTTCGATGAGAACTCCGTCTATATCAACAACGTGGAGATCTATCGGCCCTTGCTCGTACGTAGCGGACAACAGGAAGGATTGTCGATCATCAATGCCGACATGGTAGAGAAAATCGGATTCTCGAGTGGTGGATTCGAAGCGAAATACGGTGACAAAATGTCATCGGCCCTCGACATTACCTATCGGCGCCCGAAACGCTTCGAGGCATCAGCCACCGCCTCACTATTGGGGGCCAGCGGATACCTGGGCATGAGCAATAAGAAGTTCGCCATGAGTCACGGCCTTCGCTATAAGACCAACCGCTATCTGTTGGGCTCCCTCGAAACAACTGGAGAGTATAGACCGAATTTCTTTGATTATCAGACTTATATAAGTTATACACCTAATAGCAGATGGGCTTTGGATATCATTGGCTACATCTCTGAGAATCACTATAACTTCAAGCCTACCGACCGCGAGACATCGTTTGGCACCATGGAGGATGTCAAGTCGTTTAAGGTCTATTTCGACGGTCAGGAAAAGGATGTGTTCCGCACCCTCTTCGGCACCGCCGCCATTACCCGTAACTTCGGCGACTCTACCAAGATAAAATTCCTGACATCTGCCTTCCATACCAAAGAGAAGGAGACCTATGATATCATGGGACAATACTGGCTCGACGATACAGAGTCGTCAGAGCATCTTGGTGTGGGCACCTACATGGAGCATGCCCGGAATTATCTGACGGCCGACGTCGTCAGTTTCAAACTGATGGCCAATCACAAAACCGCGCGTCACGACATGGAGGCAGGCGTCACTTATAAGACAGAACGCATCAGCGAGCAGGCCCGCGAATACGAGATGCGCGACTCCAGCGGCTACTCCATCCCTCACTCTGCCGAACGACTCGACCTGATCTACACCCTCACCTCGAAAAACGATGTCAAGAGCCATCGTATCGAGGCCTATGCACAGGACACCTACCGGTTTGCCAAGGGCGAGAACTTCTTTACGCTGAACTATGGCGTGAGATTATCCAACTGGTCGTTCAACAAAGAGACTATCGTATCGCCACGTGCCTCACTGGCCATTGTGCCTGCCTTCAACCAGGATCTGACTTTCCGGTTCGCCACAGGCCTCTATTATCAGGCACCCTTCTACAAGGAAATGCGAGATACCATCACGGAAAACGGCATCACGGTGGCCAAACTGAATGAGAAAATCAAGAGCCAGCGCTCATTGCAATTCATCGCCGCGATGGACTATCGGTTTAAGATGCTCGACCGTCCCTTCCGCTTTTCCACAGAGATGTATTACAAAGCGCTTTCGAACCTTATTCCCTACAACGTCCAGAATGTCAAGGTGACCTATTACGGCGAGAACCTGGCCTCGGGTTATACCGCCGGCCTCGACCTGAAACTATACGGTGAGTTTGTGCCTGGCACCGATTCATGGTTGACCTTCTCGCTGATGAAAGCACAGATGAAGATGAACGGGATATCATTCCCACAGCCCACAGACCAGCAATGGGCCATCAACTTTCATTTCACCGACTATTTCCCTGGTACGGACCGCTGGCGGATGACTTTAAAACTGGCCTTTGCCGACGGACTGCCCTTCGGTGCACCCCACAGAGGCATTGAGCGTCAGAACTTCAGGGCGCCTGCCTATAAACGGGCAGACATTGGCATGAACTACCGCGCCATCAAGGACGGAAAAGGCATCAAAAACCTATGGCTGGGTATCGACTGCCTGAACCTTTTCGGTATCTCCAATGTCAACAGCTACTATTGGGTCACCGATGTCAGTTCACGGCAATGGGCGGTACCAAATTACCTCACAGGACGTCAAATTAACGGAAAAGTCACTATAGAACTTTAAATTATGTTAATTGTTTGGCGATTTCTATTATTTATAGATAGAATCTAAAAGAATTTGTATAAATTTGCACCCAAACAATGAAACAATAATAAATTAAAGCAATATGAAGTTCAAAAATCTATTCCTTTTCGCTGCAATCGCTATGTTAGCATCTTGTGGCAAATACGAATTCGACGCCTCACAAATCAGTCAGGAAATTGCTCAGCAACAAGCCAAAAATTTGTTAGGTATTGACATCGACCCCAATCAGGATTGGAGGCCGATACGCAATGGAAGTGTAACTATCACTGCCAATGCCGATTTAGAGAACATCGTCCGTGTTGAGGTACTCACAGAGTCCCCATTCAACAATGAAGACGCTATGGTTCTCAACAGCATGGAATGCCAACCCGGACAGCAGGTAACACTCACCTATGAAGCACCAGACTATCTGACCCAGTTGATGGCGGCTTGTGTAAATGACAAAGGTGTGTATTATGTCAAGGTGTTCGATATTGACAGTCAAGCCGTTGATTTCAAAACGGCCAATGCTCCTACGCGTGCTTCAGAAGGTGGATTCCCCAATACAATTGTTCTCGGCAAAGGCACCAAATCGTTCAACGCTCTGCGTGCAGAGGAATCTCAGAATAACCAGTTTGGTATAAAAATCAACGATGGTAAAAAGACTAGATGGTATACAGCCTGGAAAGACAATTCTTGGGCCAACGACATGCTTTGGGTACATAAAACTGTAGAAGGAGAAGGTGGATGGTATATACATCCCAAAAACAAAACGGTTATCTGTCGTGACATTACTGACCAAGGCGATTTGGCAACCCTTAAGGTCAACATTGAGACTTATCTTAAGAAATATGAAAATGGAACTGGTGGTCCAAAAGCTAACAACTGGAAAAGCACCATTCAAAATGATCCCAATTTCACCATCAACAATAATGAGTTGGTAAGTGATGGTAAACCCCTCGTCATCATCCCTATCCAGATGAACACGACTGAGGGTGGAAACAACTCCGTCTATTATTACTATTACAATCCAGCCAAAGCGCCCACAGAGAGTAATGCACTTGCCAATTATATCAAGAGCCTGCCCAAATTCAAGGCCCTCTGGGGTTATAATGACGCTACTTTTAAGAGAGAAAAGGAATATCTTCTTCCCTATTACGGTGACGAAATACCTGTTGAAGGCACTTGGGGAAGTCCCGTCATTCCGAAAGGCTACAAAATCGGATTCCTCAATTGTAAGAACAAAGGCAATAGCATATACAGCAATTCATGCGGATGTGTTTATGGCGTAGGTGATCTGAATGTAGAAGTAAACCACCTGATTGGACACTTCAACAGTGCTATCGACAACAAATTGGCACAAGATGTTATTAGTAATGACAAAGGTGATACAGAAAAAGTATATGGAGGATCTGCTAACGGTATGGATTGGAATAGCCCCCGTATCGCCATATACAACGCAAATAATCGTTCCTATCTCTGTTTTGAGGACGGTTGCGACCTTACTTTCTGCGATATGATTGTAGAGATCGTGCAGGGAACCGAGATTATCCTTGAGACGGTAGCTCCAGACGTAGAACCCGCTATGTACACTATGTGCTTTGAGGATAGAGCAGAAACGGCCGACTACGACATGAATGACGTAGTGTTGACTGCAAAGCGTAAGAACGCTACACAAATCATTTTAACACTCGCTGCCTGCGGTGCTAAAGACAAAGTTGTATTAAGAGGTATTGCAGGTTCCAAGACACTCAACAACGGTGAGATTCACGAGCTCCTGGGTCTGACAGACGAGAATTCCTTCGCCAACACCCAGATTGGTGGTTATACCTGTAATGGAAAGTCAGAGATCATCACCATTGGCAACAAGAACATTGTAGACTTCCTGTCTGAAATCTACATCGAGAATCTTACGACCGGCAAGACCGTATCCATGCCAGGTCCAAAACAGCCTCCATACGCTATCATCGTTCCAATGAGATTCAACTATCCGAAGGAGGGCTCCAGCATCAAGAAGGCCTATCCAGATTTCCTGAACTGGGCTCAAGACGCGGGAGCCAGCAAAGACTGGTACAGAAGTCTTGAGGGCGTTGACAGATACCCCACCCTCTTTTTGAAGTAAGATTATAGCTTTTTTCAAGCCGATAAATAAGAAGATTGCCGCCCACTTGGGTGGCAATCTTTATTTTAGTATAAAAAAAGCCTAAAAAAACAAAGGATTCTCCTTATTCTCCAGTTTATTGATTACCTTTGCACATATTTTATAAATATATACACTAATTTATTAAAGATATGAAGATTTCCCACATTGAGCATCTGGGCATCGCAGTCCAGAGCATCGAGGAAAGCCTGCCGTACTTCACTGAGGTACTGGGCTTGGAGTGTTATGCAACAGAAGTAGTAGAAGACCAGAAGGTAAAGACAGCCTTCTTGAAGTGTGGCGAGGTGAAGCTGGAGCTCCTGGAGCCGACATCACCCGAGAGCACCATCCAGAAGTGGCTCGACAAGGGCAACAAGGGTGTTCACCATGTGGCTTTCTGCGTAGAGGACGGTGTTGCCAAGGGTTTGGCAGAAGTATCTGAGAAGGGTGTACGTCTGATTGACGAGAAGCCCCGTAAGGGTGCCGAGGGTCTGAATATTGCCTTCCTGCATCCGAAGTCTACCTGTGGTATTCTCACAGAACTCTGTGAGCACCCAGAGTAATAATTGTAAATTGTAAAATAGTCAAATAGAACAATGAGCAAGCAATTAGAAAAGATCAAGCAATTGATTGAGAAGCGTGAACTAGCACGCCTCGGTGGTGGTGAGAAAGCCATCCAGAAACAGCACGAACGCGGTAAGTACACAGCTCGTGAGCGCATTGAGATGCTGCTCGACGAGGGATCGTTCGAGGAGTACGACATGTTCAAGGAGCACCGCTGCCACAACTTCGGCATGGAAAAGAAGCAATTCCTGGGTGACGGTGTTGTAGCAGGTAGCGGTACCATCGAGGGCCGTCTGGTATTCATCTTCGCACAGGACTTCACCGTTCATGCCGGTTCACTCTCTGAGACCATGAGCCAGAAGATCTGTAAGGTGATGGATATGGCCATGAAGATGGGAGCCCCCGTGATTGGTATTAACGACTCTGGTGGTGCCCGTATCCAGGAAGGTATCAACGCCTTGGCCGGCTATGCTGAGATCTTCGAGCGTAACATCCTGGCTTCAGGTGTGATCCCACAGATTTCAGGTATCTTCGGTCCTTGCGCCGGTGGTGCTGTGTATAGCCCTGCCCTTACCGACTTCACCCTGATGATGGAAGGTACATCCTATATGTTCCTGACGGGTCCGAAGGTGGTGAAGACCGTGACTGGTGAGGATATCGACCAGGAGCACCTTGGTGGTGCCTCGGTACACGCCACAAAGTCGGGTGTGACACACTTCACAGCCAAGACAGAGGAGGAAGGCTTACAGATGATCAAGATGCTGTTGAGCTATATCCCTTCCAACAATATGGAAGTGGCTCCCCGTCGTAAGTGCGATGATCCCATCAACCGTATGGAAGATACCCTCAATGAGATCATCCCCGAGAATCCCAACGAGGCTTACGATATGTACAAGGTGATCGGTTCGATTACCGATAATGGCGAGTTCTTCGAGGTTCAGCCTAAGTTCGCCAAGAACATCATCGTTGGTTTCGCCCGTTTCAACGGTCAGAGTGTAGGTATCGTGGCTAACCAGCCTTCATGCTATGCTGGTGTGCTCGACGTGAACGCAAGCCGTAAGGGTGCCCGTTTCGTACGCTTCTGCGATGCCTTCAATATTCCTATCGTATCGCTCGTCGACGTGCCGGGATTCCTGCCTGGTACAGGTCAGGAGTACAATGCCGTCATCCTGCACGGAGCCCAGTTGCTCTATGCTTACGGAGAGGCCACTGTTCCCAAGATCACCGTCACCCTGCGTAAGTCGTATGGTGGTTCACACATTGTGATGGGCTCCAAGCAGCTCCACACCGACCTGAACTATGCATGGCCTTCTGCTGAGATTGCCGTGATGGGTGCATCAGGTGCCGCAGCTGTGCTCTATGCCAAAGAGGCTAAGGCCAAGAAGGAAGCCGGTGAGGATGTGAAAGCCTTCATCGCTGAGAAGGAGGACGAATATAACGAGCTCTTCGCCAATCCCTATCAGGCAGCCAAGTATGGCTACATCGATGATGTGATTGAGCCTCGCAACACCCGTTTCCGCATCTGTCGCGGTCTGGCCCAGCTCGCCACCAAGCGTGACGCCCTGCCCGCCAAGAAGCACGGTAACATTCCTATGTAGTTTATTGTTTACAGTTTATAGTTTATAGAATGAACAACGAAGTATATGCAGCCATTGCCCTGGCTCTGCACGAGCATCTGGGCAATAACGTTCACGACCGCGAGCCAGGCATTATCACCATTAATGCCCACACGACTCAGTGGAACGGCTATGCGCTGTCGTTTACACCACAACCCTAAAAAACATAAAGGTTATGAATGAATATAAGTATACAATCAACGGCAATAAATACGAGGTGGTCATCAGTGATATCACTGATAATATTGCCACACTGACCGTTAATGGTGAACAATATACTGTGGAAATGGAGAAGCAGGCTGAGTCTGAGAAGCCGAAACCCGTCGTACGCAAGGCCTCAGACGATGCTGGTGAGAGCAGTTCAACTGCATCTTCCGGTTCTGCTACTGGCACAGCCATCAAGGCTCCGCTGCCTGGTGTTATCACAGACATCTGTGTATCAGAAGGTCAGGAGGTTGCTGCAGGTGACACGGTGGTTGTACTCGAAGCCATGAAGATGGCCAATGCCTTGCAGGCAGAGAAGGCTGGCAAGATTTCCGCTATCGTCGTGAAAGTTGGTCAGAGCGTGATGGAAGACGAGGCCCTCGTTTACATCGAGTAATGATTCACTTACAATAAACAAAGAATCCCCAGTCTCACCGATAGAGTCTGGGGATTTTTAGTATGATACTAAAGGGGCTCTAGTATGACACTAAAGGGTGTTTAGTATGATACTAGAGGGTGTTTAGTGTCGGCATTTGTCAAGCCACTCTTTTAGGGCATAGCGAGGCACACCTCGTTTGATGGCAGCATTCAATTCCTCACGCGCCTCAACCATACGATTTAGGGAAATCAGGATATCTGCCTTCGAAACGACAAAACCTGACTGAAGCGGTTTGCGACGAATGGCCTCATCCCAGTCATAGAGGGCAACATCATACTGTTTCTGCTCTGTCTCAAAGGCTGCACGGGCGGCATAGGCATCAGCAGAATCAGGAAACATCTGTACGAGACGATTCAATTCGTCGACAGTATCCGTCTTACGTCCCATCTTCTGTAAAACATGTGCCAGTCCCAAGCGGGCCTCGAAGTGCGTGGGCTGCAAACGCAGGAAGGCCTCATAATCGACACGCGCCAAGTCATAATGCTGTTGTTGGGTATGGACATAGGCCCGGAAATAAAGGGCAGCGAGATTCTTTTCATCCTGATGGAGAATCTTGCCGTACTCAGCGAGGGCATAGTCCCACTGATCGAGGTTGATATTAGCCTCGGCCTTGAGCAGATGCAGATGAAGGTTCTGAGGATCCTTGGCAATCTGGGCATTCAACACCTCAAGTGAGTCACGCCATTGCTGACGCGTTTGAGAAAAGGAATGCCCTATAAACAGAGAGAGCAATAATGTGATGCTATATTTTAACTGCATATCATGTCAATTTGCTTTTTTAATGTAGTCGACGATCCATTCGCCAACCTCCTTGGTACCATAATGAGCGCCACCCTCCACCTGAATCTCGGGGGTACGGACATTAGCGTCGAGTGAGGCATTGACGGCTTCACGAATCAAGGTGCCTTCCTTGTTCAGTCCGAAATGCTCCAGAAGCATCGCAGCAGAGAGGATCTGAGCCAGAGGATTGGCCAGATTCTGACCTGCCGCCTGTGGCCAGGAACCATGAACAGGCTCGAAGAGCGGGGTATGCTCTCCTAAAGAGGCTGACGGTTGGAGACCCATCGAACCCGTGATACATGCCGTCTCATCAGTAAGGATATCCCCAAAGGTATTTTCTGTCACGATGACATCGAAGAAACGCGGTTCCGTAAGCACACGCATCGAGGCATTGTCGATGAACATATAGTCGGTCTGCACCTCAGGGTAAAGCGGTTCTATCTCCTTTGCTATCTGACGCCACAAACGGGAAGAGGCCAGGATATTTGCCTTGTCGACTACCGTCAGGTGCTTACGACGCTGCATCGCCATCTCGAAACCCAGTTTCACGATACGCTCAATCTCAGGACGGGTGTAGATATCCGTATCGTAGGCTTTGTCATTATCCTGATATCTTTCACCAAAGTACATGCCACCCGTGAGTTCGCGCAGCACCACAAAATCTGCGCCGCGAATCAGTTCGTCCTTCAGAGGCGACTTGTGAAGCAAGCAGTCGAAAGTGGTCACAGGACGCACATTGGCATACAGACCAAGTTTTTTGCGCATGGCCAGCAAGCCTGTCTCAGGACGCACCTTCGCCGTTGGATTATGATCGTACTTCAAATCGCCCACAGCGGCAAAGAGCACGGCATCCGCCTGCATGCAGACCTCATGGGTCGCATCAGGATAAGGATCTCCCACCTCATCAATGGCATGTGCCCCACAGATAGCTTCCTGATAGACGAACTCATGGCCACATTTTGCTGCGATGGCATCAAGCACAGCCACACCTTGTTTCATAATCTCCGGACCAATACCGTCGCCCGGAAGAATGGCAATATTTAGTTTCATAATTCTTTGTTATATTCGTTTTCTATGATGTTCAACATTTTGAAGGTTGCCTTGATGGCGGCTTCCGTCTGGTCTGCATCGAGACCACGGGTACGGAACAATCTGCCATTATCATTCCAAGTGATGACGGTCTGTACCAAAGCGTCTGTTCGTCCGCCTGGTGGGATGGTAACGGCATAGTTGGCAAGAAGGGGGAAAGTGCGGTCGAGATACTTCTTATAGATGTATCTCAACGACTTCACGAAAGCATCATACTGACCATCACCCGTAGCACTGGCCTCATACTGCTGACCGTTGATTTCTATCTTGATATTTGCACCAGGTTTCAGACCGTAGGCTGTAGAGACAATATAACTGACGAGTTTCACCTTGTCTTCAGAGACATCATGCTTGAGCACATCACTCACGATGAAGGGCAGGTCCTCCAAAGTCACCCGTTCCTTCTTATCGCCAAGTTCCGTGATACGCTGCGTAACCCTTCGGGTCTGTTCCGGAGTCAGTTCGAGACCTAATTCCTCAAGATTCTTGGCAATGTTGGCCTTTCCGCTGTTCTTCCCCAAGGCATATTCACGCTTACGTCCGAAACGCTCCGGTACAAGGTCATTCTGATAGAGATTGTTTTTCTTGTCGCCATCGGCATGGACACCAGCCACCTGCGTAAAGACATTATCACCAATAATCGGCTGGTTAGGCGCGACGGCTATTCCACTGTAACTCTCCACCAGTCGTGAGATGTCGTTCAGTTTGTTCTCGTTGATATTCGTCTTGGCATGGAACTGATCCTTCAGAATCACCTGTACACTCGACAACGGTGCATTGCCACAACGCTCACCCAAACCGTTCACGGTGACATGCAGGCCCTTGGCACCACTCAGCACAGCCGCCAGGGAATTCGACACGGCGAGATCATAATCATTATGCGCATGAAAATCGAAATGGGTATCGGGATAGCGCTTGATCATCTTACGGAAGTACTCAATACACTGCAGGGGATTCATGATTCCCAACGTATCTGGGAGCATGAACCGTCGGATACCACTGTCACAGAGCTGATCCATCAAATGATAGACATACGAAGGTGAATCCTTCATGCCATTCGACCAATCCTCCAGATACAGATTAACCGAAACGCCCTTGCTACGGGCATACTTCACCACCTTACGGATATCCTCAATATGTTCGTCGGGCGTCTTCTGCAACTGCTGTGTGCAATGCTTCAACGAGCCTTTCACCAGTAGATTCAATGTCTTACATCCACACTCAAGTATCCAGTCTACGCTTTGACCATCATCCACAAAGCCAAGCACCTCTACCCTATTCAGCTTATCGATTTTCTCTGCATATCGGCAGATCATCTGTACAGCTTCTTTCTCTCCCTCAGAGACACGTGCTGAAGCGACTTCTATACGGTCTACATTCAAATCATGGAGCAACATGCGCGCCATCATGAGTTTCTCATGCGGCAGGAAGGAGACACCACTGGTCTGCTCACCGTCGCGCAAGGTAGAATCCAGAATCTCCACAAATGGCTGGATACGCTTGTAATTGTTTACTTTCTCTGCTGTTCCCATGCGATGGTCTTGTCTTGGTTCTGTACTAAGAAATCAATATCGTCGAGGCCGTTCATAAGACAATGCTTCTTATAGGCATTAATCTCAAAGGACTCGCTACGGCCTGTAGAGAGATTCGTCACCGTCTGATTCGGGAGATCGACTTTTACCTGAGTACTCGGATTGTTCTGAATACTCAGAAAGAGCTCTGCGAGGAAATCCTCGCTCACCTGTACAGGCAATACGAAGTTATTCAGTTCATTATTCTTGTGGATATCAGCAAAGAAGGAGCTGATGACCACTCTGAATCCATAGCCGGCAATCGCCCATGCGGCATGTTCCCTGGAAGAGCCCGAGCCAAAATTCTTGCCCGCGACAAGAATACAGCCAGAATATCTGGGGTCGTTCAGCACGAACGCCTGATTCAATGTGCCGTTAGCGTTATAACGCCAGTCGCGGAAAAGATTGTCACCAAAGAATTGTTCCTCACGTGTCGTTGCCTTCAAGAAACGAGCCGGAATGATCTGGTCGGTATCAATATTCTCCAAAGGGAGCGGCACACAGGTAGACGTTATAATATCGAATTTCTGTTTCATCTTCATTCTGTTCTTATGTTCTTAGGTCTAAAGAAACTCGCGTGGATCTGTGATAACGCCAGTGACAGCTGCGGCGGCAGCGACCAATGGCGATGCCAGAATGGTACGTGCACCCGGGCCCTGACGCCCCTCAAAGTTACGATTAGAAGTAGAGACCGACAATTTGCCGGCAGGGATCTTATCGTCGTTCATTGCCAAACAGGCCGAACAGCCTGGCTGACGAATCTCAAAGCCTGCAGCCTTGAGAATCTTATCCAGTCCTTCCTCCCGAATCTGACGGTCAACAGCCCATGAACCTGGCACCAGCCAAGCAACGACATCTTGTGCTTTCCGACGGCCTTTCACCATCGAGGCAAAGGCCCGGAAATCTTCAATCCTACCATTAGTACATGCCCCGAGGAACACATAGTCAACCTTGGTACCCAATAGCCTTTGCCCAGCCTTGAAACCCATATAGTTGAGGGCTTTCTCAAAGCCTGCCCCACTTTCGTATGGAATTGCTTCAGTGATGCCAATACCCATACCGGGATTCGTTCCGTAGGTAATACGAGGTTCAATATCAGCCGCATCAAAGACCAGTTCCTTGTCGAAGACGGCATCATCGCCACTCTTTAAAGTCTTCCACTCAGCCACAGCCTGTTCCCAAGCCTCACCCTTCGGTGCGTATTCCTTACCTTTGATATAATTAAAGGTCGTCTCATCAGGTGCGATAAAGCCACCACGTGCTCCCATCTCGATAGAGAGGTTGCAAAGCGTCAGACGACCTTCCATCGACATTGCCTTTACCACATCGCCAGCATACTCCACAAAATAGCCTGTAGCGCCCGACGTCGACAACTGAGCCATCAGGTAGAGTGCGACATCTTTGGCCGTTACCCCCTTACCGAGTTGTCCGTTAATCGTAATCCGCATCGACTTGGGTTTCTGCTGAAGAATACATTGTGAAGCCATCACCATCTCAACCTCTGAGGTACCGATGCCAAAGGCCACAGCCCCCATAGCCCCGTGGGTAGAAGTGTGAGAGTCGCCACAAACGATGGTCATGCCCGGCAGACTCAATCCCTTCTCGGGTCCTACAACATGGATGATGCCGTTATCAGGCGACATCATACCGAAATGCGTCAGTCCGAAATCCGTAGCATTCTTTGCCAACATATCTACCTGCTTCTTCGACACAGGGTCTGCAATGGGCTTATCCTGATCATGTGTCGGCGTATTATGATCCGGCATACAGAAGATCTGTTGCGGACGGAAACACTTCAAGCCTCTTGATCGCATGCCCTCAAAGGCCTGGGGCGAAGTCACCTCATGACAATAGAGCCTGTCGATATACAGTTGCGTAGGCCCGTCTTTTATCTGCTGGACCACATGTCTATCCCATATCTTGTCAAATAGTGTATTCATTCGTCTGCCTTTTTGAATTTATTGATACAGTCGATATAAGCCTCCACAGAAGCCGTCACAATATCAGTATCGGCACCGAAGCCGTAGTACAACGAGCCGTCGTACTCCACCTGCATGTGCACCTTACCCACATCGTCAGAGCCTTTCGAGATAGCCTGAATGGTGAATTCCTTCAGTGTCATCTGCTTCATGATGATCTTCTTCAACGCCTTGATGGCAGCATCCACAGGACCATTACCCGAAGCAGCAGCCTCAAACTTCTGGCCGGAGATGTCAAGTCCGATAGAAGCCACACTCTTCACACCCTTACCTGTTGTTACCTGCAGGAAGTCGAGTTTCACGGCATGAGCCTCAGCCGTATCAGCACCCGCCAACATCAGCACATCGGCATCACTCACCTCTTTCTTCTGATCAGCCAGTTGCAGGAACTTCTCATAGATCTTGTCGAGTTTCTGCTCTTCCAGATCGACGCCGTTCATATGCAGACGATGCTTCAGGGCAGCCCTTCCACTACGAGCCGTCAACAAAATGCTGTTGTCGTCAATACCCACATCCTTCGGATCCATAATCTCATAGGTATGCACATTCTTCAACACGCCGTCCTGATGGATACCGCTTGAATGGGCAAAGGCATTGCGCCCGACAATGGCCTTATTAGGCTGAACGGGCATATTCATCAGAGAAGACACCATTCGGGAGATGGGATAGATCTTCGTGGTGTTGATATTTGTTTCGATTTCAAGGTTCTTGTGGCACTTCAGAATCATCGCAATCTCCTCCAACGATGTATTGCCAGCCCGCTCACCGATACCATTGACGGTTACTTCCACCTGCCGGGCACCTGCCATCACACCACTGAAAGTATTAGCCGTTGCCAAACCCAGGTCATTGTGACAATGTGTCGAGATAATGGCCTTGTCGATACCATCGACATGCTCTTTCAGATATTTGATCTTCTCGAAATATTCCTGAGGCAGACAGTAACCTGTCGTATCAGGGATATTCACCACAGTGGCGCCTGCCTTGATAACGGCCTCTACCACCTGAGCCAGATATTCATTATCGGTACGTCCGGCATCCTCACAATAGAACTCCACATCATCGACATAACGTTTGGCATACTTGGTGGCAGCGACAGCCTGTTCTAAGATCTTCTCACGGGTAGAGTTGAACTTATACTGAATATGCTCATCGCTGGTGCCGATGCCTGTATGGATGCGCTTGTGCTTGGCGTATTTCAGGGCTTCGAATGCCACGTCGATGTCACGTTCCACCGCACGGGTCAGCGCACAGATCACGGGCCATGTCACCGCTTTGGAGATCTCTATGACGGAGTTAAAATCACCTGGACTGCTAATCGGGAATCCTGCTTCAATCACATCCACGCCGAGTTGTTCGAGTGCCTTGGCCACCTGAATTTTCTCTACGGTATTCAATTGGCAACCGGGCACCTGCTCTCCATCGCGGAGCGTCGTGTCGAAAATGTAAAGTCTGTCGTTCATTTTTGATATATTTAAAATTGTCCTTTTATTCTTCTTGTCTAAAACTAAAAAGCCTTTCACACTCGGAAGTGAGAAAGGCTCTATATCTTTTTATGTATCCTATACCTATTTTATATATACACCTAAATCACTTCCGACTACATCCTGCAGTCGAATAATAATGGCGCTAATTAGGTTCAGACTTTTCATCTTATTTCTATTATTGTTTAATTTCGGCTGCAAATTTATAACTTAATTTTGATATCAACAAACATTTTGTCGTTTTTTTGCTCAAAAGCGTATCAAATTACAACTTTTTACGCTAATTCATACACTTCACTCGGCATTTTCCGCTTCAGCACTTCCAGTTGAACATCCTTGCCTGGGATGATGCCATAACTGCGCAGAATGGCATCCACCGTCTTTCGTGCCAACTCCGGGTGATTGTTCTCCTCACTCAGATGACACAACCAGACATGTTTCAACCGCTCCGTCATATTCTCTGCCAACACCTGACCGCAATCTTTATTCGACAAATGACCATTCGGACTGATAATCCTGTCTTTCAGATACTGGGGATAAGGACCGTCCTGCAGCATTTCCACATCATGGTTAGCCTCAATCACAAGATAATTGGCTTCACCGATGAATTCCCTCATCTCCTCTGTCACACTGCCAGCATCCGTCATGATGACAAAGACAATACCCTCGACCTCTATCTTATACCCCACATTCTCACTGGCATCGTGAGGCACAGAAAAGGGGGTTATCATAAAATCGCCCAATCTGACGGTGGTTCCTGGCTCTAAGAACAGTTTCTGCTCTTTCAACAGCTTCCGTTGAACACAATAGTTATGGTCTATGCCCAGGTGAACCTTCTCTGTGGCATAGACGGGCACATTGTAATCATGGCTGAAAGCTCCAACAGACTTGATGTGGTCTGCGTGATCATGCGTAATTAGGATCCGCCGCACCGAACTGAGACTGATGCCATAATCCCTCGCATACTTCTTGAGCGTTCTTAAGCCAACTCCTATATCTACAAGTAATCCGTCTGTTGCGGTGCCGAGATAATAGCAATTACCACTACTACCGCTCCCAAACGATATAAATTTCAGCATTTTGGTTTATATTTTGTGCAAAAGTACACAAAAAACACTGTACAACCAAAGAATTATACATTTTTAATGTTTTAGAACGGCAGTCCCACGGCGAAATGGAAAGCGAAGTCGCGACTCAGTCGTGGGTGGATGATGGCATAATGCTCTTCCTCTTCTGTTTCATACGCCGGATTCACAGCCTTCATGCCTAGGTCAAAGCGCATGATAAAATAATCAAAATTCAGACGGAGTCCCAATCCGTAACTCACGGCCAAGTCGCTGAGGATGTTCTGAAGCTTGAACTGGCCTCCGGGCTGTTGTTCGTAATCGCGGATCGTCCAGATATTACCCGCATCCACAAACACCGCACCGCCGAATTTCCAGAACAGGTGTGTACGGTATTCCAGATTCAGGTCCAACTTCATATCACCCGTCTGTGTGATGAAATTGATGTTGCCATCACGACCCTTGTAGCGTCCTGGCCCCAGACTTCTCACACTCCATCCACGCACACTATTGGCACCACCCGAGAAATAGCGTTTTTCAAACGGCAGCACCGTACTGTTGCCGTAAGGATAGGCAATGCCCAAGCCACAGTGGAACACCAACTGGTCCTGATAGTTCGGCAGCAGGTTACAGGTAAAATCCACATCACCTTTCACATACTGAGCATAGGCGATGTTAAACACGTTGTAATGCCCTTCTCCATCCTTCTCTGCATGGAACAACGCACTACCCAGATTGAGCAGATTACCTGCCGTTTCCACATTGGTTTTGATAGCCACATGACCGTTATTATAACTATAGCCGAACCCCGTCTTCATAATAAACAAATCCTCGTAGTTATACCTGAGGATGACATTATAATTACTGTTATCCTGCAGATATTCTTTCTTGAAGGTCTCGCTGACCCAAGGCATAAAGATGTAGTTCAGATCGAGGAGATCAAACTGATACTGGTCAAAACGCGACTGAGGTTTCCATCGGTAACGCCAGCCTGCAGAGAGCACCCGACGATGGAATTCCGGACGGTTCTGGGTATCGAAAAGAAGCGACACTTCACTGGTGGCAATCGTCCTCCGACGCATCTCACGACTCAGGAAAGGCATGATAAAACGCGGGAAAGTCAGGCGACTCTCGACACTATACTCTACGAAGTCCTGATTCCTATAACCTTCCAGGCCCCTGATAGCCTCATAAGCGCCACGCAACTGAACGCTGAAGGTCTCTGAGCCCCGGAAGAGATTCTGGTTCTGATAGGTGAGAGAGGCAGCGGCTCCAAGGTCTCCTGCCGTATTCGTGCCTTCCGGTTGGAAACTGAGTGTCGAGGGCTTATTGGTCTGCACCTGTACATCCATATCGAGCAAGGCGGAGTCAGGCGCCGTCTGGAAATTGATATTGGTATACCTTACTGCTCCAAGACGACCGAAATGATTATAGGTATTCTGGAGTCCTTCTGCCGAGTAGGGCTGGCCTTCTATCAACATGGTGTTCTCGCGGAGCACCCGGTCACGCAGATGAATCACTGAATCCTGCGGGTCACCACTGGCATAACTGATCCGTCTGACCGTATAACGGGTATGCAGCGTATCCATGATGTTACTTGTACGATAGGGATTCAATCGCAAGGTCAGATCCACCTGGTGGGAATCCTGAATGGAATCGGCCAGGAAGGTAATAAACTCCTTATGGAAACGGTAATAGCCGTTATTCTGCAGGAAAGAGGTCAGTCGGGAGCGCTCTTCATTGAGGGCGTTCACATTAAACTGCATGCTTTCATGAAGACCTCGTTTGTCATATCTCAGCAAACCAGCAATCACACTGTCCTGAATGTCATACGTCAGATTCCTGATGTAATAATGACTGCCTGGATGAAGCACATAGTAGACATCGAGCTTCTTTCGCTTAAGGGTCGTAAACAGCTCCACCTGTGCATCCAGATAACCAAGGTTGCGAAGGGCCAGCTGGAGCTCCTCACACGACTTCCGGGCCTGCAGCGAATCAAACAGCACGGGGGCCTCGCCAATAGAGTGAAGGGTTCGGTTAATCCAGCGGGTACTGTCGTCTCCTGCCATCCGGTAAATGCCCAAGGGAATCTTTGCCAGCGAAAACCAACGGGTATTACCCTTCTGGCGCACATAGCTCTTCAGTTGCGACGTATTGATGTCTTTGTATTTCCCATCGGCCACCACCGACACGCGATCCAGCATGACTTCACCTTCCGGGATGTCGCGCGAGGTCGAACATGCACAGAAAAGCATGAGCAGGGAAACGATGGCCAACAGGCCTATTTGGTGTCTTGACATCAATATCTCACGAATTTGTTTGCAAAGATAGAAATAAATCTTTATCTTTGCAAACAAAAACCGAAATGATTAGCAAAAATCAGATAAAATATATCCGTCAGCTGGAATTGAAAAAGTTCCGCAAGCGTGAAAACTGTTTCGTGGCCGAAGGTCCGAAAGTGGTCGGCGACCTCATGAAGCGATACCAGCCCAAGGCCGTTTTCGCCACCGACGACTGGCATTCCGACAATCTTCCTGACACCACCGCGCTCACGACGATTACCGTTGATGAGCTCCGCCGCATCAGTTTCCTTCAGAACCCCCAACAGGTGCTCGCCATCTTCCCCATCCCCGAACCGAACTATTCACTATTCACTAATCACTATTCACTATCTTTAGCACTCGATGGCATTCAGGACCCCGGCAACTTAGGCACCATTATCCGCATAGCCGACTGGTTTGGCATTGACACCATCTATTGCAGCGAGGATACAGCCGATGCCTATAATCCCAAGGTGGTGCAGGCCACGATGGGCAGTCTTGCGCACGTACATATTATTTATTGCGACCTGCTGCAGCTCTTCCAGACGCTCCCCCCATCCTACCCTGTCTATGGCACCCTGCTCGATGGCAGCGACATCTACCGGCAAACACTCTCCCAGGAAGGTATCATCGTCATGGGCAATGAGGGTAATGGCATTTCTGAGTCCGTACGCCAACGGGTCACCCACCGGCTGCTCATCCCCAATTTCCACCATGGCGAGAGTGCCGAGAGTCTCAACGTCGCTATTGCCACTGCCATCACCTGTTCGGAGTTCAGACGGAGGCATACAACATAAAAAGAGACCTATCTTCTCAGACAAGTCCCTTTAATAAAAATGGAAAATGATAAATATAGATTAAAATTACTAGTTATCGTTTGCAAATGTAGATAAAATCAATCTAAAAAACAAATTAATTCAAATAAAAAGACCCTATGAAGGGTCATTTTTGTCAAATTAGAACACTTTAAGTTCGTTATAGATCCGTTGCACAGGCAATCCCATCACATTGAAATAACTGCCATTCAAACTTGTGACACCAATATAGCCTATCCATTCCTGGATGCCATAGGCACCGGCCTTGTCCATCGGCTGGTATTTTTCAACATAATAGGTAATCTCTTCCTCCTTCAGATCCTTGAACGTCACGTCTGTTGTCACGGCGAAACTACGCCGACGCTGGCGGGTCATCAGACAAACGCCTGTAATGACCTGATGAGTCTTTCCACTAAGGGCACGCAACATCCGTTTGGCATCCTCGGCATCGACGGGTTTGCCCAACACTTCATCACCCAGGACCACGACGGTATCAGCCGTGATTATCAAATCATGCTCAGCCATCAGATCCTGATAGGCAGCAGCCTTCTCGGTAGCGATATACACTGGAATATCCTGCGTTTTCAGATGATCGGGATAGTTCTCCTCGATATCCGGCAACACCTTCACCTCAAAATCGAGATCCAGTCCGCTCAGCAGTTGTCGGCGACGTGGCGAATTACTAGCAAGGATGATATGATAGTTTTCAAGCATAGAGAAACTGATTTGGTTTACCACCCGAAGGCTTTCTCGTCCATCACCCATTTGCCCTGAGCCCTAAGCGTCTGCTCTATCACATCACGCCCACAGCCATAGCCGCCCAAACAATGACTCACATAGACACTGGCTTCCTTAACTTCAGGACAGGCATCCTTGGGACATACCGGACAGCCCACCCGACGCATGACCTGCAGATCGGGGATGTCGTCACCCATGTACATCACTTCCTCATCGCTGAGACCATATTGCTCCAGAAACGCCTCATAGGCCTTGATCTTCACGGCACAACCCACATAGATATCCTCAACACCCAGCCCTTCATAGCGCCGGCAGATGCTCGACACGTTGGCTCCCGTCATAATGACAATACGGAGTCCGAGTTTCATGGCCAGCTGGATGGCATAGCCGTCCTTGATATTCACCGTCCGCAGGGGCACGCCATCCGACGATAGCGTGATAGTCTCCGCACTCAGCACACCATCGATGTCAAAGATGATGGCCTTGATCTTTTTTAAATCATAGTTAATCATTTCTCACCTCTGAACTTATTCAAATGCACATTCTCCCATTTCAGTTTATCCTCGTTCTGCGGTTTACGCTCGTCAGCCTTATGTCCCACGGCGAGGATACAAAGACAGTTCAGATTCTCGGGAATATCGAGCACGCCTCGGATCACCGTGTCGGCAGTAGTCCCGTCGTCAAGGCCCCGTCCACGCATCTGAATCCAACAGGAGCCCAGACCCAGTTCCTCTGCCTGATACTGCATGGAGATGGCGGCAATGGCACCATCCTCAATCCAACAGTCGTTCTGCATGGGGTCGCCCAATACGACGATAGCCACAGGAGCCCCCTTCAGGAATTGTCCGCCAAGATTCTTGGCATCAGAGAGTTTTTCGAGATCCAGTTTATCGTCGACCACCACGAATTGCCAGGCCCTCTGCCCCTTGGAGGTGGGCGCCATCAGACCTGCACGGAGAATCAATTTCAGATCATCGCCATCGATTTCCTCTTCCGTAAATTTCCGATGGCTGCGACGCAATTGCGCCAAGTCTTTGAAATTTGTCATATACGCTGTCTTAAAAATTTTGGCAAAGATACTTATTTTTTTAGAGAAAAGAACAAAAGAAACCGAAAAAAACAGGTTCTTATGTCATTATGTCTAAAAAATATTGTATTTTTGCGGCATGAAAGGTATCACAACCACCATCTTTTCAAGTCTGGAAGCGTTGCCGGCCGTCAGCGACGCCAATTTCTTCCATAGCCGGGAGTTGTTCGCCATCAGTGCGAAGACACCGAGGATGAAGCCATATATGGTGGTGTGTACCGACGACGCCGGACGTGTACTGAGTCAGCTACTGTCCATCATCCGTTACCGTGCCTCCATCCTCCCACCCTATTTCTTCATGCATTGCCGTGTGATGGGTGAAGGCGAATATGCCGAGAGCGAGTGGCGCAAGGAAGACCTTTTCGGCGAGATGCTCCAGGCCATCACTAAGAAGATGAGCAGCAAGACGCTCTATGTCGAGTTCAGTAACCTGACGCAGAAGACATTCGGCCACAAGCACTTCCGTCAGCAAGACTTCTTCCCGGTACATTGGATGAGCATCCACAATTCCCTGCACAGCCGACTACCCGAAGAACGCATCAACGAGAAGATGCAGCAGCGCATCGACAATGCCTATGCACGTGGCGTGATTACCGACGAGGTGAAGAGCGAAGAGGATTTCAAGGCCTTCAGCAAACTGCTCCGTCAGCACCACTGGTTCAAACCGAAACGTTATATCCCCGACAACCAGTTCTTCATAGAGGCGGCAAAGACCGACTCTTGCCGGCTCTTTATCACCAAATACCAGCAGCACGTCATTGGCTGTTCGGCCTGTGTGTATAGTCAGGGTGATGCTTTCCTTTGGTATGCGGCCTTCCGTCGTAAGACCTATGTCATGCTGCACCCCGACACGCTGACCATCTGGCACACCATCAAATATGCCCATCAGCACGGCTATAACCACATCAATTTCATGGATGTCGGCCTGCCTTTCCGCAAGAACTCCTTCCGGGAGTTCATTCTCAGTTTCGGCGGAAAGCCCGTCAGCACCGTCCGCTGGTTCCGTTGTTCCATCCGTTGGATCAACACCCTACTCTCGTGGATCTATCGCGACTAATGACTGCCGATATAGAGGAACACCATTCCTAAGAGCACCAGCGCCAGGTCGAAAGCCTTGGCCTTGAGGTTCTTCTCGTGGAAGAACATCGCCCCGAACATGAAACTCACCACCACGCTGCCCCGTCGGATCATCGACACAATGCTGATCATGGCATCGGGCAGACTCAACGAATAGAAATACATGAAGTCGGCTGCCGAGAGGAAGAGGCTCACGCCCAAGATCGACCACGACCAGTGGAAAGGGGTTGTTTCGGTGTGTTTCGGCCACCAGAGCAGCCAGAGCATCAGTCCCATCATGACGCATTGGTAGATGTTATACCACGACTGCACCATCATGCGGTCGAGTCCCACGCCTCCGCTTTCCACGGGCGCCATCAGATATTTGTCATAGAGTCCGCTCAGCGCCCCTAAGGCCGCAGCCCCCACAATCATATAGATCCAGTGGTCGTGCTTGAAGTCGATGCCCTCCTTCTTCCCGCTGCGACTCAGCAGCAGGAACGACGCCACCGCCAGCAACACACCGACCCATTGCCAGATGTTCAGCCGTTCGCCAAACACCAGCAGGGCACCCACCAGCACCATCACCGGACGGGTGGCATTGATAGGACCGACGATCGTCAATGGCAGATGCTTCATGCCGAAATAGCCGAGAATCCAACTCGACAACACGATCACCGCCTTCAAAACGATATATTTGTGCATCTCCCAGCCGCCACTCGCCACATGGAAGATACTGCCATTCAACGATTCCGACATGCCGCTCATCACGATGAAAGGCAGGAAGATTAATGAGGAGAACAGGGTGTTGAGAAACAGCACGGGAATCACCGCATTTGCCTTCAGCGCCTGTTTCTTAAACGAATCGTAGCAGCCCAGCAGCGCTGCAGACATAAAAGCCAGAATCAGCCACATCCCTGTAAACTGTAAACTATAAACTGTAAACTATATCCTCCAGGAACAACGCATTGCCGGGCATCGACTCGCCAGCCTCCGAACGCTGCTTCCCCTCAATCACTTTCTTAAAGTCGTCCAACGACAGTCGGCCCCTTCCCACTTCTATGAGCGTTCCCACTACCGCACGCACCATATTGCGGAGGAAGCGGTTGGCACGGATCTCGAAATACCAGGCTGTCGGCGCGGTCTGCACCCATTCCGCCTTCGTCACCTGACAAAGTGTCGTCTTCACATCGGCGCCACTCTTACAGAAAGCCCCGAAATCCTCATAGGTGGTCAGAATCCTCGCAGCCTCGTTCATCTTGGCGAAGTCCAGCGGATAGTGTATCTCACACGAATAGGCCCTCCGGAAGGGATCCTTCACCGTATGGATATAATACCGGTACATGCGCGAAGTGGCCGAGAAGCGGGCATGCAGTTCTTCGCTGACGGGCTCCACCTTGCTGACAGAGATGTCGTAGGGCAACAAACGGTTCAGCTTATAAGCCAGTTGCCGACCGTCCAACGGCTCACCTTCCCAATCAAAGTGGGCCACCATCTTCCGGGCATGCACCCCGGTGTCTGTCCGTCCTGCTCCCGTTACACTCACCGAGCTTCGGAGCAGCGTGGAGAGGGCCTCCTGCAGCTTCTCCTGCACCGACACGCCGTTTGGTTGAATCTGCCAACCGTGATACCGCGTCCCGTCATAACTCAATGTCACAAAATACCTACTCATACATCTTACTTCTCACCTCTTAATTCTTATCCAATCCGCGTCTACCCAGCCACGATCACATTTGCGGTCCGTCTCGGCAACGATGAATCCGAACTTCGCACCAATCCATTTACCCTCCTTCATCTGAAATGCGCTGCCGCAATCCGTAAATTGTCGGCCGTTCTGGCTGTAGGCGAAGCACACCTTCGAATCCTTTACCACTAGGCGCAACCAGATATCCTCATGGATGCCCGGCTTATAGTCGGTCTTGTCGACGGCCGTCGGCTTCAGCGTGGCAAGTACCGTTTCCGTCTGCTGCTTGCCCTTGTCAGCGGCCTGACAGGTCATCTGCACCAGCTGGAACGTCTGTCCCAAACGACGCACCACGAGGGCGGAATAGTCGAGGCCCATCATGATCAGGCCCCCGAACTGCCCGTCGGCCTTCGAGGTCATGCGGAGCTTCGTGGTCACCGTAAAGGCATCGGCAGGTGTTTTCTGAAGCAGAAGGTTGGGTACTTCCCAGAAGTTCTTCCAGCCGTCAGACAGCTTATAGGTATAGATGCGGAAGGTGCCGAAGGCGGTGGGCACCCCGTATTTCTCATCGTAATTGGCATGCCATTGCCACTGTTTGCCCATCGTGGGGGCATCAAACTCATCGCTCTCCACTGGGTTCACCACCACACTCGAGCTATTCTTGGGCTTTTGACAGGTCGTCACGGGCTCCCCCTTCTTGCCCATGATGGGCCAGCCGCTGCTCCAGTCCACGGGATTCAGATGCACCACACGACCGTAGGCCTCCTTATCCTGGAAGTGCAGAAACCAGTCCTCGCCGTATTTCGTATGCACCCAACCGCCCTGATGCGGGCCGTTGATAGCGGTCTTTCCCTGTGCCAGAACAGTCTTGTGCTCATAAGGTCCGTAAGGCGACTTCGAGCGCATGGCAAGCTGAAAGCCCGTCGGCACACCGCCTGCCGGACACATGATCCAGTACCATCCCTCACGCTTATAGAACTTCGGACCCTCACAGGTGCGGTTCTCCGTGCCGTTGCCGTCGAACACGATCACCGGTTGTCCGATGACCTTCGTACCGTCTGCCGACAGTTCGCGCACCGTCAGCACACTGGCGAATTTCGAGCGCGAATTGGCCCAGCCGTTCACCAGATAGCACCGTCCGTCGTCATCCCACAAGGGTGTCGTGTCGATATAGCCCTGTCCCTTGATCACACAGACCGGCTGCTCCCACTCGCCGGCAGGGTCCTTGGTCTTCACCATATAGACGCCGTGGTCAGGATCGCCCCAATAGATATAGAATTCGCCGTTATGGTAGCGGATCGAGGGTGCCCAGACACCATTGCCGTGCTGTGGCGTTGAGAAGTGCTGCTCCAGCTCGGCATCGCCCGTATAGAGCGATTTCAGGGCATGGCCCACAATCTCCCAGTTCACCAGGTCCCGCGAGTGCAGGATGGGCAGGCCCGGCACACAGTTAAACGACGAGGCCGTCATATAATAATCCTCGCCACTGGGTCCCACGCAGACATCCGGATCGGAATAGTCCGCATTGATCACGGGATTCGTAAAGGTGCCGTTGCCATTGTCAGGCGACCACACCTCAGAACGGTATTGTGCTTGCGCCATCAACGGCAAAGCCATAGTCAGTAAGATTAGTTTTCTCATGTTTGTTTTATCTTTAATTTGTAAGTATTTTCCGTATAGTCTATCCGCATCACATAGCCGGAAGGCATCTGCTTGGAGAGTGCCAACGCCACGTGACCCATCGTGCGACGGAGGTTGATTTCCACGCACGGATTCAACAGGAAATTCCGGTCGTCATTGCCCCGCACAATCATCATGTCTACCCCGAGAGGTCCGGCATACCGATTGCGGTAAAGTTCACCGAGAATCTCGCAAATCTTTACTCGAGTCTGATTCAGCAAATCCACTGGTATATAGCGACTTATTATTTCATACTTTTCATCTTCCGAAGCAAGGATGTTACCTACATAAGCCCCGTTCTGCGTATGGAAGAGCGAGAGCCCCAGATAGCGCACCTGCCCCTGGCCGTCGCTTTCAAACTCCATACCGAAGTCCTTCACCTTATTACAATATTTTTCGATGACCACACTCCCCTGGTTGGCAATCACATTCCTGATCCATCGCTGCTGGTAGTCGTTCATCTCATTGTCAACAAATCGGATGCCCCGTCCGCTACTGCTCCAAGGGGCCTTCACCACGATCTTCACGAAATCACTCAAGGCCTGGCGCACCTCTACCAGCAGGTCTGCCCGCCAGGCATCGCCGATGGTGCCTTCAAAGTCGAGCGACCTCAATAGTTCAACGGCATGCTTGCGGTGCGACAGATCACGGATTACCCCGATCTCCTCTTCCGAGGGCACGGCCTCCACGCCATACCGAAGCAGGAAACTGCGCAGGGCCAGATCCCAGCCCCAGGGCGACACGCGGTCGATGTTGAGCTTTGCCAACTGATGTTTATCCACGAATCCCTCAAACTGGCGGTGCATCACCCGTGCAAAATTCCGCTGGGCATTCTCCACGTTGTCCACCAGCACCACATCGCCGTCCTTTGCCCAGATGGCGGGCAGGAATCCGATATCCGCCCTCAGCTGCCTTCCGGCATGAGGCGAGGTGAAATTGCTGAGGTTTGCCGCCAAAGCAATGTCGTGTTCCGGGTTAAAGATATGTAGCTCTGCCATCTTCAGACTGCAACGTTTGCCAGCATCAATCGTTTGGCTTGTTTCATGATGATTTATTTCCTCACTACGACGGCGTTCTTATATCGGTTCATGTCGAGCTTAAACCAGTTGTCGCTGCAGCCCTTCGTCACTTTCGTCACGGTCATCGTTATCTTGGCGACACTCACCGATGTGGTGATCTCGCGAAGGTAATAGCTGTCCTTGGCAATCTTAATCGTCATTTTCTTTGGAAGTTCCGGATCGATACGGTCTGAGAAATCGATGATGTAATAGAGCCCCTTCTCCTTCATCTTCGCCGTTTTATACGACTTCTCATAATCAATATTCACACCGTAGTCGTTGTTCTTGGCAACAGAGGTCTTGGTAATGATCAGCGAATCCCTCTCTTTTTTGTCCGTAGCTGTATGGTATTCCCATTCCTGCTTGCCGTCGAAACCTGATTCTTCTTTCATCTCATGCCCCATGACTTTCATGTTCATCGTCATGAAACTCTTGTCGCCCTTCATGTACCACTTCATGGTGCCACTTCCCGAAAACACCAGCATCTTCATCTTCACCGAGATGTCCATCACCAGTCCCGAGGGAGGTAACATCTTCTCGTCACACTTGTCCAGCACCGCCTTGATGTTGGCGGGGAATTGGGCATTTGCACTCACGACAGCCATCATGGCGACTGCAACTATTACTAAAATCTTTCTCATTGTTCTATTTGTTTTTTCTTCCGGCTGCAAAATTACAACTTTTTTGGCAAAGAACTGTCCAATTGTCCAAGTTTAACGTAATTCCCGTCATAAATTGCAGTATTTTGGTATAGAACTCACATCGTTCCCGACCCCACCGTTTAATCTCTCAGATAGTATTTTTTCAAGAAATTTTTGGAAGTATCATAATAAATCTGTATCTTTGCAGACAAGATATTCTTACTAAAAACTTATTAGAAGATGAAGAAAACCAGACTAAAATGCGAGAAGACGGCGATGGTGGTGAAGCGATTCGCAATTTTCTGTTTGCTAACATTGCCCATGACGACAGCGGCACAGAAGCAGTATTTCCTTCCAACTGGCGACAGTTCGATGGATGAGAAAGAGCGGCCTCTCATCGAGGTATATCTGCCCAAACAGGCGGCGGCCAATGGTTGCGCCGTGGTATTATGTCCCGGCGGTGCCATGCGGTGGCTTTCATGGGAGAGCGATGTGATTAAGATGGCCGCATTTCTGAATGAACGTGGCATAGCAGCCATCGGTCTGCGCTATCACCTGAACAAGGGCGGCGGAGGGATGCCACAAGGCACGAAGATGCCACCGATGGTGGATGTGACGCACCCCGACCGTTTTCCTCAGGCCGATGCCAACCCAATGCACTCTGCCTATGGTGATTCGATCATCCATCTGGCTGCACAGGATGCCAAGGCTGCTATCCGGATGGTGCGAGAACATGCCGACGAGTGGCATATCAGTAAAAACAAGATCGGCTATCTGGGCTTCTCGGCTGGTGGCGGTGTGGCTATCGCTGCAACGATGTCGGCTGAGGCAACCGAACGTCCTGACTTCCTCTGTACCTGCTTCGGTCCTTCGTTGATGCCCGTCAGTGTGCCGAAGGACGCTCCCCCGTTGTTGATCATGACACGTGTAGACCATCCGAATGTGGCAGCCGGTCTGGTGGCACTCTTCATGGAATGGGAAAAAGCCGGTGCCAATGCGGAACTGCACATGTATGGTGACGGAAAGGGACCCTACGAGCTGATGCCCCAGACGGGTGAGACCACCACTGAGACATGGAGCACGCAGATGATGCAATGGCTGAAGGCCAAAGGCTTTACGAAATAATCGTCAAGTATAACTTTTTCCATGTTTGTTTGGCAGTTTCAGGAAAACTCCGTATATTTGCACAGAATTACCAAAAATTAAGATTATGCCTGTTAAGATACTTAGTGTCGACGACGAGATCGATCTCGAACTGTTGCTAACGCAGTATTTCCGTCGTCAGATCAGAAAAGGAGAATACGAATTCAAGTTTGCCCACAACGGCCTGGAGGCTTTGACCATGCTCTTGAAGGAGAAGGATTTTGACATCATTCTCAGCGATATCAACATGCCCGAGATGGACGGTCTGACACTGCTGACGAAGATCAACGAGATGCAGAACCCCGCCCTGAAGTGCATCATGGTATCGGCCTACGGCGATATGGGCAATATCCGTCAGGCGATGAACAACGGTGCCTTCGACTTTGCCACGAAGCCCATCGACCTTGACGACCTGAGCGTGACTATCGAGAAGGCCATCGAACAAATTGGCTATATCAAGCAGATGCAGAAGGAGCACACCCAGCTGGAGTCGATTAAGGGCGATCTGGCCGTGGCCCGCGAGATACAGCAGGCCATCCTGCCGAGGATCTTCCCGCCATTCCCCGAGGAGGCCGACAAGATGGACATTGCCGCCTCGATGAATGCCGCCAAGGACGTAGGTGGCGACTTCTACGACTTCTTCCGCATCGACGACGACCGGATCGGTTTCGTGATTGCCGATGTGAGCGGCAAGGGTGTGCCGGCAGCCATCTTCATGGCCGTGAGCCGCACGCTGATCCGTGCTACGGGCATCAGAGGCGGCAATCCGTCGGAATGTATCACCTACTCCAACGCGCTGTTGGGCAAGGAATCGGTGAACAACATGTTCGTGACCGTATTCTATGGCATCTACAACATAAAGACGGGCGAGGTAAGTTATACTAACGCGGGACATAACCCACCCTACCTGATGAAGGAAGACGGAAAGTTGGAGCGGTTGCCGATGACCGGCGACATGGCCATCGGTATCTTTGAAGACCTGCACTATCACGAAGCCACGCTGCAGCTCGAAAAGGGCGACACCCTCCTACTCTACACCGACGGTGTGACGGAAGCCACCAACCGCCAGGAAGAGGAATTTAAGGAAGCCCGTTTGGAGCAGACGCTGAAGAACGTGGCCGGGCAGACCTGTCAACAGGTCATCGACACCATCAAGGCCGATGTAAAGACGTTTGCCGACGGGGCAGAGCAGAGCGATGATATCACGCTGTTGGCGTTGAAAAAGAAGTGAGAGGTAAGAGGTAAGAGGTGAGAGAATAGTGAAGAGGCGAGAAATAATAGGATATAGCGTTGCACTGCTGCTGGCGGGAACGACGGCAGCGGGCTTTTGGGGCTGGCAGAATGAGCACCAGAAGGTGGAAGAGCTGGAGCAGCAGATGGCCGCCCTGAAGAAGCAGGAGATGCGTTCGGCCATCGACCGGAGCGTGAGTGCGCAGATGGAGGAGATAGCCAATGAACAGCGCGAGATCTCTGACGAGAAGCGCGAGGAGGCCCTTCAGCAGACGAAAGTGGCCAACGAGATGCGACTGCGCTCGGAACTGGAACGCCATAATGCCATTATCGCCGAGCAGAATGCCGTTGCCTCAGAGAAGAAAGCCCTCGAGGCATCGGAGGTGGCCGAGGCCCAGCGACTCCTGGCCGAGCACCAGCGCATACAGGCCGAGTTCTCAAAACGCAAGGCCGACACCCTGAGCTACATCGCCCTCGGACGCTCACTGGGATCCATCTCCACCATCCAATCACAAGCCGGCAATCAGGACGTTGCCGATCTTCTAAGTTATGCCTCGTACCTCTATACTTCGCGCTACAGGGGCGACGTCTATTATCCGGCGGTCTTCAAATCGCTAATGGAGTCGAGTCAGAGTATGGTGTCGTGGACGGAACATACCGGGGCGGTGATGAACCTGGAATATCTGCCTGGCGACGACAGCCGCATCGTGTCGGTGAGCAACTACGGAGAAATCATCCTGAGCGAGCGACAGGGAAGCCGGCTGCTGACGAAGGTGCTCTTCAAGAACAGCGACTACGACTTCCGCGACGTCATCATCAACAAGCCCACGGGGAGGATCTATGCCCTAAGCCGTACCGGTCAGCTGGTCATCGTTCAGGAAGACCTGAAGACGGTGAAGACCATCGTGCTCGACAAGATCATCCACCCCATGCGGCTCCACGACATCAACGAGAACAACCTGCTGATTATCGGAGAGAGCAGTCTGGCACTCTTCGACCTGAAACGTAATATCCTCAGAGGCACCAGACAGTTGAACTACCGCGTAATCAAAGGCTCGCGCAAGAGCAACCTCCCCATCCTCTTCGACGATCAGGGGAAGATGCACCTGGTGTCAGGCCTCGACAATATAGAGACGAAAGATGTACCTGTATCAGGCACGGTGACCGCCTATTGCGAATCGAAGAACACGGGTATCGAGGCCTATGGCATGAGCGACGGCACCATCTGGCTGATCTACAAGGACGGCAAGAAACAACAGCTCTTAGGCCACCGCTCGCGGATCTCGAAGATGAAGCTAAACGGCCGACAACTGTTCTCGGCCAGCTATGACGGCAAGGTGAACCTCTGGCTTACCGACAAGGACAAGGTGGAGCCCATGACGCTCATCGAGACCAACAATTGGATCATGCACTTCAACTTCGACTCGACGAAGACCACCTTCTGGATGGGCGATGCCAAGGGCAACCTGACGGCCGTGAACATCTCCGTGCCGCTGATGGTGGAATCGGTGAAGGCCAAGCTGAAGCGCGACCTGACCACCGAGGAGTGGAATTATTACATCGGGAAGGATGTGGCGTATGAGAGTTTTTTAAGAGGTGAGAGGTAAGAGGTGAGAGGTGAGAGATATGATTAGTAGGAGAAAAAATAAGATGATGAAATTGATATATCACATAAAGAATATTATCAAGGTGAATCTGAGGGGAAAGAGGTATTCTCTCACCTCTCCCCTCTCACCTCTTACCTCTAAAAACCCTCTTATCTCTATCATCCTCCTTCTTCTCCTCTTGCTCCCCGCTCCGCTCTGCGGCCAGGGAATCCCGTTTATCCGTAACTTCTCTGCCGAGGAGTATCATGCCAACAACATGAACTTCGACCTTGAGACCGATGAGATTGGCAATGTGTTTGTGGCCAATTTCGAGGGACTATTGTACTACGACCATGCCGAATGGCGCATCATCCGCACACCGGGAACCACCCGCGTGACGGTAGTGTATCGGGCTGAGGACCATCAGATCTGGGTGGGCGGCTATAACTATTTCGGAAAGATCCTCAGAAAGAAGAACGGCGATATTGCCCTCCAGAGAATCGGCGACAGCGACCTGTTCCGTGGCGAGGTGAAGGAAATCTTTGAAACCGACGGCAAGTTGCTGTTCGTGGTAAGCAACGGCTATATCTATGAGGTAAAAGACAACCAGGTGTCAATCTATAAGGAAGTAGACCGGAAATCGCTCCGCATGGGCATACTCGACGTGGTGAACATCGAGGCCTTGGCGAAAGGGGAATCAGAAGTGGCCCTCAACGACACCGTACAGGAAGAAGCCATTAGCAACGGTCTCCGGGTGATTCTCAGGAAGAACTTGGGACTGGTAGTCATCGACGACAAGCACCACACGAGCTATACCATTTCCGACGACAACGGCCTCTGCTCCCCCAATGTGGCTTATACCACCTACGACGGGCGCGGGCAGTTGTGGGGCGCCACAGGCAAGGGCATCTTCTCGATACAGATTCCCTCAGCCTACTCTCGCTTCACAGCAAACGAAGGATTGACGGGCAGCGTCCTATCGATCGAGTCACTCAACGGCAAAATCTACTGCGGCACCGAAGACGGACTGTTCCGTCAGGAGGGCATGCGCTTCGTCAGGGTTCCCGGTATCAACTACGCTTGCTGGGATCTGAAGAAAAGCGGCAATGACCTGTTGGCAGCGACTGCCGAGGGTGTGTTCCGCATCCATCCCGACGAACGAGTCGCACAATTGACGAACACCACCGCCCTGACGATACTCCTCGACGGTCAGGATATCTACTGCGGCGAGACCAACGGCGTGTATCAGATGCAGGCCAACGGGCAGAACCACAAGCGGGTGTGCGAGCTGGAGAATGTCAGGAAACTGATGAAAGACGCAGCGGGCACCATCTGGACCCAGAACCTCTACGGAACCGTATGGTATAAGAAGGCCGGCACGGAGAAATTCGAACATTACAAGACCGACAACAAGGCGGAAACCATGTTGACCATCGTGCCCGTCAGCCAACAAGTGCAGGTGATCAGTGCCGAGGCCACCAAGCCCTTCCCCTACCCGCTTTACGCCTTCAAGGACGAGACGGGCGTGACCTGGCTGACCAACAACGAAGGAAAGGCGCTCTATAGATGGAAGAACGGTCAGCAGCTGCACGACCTCGACAAGATGCTGTCGCCTATCCAGGAAACGGCCGTGCGCGCCATGTACACCCGTCAGAACGAGATCTGGCTGGGCACCGACAACGGACTGTTGATCATCAACCCCCAGGGGATGGGGCCTGCCCTGGACATCACCCCCAAGCTCTATATCCGTACCGTCACCCTGGCTGGCGACAGCATTCTCTGGGGCGGATTCGGAGAAACGCCCAAGAAGCTGGCAGAGCTCAGCCACAAGGACCACGACCTGCGCTTTACCTTCTCGCTCGACTACACCCCCATCTCGGGAAGGACCCTCTACCGTTACCGTCTGAACGATGGTAACTGGAGTCCGTGGGATGAAGATACGGATGCCAGTTTCAGCAATCTGTCGCCTGGCGACTACACCTTCAGCGTACAGGCCAAAGACGCTATGAACCGTACGACAGAGATTACGAGCATGCAATTCAGCATCAAACCGCCATTCTATACCAGATGGTATATGAACCTGCTCTACGTGCTGTTGCTGCTAGGCCTCGTCTACTTGCTCTTCCAACTGCGATTGCGCCGGTTGGAGCGCGACAAGCAGCGTCTGGAGGCCGTCATTCAGGAGCGCACCGCCGAGGTGGTGAAGCAGAAGGACGAGATCGAGGAGAAGTCGAAGAGTCTGGAAAAAGCCCTCGACGACCTGAATACCGCCCAGCACGAGCTCATCCGTCAGGAGAAGATGGCCACCGTGGGTAAACTCACGCAGGGCCTCATCGACCGCATCCTGAACCCGCTGAACTACATCAACAATTTCTCGAAGCTCTCCGAGAACCTCGTGAAAGACGTGAAGGCCAATGTGGAGGACGATCAGGACAAGATGGACAAGGACAACTACGAGGACACGATGGATGTGCTCGACATGCTCAGCGGCAACCTGCAGAAAGTGAGCGAGCACGGCCAGAACACCACCCGCACCCTGAAGGCGATGGAAGAGATGCTGAAAGACCGTTCAGGCGGTGTCGTCAGGACCGACCTCGTGGCCATCCTCAAGCAGGACAAGGAGATGATTGAGACCTACTATGCCAAGGATATCGCCGAGCATCATATCCGGGTGGCCTTCGACGTGCCTGCGCAGGCGATACCCATACAGGCCAATCCCGAACAACTGAGCAAGAGTCTGATGAGCGTGTATGCTAACGCCATCTACGCCCTGGCGAAAAAGAACCAGCGCAAGGCCTACGAGCCCGAACTGACCACGAAGGTCACCACCACGGACCAGCTGATCACCATCGTGATTCGCGACAATGGTATCGGTATCGAAGACACCATCATCAACAAGATCTTCGACCCCTTCTTCACCACGAAGACCACTGGCGAAGCATCGGGTGTGGGCCTCTACCTCACCCACGAGGTGATACAGAACTATGGTGGCGACATCAGCGTCAAGTCCGTCAAGGATGAATTCTGCGAGTTTACAATCACATTACCAAAGTGAAGAGTGATATGGAAAAGCAAATCGAACAACTGCAAGAGCAGCTGAAGAAACAGGAGAAGCTTGCCTCGTTAGGGCTTCTGAGTGCCGGTATTGCACACGAGATTCAGAATCCCCTCAACTTCGTCATCAATTTCAGTAAGATGTCGGACAAACTGCTGAAAGACCTCTCCGAGATTGTCGACGACAATAAGGACAAGTTCTCGGACGGTGATCGAGAGGACGTGGAAGACATCGTGGCCGACCTGAAGGACAACCTGTCGAAGATCGTGCAGCATGGTGAGCGGGCCATCAGCATCATACAGGGCATCCTCCTCGTCTCCAGGGGCAAGGAAGACCAGTTCCTGCCTACCGATATCACCAAGCTCGTCAGGGAATATGTGTGGCTGTCGTATCATGCCATGCGTGCCAACCACAAGGACTTCAACCTCAACATCCACGAGCAGTATCAGGAGGGCCTGCCACCCATCATGGTCATTCCCCAGGATATGAGCCGTGCTATCCTGAACCTCATGAACAATGCCTGCTATGCGGTGTGGAACAAAGCCCAGACGGCAGGTGACAGTTACAAGCCGGAAGCGAGCGTCAGCGTGGAGATGCGCGACGGCCAGCTCGTCATCATTCTCAGCGACAATGGCGAGGGCATGACCGACGAGGTGAAACAGCGGCTCTACGAGAATTTCTTCACCACCAAGCCCATCGGCTCGGGCACGGGACTGGGCATGGCCATCACCCGCGACATTATCGAGAACAAGCATGGTGGCAAACTCACCTTCGAGTCGACGGCAGGCATCGGCACCACCTTCACCATTACCATTCCCCTGAAGAAATGAAAAGAAGGCTATACCATATTATATTATTAGCAGGACTGCTATTGACGGCCAGTCCCGTAAGCGCTCAGGAATCGCTTCGCCAGATTTACAGTCAGGCAGAAAACGACTACGACATCGGACGCATCGAACAGGCCCTGTCGTTGCTGCAGAACAACATCAACGACTTCAACGGCAATCTCCTTGAGAGCGCCTACCGCCTCATGGCCCTCTGCTGGCTCAGCCTCGACGAGAACGACAAGGCAGAACAGGCCACGCGCAAACTGCTGAATGCCGACCCCTATTTCACGACCTCGTCGCAGGATCCCCAGCGGTTCGTGGATCTGGTGGAAGACCTAAGATCGGGCCTCACCGCGAAGATCACCACCGCCTCGAGTCAGGCAGAGACGCTCAACGAGGTGCCTGTGCCTACGACGCTGATCACCGAGGAGATGATCCGCAACTCAGGCGCCTGCAACCTGCAAGAGGTGCTCGCCACCTATGTGCCGGGCATGAACATCGTCGACTGTAACGACGATATCAACATCGCCATGCGTGGCATCTATAGCAACGGCCAGGAGAAGATCCTCATCATGCTCAACGGCCACCGCATGAACAGCTACTGCACCAATATCGCCTCACCCGACTTCAGCGTGAGTCTGGAGAAGATCAAGCAGATCGAGGTGCTGCGCGGTCCTGCCTCCTCGCTCTATGGCGGTGTGGCGCTGACAGGTGTGGTGAACCTCATCACCAAACAGGGTGCCGACGTCAATGGCGTGAAGATCAAGGGTGGCATCGGTAACTTCGGGCAGGCACGTGGCGACGTGCTGTTCGGCAAACGCTATTTCGACCTCGACCTGCTCGTCTGGGCAAGCATCTACCGGAACAACGGCGAGACGATGGATGCCCCTGCAGAGATGATCAACGACCAATGGGGCATCCCAGAGAAGGAGATCACCGTGGGACGTGTCGGCGAAAAACCCTCCTACGACTTCGGACTGCAACTGAAGTACAAGGACCTGCAGCTGATCTACGACACCCACTTCTCGGAGATCATCCCACCCTATAGCATGAGTACGCTGGCCAAGAGCTACGCCCACGACAAATACCGAAAGATCGACGGCTATTCGCCCAGCTTCGTCACCAAGTCGCATCATGCCGGTCTGAGCTACAGCCGCAAAGTGGGACCGGTGAACCTGAAAGGAACGGTGACTTACGACAACAGCGAGCTTACCCACTATCAGGTGATCCTCGATAAGCCCCTACCCGAATTAGGCATCATCTTCGGCACAGATTCTACATCGTCTTTAACCCAGGTGTTCAACAACCCCGGTTTGTTCAGATTTATCAGCGGTACCGAACAGAACTTCGGATTCGATATCAAGGGCGACTACAGCTACATCGACACCAAGGATCATAAGGGTTCCATCGCCTTCGGCGTCGAAGCGTCGCATTTCCAGCTGGACGATGTCCGTTACACCTTAGGTTATAATTTTTCACAACTCCGAGAAGAGATTCCCGTGATCTCTGAAGAAGGCAAAGGCCATGAAAGCAGTTACAACGCCTTCCTGCAGCTGAAGCACCAGTGGCGCAACGTCATCCTGAATGCCGGTCTGCGCTACGACCATAAGGAGCGCGTTGAAAACCTCACCCTCAGGGAGTATTCCCCCCGTGTGGCGCTGATTCTGCTCAACCCCAAATGGAATGTCAAGTTCAGCTATTCGCGCTCGTTTGTCGATGCCCCGTATATGTATCGCAGAGTCAACCACCTGCTGCCTTTCCTGACTGGCAATAAGATTTACGAAGATTATGATTCCCAAATAAACCTTGAGCCCGAATTCGTCAACTCCCTCCAGCTCACCTTCGCCGGACTGGAGTGGCTGAAGGGTCTGAATTTCGAGGTAAACGGCTTCTATAACCGGGCCAACAACCTGATTTATACGCACGTCATCGAATACGTGAATGAAGGTACGAACAAAACGGCAGGTGTGGAGTTTATGGCCAACTATCGCAAGCGGGCGTGGACCGTCGACCTCAATTTCACCTGGACGCACGCCTTCGAGGCCAACGTCTATACGGCGAATATCGACGACAACAACAATACCCCCACCATCATGTCGAATGCCGTCGTCAGCTGGCAGGCAACCCCCCATCTGCGCCTCCACTCCCACGTGCTTTTCGAAGGCAAGCAGTGCACCTACAACATCGACGTGGTGGAGATGATCAACGCCTATAAGCTCATGGATGAACTGGAGGAGGTGAATCAGCGACAAGATATGGTCAGATTGAATGAAATAGCCGAAGAACTGAAGGCAATCGGCAATCGGCTGGTGATGCACAAGGAGATGCCCTCGCGCTTTATCTTCAACGTCGGTGCCGATTACAAATGGAACAAGTTCACCTTCGGTCTGAACGTCCGCAACCTGTTCAACCACAAGTATTACCGCAGTGGTATGAACACGAATGTCGTCTATCAGAAAGGCCGCTGGTTTATGTTCGATGTCGCCTACAAATTCTGAAATATCACGTAAAATTCTTGATTCATCGCAAAAATAACATTATTTAATACAGATTTTGCTATTTAGACTTTGCAATTCGCGAGAAAAGTTGTACCTTTGCACACGTTTTAAAACAAATCGCAGCAGATGGAGGCTTTTTTCAGGACACATAGATACCTTGTAGAGCATGTCAATGCACCGGTTCGTCGGACTCTTATGGACGAGATCGACTGGAACAACAGGCTGATTGGCATCAAGGGTACGCGAGGCATCGGAAAAACCACCTTCCTGTTGCAATACGCCAAGGAGCGTTTTGATGTCAACGACCGCCAGTGTCTGTACATCAACATGAACAACTTCTATTTCCAGGGACATGGCATCGCCGAGTTTGCAGGTGATTTCTATCATCATGGCGGGCGCACGCTGCTCATCGATCAGGTGTTCAAACAGCCTGACTGGAGCACCGAGCTGCGCAAGTGCTACGACCTCTACCCCAACCTCAAGATCGTGTTCACCGGTTCGAGCGTGATGCGCCTGAAGGATGAGAATCCCGAGCTCAACGGCATCGTGCAGTCGTACAACCTCCGAGGCTTCTCCTTCCGCGAGTTCATCAATCTGCTCACGGGCAATAATTTCCGTGCCTACACGCTCGACGAGATCCTGAGCGACCATGAGCGCATCATCAAGCAGATCCTGCCCAAGGTGTCGCCCAACCGCTATTTCCAGGACTATATCCACCACGGTTTCTATCCCTTCTTCCAGGAGCACCGCAACTACAGCGAGAACCTGCTGAAGACGATGAACATGATGACCGAGGTCGATATCCTGCTCATCAAGCAGATCGAGCTGAAGTATCTCACCAAGATCAAGAAGC
>CAMJBL010000006.1 GCA_946403845.1 uncultured Prevotella sp. | reverse complement strand
GCATGAGCCATTTCAGCGAGAGCGTGTTCCACAGGATCTGCCCCTCCTCCTTGGCACTGACCTCCTGAATGGCTTCGCTCATGTCCCCGACAGGAATGGCATTCTCGCCCCACCCGTATTCCAGCATTAAATGATATGCCAGCGAACTGTCGCAGACTATCACCTGGTGATTGCTCAGGTCGCGGAAGCGCTTGATGACCACCTCGTTATTCTTCGGCGTTACCACGCTTTGGGTGAAGAGCGTGACAGCATTCTTCGAGAATTTGCCGAATTCGTCGTGGAATCCTACGGCCAGTCCCAGCATCAGGTCAGATTTCCCTTCCTTCAGGTCTCGGAAGGCTTCTGACGACGGTTTCAGCCTGATAACGTAGGGAATGTTCAGGTCCTTCATGATGAGCCGAATCAGGTCGACGTTGAAGCCGTCGGGATCGCCGTTATCGTTCAGAAACGAGTATGGCCACAGGTCCCACACGTCTTCATAAATCAGCGGACTGCTCTCTGAGAAAACCCGTGTGGTGTCCGATTGGGCGAATCCAACTGCCAATGAGAGGTGTACAGAGAGCAGCATCATCATTGCCCTCCTGTACCATGACAGTTTATAGCATGTGGTCTTGTGCATATCGTACATCTGTTAGAAAAAACACCTAAATCGCTGCAAAGATACGAAAAATCCTGCAAACACCGTTCGTTAGCCGCATAAAAAATGCGATAAAATCCTGTTTTTCCTCATTTTTGCCTCAAGAAGTCACTAACCACAAACTGGGTAGACCGGTTCCGCTACCAAAACGTTTTAGTTGAACAAAACGGGCCATTCGCTGAATTCTTTTTGTGAGTGACTCGTTTTTTTGTATCTTTGCCCCAACAAAAATAAAAGTAAAGGTATGAAGAAGATTTTTTCGTTATGGATGGCTTTGGTAAGCGCACTTACCATGCAGGCCGACGATTATGCCTACCTCACCTTTGAGACTACCGATGGGGCAAAGGCCTCCGTGGAGGTGTCGTCGCTCACACTGACCATTAATGGTGCTACACTGACGGCAGGCTCGCAGACATTCACTCTTACAAACCTCAGTAAGATGTATTTCTCCGTCTCCGACGAAACGGCTACTGGCATTGAGGAGATAACTTCCGTCACACTCGACGAAGCAGCAGAGATCTACGACTTGCAGGGTCATAAGGTTTCCAAAAACCAAATGCACAAGGGCGTCTACATTGTCAAAAGTAGCAATAAAACCTATAAAATGATTGTCAGATGAAAAAACTATATTCTCTCCTTATGGCCCTCGTGTTGACGATTGCAGCCGGAGCCCAGACGCTGAATGTTATCACTGGCAGCGTCACTTATCAGTTTCCCTCCTCACAGACAGGTGAGATGACCTATGCCGACGGTCAGACGCTGACCATCATGGGTAAGACCTTCACCCTGAGCGACATCACCAGCATGACTGTCGACAACAGCGAGGTGAAGGCTAATCAGGTAGCTGTCAGTTACGACGGCACCTCGGCTACCGTCACTGTTGCGGGTAATGTGGCGCAGTATGTGTCGCCCACCGTCAGCGGTGCCCACGTTGCTATCGTACAGTCGAACACCGATGCGGTTGATGGCGATGAGATTACCTATGTTCTTACCGGCTCCTCCGCCGATGGCGAGTTGTCACTCTCCGGCTCTTACAAATGTACCCTTTCATTGGCTGGACTCACACTCACCAACCCCGCTGGAGCCGCTATTGATATCACCAACGGCAAGCGTATTCAGATTAGTGCAAAGAAGAATACCGTGAACACTCTCAACGACGGAGCTGGTGGTTCACAGAAGGCCTGTCTCTACAGCAAGGGCCAGATTCAGTTGCAGGGTAACGGCACACTTAATGTCGTGGGTAATACCAAGCACGCCATCAAGAGCGGTGACTATATCACGGTGAAGAACCTTACGCTGAACATCACCTCGGCTGTGAGCGACGGCATCAACTGCAACGAGTATTTCCAGATGAAGAGCGGTACGGTGACTATCAGCGGTGTGGGCGATGAGGGCATCCAATGCGATCTCGATGGCACAAGCTCTACAGGCCAGACTACCGACCATGAGGATGAGGACTCTGGTAATATCTATATCGAGGGTGGCACGCTGACTGTCAACAATACCAAAGGCGAAGGCATTGAGAGTAAGGGAGAACTCTATATCACTGGTGGCGAGGTGACGGTAAACGCCAAGGACGATGCCATCAATGCGGCTTCGGATCTGACCATCAGCGGCGGTTATGTCTATGCACGCTCGACTGGCAATGACGGTCTTGATGCCAACGGCAACTGCTATATCAAGGGCGGTGTGGTGTATGCCATCGGCTCTTCTCAGCCCGAGGTGGCCATCGATGCCAACAGCGAGCAGCAGAAGAAACTCTACGTGACGGGAGGCACCATCATCGCCATCGGCGGCCTCGAGAGCGGTGCCCAGCTTACGCAGTCGTGCTATTCGGCTTCGTCGTGGAGCAAGAACGTGTGGTATGCCATGACCGTCGATGGTGAGACCGTCGCCTTTAAAACCCCCGCAAGTGGTGGTAATACCCTCGTCGTTTCAGGAGCCTCGCAGCCCTCGTTGAAGAGTGGCGTCACCGTGAGCGACGGCACAGAGATCTTCGGCGGTGCAGCCTATACCAACGCTACCGTGAGCGGTGGCTCATCCGTCACCCTCTCATCCTATACCGGTGGCAATGGCGGTCCTGGAGGCCCTGGTGGTCCTGGAGGACCCGGCGGCCCTGGTGGCGGTGGTTGGTGGTAATCACAGATTAATAAGAGCCGACATTTTTATCGATGTCGGCTCTTTCGTTATTTTGTCTCGAGTTTGGTGGCGATAGTCTTGAAACCGTCTGCAGAGGTCTTCAGTATGATTTTCGAGGGACTCCTACCGGCACGGAGGATGACCAGTGCAGAGCCGTTCCATAGCCGGCGGTGATTGGTGACGTTGAGTTCGTCAGAGTTGTGATTTCCGCTGCTGACGGCCACAATCCGGGCATCACCCTCTACGGCGAAGTGGAGCTCATCCTGCGCCATCGGTACGCGACGGCCCTTGCTGTCGACAGCCTGGATGCGGATGTGCATCAGGTCGGTACCATCAGCCTGCCAGCTATTGTCTTCGGGGGTGGCGATGAGGCGCACGGCCTTACCCGTCGTTTCTATCTTATGACGAGCCACTTCTTTACTTTGAACTTTGAGCTTTGAGCTTTGAACTTTTTGATATGCGACAGCCTCCAATTTTCCATCGGCATAGGGAATATCATTCCAGCGGATCTGGTTGCGCAGTTTGGGATCGTTCGTGGGGTTCTGCTTACGCCCGAGGCTCTTGCCATTGAGCAGCAGCTCCACCTCGTCGGCATTGGTATAGGTGATGAGGTTGAGCTTCGAGCCGGGCTTGCGGTTCCAATGGTCGCTCATCCCATCATTACCCGTCTGCACACCATTCCACATGATATCGTTCTTTGAGTCGATGACGGCGATATGCACCAGCGGCTCGTCGGGCTTGAAGAATGAACGCATGTAATAGGCCTTAGGCTTGGGTTCGAGCGAGATGTCAAACACACCCTGTGCCCAACCCTTTGCAGGCCATCCCTGACTCTCGCCGAGGTAGTCGATGGCGCCCCAGTAGGCGAGGCCGATCACACGGTCGAGGTTCATCTCGAAGTAGTTCTGTCCCATGGCGGAGATAGAGGCCTCGCTCTGGTAGAAGGTCATCCAGGGGAAGCGGCGTCCGTCGCCGGGGAAATACATATAGCGGTAGTTGTAGGCCTGTATGTCGGTCTGGATGGCGAGGTCGTGGGGCAGGGAGTCGGTGTCCCAGTTGCGGTAGCGGGGATGCATGGCAACGGTGACGAGTCTTGTGGAGTCATAACGCTGGAGTAGCGTCTTCTGCAACTTATACATCGTCACGCCGAAATCGTTGAACGGCTGGTTTGGATCCTGCTGCAACTCATTGCCGAGACTCCATAGGATGACGGATGGCGAGTTGCGGTCGCGCTTGATCCACTCCGGCACATCATACTGCCAGAGCTGTTCGAAAGCCACCTTGCCACCGGTGTGCTGCCGCGTCCACTTGTCGTAGAGCTCATCGACGACGAGGATGCCGTGCTTGTCGCAGAGACGGATGAAGTCGCGGCTGTAGGGGTTATGCGAGGTGCGGATATGGTTCATGCCGAACTGTTTCATCAGGAGGATGCGCTTCTCGATGGCCTTGGGGTAGGCGGCAGCGCCGAGGGCACCGAGGGTGTGGTGGTTGGCATAGCCTTTGAGCAGCACCTTCCGGCCGTTGAGCTTCAGACCGAACTCAGGCCCGAACTCGATGGTGCGGATGCCGAAATCGTCACTCGCCTCGTCGGCTACGGTGCCGTCGTCACGCAACAGCTGGACCTTCGCGGTATAGAGATAAGGTGTGTCGAGATCCCAGATCTTCGGATTGCTGATGGCGATGTCGGTGGCGATGCGCGCTTCCTGCCGGCGGGTACCCCGGTGACGCTTCACACTAACGGTGTCGCAGTAGGCCACCTGTCCCTCGGGGTCGAGAATCTGCAAAGCAATGTGCGTTGCCTTGTTCGTGCGGTTGGTGAACTCGGCGGAGATGCTCACATAGCGGTTGTCGCAGGTGGTGATATAGAGGGGATGGCGCTCGAAATAGAGGTCCTTGGGGGTGATGATGAGGCTGACATTCCGGAAGAGTCCGCCACCCGTGTACCAACGGGAGTTGCCGGGCTCACGGGTATCGGCGATGACCTCGATGAGATTCGTTTCACCATATTTCAGACGGTCGGAGAGGTCGATGTCAAAGCCTACGTAGCCGTAGTTGGTGCTCCCCACGAGCTGGCCGTTGAGCAGCACGTCGGCGGTATACATGATGCCCTCGAAGTCGAGGAGGATGCGACGGCCTTTCAGTGAGGCATCGGGGTTGAGGTGGTAACGGTAATAGCCCTTGCCCATCTCCTTGAAGCCGCGACTGGACAGGCGGCTCTTGATATTGGCAGCGACGTCGGTATTGTCGGCTTTTTCGTCGGCAGCGGGTGCCACCCATGGCTGCTCGATCTGAAAATCGTGAGGAACATTTATCTGTCGCCACTCGCCCTCGTTGTTTAAACGAAACTCCCATCCGAAGTTAAGACACTCCACATGGCGCTGTGCGGATGCTCCTAATGCAAACGCACAAGCTATGAAAAACAACGCTCTTCTCATTATTTCACAAGCTTATAGTATTCACATCCGCCGAGGAGGAAACAGCCGGTGCCGTAGTCCTCGAAGTCGGGAACCTTCGTGTAGGAGAGGGGTTGGCCTGCCGAGGGGTCCTTGCCGGTGCCCTGCGCCCAGCCGAGGAAGCCGTCGGGATGCACACAGTCGCGCACGAGAGCCTCCCAGGCGCGGTCGCAGACAGGACGGTAGACATTGGCCTTGAGGTAGCCCTTCTGGATGCCCCACGCCATGCCGTAGAGGAAGAGGGCGGTACCCGTCATCTCCTTGCCACCATAGTCGGCATACGAAACAAGACTGGGATTCCACAAGCCATCCTCCTGACGCTGACACTTCCTCAGTGCCTCACTCATTAGCAGAAAATCCTTCTTCAATAACTTGTAGTATTTGTCTTTCGGCGAGAGCAGGTTCATGCAACGCACGAGGGCGGCATATACCCAACCGTTGCCACGACTCCAGTAGCAGTTCTTGCCGTCGGGGGTCTGATAGGGTGCCACATAGTCCTTGTCGCGCCACCAGAGCCCTTCCTTCTGGTTGAAGAGTCCGCCAGCGAGGGTGTTGCGCGTCCAGAGGTACATCTTCATCGCATGGTCGGCATATTTGCGTTCGCCCGTCACCTTATAGGCCTGCATATAGACGGGCATTGCCATCTGGATGGCGTCAATCCACGTCCACCAGCCGTAGAGCGACCCTTCAGCCTCAGGCTTCTGGGTGTTGGGTGTCTGCATCTGGTTGTTGAGGTTCTCCAAAATGGGTTTTATCTTCTCGTCGCCGCCGCTCTGCATATACCTGTCGAAGAACGTCTGTCCGCAGCACTGGTCGTCGGCATCGTTGGTCTTCACGCCGTTGCGGGGTGTCCACTTGTGGAAGCTCCCCCAGCGGTCGGTATAGTCGATATAACGCGGATCGTTGTCGATCTCGTAGAGGGCAATCAGTCCTTCGTAATATACGGCGCGTGTCCACAGCGACGAGGGTCTTACGCGGTTGACGTTGGTAGGTAGCGTGGGGTCGGCATACTTCATCATGAAGTAGTCGTTCACCTTGTGCAGGGTCTTCATCACGTCGCCTGCTGATTCGCTCTGGGCAAACGCGGCGCTGGCGAATGTCAGGGCGAGAAGTAGAATCGTTTTTCTCATTTCTTTAGTTTGTGATATTTTTTGATATGGTTACTGTCTTCGTGCCTGCCGAGATGATAAACTGCAGCGCGTCGTCTTCGGCGTGGGCCTCAATGTGTACATCGCCCTTGGTACCGTCGGGATAGGCCTCCTTCATCAGGTCCTTCACCAAGGTTTCCATCTCCTCGGCAATCGTGTCGCCGGCTCTCTCCTTCATGCCGACAGCCATGCAGGCCTCCTTCGTGAAGTAGGCGATATAGGCCTCGTCCTTGGGGTCGTTCGAGAAGGAGATGCTCCGCTGATAAGGGGCACCGGGGGTGAGCTGCTTATACTGGATGGTAAACATGGTGAGCTTCACGTCTGCGGCTTCCTGTCCGGTGAAGTGGGCGATGGCCTCCTGCATCCATTTGTCGAAGGCTTCGGGTGTGAGCTTCTCGCTGAGCATCTTCGAGGCCTGCAGACTCTCGCCCATCATGCGGCGCTGGCCGTAAGTGTCGCCAGCGTCGTTCTTAGCCTCCAGCAGATCCTGGGTGTAGAGGAAGATGAGCGTTCCCGGGTCGATGCGTGTCTCCTGGGTGGTGTAGCGGAAGTCGGCATGGGTGCCTACTGCCGCATTCTGGTCTACAGGCAGCAGGCCGATGCCGGAGCCTACCAGCAAGGGTGCTGTCTGCCCGGCGTTGGTATAGCGCAGACGGCCTGTGGTGAGGTCGAGGATACCCACGAGCAGCGTGACGGCCATGTCGGGGATCTGGCGGTCGGTGAGCTTCTTGTTGATGGATGTTACGATCTCTGTCGGATCAACTTCGTCGCTGGCCAGACTGCGGAATTCCGTTCTGGTGATGGCCATCGCCGTCGAGACGTTGATACCCTTGCCTTTGGCATCGCCGATGCAGAAGAAGAACTTGTCGTTGCTCACGAAATAGTCGTAGAGGTCGCAATCTTTCTCGTCGGCGGGTTTCAGCGAGGCGGCCAGATGGATATCGGCGTGCTGGGGTGGGGCGTCGGGTGTCATCGCCAACTGGATGTTGCGGGCGATGTCCTGTTCCAGAATACCCTTGTTTATCATCGTCTTGGTGGTCTCCAACTCGGTGTAGGCCTCCTTCAGTTCACGGTGCTTCTTGATGCCGCGGATGGTTTTCAGATGGCGGTAGTAGGTGTAGACGGCAAATCCGCAGAATACCAGGGCGAGGGCCAGAAACAGGTTGTTGGTGCGCTGCCGGGTGGCCAGGGCCTCGTCGGCAGCCAGTTTCTCTGCCTTCTGACGGATCACCGCCAGTTCCTGGGCATCCTGCTTGCGGGCCTGGGTGATGGCTGTGTCGAGTGAGTGGCTGATGTCGAGGGCCACGGCCATTGCCGAGTCCCGACGGCCAGCCTGCAGGTTGGCCTTGAATTTCGGGAGCACCATCTTCTGGAAATCCTCGATGGAGTAGTTCTGATGTCCCAGCAGCTCGTCGAGACATTCGTAGTTATCGGCCACCTCGTCCCAGCGCCCGGCGACTGTCAGGTAGTCGTTCACGGCGATGCGGCCCTCGGGGGTCTTGCTGTACTGGGTGGTCAGATAGTGCTCGTATACCTTGGCAGCCTCGTCCTTCTGTCCCAGACCGTCGAGGGCGATGGCGCGGTAGATGTCGTAGCGTGCCCACTGGCGGTCTATGTAGATGCCATCGGCGGCATTACGCTGCTCATACTGTCGGATCAGCTCGCCATAGCGGTCTATCCACAGGATGGCCTCGCGATACGACTGGGTCTCGTTGCAGTTATAGGCGATGTTCACCACACCGGCGATGGCATTCTTGTAGGCCTCGTCCGAGCGGTGCTCCTCGATATTCTTCATGTGCGTTTGATAGGCCTGCTCATAGCTCTCGTTGGCGGCATCCCTCGACAAACCGAAGCGCGACTGACACAGGCCGATCATCAGCACCAGGTTGTTGTAGTCGCTCATCGTGTCGCATTTCAGCTCCTTCAGGCGGTTCACCACGGGTTGTATGATGTCGAGCACCACCTCATACTCGCCTCGCGATCCCAGTACATTGGCCAGGTGGCTGGCCGACTTGGCATAGATGGCCAGATCCTCAGGCTCGGTGGAGTTGCTGGTCTGGGCGACGGCCGTCTTCCAGTAGAACTCTGCCATGCGCAGCTGCTTGGTGCGGTCGCTGGCATAGCCCTGCCAGTAGTAGGCCTCGGGCTCGCTCAGTTCGCCGATGGTGCACAGACTGTCTGCCAGCCGTAGCAGTTCCTGATAGTCTCTCTCCTCATAGGCGTTCTGTATCTGTCGGAGGGCCCTTGTATGGCCTTCATCCGATGGCTTCCCGCTCTTACAGGCTGTCAGGGCGAGAAGCGATGCTGCGGTGAGCATCATTGCGAAATGATAGATTCTTTTCATGTCGTTATAGTCATTAGTAATGATTATTTCAGAAATGGATTGACGGTCTCGTCGGGCCCCAGGTAGAAGCCCGTTTCCGAGGGCTGGTTGTAGCCCACGTTCTGTGTCGCCGTCGACAGGCGGTAGGGGATATCCTCCATCAGGCAGTTGATGCGGTAGTCGGTGGCGATGGGCGATACGAAGATGCGCAGCTCGCTGCTGTCGGGTGTGCGTGCGATCACCTCCTCGCGCCAGTCGCCCAGGATGTCGGCGCTCAGGCAGGGATTCGACTTCGAGCCGTTGTTGAACACGATGCCCGGCAGGGTCAGCACATCCTCGATGGTGTTGCTTTCCCAGTTGTATTTCGACACCCTCCCTCTGTCGAGCATCTCGCGCAGCAGGTCGCCGTCCCACCAGATGCCGAAGTTCATCGGCAGCCAGCGTCCGCCGAGCATAAGGTAGTTGTTGTGCTGCGGGTCGTCGGCATCCTTGGCGGCGTTGATGATGTCGCCCTTGAGGTTGCGGATGCCGTGACTGTCGGCGCTCCACATCTCCACGCCCGGGCTTGTGGGGTCGATGTCAGCCGCCATCGCGCGCCCTACATCCGCCGTCGAGGGCACCTTGAAAATCACCTCGCCGGTGCGGGCATTGCGGAAGTCAGAGCCGTCGCGACGGTTCTCGTGACAGTCCCATACCTGCAGCTCACGGCTCTTGGGGTCGAAGGCCGTCAGGTGGATGGCGTCGCCATGTCCCATGCCCGTGTTGTAGAGACCGCGTCCGTCGTGGTCCACCGCCATCGAGCCGTAGGTAATCTCGTCGCAGCCGTCGCCGTCGACGTCGGCCACGCGCAGGTTATGGTTGCCCTGTCCGGCATAGCTGGCCCATTCGGGCTGGTTGGTGTCAAACACCCATCGGCTTTTCAGCTTCTTGCCGTCCCAGTCCCAGGCGGCGAGCACCGAACGGGTATAATAGCCTCTGCAGAAGATGGCCGATGCCTTCTGGCCGTCCAGGTAGCCCACGGCCGCCAGCATGCGGTCGCTGCGGTTGGCCTTCTCGTCACCCCAGCCTTTCAGGTCGCCGCGCTCGGGGATGTAGGGCTGGCTGTCCATCGCCGCGCCCGTCAGTCCGTTGAAGATGGTGATGTATTCCTTTCCCGTCAGGATGCGCCCGATGCGGTCGGGCCCCTTGTGGCGGTAGTCGGCCAGCGAGTCGCCGATCACGCGGCCCTGTCCGTCGCGCGTGCCGTCGCTGGTGCGCACCATCAGCTCGGCCTTGCCGTCGCCGTCGAGGTCATACACGATGAAGGGGGTATAGTGGGCGCCGCTGCGGATATTCCTGCCCAGGTCGATGCGCCAGAGGCGGGTGCCGTCCAGGCGGTAACAATCGAAAAGGGTGGGGCCTGTATAGCCGTCGTGGGCATTGTCGTGGGCGTTCGAGGGGTCCCATTTCAGAAAGATCTCATATTGTCCGTCGCCATCCACATCGCCCACACTGGCATCGTTGGCGGCGTAGAAGTAGCGTCTGCCGTCGGGCGTCTCACCGTCGGCGGGCTTCTGCAGTTTCACCGTCAGGTAGCCGTCGGGCGCATCGGCAGCGAGGGTATAGCTTCCGTTGATGCGGCCCCCGCGCACCTCATAGGTGGCAGCCGTCGCAAGTGGTGCCGCGTCGATGAAGAAGGTGCCGCCTTTGGTCAGGGGCTCGCGGTTCAGTTTCTCCCCGTTGCGGAAGATATCGTAAGGCTGATGGATAGCGTCGGTGGTGAGCGTGCGCCAGCTCACGATGACCTGCTGGCCGCTGCGGATGGCCACCACACCGCGGTTCAGCCGTTCGCGCTTGATGTGCTGCATGTCGTAGTTCGGCTGGGCAACCGCTGTAAACATGCCAAATAGGAGGGCAGTTAAGATTAGTTTTCGTTTCATCTGTTCAGAGTACGTTTGGATTTGTGGTGCAAATATACGAATAATTGCGCAATATTGCAAGAAATGGGGTGAATATTTGGTGGTTTTCGATAAAATTACTACTTTTGTGGCAGAATTACGACTAAGAACAATCGATTTATGGACAATGTGATACTCGATCCCCATGGTGAAGCACTGCTGCAGCAATACCGCGAACTGCAGCCCAAGTTGGAAGAGCTGGCCAAGAAGGCCTACGACCTGCTGCGCCGGGCGCTCCGCGAGCAGAGCATCTACGTAACGGCCTTTGAATACCGCGTGAAGACCGAACAGTCGCTGGCGGGCAAACTCGAACGCAAGGGTGCCAAGTACAAGAGCATTTACGATATCACCGACCTCGTGGGCCTGCGTGTCATCACCTTCTATACCGACGAGGTCGACAAGGTGGCGGTCATCGCCAAGCGTGTCTTCGACATCGACTGGCAGGAGAGTGTCGACAAGCGTAAGCTCCACCAGCTCGACAGCTTCGGCTACAACTCGCTGCACTATATCTGCCGCTTCCAGGAGAAGGACCGCGACCTCGACCCCGACTTAGGCAACCTGCGCTTCGAGCTGCAGATGCGTACGGCGCTGCAGCATGTGTGGTCCACCATCGAGCACGATACCGGCTACAAGGGCGAGGTCAAGATCCCGCGTGAATACAAGCGCCAGTTCAGCCGCCTGGCGGGCATGCTCGAACTGGTCGACGATGAGTTCAGCCGTCTGCGCATCGTGCTCACCGACTACCGCCGTCAGGTACAGACGCTGGTCAAGAGCGGCCAGCTCGACGAGGTGGCGCTGTCGGGCGACTCCTTCCGCAGCTACCTCGAGCTCCATCCCTTCGACCGTCTCAACCGGCGCATCGCCGCCGTCAATCAGGCGGAGATCTATCCCGTTTCGGTCATGCATTACCTCCCGCTGCTCGAGTCGTTCGGCCTGGAGACCCTCGGCGACGTGCAGCAGTTCATCGACGACAACAGCGACGATGCCTATCAGCTGGCGCTCTCGCAGCTGGCCATCACCGACCTCGATATCCTCTCGTCGGGCACCGCCCTGCAATACCTCTCTCTGGTCTACGCCCTGAAGCACGATGGCAGCGCCGAGGGCCTGAAGTTCGTCTACGACACCGTCAACGGCAAAAACGATGCCAACGCCCGCCTGGCCGACCTCATCCTGGAACAGGCCAAAACCCTCCGCTTTATGCAGACAAAGAAGAAATAAGATAAACAGATATGAAACAGATATTGAAGACGCTCTCAGTTTATGTCATCGCCTATTTTATTCTGCTGATGATTGTCTTCGGATTGCAGTATGCCTATCCGAAGGCAGAGCTTCATATGTTGCTGAATTCCTATCACACCAGCATCCAGGATATCTTCTTTAAGTATTACTCCATGATGGCTGAAGGACCTATATATGTCATAGTACTGCTCCCTTTGCTCTGGAAGAAGATAAAATTCACGATCTTCTTTGCCCTTTGCGAGCTGTCGGGAGGTGGCGTGCTGCAGATCCTGAAACATACCATCTGCACCGATCGTCCTGTCAGTGTGTTCGAGCAATACCAAAACATGATCCTGCCTCTGGTGCAGGGCGTCGATATGCATCACGGCAATTCCTTCCCATCGGGTCACGCCTCCACCTTCTTTGTGTTCTTCACCTGTTGCGCGCTTTACATAGCATGCCATTATAAACTGAATGATTATCAGCATGACCGCTGGGCAAAGATGCTGGTCTGTGCGACGATGCTGTCGTTCTTTGTGCTTGCAGCATTGGGCGCCTACTCACGTGTCTATCTTTCGCAACATTTCCTGTCGGATGTCTGCGTGGGTAGCCTCATCGGATTCGTGACCCCGTGCCTGATGTTCTATTTCGGCAGACATAAGATCCTGAAACTCAAAATTGAATGATATAGAAATGATGAAATCATTACGCAAGCCCATCTCGCTATTCGTATTCTCGTGCATCGTCAGCCTGGCAACGCTGTTGTTCTACAACCTGCCTTTCTTTAACTATGTGGCCGACAATACCAATGAGAGCACAGGTGGGAAGATTTTCCTGCTGGCATCGCTGGTGGTCATCATGTTGGCGCTCAACTTCATGATGACTTATCTCGTGATGTTCCTCTTGCGATTGGCGGGCCGCATCCTGCTGGCGATCCTTGCAATCATCAATGCAACGGCGGTCTACTTCATCGTCACCTACAACGTGATGATCGATGCCACGACCATCGAGAACGTCTTCAACACCCGCTATTCCGAGGCCTCAGGCTTCTTCAGCTGGTCGCTGTGGCTTTTCATCCTTGTCTTCGGCGTCCTCCCCGCCTTGTATTGCCTGCTGCAGCCAGTGGTCATCGGCAAGGCCAAGCGGTTGGCCGTCTGCTGCGGCAGCTCGTTGGCCATCGTCCTCGTCGTCGCGCTGCTGAACTTCAACCAGACGCTCTTTGTCACTGAGCACGATACCGAACTGGGCGGCCTGCTGCAACCCTGGTCGTATCTGGTGAACACCGGCCGCATCATCAGCTTCAGTCAGGACGAGAATGCCGAGGAGATCAAACTGCCCGACGGCCGCATCACCGACGATGAGAAGGCGGTGGTGGTGCTCGTCATCGGCGAGTCGGCCAGAAAGGCCAACTTCCAGCTCTACGGCTATCAGCGCGATACCAATCCCCTGCTCTCGAAGCAGCCCGGCCTGAAGGTGTTCGAGGCCACCTCATGCGCCACTTACACCACCGCCGGCACCAAGGCCATCCTTGAACCCATCGACAGCGGCGACCTCTACGAGCTGCTGCCCAACTATGCCTTCCGCACGGGAGCCGACGTGTCGTGGCGCACGTCCAACTGGGGAGAGCCCCCCATCCATATCGACGAATACCTCACCGACGATGAGCTCGGCGTCCAGTATCCCGATGAGGACGAAGCCTTCGACGCCATTCTCTTCAGGGGCCTTCGCGAACGCATCGAGTCGAGCGCCAAATCCAAGGTGCTCATCATCCTCCATACCAGCACCAGTCACGGACCGAAGTATGCCGACAAATATCCCAAGGCCTTCGAGGTGTATAAGCCCGTGGCCAGAAACGTCGAGGAAGGCGAGAAGAATATCGCGATGCTCATCAATGCCTACGACAACACCATCCGCTATACCGACTTCCTGCTCGACGGACTGATCAATACCCTGCGCGGCATGACGGATTGGAAAAGCGCCATGATCTTTATCTCCGACCACGGCGAGTCGCTGGGCGAGAACAAGATGTTCATGCACGGCCTGCCGATGCGACTGGCTCCCAAGGAACAGTACGAGATTCCCTTCCTGGTATGGACCTCCGACGGCTTCCGCACCTACAAGAGCAATCTGCCAGCGGTGCTCGAGCAGCACTATATCTTCCATTCCGTGCTCAACCTGCTGTCGATACACTCGCCCGCATACAACCAAGACATGGATATCTATCAGACAGCACCCTGAATATATGATACACTGCCTTTACCTTAAGTGTCATAAAATCTAAAATCTTAATGGTGTAAAAATATTTCTGCGTCCTTAAAGCCTTTTCCTTTCTACCTCATTTTGCGGTATGCCTATAAAAAACTTCTTCGTGCACTAAGAAAAATTTTCGCGATAGTTATGCCGCAAATTTAGCTGCTTGATGTCTATTTTGCAACTTGTTGCAAAGGTACGAAATTTTCATGATATATGCATGTTTTTTAGAAATTATTTTTCAAAAAAGTTTGTGTCCCACTGAAGTTACTCACTTACTCACTTACTCAACTAGGACAAGAGCATTTTAAAGATTAAAAAACCTAAACATAAGATATTATATATATTATAATATATATAATATTAATAATACATATCTTAATCATCCTCTTCCACTTCAGATCCCAGAACAACATTATGCCCCTTTCCATATTGAAAAACCTACTTGTCCTAGTTGAGTAAGTGAGTAAGTGAGTAAGTAAGGACTCGTTGATGCAAAATCAACTGATATTATCCACTCAAACCTGTCATACTGTTAAAAATGTGCTTTTACTTTGTTTTGTGCAGATTTCTTTGTATCTTTGCACAAAGAGGGGCTGGGAACGATGTTTAAAATGGATATTTAAGATCATAAACAATTGTCATTATGAAAAAGATTGTATGCTTTATCATTAGCCTTATGGCCTTGCTGGCCTGTCAGGAGCAGAAACAGCAGGAGGCGGGGTATATCGTCCAGGTATCGCTGGGCGGGTGGCAATCGCCGGACTATACGGCCGATCAGATTATCGGCCGCATCGACACCGTAAGCCAACTGATTCCTGTGCAGAGGGTCATCATCGGCTGGAGCCAGGATAAGGAGATCTACAGAAAGGTGGGCGAATATCTGCATGCCAGGAATATCCGCATGCTGCTGTGGCTTCCGGTGTTTGCCGAGACGGAGGAGGTCTGCGAGAACAGCCCCGCTGTGGATCTGTGGGGACAAGTGCCGGCCAACTACGATCTGGCAGCAGGGGAGGGGTTCCGTTTCAACTGTCCCTCGGACCCGCAGAATATCGCTAACGTGGTGGCCATCTACGACCAGCGGTTCAGCGACTGCGGCTTCGATGGCGTGTTTCTGGATCGCATCCGCACCCAGTCGTTTGTAGGCGGATTGGGTGGCGTGTTGGGCTGCGGCTGTCCCATTTGCGTGGAACGCTTTGCGGCTGAAGGCGTAGACATCGAAGCGGTCAAGTCGGCATACGAAGCCCAAGGCGATGCCTTTTTCTCTGTGAGCGGCTATACGCCTGCCGATGGCTTCAGCTTTGAGAATCCGGTTGCTGCCGCCTACTTCAAGGCTAAGGGTCGCGTGGTCAGCTCGTCGGTGGCTGCCATCGCCGACAGTCTCCGTAGCCGGGGTCTGGAAGTGGGCATGGATCTGTATGCGCCCTTTATGGCACCTTTCGTGGGTCAGGACTATGCCATCCTTGCCAACCATGCCGACTTTATAAAACCTATGTTGTACCGTCAGACTTTTGCACCTGCCGGCATGGGTTATGAATACGATCTGCTTCGGAAAGTCCTTCCTGCCGCTAAAGGCTATCCGGATTTGAAGATGGATACGGATTTCCTGCATTCGCAGCTGAAGGCCATGGAACCCTATGCCTGCGGCAAGTATCCTGGCATTGAGATCAATTACCGTGAGGATATCGTACCCACCTCGCCGGAATATGTTTCGGAATCGCTGAAAGCTGTGCTGAGCCATGGCTTCGACGGTGCCGTCCTCTCCTGGAACATCATGGAAGCACCCCTCAGCCACTTGGAGTCCCTGAAGTATCACACAACGTTCCTGACACCGCCGTCCCCGAATGTTTATGTTAGTAACTAAAAAAAGTGGTTAAAGAACGCGAAAAATTGGGTTGATGTAAGGATATTTTATTGCGGTTACAATAGAAAAGAATATCTTTGCAGCGCGAATATCAACTATTTATGAAGTAAACTATCATTATACTATTATGACTTTACGTAAAGGATTTAAAAAGGTACTTGTCGTTTTCTGGCATGTTTTTGCTGTGATTGGCGTGTTGGCTACAGTTATTTTAATTATCGGGAGTTTCAGAGATATAGATATAAAGATAAATCCAGACTACGAGATAGAGTTGGAAAAATATTCAGCGTTGCTGCAACAGGCAGGTGATTACGCCCCCGACACCACCTCATTTAATATCCATAGTCTGTCGGATTCGACTAAGGCACAAGAGATCAAGGCGTATTTCAATGTTGACTCTATTGTGGGGTGCTCAACGTCCACATGGGATAAGACGCTTAGGCTTGCCCGGTTTGTGGCCAGCCACGTTCCTCATGCCAACCAGCAGGTTCAGCCCGAAAAGCGGAATGCCATCGCGCTGTGGGAATATACCAAAAACGTAGAGCCGGCCTTCAATTGCCGACTTCACAGCATTATGTTGTTTGAGCTCCTGACTGCAGCCGGCATCAATGCGACATTCATCACCTGTTTGCCAAAAGACAGCACGGACTCAGATTGTCATGTCGTGAATCAGGTATGGCTGCCGGAACTGAACAAGTGGGCCATGATAGATTCGGACTTTAATGGCAATTATGCGACGGACAAGTCTGGCACACCGCTTTCGTTGGCCGAGATGCGCGAGAGATACATCTCGGGCGATGAGATCTATTTCCACGACGCATTTGCTGCCGGTTCAAACGAGATATGTTTTTATTATTCCTATATGGCAAAGAACACCTATTGGTTCGCTTCATGGGAGACGCCTACTTACGACCAGGAGACGGATATGCAGAATTCCAATACCGGCAGATACATCCGTCTTGTGCCACCAGGGTTTGATCCTTTCCGTACAGGTGCAGACTCTGACGATATCGTCACCAGCGATGCCAGTCAATTTTGGGCCAAACCATCGAATATACAATGAATAAGAAAACTATTCTTATCGCATTGCTTGCCATTGGCGTTGGGACGACGATGGCTCAGACGAAGGTTACGGGCAATGTCGTTAACGAACGCGGCGAGACGGTAGAGTATGTCAGCATCGGCTTCGAGGAGGATAGCGTCGGCGTGATCTCGGATGCCAAGGGACACTTTGAACTCACCATTCCCAAAGGCCGGAAAGAAGATCTGTCGTTTACCCATGTGTCGTATCTTCCTGCCACGGTTCCTTATCAGGAATATGCCAATGGTAAGGACTTGACGGTGGTGCTGAAAGACAAGGTGGTGGAACTATCTGAGGTGGTGGTCGGCAAGAAGAATAAGCCCAAGACCATCGCGGGCAAGGGCGTGATTTTTCCAGGGGGGGCAGTAGGTTATGGCGGAAAAGATGCGCATGGCTCTCCCGATGCGCCTGAGGTCGGTATCACCTTCTCGTGTAATAAAGATTACGTCATCAGCGATATCCTGCTGAAGGTGGCCGGATGTACCTTCAAGCAATGTACGGTGAGCTTTAATCTCTATGAGAAGCAGGACGGGAAATATGTGAATATCCTTCAGAAACCAATCTACGAAATCGTGAAGCAGACAGACGGCAAATATGTGATGGATGTCCGCCCGGAGGAGACTCTTGTCCTTAAGCGTAAGAAGCATTATTACCTCAGCATCCGTGTCGTGGATAATGATGGTGATGGCTACCTCTATTTGAAGGCTTCTCTGCAGAAAGGCCTGTATCGCAGAGAGGTCAAAGGCAAACAGAAGACTTACCCTATCAGCCCCGCCATCACGGTGAAAGGTTACGAATTAGATTAAGATACTTTAACACATAACTCTGTAATAATTTGATTTTATCCTTGTCTATCAAGTAGAATGAGCGAGATCATCATTGACGATCAAACGGATAACGAACAGCAGCGCATCGGGCGGATACTCGATGGCAAGCACGAGGAGTATGCCTGGTTTGTGAATACCTATTCACAACGTGTGCTTCATTTTACATCGCAGATGCTGCCTGATGCCGAGGATGCCAGAGAGGTGTCGCAGGACGCCTTTGTAAAGGCTTTCCGCTCGCTGGCATCGTTCAGATTCCAATCGTCGTTCTGTACGTGGGTCTGCCGTATCGCCTACCGCGAATCGATCAACCGCCTGAGGCGCAAGCAGCTGCACTATGTTGACCTCGCTGACATACCAGCCGTAGCAGATGACGAACTGTCAACAGGCAAAGAAGAGCGGATAGCGCTGATGGAAGAAGCCATCGATGATCTGCCGCCTGACGAAAGGCTGCTGTTGCATCTCTATTATTACGAGGATCGCCCATTGCGAGAAATCGCCTACATCATGGATGCTGAGTCCAACACATTGGCCTCCCGGCTCCATCGCATCAGAAAGAAACTCTTGCAGTTGATAAAACAGAAAGATAATGAATGAGTTGAAAGATATTGACATTCGAGAGGCCCTGAAACGAAGGGAATTACATCGGATAAAGCCCGAAGTGCCAGCCGACTTCTGCGACAACGTTATGAAGGAAATAGCGCCCAAGAAGCGTCATCCCATGATTTGGCGCTGGATGGCTGCTGCCGCCTCTGTAATATTTATAATAGGTATAGGGACGATGGTGTGGCAGAAGGAGACAGAAGTCAGGAGTCAGGAGACAGGAGCCAGTACCTATGTTGCGCAGAATGTTGAGACTTCGCCTAAACCTGAGAATCCCCAGCCCACTTCAACAGAGGACACTCCAACAGAGAAAACCTCAACGGCGCAGCCTTCTTCAGCACAGGTTAATAGCCCGTCGCCTGCAAAAGCTGAGCCTGATACAGACGAACGTCCAGCCTCTTTTGCGAAGGCCCAAGGCAGTCTTGCGGAAAACCATATACACTATGCTGCCGCTAAGACCACAGATGATGTTCCTTATCAGGATCCTGCACGTGTGGATGAGTTTATTGCGAAACTGGCAGACTATAACGATGTCAATCCCGTGTCGCTGGATTGTACGCCAGGAAGCAACGACAACACGATTGTCTGCAAGGCCTATGCCTTCGATGATACAAAGGAACTTGACCTCTTCGGACGATTGTTGCAGGTGGCCTGTTGCTACGATAGTAAGACGCCGGGTTATCTGTTGAACTTCTCCAATGAGCAGCTGTTCTTTACTCTGAAGGACCAGCGCAAGGGACAGAAATATCTCTGGATAGCAGAACGCATAAGTGGCGATCGAATCCTGCTCACCTGTACGCGTTCACCTATCGATGTTGTGCCATCGTCAGCCTGTTATCAGGCCTATCGCAACAAGCTGAAACAACCTGTTATTAATCATACTGAGCCTAAAGATATATGAGAAAAATTTTGACTATTTACTGCTTTTTGTTAGTAAGCTCCGCCATAAGTGCGCAGCCGATAACCGCCAATGGCACCTGGCGTATGGATTATCAGTCGGACAACGAAAGAGTGCTGGCAAAGAGCGTGGGCGTGTTTATGCCCCGTCCTGATGTCGTCATTGACAAAAAGACAAAGAAAACGACGGCTGCCTGGTCCGTTGCCAATTTCGATTGGATCAAGGAACATTGCGGGATGGTAGAACCGCCCGTAGAGAAAGACTATCTGAAAATATTCCCTGAAGTCAGCCAAATGCCGCTCGACGAACAACCCTATATGCCGATGAGTTGGAAATTGAGTCTGGAGAATAACGAGACGGTACTGCATTGCTATTTACGCATGCCTGCCGATGTCCTGACAAACTTCTGGTTGACAGGCGAGGAGACCTGTATCGTGGATACCGAGACGGGCGCCCAATACCACATGCGTCGTACAGAACCCGATACTTATCGTCAGCATTTCGACGTGAAGGCAAAGAAAGGCGACGTCGTCGATTTCAAGATTTTCTTCGCACCTCTGCCGGCGTCTACAAAGGAAGTGAGTTTCTATGGTCTGCCCAACTGGAACCTGATGGGAACGAAACAGAAGCTGACGCCGTATTCCGTTACCCTCACGTTGACTTACGGACAACCATACGACACCATCCCTCAATTCCATAAACCGCGTCTGCTGAAGGCGCATATGAGTGAAGACAAGCCCTATGACCTGCAGAACTGGAACACGTGGAAGGTGCTGACAGATGCCCACTTGATCAAACCACAGCCTGACAACACGATGGCCATATGGCTTACGCCAGAAGCTACCTATATCGCAGTCGCTTATGAGCAGAACTGGACAGCTGAGTATTGGGGCTTCGAACGTGGAACGATGCTCATCGACGAAGCGGGCCATCAGTACAAGATCCGTGAGGTGCAGGGTGTTCCAATGGGTGAGACATTCTTTATGGAAGGCCATGCCGGTGACTATATCGCTTTTATGGAGGTGTATGATCCGCTGCCTCTTGGCATCAGCACCTTCACCATGATTGTGCCTGAGGGTGAGCCCTTTAATGCCTGGGGCGCCAATTGGTCAGGTCATGTGTTCCATAACCTTAGCGTTAAGCAATTACGTGAAAATCAGAAGTTATTTGACTATCATCCCAGAATCATCGTGAAATAAGAAATATGAAAACCATCATTACTACTTTATTGGCCCTTGTTGCACTAACGGGGCAGGCACAGCCGCTGCTTAAAACACATGTAGAAACAGGTGATGTCGAGGGTGTTCTCGACGGCACAGACCTCGCCGTGTACAAAGCCATCCCCTATGCTGCTCCACCCGTGGGCGAACTGCGATGGAAGGCGCCACAGCCCGCCAAGCCTTGGAAGGGCGTTCTGAAGGCGGATGATGTGGCCAAATGGCCCCCACAGCCCGAAAAGAGTTATGTGAAGTACGACATGATGAGCGAGGACTGTCTGTATCTGAGTGTCACCACACCAGCCAAGAGTGTCAACGAGGCCCTGCCCGTGATGGTGTTTATCCATGGCGGCGGTTTTCAGACGGAGCATTATGGTGGCGACTTGTGGCAGAGTCTGGCCCGCAAAGGTGTCGTTGCAGTCTCCATCGAATATCGTGCAGGTTCTTTGGGTTTCATGGCACATGCCGATCTGGCCAAGGAGTCGGATGGACATTCCGGTAATTATGGCCTTTTGGATCAGATATTTGCCCTGCAATGGGTACAGCGCAATATCAGGAATTTCGGCGGCGACCCTCAGAAGGTGACTATCTTCGGTGAGTCTGCTGGTGCTATGAGTTGTCATATCCTTTGTGCCTCGCCGCTGGCCAAGGGTTTGTTCCGTGCCTGTATCAGTCAGAGTGGTGCCTTCTTGTCGCCAACGGGTGTCATTAATCAGGAACTGGCTCAGGCGGTAGGTCAGATGTTTATGAGTCAGCTGAAGAAGAATTCCATCGCCGAGATGCGTCAGATGGATGCCAAGGCGCTGACGGGCAATGGTGTGAATTTCCCAGCCTGTTCGCCCATTGTCGATGGTTATGTGATTCCAGAACCTATCTACGACCTTTATCAGAAAGGCAACTACAACGATGTGCCCGTGCTGATCATGCATAACAGCGATGAGGGTGCTGTGGATTTCGAGAAAGTGAGTGCTGAGCAGTATGAGCAACAGTTCAAACAGTTGCCTGGTCAATGGGCTGACAGTGCGAAGGCTCTCTATCCTGGCACTACCGATGAGGAACGCCTGTTCAGCATGCGCGACTTCGTGCGTGACGTGGGTTTCGGCTGGCCGGCATATGCCTGGGCCACGCTGCAGAAACAAACTGGCAAGCGTCCTGTCTATGTGGCTTATCTGGCTCAGAAGTCGGATACGACGGTCTATGCCAAGGGCAATCGCCTTGGTGCAGCCCATTGCGATGATATGATGTATCTGAAAGGCGCCTTCGACAACCAGGCTGCGAAGTATCCGCAGGAGAAGAGGGTGGGTGACTTGATGCAGCAGTATTGGGTGAACTTTGCCAAGACGATGAATCCAAACTCTGATGGAATGCCAAACTGGCCTGAGTTCGAAGACGGCAAACCTACCGTCATGCAGTTTAACAATGGTGCGTCACTCATTACAACGCCCAATCAGGAGCGCATCAAAATTATCGACGGATTCATGAAATATGTCCGTTCACTCAGAGCTTCAAATAATTAGATATAAAATAATAGAGATATGAAAAGAATTAAGATTATTTATGGTGCGGTGGCGGTCTTGCTGCTGTTGATTTGTTGGACAATTAGATACTCTTGTCCCTTAATTGATGAACATTATGCAAGGAGCTTCCCAGAGTTGTTTAAAATTCCGATCTTTGTCTGCGTATATTTCGCACTGTTCAAAGTAGAATATAGTGTACCGAGAGCTATTTTCTATTGTACGCTGGTTTGTCTGTTCTATGAATGTCTGGACGTGCTGTTCTTAAATCCCATCAATTGGCTGAGAATCATTGCACTTCTTCTTGGAGCCGGCATTTTCTACGTGCTGCACCTAATCTTTGGATTCAAGCGTGTGGCGAAGGACGAACCGCAGGATTAAATTTAAATAATCAACCAGATAATTGTATGAATACTGTTACGTACAGCAAAAAGACTTGTATCACAAAAATGCTTCTGTTCGCATTGTCATGCCTGTTGGCTTTTGCGGTGATTGGCGTACCTTATATGTGGCTTTTTGTGATAAATAATCATTCTGATCTCAATCCGACTTTGGTAGCTAACGGCTTTGGGATATTATGTATGGTTCTGTTAATCGCCTTGTCCATACATAGCAAAAAGGAGAAACTCGGCATATGGGCTTTCAAAAGAGACAAGATGAATACGAAAGTCCTTATGCTTTCATTGGCATTGGGTGTCTTATGGCAGTTGATCGTTGTGGTAGAGTATTATTTGTTTACAGGTGCATATCCTCAAAACACGCAAATTAGTACCGCCAGCATACTAACTGGCCTGTTTTGCTTAGTCATTCTCACACCTTTAACAGAAGAACTGATATTCAGGAAATGGATTGTCGATATGATGCAAAGAGCAAACTTTTCTAACATCGCAATCGTCATCACCAGCGCTATTGCATTCTTCCTCATGCATTTAGGCCAAAACATCATAAGGATAGATACCCTTATTATAGCCATCCCGTTATGTTTGATTTATATGAAGTATGGCGATATCCGTTACTGCATCATCGCCCATGCATTAAACAACTTACTGGCCATAATCTGTGCAAATAACTTGTTTGTTTGTAACTAAACTGTTAGATGAAGAAAACCATTATCACTGCTTCCCAAGAAAAATTACCGAATAATTAAAATAGTATGGAAGAAATAAAAATCAACGTATCCATCAAAGTATGGATCTACATTCTTTTGGCTGTGGCAGCATGTTTTGCAATTATCATGGGTGTAAGCAGAATAGTTGGAGGCCCGGGGGCTATAGGGGCAGAAAAGTATCACATGATAACGATGTTCATCTGCATAATTTCAATCATTTTAGTCCCTGCATACATCCAACGCAAGACGAAACTTGTTGTCACCGATGTTCAGTTGAGGGTAAATGTCTCGGAGCCATGGGTCGTACAGTTGTCTGGGGTTGAGTCATTCTACGTCGATAAATTCAAAGGGCGTACATTTATTGGTATACGCTATAAGGAAGACACGTGGGAAGGTCATAAAGAGAATAATACTGAAGATCGCAAACGACGCTTGAAGGCCGCTATGCAGGGTTATCCTTATGAGGTCTATGTAAGCGGTCTCACCATGAAGCCCCAAGAAATCTGTGATTTGCTGAACTCCCGCATAAACAAATAGACAGGATGAAGAAACTATTATCAACAATATTGCTCGCATTTGTCGCGATGGTGGGACAGGCGCAGGAGATTATAATAAATGAACCTACGTTTAGTGATTATCTCGCTCTGTTCAATGCCAAGGGTTATATGGCGTACAGTTTCGATGTCAGCCAACTGAAGGGTTGTAAGATAGAAATGTACCTGAAGGCATTCAGCGAAGGTAAAGAAACACAATCTTACTCTGTCTTAGGTAGTGCTTATGCCTTTGAACCAAAAGGAAAGAAACTGATTATCGGCTTTCTGCCTGCTGAGAATGATTCTACACAGAAATACTGCTACAGCCTGGAAGATACTTTCACCTACACAGGTAGTATATCCCTTAAACCCGTTTATTGGGCCAGTGAAAACAAATGGATGACACAATACCATACACGTCCTTTTGAGATGTCATCATTTGAGAAAGAAAAGTTTATCCCGTTAGTACTCTGCGGCTCTGTCTGGTATGATGAAAAATGGAAGATAACCCGCTTCTGTGGCGAAAACACCATTAAACCAGATCTCTCGTCGGATATCCTGAAATTCGTTCCACATTATTATATCATCGGAGTCATTGTACATTAATAATATGAAGAGAACCATCATCACGGTGCTACTTACCATCATCTTCATGACGGGGCAAGCACAAGAGGTTAAGTCACAAAGAAAGACTATCGCTGATACCTATTGGCGTAATGAGGTGACTGGCGATTGGTTCGTAGGCTTTGCACCTAAGCATGTGATTTATAATAATATGGTGTGGGATATTGCTACTCAGACAGAGAATAAGGATGCCTACACGTTGACGCTCAATAATGGTATCATCATCAAGGTTGGCAAACTCAATAGTGGCTTACGTTCGATTACCATCGGTAGTGAGAAGCCTGTTGTTTGTAGTCCCATCACTACAGCAGCTTTGCCCGATTATCCTATCAAGGATCAGCGTATGGGTTTTGTTGACAATAACTACCAGATGGGCGATAGCGCCACTTTGATTGGATGGATGAAAGATATGCCCGAACAAGGTTGGAAATTTGGCAGGGAATTTGAAGTAGGCTACGAGAATCTCTTTGCCAGACAACAAATAAGTGCTTATACAAAGATGGATTCATTGGGTCGTTTTTCTCTCAAGATACCACTAATAAACACTTCACAGGTGTTTATCGACTGGAGGCGTATCATGCTCAGTAGTGTTATGGAACCAGGGAAAACCTATTTCCTGCTTTGTGATTTCAAGACGGGTCAAAGAATCTTTATGGGTGATGATGTCAGAGTACAGAATGAACTCTTAGCCTATCCCCATCAATTTGCCAATGACCGCATTGAAGATGTGGAGCCAGCCAATATGACTGCCATGCAATTCAAGACACATACAGATAGTATGCGTTTGTCACGTATGGCCGAATTGCAAGAGCGCATATCCCAACACCCCAACCTCTCGCAACGCTATATCGACTACCTGACTAGCTACTATCTAACGGGGCAGGGCGAGTCGATGATGCAGGCCCGCTTCCACATGCCTGGTAGGGAGTTGCCACAGGAATATATGGACTATGTAGGTCAACTCTGGCAGCAGAAAGTGAAGCCATACACCCTTTACCGAGACTTTTCAACGTTTATGCGCGACTACATAGACCAGTTGAATGAGAGACGCCAAATTGATTCAGGTGATCAGACCGTCAGGGCTGTGAGACGTCTGGAGCAGCAGGGCATCATCAAACTGACACCAGAGGAGTCAAAACTATTGGATGATTATAGCCCCTTGGCTAAAGAGATGGATCGTAAACTAAGTTTTGCCAAGAGTCATGAGGAGAGTCATCGGTTGATAGAGATGTTTGAGAAAAATGACACCGTAGCCAAGACCTACAAACTGTTTGATCGTCTGGGTGAACCATTAGAAAGAGAACAGGCAGCGATAAATATCCGTTCGAACCTCGCAACGATTGATTCCGTAGGCTGTGACCGAGATTTGCGCGATATCTACTTGGCTTGCTATCTATGGAGATTAATTGACGCTACTCGCAATCCACTTCCACCATTAATGATGGAATGTGCAGAGCGGGAAATAAAACTGCCTGTGGCACTCAATACGATAAAGAAGTTGAACGACAAATATGCTGCCCTTCAGAATCAGGATCTGACAAGTGCAGCAAGCCTACGCCCTTCAACAGATGTTGAGAATATGAGTGATGGTGAGGCGATTTTACGAAAAATGATCGAACCATACAAAGGTCGTATTATCTTTCTCGATATTTGGGGCACATGGTGTGGCCCTTGCAAGGCAGCACTGAAGGAGTCGCACAAGCTGAAAGAAGCTTTGAAGGACTACGATATCGTATATCTTTATCTGGCCAACCGCAGTAGCGATGAATCATGGAAGAATGTTATTAAAGAATACAATCTGACAGGCGACAACTGCGTGCACTATAATCTGCCCGAAGACCAGCAGAGTTCTATTGAGCACTATCTAAATGTGAACGCCTTCCCAACCTATATACTGATTGATAAGCAGGGCAATATCCATGACTACGACTGGATTCGTGCTAACGATGCAAACCATCTTAAAGAAACGATCGACACGTTCAATAAGTAATATGAAGAGAACCATCATCACCTCATTGTTTGCGCTCGTCTGTATGACGGGACTGGGACAGGAAGATAGCGACTTGCTGTATATCTTTCCTAGTAAGGAGATATATGAGACGGGTGAGGATATGTGGTTTAAGGCTTATCTGATGGATAGGCAAACGCTGGCTTTGTCGGACAGGAGTAAGACGCTCTATCTGCAGATGAGAAGCGAAACGGGTGATGTGGTATGGAGCGAAAAGTATCCGTTGACGGATGGACGAGGCGACGGACATGTTTATATAGGCGACAAATGGCAACAAGGAGAATACTTCATAGAAGGATATACCCGCTCTTCGTTTACTACCGATAGCACCATCGCCATCCGTCCACGTAGGATTCGGGTGGTAGATCGTGTGACACAGATGGACTCCATCTCCTCTGAGGCAGTCAAGCAAGACTCCATCCAAAGGCTTTCAGCCAAGCATCGTTTCGACTTGTTCCCTGAGGGCGGAAATCTGATAGATGGCGTTAATGCTGTCGTCGCATTCAAAGCTACCTACGGAAACGGACTGCCTGAAGAGGTGTCGGGCAAGGTAATAGAGGACGGCCACGAGAAAGCCGCTATCCACAGCATACATGACGGAATGGGACTGTTTACTCTGTGTCCTCATAGCGGTAAGGATTACAAGGTGGTGCTATCTGATGGCAGAAGCTATCCCTTTCCCGCTATCGAGCCTAAGGGAATGGCCCTTCGTGTCACTCGTAACAACAATTCAGGTATTACCCTCCTGATATCGGCTCCTGACACTATGACTCGACAGTTTACAATCTTGGCTAAGATGCGTGACATCTTATGCTGTAGTGCAAAAGGCACCGTTAGAGGTCAGCAGGAAGTGAAACTGCCTATAGATAATTTTCTTATGCAGGGCATCGTAGAGATAACGCTGATGGAAGGCAACAGACCGATAGCAGAAAGGCTCGTATATGTAAATCCCCAACAACAACTGAAGATTTCAGCAAAGACCGATCGCCAACAATACAATCGACGCGATGAAGGTAAGACAACCTTAAAGGTGACCGATCCTTCTGAGCAACCTATCAAAGCAGAACTGGCTATTAGTATCTTCGACAAGGCCTATCTCTATCAGCCTGGTCACGAAAATATCCTCTCGCATTGTTTCCTGTCTGAAGAGATACGAGGCAATATATTCAATCCTACCTACTATTTCGATGATCAGAATGAAGACCGTTTGCAAGCTCTCGACCTGTTGCTGATGACGCAAGGATGGAGACGCTATGTCTGGGATCGGGAGCTGGCACAAGGAACTCCAATCATCACCGATGGCGTGAAAGGAAAAGACTTAAAAGAAAGATGGCAGTATATACAGACATTCACGCCACAGAGCGATACCTGTATGGTGATGACAGATTCCTTAGGACGATTTGAGATCAATCCTATTCTGATGAAGAATCTATGGGGTAATATCTATCTGAAGCCATTGGTGAAAAGTCCCAAGGCCCGTCTATCATTAGTCAGTCCGTTCGACACCATCAACTGCTATCAGCAAGGTAGACCAAGATACCTGCCTCAACATTATATCTTTAAGACTGCTCACGGTGAGCGCAATATCACCAACGGATTCGGAACGGTGGTGCTGAAGGATGTCTATGTGATGGCCAAGCATCAATCGCCCTATCGTGATAAGGTAATAGGGTCATTGGATAGCCTCGCCATCCTGGCAAGCGGCGAATGGGTTTGTGATTGTCACGCAGATGGTACAAGTGGCTATCTTAACGACTATCATGGTTACTCACACCATCCTGTAGGCTATTACCCACCTAAACCAGATTTAAAACGTCGGTTGCCTAAACGGGGTGAAACGTACAGACTTATTAAATATGAACCAGGCGGCCCTAATGGGAAATGGATGCTGAAAATGGACCCCTTTAACATTGTGTATTCTGGGCCTCAATATACCGAAGAGGAATTGCTAAAGAAATATGGCATGTGGAAGGCACAGGGTTATTATCCGAAACGTGAGTTTTATGAGCCAGACTCCATCGACCTTATGACACCAACACCCGATGCTCGAAACACCTTGCAATGGAAACCCGCCGTACTGACCGATGAGAACGGCAATGCAGAAGTACCCTTTATGGCCTCTGATGTCAATACAGAGTTTATCGGCATCGTTGAAGCTATTGATGGTTCAGGTCTCTTAGGCTATCAAACATTCACATTCAGAGTCATCAAAAACAAATAAATAAAACTTATGAAGAAACTTGTTTTACTATTGATTGTTTTCAGTTTATCAGTTATCACATCTTCAGCTCAGACAAAGGCCGATTCGCTCAGGGCCGACAGCATCTTTAAATCGCTGGAGTTACAGGGCGTGGAAGTTGTCAAACAGAAATCACTCGTGAAGTCGGATATCGACAAGATTACCTACGACATAGAGAGTGATCCTGATTCGAAGTCGAACTCTGTGATTGAGATGTTGCGTAAGATACCGATGGTAACGGTGGATGGCGAGGACAATATCCAGGTGAACGGCTCCAGTTCGTTTAAGATCTATGTGAACAACAAGCCCAACCAGATGATGTCGAACAATCCCAAGGAAGTGCTGAAGAGCATGCCCGCCACCAGCATCAAGAAGATTGAGGTGATTACCAATCCCGGTCCGAAGTACGATGCCGAGGGTGTGGGTGGCATTCTGAACATCATCACCCATAAACAGGGCTTAGAGGGCTATACAGCCACCTTTACCGGCAATGTGAGCAACCGAGGTGCAGGCGGCGGTACATACGCTACGATTAAAAGCGGTAAGCTGATGCTGAGCGGACGCTATAATTATAGCTACAACGACTCACCCCGCAGCTACTCAGGCAGTAGTCGTAAGACCATCGGAAATATAAGCGAATCATCATCCGACCTTGAAAGCGAAAGTTCGTCCAAAGGACACGGGTACTCGCAATTCGGCTCCTTCGAGGCCAGTTACGAGATTGATACCCTCCGTCTGCTCACCGCCTCGTTCGACCTCTATGGCGGCGGCAGCAAGAACGATGGCGACGGCAGTACCCTTGCCACCTCGCCCCTGACGCAGACACCGCTTTACAGATATGCCACCAACCGCTATTCCAAGAACAACTATAGCTACGTCGACGGTGGTATCGACTATCAGCGCAGTTTCTCTGTTGAGGAGCGCCTGCTGACATTCTCGTATAAAATATCTGCTGAGCCCGACAAGACGGATTCTTACACCAATTACCTTGATATGCAGGCCGCCGACGGTTGGGAGGACTTTCTGCAACGTCTGAAGAACCAGCACAACAACGGCAACGAGCATACCACGGAGCATACCTTCCAGATTGACTATACTACACCCTTCTCCAAGATCCACACCTTGGAGACCGGTTTGAAGTATATCCTGCGTAATAACACATCAGAAGATGACCGTTACGAACAGACGGCCTTTAACATCGGTGATTACGAATACGACATAGACCACTCATCACACTACAAGCATCGCAACGACATTTTTGCGGCCTATCTGGGTTATGGTCTGAAACTGAAGAAACTGTCAGGACGTCTGGGCCTGCGTTTCGAGCATACCTTGCAGGATGTGGCGTACAAACTGGGACGTGGCGACGACTTTACGAAACACTTCAATGACTTTGTGCCCTCTGCCAGCATCGGCTACAAGCTGACGCAGATGTCGAACCTGCGACTGGGTTATGACATGCGTATCTATCGTCCGGGCATCTGGTATCTGAATCCCTACATCGACGACTCCACGCCCACCAATATCTATCAGGGTAATTCACATCTCGACAGCGAGAAAAACCATTCGTTCAACCTCAGTTACAGCAACTTCACCCCGAAATTCAATCTCAACCTCGCCCTGCGATACGGCATCACCAACAACAGCATCGAGAATGTTGTCAAGATGATACCCGACACGCAGATTCCTGGTCTGAAGAACCCGACGGGAAAGGACGTGCTCTACACCACTTATGAGAATATCGGCCACGTTCAAGGAGCCTACCTGACTGCCTACGTCAACTGGAATGCCACGAAGAATACCCGCGTTTACATGAACAACCGTCTGAGTTATACCGATATGGACAATGGTGGAACGCTGAAAAATCATGGATGGGACTTGTTCGTCTATGGTGGAGCCCAGCAGACGTTTCCCAAAGACTGGCGCTTGTCATTCAATATCTATGCCTACACGCCTCGTGTTACCCTGCAGGGCAGAAGCAGCAGCTTTAACTACTACCAGTTGGGTATACAGAAGTCGTGGTTGAAGAACCGTCTTAACCTGACACTCTCTGCCACAAACTTCCTGAAGAAATATAAGACCTTCAATACCACGACGGAGGATGCCTTCTTCCATGCAGACAGTTGGTCGAAGAGCGTCAACCAGTCGTTCTCCCTCAGCATCAGCTACCGTATCGGCGAACTCAAGGCCAGCGTCAGGAAAGCCGAGCGTTCCATCAGCAATGATGATGTCAAAGGCGGCGGCAATAATGGCGGTGAAAACAGCGGAAATGCAGATTAAAAATAACAAAATGTCAAGATGGTGCATGATTTCAGATAATTATTTGTACCTTTGCACCTCATTTTGCAAAAAAAGAGTCAGGATATAATATAGAAAAGATGATAATAGCATGATAAAAGTACGCTTGTTTTTATTCGTATTGACGGGACTGCTGGTGTTTTCCAGTTGCTCCAAGGAGGAAGAGACGCGGTTTAAGCCGAGTCAGGCACCTCATGAATTCAAACTGTCGAAAACCAGCATTAAAGCCGGGTATACCGCGGGCTACGAGAATCTCTACTTTTATGCCGACCTGGCCATTACATGGACGGCGACGTCGTCGGCCGACTGGCTCACGGTTTCGCCATCATCGGGCACGGGCGGTGCTTCGCTCCGCGTGGCCTGGGAGGAAAACCCTCTGGCTGCCGACCGCGAGGCAACGGTCACGATTTCGGAAGGTCAGAAGGAACTGACGGTGTATGTCAAACAAGGCCAGAAACCTGCTGAACTGGTGAGCACCCGCGCCATTACGGGAAATGGCATCAAAGGCGAAAGGGACTCCGTGGAGTTTGTCTTCGACAGACCATTAGGCGCGCTGAATGTCTGGTCGAATAGCGAGTTTTATGGGATTGACGAGCAGACAGAGAAGGTGGACGACGAAGGGCTCCGCTGGCGAGTGCCGTTGAAAATCTCCAAACAGGGAATGGATGTCCAGTTGGTGGTGGCTTACAAGTCGGCAAGCGATTGGGTGGAGCATAAGAAAGGGGTCTCAGTTCCTTTCTATCAGAAGAAATATGTGATTACGCAAGAGAATGAGTGGATCACTTATATGACGCTCTCACTCGACAAGCAGAGCTTCTGGATAGGTATCGACAACTGGGATACGGAGAAGAGAAGACTGGTGCAGGTGTCGCTTGACGACATGAAGGAGATCAAGAGCGTGAAAATGCCCTATGCCGTGACCCACCTCTGCATGAATCCGTATAACGGCCTGCTCTACGTGATGGGCAACGAGGAATACTTCTGCGTGGTAGACCCCGAGAAGGGCAGCATCGTGAAGAAGGTTCAGATAGAGCCCTCGCCGTATGCCCATCCCCAGTATCCTGAGAACTGTGCTGCCGAGGTGGCGTTTACGAACGACGGGTTCGGCGTTTTGCGACTCATATCGCCCAGTAGCACGGGCATGGAATGGCGCTTTATCGACAGCGCCGACGACGACAAGATCACGCTGAGCAACTATGACTGGGCGGAGCATCAGTTTGAACACCTGTATGTGAATTACGACGGCTCGCGCATCTATGCCAGCATGTATCCGAACCTCTATAGCCCTATGGAATGGGTGAACAGGCAGCACAAGAAGCCGGTGGAAGTGGATGTCCATCCCAGTTTCCAGTCGAACAAACCCACCGCCGGTGGTAATCTGATGGACTTGGTGATGTCGCCTTTTGCCAATAAGGCCTTTATCTGCACGGCCCCGGGCAGCGAGTGTGTGCTTACGCTGGAGCCTCTGTCGTATTCGGAGGTGCTGGAAGAGGAGGCCCGCGATTCGAAATGTGCGTGGGACTGGAATGTGCCTGAGCGCGATTACGTCTATCAGGTATGCTCGCTTGACGGCTGTCTGGAGCTCTACGATATGACGGATGGTCGTGGCATTTTCGGCACGCACCACAGGTTTATCGGCAATGAAGAGGCGAAGAACTGCTATTTTCTGCCTGCCGCCGACGCGTTGATTGTGTCGTGTATCGACGGTGTCTGGGTGCTCGATGCCGCCGCGATGAAAGCCAAAAAATTGTAATGGAAGATATTATTAAAAGCTATTGATACGAAAATGAAGAAAATTTTGATGTGTCTCAGCCTCATGATGTGCATGATGACGTCATGCCAGAAGGATGAGGATGTGAATGAGGAACCGAAACCGGAGCCTGAAAAGCCCGCGATTAAGTATGCCGAGTATGAAACGACGGACGACTACGTGGACTTAGGCGTGGGCAATTTCATGATTGCCACGAAGAACTTAGGTGCCAAGCGACCCGAGGACACGGGCGATTTCTTTGCCTGGGGCGAGACGGAGCCCAAGGAGGACTATTCGTGGGATACGTACAAGTTGCAGACCTCGACCACCTATTATATCTACTATAAAGACAACGGGCTGCTTCAGCCGCAGGACGATGCCGCAACGGTGATTTTGGGCCAAGGCTGGCGACTGCCGACCATTGAGGAAGTGAAACTCATGGAGGATACGAATACGACCGACGAAGCATGTTGCAGGATGAGGCCCACCGTCAGAAACGGCGTCTTCGGCTTCATGCTGATAGGACGTAACGGCAACTCGGTATTCTTCCCGTCAACCGGTCGCATGCAGGGCAGCGAGCTGATCACCTGGGACAACGATACCAAGATGTGGTGTAAGGACTGTGCGAAGAGTAAGGCGTTGAAAGTCTTCACCATCAGCCAGATAGATGTGACGACCTATTATTCGGTTGACAGAAGCGATGGACTGCCCATCCGTCCAGTCAAAGAACGGGGCGCAGCGCCTGATACCGTGTATCTGAAACTGAACGTCCTCGACCGCAATATTGCCGAAGCCCAAAGGCTGCTGAGCACTGTTAATTCCGCAGAATACAGCGCAGAAAGCTATCAGACGCTCGACCGCAATTACCAGCGTGCTGTCGCCATGAGGGCGTATGCCGTTGAGAACGACGGACTGAAGAACAATAGCTATTTAGGCGTCATCAATAAGGTGAATAGGGAACTGCAGGATTCAATCGACTATGCCTCCCACTTCCTGGCGCTGGCTTTATTTGAATTATCGCCCCTGCCCAAGGCCAGCGACATCAAGGCTGTGGACCTGGGACTGTCTGTGCGCTGGGCATCGGCCAACTTAGGAGCACGTACAGAGACCGAATACGGCTATTTCTATGCGTGGGGTGAAGTGGCACCCAAGCAGACACGTTATGACTGGGAAAACTATAAGTTCTGCAAGGAAGTATACGAAGGCAATAGAGATTTCAGCAAGTTCTCGAAATATGTGACTGACAGCAGATGGGGCGAGGTGGATGGAAAGACCAGGCTTGACCTTGAGGACGACGCAGCCCACGAATTCATGGGTGGCGACTGGCACATACCCACGCCTGAAGAGTTTCAGGAGCTTGTGGATAACTGCACGTTTGAAAATGTGACGCTGAATGGCAAGACCGTGATGAGGGCGATGGGCCCTAACGGCAACTGCATCTATTTCCCGCACACAGGGTCTACTGAAGTCATGGACGAAATATACTGTTGGACAACAGACATGGTTTCCGGCGCCAATCAGCGTGCCACCTGTTATTCCATCCAATCGTTCTGGGGGACGGCCTATAAGACGTGGGAAAACCGGTATGCCGGCCTCACCATCCGTGCGGTCTGTCCGTAAACGTTCCTTTGTCTTGTCTCATAAAGAGCTATTGTATAACCTCCAAGATTTTTAGTAAGGATTTTTCGTCAGTCCAGCTGAAACCTTGGAGGTTCATTACTGATTCCATCCGCCGGCGATCCTCCTTGTCGAAGAATCGTTTGAGGTGACGTTCGTGGACGAGGACGAACTTGCCGTTAATCCGGTAATAATAGAGCGGTATCACGGGGAAATGGATGTCCTGGGCGTCCTGAAGGTCGATGGTAGTGTACTGGAACATGTCCATCGACATGAGGCTGTTGAGGTCGAGGTTGGTAATGTTGGAATTGTTCTTCAACATTTGCTGGTAAGCCTTGAGGTCGAGTACCTTGGCACAGTAGAGGGCATTTGACCTGACGGTATCCACCTCATAGGCCAATACCGAGTCGATGCGGATGTAGGAACGGTCCTTGAAGTCGACACGCAGGAGATTCTTGGTGTTGGCTTCTTTCGTCACCTCCCCGCTGAGATAGAGCAGCGAGCTGTTCTTCAGGAAGATGTTTGCCAAGGGAATTTCCATTTTCTTACCATCTGCCAGATAGACGGTGGCAGGACGGAACTCGGGGAAGGCCGTCAGTTTCGGGGTCACTTCCTGGGCGGCCACCTTAAGGGCAGCCATGAGTAGTACGGTAGCTGATAAAACTAGTTTCTTCATTGCTTGTTGAATTTGATAACTTTGGTTCCTTGTTTGATGATATAGATACCCTTCGGGAGGGTGTTTGCGTCGGATACGGGCAGCTGGCGGCCTGAGAGGTCGAAGATGAGGGTCTTTCCAGTCTGCGTGTCGCTCAGGATCTGTTCGATGCCTGTCAACTTACCGTCGATATAGTCGGGCAGGTAGTAGCCCAGGTGTGGCGGCTGGTTGTAGGCGGTGTTCTGCCAGCAGATACCCATGCGATAGGTGTGGTCGTGCATCAGGGTCGGCACACGGTAGGTGGTCGGCGTGCTGGTGGTGTAGATCATCAGCTCCGACGGGTCTTTGTAGTTCCACAACAGGAGTTCCTCGCGCCAGTCGCCTAAGATGTCGGCCTGCAGACAGGGCGTGGCCTTGGTATTGTTACACGACTGGCCGTACTGATAGCTGGCGGTATTGAAATTGGCTACGAGCTGAGAAAAACTCTTGCCATCCCATTTCGTGATGGTGGGATTGGCCTGATTGGTGTCCTTGTTGAAGGAGCCGTCGAACAGCTCGTCCTGCAGGTCGCCATCCCAGTAGATGCGGAAGTTCATCGAGCCTCTCTGGCTGATGACCTGCTTGCCGGTCTGTGCGCTGAAGGGATTCTGATTCCTTTCGGTGCTGACCATACCGCCGTAGGAGGACCAGAACTCGTAACCGCGGTTGGACGCCACAATGTCGGCTGCCATGCCTCGTCCGTTGTCTTGTCCTTTCTGTCCGCCCTTCCAGAGGATCTCGCCTGTGGCGGCATCGTGGATGTCCCAGACATAGTCGCCACCTTCCTCATGCACGTCGAAGAGCTCCAGTCCTGGACGGTCGGGGTCGAGGTCGGCCAGATGGATGGCGTCGCCATGACCGAAGCCGACGCTATAGAGCATCTTGCCGTCGTCGTCGAGGGCGGCAGAGCCCCAGATAATCTCGTCTTTGCCGTCACCGTCGACATCGGCAATCGACATGTTATGGTTGCCGTTGGCATACATCGTGTAGCGCTTCAAGCCGGAGTAACACGTGTTGCCTTTGTAAGTTCTCGAATTGCCGTCGGCATCCCTCAGCTTATAGGTGGTCCTTGCGTCGGAGCTGTGCAGCCAGCGGGTCTTCAGCTGCTGTCCGTCGAAGTCGACAGCCCAGATATGGGCGTAGGTGTAGTAGCCTCGGCAGAAAATACCGCTGGGGTTGTGGTCAGGACCGTCGAGATAGGCGGTAGCAGCGAGATAGCGCTCTCCGCGGTTGCCGTAGTCGCCCTTGTCGCTCTTGCCGTCGCGGTCATCCCAGTTGTAGGTGCCTGCAGCCTCGCTCAACTCAACCTTGGCATTACGGGTGGGGTAGTAGGCGATGGTGTGGATGGCTTCGCCCGTCTCGCCTTTGAAGACGGTGAGGTACTCGTGTCCGCCATTGATGCGTCCGGCGCTGCTGCGCCAGTCCTTGGTGTTGTTGGCGGCTTTGATCTTATCAGCGGTGGCAGCCTGGTTGACATAGTTGCCAACGCCGTCTTTGGAGCCAGGGGCGGTCTTGCACATCAGCTCGGCCTTGCCGTCGCCGTCGTAGTCGTACACTTGGAACTGGGTATAGTGGGCGCCGGCACGGATATTCACGCCTAAGTCGATGCGCCAGAGTTTGGTGCCGTCGAGTTTGTAGCAATCGATAAAGACATTATCGGTCTTGCCGCCATTGGAATTGTCCTGTGAGTTGCTTGGGTCCCACTTCACAAAGATCTCGTATTCCCCGTCGCCGTCGACATCGCCCACGGAACAGTCGTTGGGGGTATAGGTGCCGCCCTGTGCGCCCTTGGCCGGACGGTCGAGCTTCAGTTTCTTGTAGATGTTGCCCCAAGGCTTTACAGCGTCAGAGGTGCTGACAGCCTCGCCATTGACCTTGGCGACGACCTGATATTCGGCATTGCTGTCGCCATTGGCATCGGTAAAGTTGCTCTCTTTCAGGTCGGTGGCGATGGTTGTGCCGTTGCAAACGAGGTCGAAACGGGTATTGGGATTGTCGGTACCGAGGAATCGCCAGCTCACAAAGTTACCCTTGCTTACGGGGAGCGCCACGACGCCTCGGTTCAACTGTTCCATTTGACTGATAGGGGTGATCTGTGCCTTGCTATACAGAAGCATGACAGAGAGTAGAAATGTGATGTAGAGTCTAAGTCTGTTCATTTTTTTTTTCGTTATCCGGGTGCAAAGGTATGAAAAAGACACGGTAAAAAGACCGCTTGAAATGATAAAAAAACTAAATTTTGTGATTTTATTCGACTAAAAGTATGGTTATTTGAAAAAATTAACCTAATTTTGCCGCGAATTGTGGAGAAATTACTCAATCATTATTTATAAATTATTTAAAAACAGTATGAAAAAGAATCTTTTATGGATGGCTGCAGCCATCGTTTCATGCGGACTCGCATTCACTTCTTGTGATGTAGAAGACGTTCCCGTTGCTCCAAGTGATGACAACGTCAATCTTAATGAGTGGGAAATCGACTTCTTCGCTCTGTCTCAGAAGTATGCTGACAAGGTAGGTCTTACCATTTCAGCTGCTGTTTCTGACAATGTAGGTACCACTTCAATCGTTGACGGTGCTCTGAAAGAGCCTGCAGCTGATGGTTCAACAACTGGTAGCGAGAACTTCCCGAAGTTTGGTGTGCAGACTGGTACAAACTGGTTCTTCTATACCAATCATGGTAAGACCGGTCTTTATCAGGGTAATGGTGGTGGCCGTACCTTCGGTGTCTTAGACGTTAAGCAGGATCAGGTTATTACCGTTGAGGTAACTGAGCAGCCCACAGTTAAGAGTGGTAATGTTGAGTTGTTCAACAAGACTGACAGTTCTTATACATACTATGTTGGTGGCGACTGCGACGTGATCTTCACTCTGGCTCGTTACAACGTTATTTCCAAGGTTTCTGTGAAGGATTTCGTTGGTGCAGAGTATACTGTAAGATTCGTTGACATGAGCGGTAAGAAGATTAAGGACGACGTGAAGCACAAGGGTGAGATTGGCAAGTCAATTAACCTGCTGCCCAGCGATATCGCTCCTATCGACGTTGAGGGTCGTGGCCGTATGGTATTCGTAGCTGCCAGCAACGAGACCAATATCGTTAAGAAGGATGGTTCTACCGTTATCACTTGCGTCTTCCGTGACGCTGAGAAATACTATGCTCTGCTGAACTGTATGGCTGGTAGCACGCTGCTGCAGAGATATTATGACGCTGACAAGTACTGGTTCTACGAGGGTGATGCTCTCACCATCTATCCTGCACGTGGTATCATGAAGGATGGCGTAGCCTACTTCACTGCTGTCAATAACAATGGTGGTAAGTACAATGGTGCTGAGGTTGCATTCCCTGGCTCACTGACTCCTACTGTTTCTGGTGGCAAGACAGTCTATATCGCTACTCTGAATTACGAGAAGGACGAGAATGTTGTTTACTACAGCGATGTTGAGCGTCTGGCTCTGCCTAAGGAAGAGGGCGGTCTTGGTCAGCTCGAGGGTACTGTAAACAGCTGGTGGAGCTTCAGCGGTGGTATCTTCAACCGTTTCGCTGGTGGCCGTGGTATTCGTCTCGATGTTGACTCTTACGTTTGGACTGAGCCTATTGCTGAGGCTGGTACATATACCGTAACGATCTACGGACGTAACGATACCAACGATGCAGCTGAGCCTCCTTACGTTCTCGGTCTGCGCGATGCTGAAGGCAAGGTAACTTGGTTCGAGGGCCTGACCATCGCTTCTTGGGGCGGTGCTGTAACAGGTGAGAGCGTTGTTGAGAATGTGACCATTCCTGCCGGTTCTTCACTCGTTATCAAGAACGACGACGCCGCTAAGCAGGTATCTCTCGACGATGTCAAGATTTCTAAGCCTGCTGCAGAGTAATCGAATTGACTACGGGACATCCCGATAATAGAATAAGCCCTCGCGCCCCAAAAAGCGTGAGGGCTTTTCCCTAAACTACTTGAAGAATTTAATGTAACTAAAATAACAGAATATGAAGAGAATTTCTACGCTTGCCTTAATGGCTTTCTTTTTCTGCCTCGGCTCTATGGCTCAGGTGGTGTTGGGTGATATTAACTTCAGCCTCAAGGAGGGGCAGAAGATCGGCCCAACTGGTAAGATTATCGTGACTTTCCCCAATGTATCGGGTGTTGCTGATCCTACCGCTACTAATTTCACGCTGGCCGGTGCTTTCAATGCGATCGATTTCGACGGTGTTGAGGGTTCATTTGCATCCGGTGTGACGCTGGATCTGAGTGAGTTCGAACTGCAGCCTGCTACAGACTATACCTTGAAGATCACCTCTGTGAAGGTCGACGGTAAAGAACTGGCGCCTGCTGAGGGATATACGCTTAACTTCAAGACCCGCGGTGCCGAGCGCAAGATGAGCTGGTCGTTTGCGATTGACGACGCTTCGTTGGCTCAGATTGCTGATGATGCAGCTGCTAATGCTGATGGCGATGCATCGCACTACATCGATATCACGAAGAGCGGCAATGCCCGCTATTATGTGCCTGCCCGTAACTATCAGGAGATTATGCTTCCCGACGGAACGGCTCTGCCAGCTACGGAGGATCTGACCTTCAAGTTCGGTGAGAAAGTATTCTATGTCAGCGGTCATGGTGGTGGTTGGGCTGATGCGATTGTCTTCAATGGCAACGATCAGTTCATGGTCATCCCCGACTGTCAGGAAGGTGATGTGATTACCTTCAATGCCAACCGTGCTACCAAAGCAAGCGACAGCAAACGTACTTGCATCCAGGCCATGAATGGTGCTGCCATCGCTCCTGAGGGTATTGTTTCTTCTACAGAACTTCAGGACTCTGTGCAGTTGGACTCGAAATATGTCAATTTCAAGTTTGAGGTGCAGACAGCTGGCGACGTCACATTCCGTTTCAGCAATTGTTATGTGAAGACCATCGAGATTTCTGAGTCTCAGGAGAAGCTGCCACGTAACTACAATATCGTTGCTGCTTATGTGGATGAGGACAACAATACCACCGTTCTGAAGGAGCTTGTTGCCAAGACCCAAGGCACAACGGGTTCAACGGTTAAGGTGACTTATCCTTATTGGCTGCTTGATGCCGATGCCAAGGCCTATACTCATGGTTCCAAGGGTAATGAGTTTGTCGAGGCCTTCGATCTGAAGAACGGTGAGGGCGATACGACATTTGTCGTTGGTTATAAGAAGACGGAGTTTGAGGGTGTGCTCTTCCTGTCTGAGGGTGAGGACCTTCAGGGTGCTGTAGAGTGTACCAGTCCCAATGCTGCCGTCCGTTCGTCTATGGCCAAGGCCGGCTATGTAACAGAGGACCTGAAGCTCGTGACGCTGCAGCCCGGCACCTATAAGATCCGTGCCGTGCTCTTCGACGCCAGCAAGGAACCCGGTTATATCTGCACGCTGACCAAGGGTGAGGGTGAGGAGAACGAGATTTACATTTCGGCTACAGCTACCAACTTTGATGAGCGGGAGTCAGACCTGCTGACTATCACCGAGGCTACCGACATTACGCTGAAGGCTGGCGGTGGTGATAATCAGGGTATCGATGTGATTATGATCTACGCTGCTACCGAAGATTCCGATGGTATTGTAAAGGTGAATGCCGATACTGAGAAGGCTATTCGTAAGGTCGTAAAGAACGGTCAGGTTCTTATTGTGACCGAAGCCGGTATCTTCAACGCTCTTGGCGTTCAGATGAAATAAACAAGTTTGAATCAGGGGGCGTTGTCCCCCTGATTCTTTTTTAAATATAGATTATGAACAAACTACTTATACTATTTCTAACTGTTTTGCTGTCGGTAGTTACGGATGCTAACGCACAGCGTGTGATTGACAAACTGGATCGTGGCATGGTGGCGGTGAAGACCACAGGTGGTGTCTTCGTCAGCTGGCGTATCCAATCCGATGAATACTATGATGTCACTTATAACCTATATCGCAATGGTTCGCTGATTGCAGAGAACCTGACCATTTCCAACTACACCGATGCCGCTGGTAATACCTCAGACAGTTATGCCGTTGAGGCGGTGAAGCGTGGTGTGAAGCAGCCGAAGAGTACGGCTGTTACCCCTTGGGCCAATAGCTATCTGGAGATTACGCCCAAGCATGATAAATCCATAACCTCCACACTTGTTCCCAACGATGCCTGTTGCGCAGATGTCGATGGCGACGGTGAACTGGAGATTCTCTTGAAGTATGACAACCAGAGTGAAATCAACGCCAGTTTTCCCCGTAATGGTAACAACGGCGAGTACAGCATCTTTGAATGTCTGAAACTCGATGGTACCGTGTTGTGGTGGGTGAACTGCGGCCCGAATATGGGTGATTTCCAGAATAATGAACAGAATATCGTGGCCTACGACTGGGACCTCGACGGTAAGGCAGAGGCCATTATGCGTGCGGCAGATGGAACCACGATCCATGCTGCTGACGGAAAGACCTACGTCATTGGCGATGCCACGAAGAACTACCGTGCTGCCACAGGTGGTGGTACTAACTGGTTTATGCATGAGGGCGATGAATTCCTCGTCTATATGAACGGTGCTACGGGTGTGCCCTATGTCACAATGGATTATCCGTTAAAGCGTCTTGAGAATGGTGAGACCGACCTCAATGCGGCTTGGGGGGATGGTTATGGCCATCGCTCATCGAAGTATTTCTTCGGAGCTCCTTACCTGGACGGTCGCAAACCCAGCATCTTCCTGGGACGTGGCATCTATACCCGCCATAAGTTCGTGGCATACGATGTGGATCCCAAGACCCATCAGCTGACAGAGCGTTGGCGCTGGACCAACAATAAGGCCGGTTCTCCTTGGTATGGTCAGGGCTATCATAACTATGCTATCGTGGATGTCGATTGGGATGGTCGTGACGAGATTGTATGGGGTAGTATGGTTATCGACGATAATGGCAAGGGCTTGTCTACCACCGGCCTCGGTCATGGCGATGCCCAGCATCATGGCGATTTCAACCCTTATGTACATGGTCAGGAGGGCTTTTTCTGTAATGAAGACCATCCATCCAATAACTACCGTGACCTGACGACATCGCAACTCTACTATCGTTCCGAGGGTGGTGATGATGATGGTCGTGCCATAGCAGGCAATTTCCTCAATACCATTCCCGGAGCCGTGGGTTTCTCTGCTCATGATACACCACCTGTGAGTCTGGTGGAAAATAAACATCTCGATGTCCTGAATAGCACGGCTGGTATCTCGCAGAACTTCCGATGCTATTGGGATGGCGACCTGCAGGAAGAAACTTTCAATTATCGAAATGGTAAGAATACGGAAGGCGTCGTCATGAAGCCAGGTTCCAATATTACTTGGGTGCTGACGGGTTCCATGACCAACAACGATACCAAGGGTACGCCTTGTTACCAGGGTGATATCTTCGGTGATTGGCGTGAGGAGGTTATCATGCGCACCGGCAATAATAGAATCCGTATTTATACCACCACCATCGAAACGCCTTGGCGTAACTATTCTTTATGGTATGACCACCAGTATCGTAATGCGATGGTGTGGCAGATGTGCGGCTATAACCAGCCGCCTCATACCTCTTATTTCTTAGGCGAACTGGAAGGTATTACCGCCGCGCCCCCTGCGCTTACTATGGCGGGACGTACTGAGATTGCCAATGGTGGCACTATCGCGAATAATGGCGAGGCGGTCATCACCTGTGAGACCAACGACATGACGGTCAACATCACCGACGGTGCTACACCTTATATATATATAGACAATGCGCCCTCGTGGGTTCAGGGTTCTGCTCCCTCTGAGGCGACGGCGGCTTCCTATACAATCAAATATGACTATTATACCCATACCCTTCAGGGTGGCGGATTTAGTGGGACAACCCGTGTGGTGAAACAAGGTGACGGCATCTTGGCTTATCCCGAGAAGGATATGACTTACAGCGGAAATACCGATGTATGGGCAGGTACGCTGAACCTCAATGGCTCTATCGCCAATTCTCCGCTGTGGATGAACCGTCTGACGACTCTCAATACAGCTGCAAAGGAGATCAAAGTGAAGTCGTTGTCAGCTGACTATGGGGCAGAAATCAGCATTGGAGGCACAGATGCCATCGGTACGCTCATGGCTACGGACTCCCTGAAGATGGGCTTTGGCTCCCGTCTGAAGATGGATCTCTATAGCGACGGCACGAAGGCCGATCAGATTAATACTGCCAAGTTGATAGTAGAGACCAGGGACTGGAAGTATGGTCCTGAGTATAAGCAGCCTGTCATTGAGTTCAACTGTCACTTTGCCAAGGGGGAGGAGAAACTTGCCACAGGAAAGTATAATCTTGGTAAAGCCAGTACGGTTGTAGGTGATGTCGCCAATATCAAGATTGAGGGCATCGCCAAAGTCAAGGCTGCTCTGGCCATCGAAAGTGGCAGTCTTGTGCTCCATGTAGAGGGTACACGTGATGCGGCTGACATCGAGTGGAATGGCACACAGTCGAATGTGTGGGATGTCGCCACCACGGAGAATTTTGTCACCCACGATGCTGCGCGTGCCTCAGAAACATTCATCGAGGACGATAATATCTATTTCACCGATAATGCCAAGAGTACGACGGTGACGATTCCCGATGGGGTAGAGGTGAAGCCTGCCAATATCTACTATACAGGCTCCAAGGCCTATACGATTAACGGTGGTGGAAAGATTGTCTCGGGAACTTTCTATCATCAGGGTACGGGTTCCATTACGATGAAGAATGCCAATACCTATACGGGTGGTAACCATCTTACTGGCGGTACGACGGTTGTCAGCTCGCTCTCCAGCGCGACACAGGCTTATGGCAACCTTGGAGGCGTGACCTCCTCGGGCACCAAATTTACGATTGAGAACGGTGCTGTGCTTCAGAATACAGCGGCTGTGACCAATGGCTCTGCAATCGGCTTGATAGGAAAGGGTGTCATCAGGACTGATGCCTCATTTACGCAGCAGGCCTTCGTTGCCGGCGATACGCTGGTGAAGACCGGTGCAGGCTTGTTCAGTATGTCAGGTAAACTCAACGTAGCCCGTACCATCGTAAAGAATGGAAGCATGGATTATAGCGGTGCCAATAATACCAAACCTGTTGAATTGCAAGGCTCAGCGAGCATCTCGGGTCTTGGCTTTGTGCCCTCTCCAATCTATGTGGCAGAAGGTGCCAAGGCGACACTGACATTGACGAAAAACAACTATGTAGGCTATTCCGGTGCCTTGACGGGTACGGGACAATTGACCATCAATCCGACAAACACCGTGAACCGTGTATCCCTTACCGGAAACTGGACGAACTTTAAGGGAACGATTGTTTACAATAATACCTCTATCCTCATGCCTCTGAAGAACAGCGGTATGCCCCATGCAACGCTCAATACGGGTGCCGGCACCAATATCGGTATTGCCGCCTCCAGCGATAATGCCTCGGTCACTTATCCTATCGGTAAACTCATCGGCTCTGGTACCCTGCGTCATAAGGAGATGAACTTCGGAAACCAAAACAGCGTATCAGGCAATGTGACCTGGAAAGTGGGTTCTTCCGACCTGGGTGATTTTACCTTTGATGGCTCTATCTACGATGCTGGCGGTAAGAATAAATCGAACTTCGAGAAGGTGGGTGATTGTACGATGACTGTGGGAGGATCATGGCAGAACAGCGGAACGGTGACCATCTCGGAGGGCACGCTGATTCTCGGACAGAGCAAGACGCTTGGCACCGGTGCGCTCACTGTGGCTGACGGTGCTACGCTGACGGGTATGAGTTCTGTTATCAGGTCAACCTCCAAGGGACATCCCCTTACCAATAGTGGCATTACCATCAATGGCGCTTTGCGCGTTGGTGCAGACGGCAACTCTTCAGCAGGCTATTGGTATTTCGGTGCTAAGCCGCTTACCTTTGGCGCCACGGGAAAACTCTATGTCGGTGTGCAGAAGTGCGCCACGTCGGATTCTGCCCCAGGCTGCACGCATCTCTGGGGTGATGAGACCAACGGTTCCATTACCTTTAAGGATGGCGCTACCATCAGCGTTTATTTGGACTCCTCTTATGATCCGACTGTTGGCATAGGTACCGACGAGGCCAAGGCTGACTCCTTCATGGTGTTTAACTTCCCGAAGGTTGCTGTAGGTGACGTGAAGTTTGAACTGCCCGTGCTGCCTGAGCATTATTACTGGGATACCAGCAAGTTTGCAAAAGGTTATCTGTATATCCGTTACAGTTCTTCTGTAGGTATCATGGGCATCGCTTCAGGTGAGCGGGTTTCAGTCGACGTCTTTGCTTCAAACGGTATTGTGGTGGCCAGCTATGTGACGACGCTTGCAGAGGCTCAGGCCGTCTTCTATCGCCAGCCATTGCCAAAGGGCGTCTATATCCTCCGTATCAGAAGTGAGAAGAATGCCTCAGCCTCGATGACGTTAAGGCGGTAAATTGCAAAAAATGCTAAAATGTTTGTATAACAGGAAAAAAATGATTAACTTTGCGCCGAATTAAGACAAATCATTTATTATCTATATTAATTAATAACTTTCTAAAAACGAAGCGTATGAAAAAACGTTTACTTTTTGCCTTTATGGCAATGTGCGTTGCTGTTTCGGGTTTTGCTCTCACAAAGGGTGAGTATGTCTACACCCCGCAGGGACGTTTCCTGATTACGAGTGATGTCCTTGAAGGCAGCAAATTCCAGGACTGGACTGGATGGACTGTAAAGAGTGCAGGAAAGACCCTGGCTGAGAAGTTTAACACCAATGCCAACGGCTATGCAGATGGTCTTAACTCTGTGGTTTGTGTGGATGATCCTACCGATGACAATAACAAGGGTGAGGGTATGTACTACACATTCCAGCCTACATCAGCAGATGCCACCTATATCGTTAGCTTCAAGTTGAAGGGCGCTCCTGAATATGTGGACGTTGTGAAGACTTTTATCCCTGGTGATGGTTACCAGACACCGACCAATCTGGTGAAGGTAGCCGGTAACTCGGATGGCGCATTTTCCTATCCTGAAGCTGCAGATGAGGTGATTGTTAACACATGGGAGGAATTGACGGAAGAGTGGCAGACCTTTAACTATGCTATCGTTGGTGACGGTACAGCCCGCACTTGGTTCATCTCATTCATGACCATGTCGACTACCGTTGAGATTGCCGATCTTCAGATTGCTCAGGCTCAGCAGTATGCTGACCTTCGTCAGCGTGATGCCATGCTGGAGAAACTGAATGCTTATAAGAATTGCTATAACTGGCCAGCCGATGTCTGGGCTCAGTTTGACGGCTATCCTGAAGTGATTGCAGGCCTCGAGGCTCTTGGTGATGAGAGCGGTCAGGCAGAACTTGACGAGCTGTTAGCTGTGGCAGATGAAGTCCTTGCAGAATTCTTGTATGAGAAGATGGATGACTATCTGGATGGCAATAGTGATAACTACCTGGGTATTAAGGAAACAGATGGTAATACGCAGAAAGTCAGCAATTATGGTGATTGGACATGTCTGCCTACCGGACGTGCTTTCTGGAACAGCGGTGCCTATCCTGACTTAGGTCACTTTGGCGGTAACAATTCCTGGGCATACAGCAACCCGAATGATCCGATGGGTATCTATACTCAGATGACGTTCGATCCAGGTTCTTATGTGTTCACCATCGAGTCGCTCGCTGCGCTTCGTGCAGATCCCACTTCTACATCTTGGACCCATAATGAAGGCTGGAACCCTGCCTATGGTATTGCTTATGTGGTGAAGATGGTTGACGGTGCTGCTGCTGATACGATTGTTTCAGTGGTCAAGGGTTTGGACTCTCGTGTTTATACCCCATTTGTAGTTGTTGCTCCTATTACTGAGGCTGGTACCTACGAAGTAGGTTTTAAGGCTTATTGTAAAGAAGAGTACAAGACCAAGACAAATGGTTCTGTGGTCTATGTGAAAGAAGCCCGTCTCTATGGTAAGAACGATAACAAGTATAACCAGAAGCAGCTGAGATACTGGAAGAATGTGACCACACAGATTACCACAGGTCGTGAGAACCTGACCACAGCTGCCGGTTATCTTGCTGATGACTCCTACCTCTGGGGCAAGGCTGCCTTGAAGGCTGTAGCTGACGAAGTAGAGCCTAAGATTGCTCAATATGAGGGCATGAGTCAGGATGATATCATTGCAACATTCGACAGAGATACCTATGTGAATACCACATCAGAGGAGACCGGTCTGTTGCAGTATGAGGTTTATCAGCAGGCAACGAAGCTTATCATTGCTGCAAATCGTGAATTCGTGGCAGAAAATGATACGCTGGCATCCATGCAGACCGTCATTGACAATGCAGAGAAAACCATTAAGATGCGTCTCTACGATGCTGCTACAGGTAAGGATGCCCTGCAGGCTGCCATTGATAAGGCTAAGGGCATTCAGGCTCAGATGAAGGCTTCACAGTACAGCGAGGAGAATGCTGCCACCATCGTGGCTGCTAATGCCGAACTGAACGAGGCTGTTAATGTATTTACAACGACGATTCCTGCCAACTGCATCGCTTCGATTGTTGACATTGACTTCGAGAAAGATGTTGTGATTGAATTAGATATTGAGACAGGTGATAATACCATTAAGATTCCTGGAGCTAAGGGCTCAATGGTACTCTCTGGATTTAGTGAAACCACACCAGAAGACAATACCTCTCAACCATTCGAGAAGGGCTATTGGGCTAATGGTGAGCAACTGTGGAAAGGCTATCTGCGCATTGGTGGCGGTGAAGGTACCGTTGTCTTCGATCCGACAGAGAACGGCTCTATGGGTACTAACATCCTGAAGGTGGCCTGCGACTTCTATGTACAGGGCCTCAGTGGCAAATCACTCGGCTTCTACCTGAAGGATGCAGAAGATGTGGATATCTTCGGTATTTTCCACAACTTCTATAATGGCACGAACACCACGAATACCTGTGAGGCTGATTTGGACTATATCTGGGCTAAGTCGGGTGGTAGCTATGCTAACGCTTCTCCTGCCGATGCTACGGACTCTGTGACCGCTAATCCTCTGGAGAAGACTCATTTCGAGGTGATTATGGACTATGGCAGAAAGAGCATTTACTGCACCATCAACAGCGTTAATGGCTCAACCACTTCTAATGAGTTCGTCCTGGAGGCTGTTCCAAACAAGTTCGTCCTGAAGTGTGACTACAACAATAACGACCGTCGTGCATGGTTCGACAATCTGAAGATTGATCGTATCACAGCCGGTGCAACAGAACCGTTTGATCCGACAGCTATAGAAAAAGTAAAGGCAGCTGTTCAGATTGAGGGTATCTATACGCTCAGCGGCCAGAGGTTGAAGACTGCTCCTGCGAAGGGCATCTACATTCAGAATGGTAAGAAGATCGTAGTGAAGTAAATTCCCCTTTTACGCAATATTCATTCCCCTGCAGCCCTGCTGTGGGGGAATGTTTTTTAAGTGGCACTTATCGGAAAATAAGGCAGGGTTATTTTGCAATAAGGGTGGGTTATTTGACAATAAGTCTTGGTTATTTGACAATAAGTCTTAGTTATTTGGCGAAATGACACCTATTTAAAAAAATAGATAGTTAAAAAGTTGCAAGATTCGATAATTTTTAGTTATTTTGCAACTTGAATTATGGTGTCTTGACGGATACTACTGGACAAATCAATAAATACTAAATATTAACATTTATGAAAAAACTCTTTTTGTATGCATCCCTATTGTGCATAGGCCTTGTGTCCTGTAAGAAGGACTACTTGGTGCCGGAGGGAGAATTGCCATCTTGGCTTGGCGAGAGTATCTACAAAGAGCTACAGCAGTCTTCGCAACTGGAGGGTACGTTTGATACGTACTGTAAGTTGATAGACGACTTAGGGTATACGGAGGTGCTGAGCAAAACTGGTAGTAAGACGATCTTCCCGGCCAATGATGATGCCTTTGCAAGATTCTTTGCAGGGGGAAACAACAAGTTTGGTGTTAGCAGCTACGAACAGCTAACCCATTCACAGAAGGCAGAGTTGCTGTTCTCTACGATGATCGATAATGCCATCCTCGTAGGAACCCTTTCCAACAAGCAGAACAGCGCCGGTAACATGTTACAGGGTCAGCTGGTGAAACACGCTACCAATATGCGTCTTTCATACGCCGTGACACCATTTAGTGCCCAGGACATGCCTGCTAATAACAAGTATTTCTCACGTTTCCAGACAGGAAGCCGCAACTCCATGTTGGCCGTATTCGACAACACGGTAGCACCGATGGTGCATCTGACAGGCGAATATATGTTGAACAACAACATGACGGTGACTGGAGACAATAGCGATTTCAAAGTGCTTACCGGTCAGGAATATACGGATGGCGACGCTTATGTCTTCGATCGTAAGGTTATCAAGGCTGATGTGGTCTGTCAGAACGGTTATATCCACCAGCTTAACGAGGTGCTCGTAAATCCCGGTAACATGGCTGAGATCCTGCGTTCTGGAAGCGACACCCGTTATATCTCACGTATGTTGGACTACTACTGTTTCCCGGAAGCCGACCTGACGCTGACGGCACAGTATAATGAGACATCGGGCTCCAGCAGTCAGGATACCGTGTTTGCCATCCGCTATCTGAGCAAGAACTCGCAGCGTGCCAAGCTGTCGCAGCCCATTCGAGGCATGACAGTAGCCGACAACCGCCTGCTTGACTTCGACCCGGGATGGAACTACTACAATCCTACGATGAATGGTCAGCCTGTTGACGACGATGCGGAGATTGCCGCTTTCTTGGCGCCTGATGATAAGGCCGTAGAAGATTATTTCCTCAAGGAGTCGGCTTATATCCTCAAGAATCTGGGCGTTCCCGGACTTGAGCTCTCTTCGTCTACGCTGAACCAGCATCTCGATGCCATCTATAACAACGATCCGTCGATCTTTGCCAGCATCCTGAATAACGTGATGAAGCCTTATCTCACCAAGACGGTGCCCAGCACCTTCTCGACGGTGCAGAATGATGCCTTCGAATTCCTCAATGTCACCAGAGACGACATTCTTAAAAAGAGTGATGGCAACTACGATGTCACCATAGCCAACAACGGTGTGGTGTATAAGATGAATAAGCTCTTCGGTCCGAAGTTGTATAACTCTGTACTGGGTCCTGCGTCAGTTTATAAGGACATGCGTACGATGGGTGAGATGCTGAACGACCACCAGACAACAGCCGGTATCGGCTCGAAGCTCGGTGCAGACATGTATTACTATTTGCTCTCGATGAAGGCCCGTTACGGTCTCTTCGTCCCCACGGACAACGAGACACAGTTCATCGTGATCGATCCTACTTCGGTGAAGGACGAGGACGGACTGAAGGGACTGCGCTTCCGCTTCGATCCTCAGGCTGACGGTTCTTTCCACGTGCTGGTCAAGAGATATATTTATCAGTCAGGCCCTTACAATCAGCTCAGTTCCTATGTTGAAACGGCTGGTGCTCAGGATATTAACATCGAGACCGGTATGTTCAACAGTCAGATCAAGGACTTGCTGGACTATTGCACCATCGTGCTGGCCGATTCTACTGAGACTGGACAGGGCAATCCTCAGTATGCCCTTTATGGCAACAGATATTATAAGACGAAGCAGGGCGGTGTTGTCGTCGTCGACGACAACAAGGTGGCTGGCGGTCTGCAATTGTCTGATCCCTCCCAGTGGTCCACTATCACCGAGGTCTTCGACATCAATAGTGCCGATGCCAAGATTGAGAATGGTACTGTTTACCGTCTGGACTATCCCATCCAGCCTACGATTACCAGTGTGATGGAGACCTTGTCGCGTCCGGAGTTCTATGACGAGAATGCCGACTACGACAATAATGCGCCTGAATACGACCATTTCCTCAATTTCTGCTTGCAGTTCAACAATGAGGAGATCTACAGCTTCGCTGGCATCGTTACTGGCGACAAGAACGAAACCGAGGCCCAGAAGAAAACCAAGATGAAGGCCTATCGCGTGATTGACGATAATGACAACTGGGGTATGCTCAGTGCTTATAACTATACCATCTATGCACCGACATACGAGGCGATGGTCAAGGCACAGCAGACCATGGGCCTGCCTACCTGGAAGAAGGTGATGGCTATTGTCAACAATTGGGAGAGCGTTGCTGATGAGTATGGCTTCAAGAGTCAGAGCGATGCAGCAAGCTATGTCAAGCAGCAGTTGGACAAGATGGCCAAGTTCGTGCGTTACCATACGCAGAACAGTTCACTCTTCGCAGACCGTTATTTCAAGAATTATAATCCCGAGACAGGTCTGACGATACCAGAGCCTGTGTACTCCACGTTCTGTTCGAATGCACTCGGTATTGCCCAGACGCTGACCGTCTCTGGCGGTGACAACAAACTCACGGTGAAGGATGCCTCCAATACGGCGGTGACCATCAATGCTTCTTCAAACACTGCCAACCTGATTGCCCGTGACATCACGACCTCTGAGAAGTCAAACAGTACGTATGGTCGTTACAATATCATTGAGACGTCTGCCTTCGTGACCGTTCATGGTATTGACACACCACTGTGTTACAACAGCAATCGACAGTATTAGGAGGAATGTTTATAGTTTATAGTTTAAAGTTTATAGATATGTCGAAATATAAATTCCTATTGACGTTCCTGTTTGCTGTCATCGCTCAGACGATGTGGGCACAGGGTAAGGTCATATCAGGTACGGTGGAAGATGCCATGGGACCGATTATGATGGCCAACGTGGTGGAGCGCGACGCTAACAACCGTATCGTCAGCGCCACACAGACTGATATGATGGGTAACTTCTCTATGGAGATAAAGAACCCGAAGAACAAGCTCGTTTTCTCGTATGTAGGCAATAAGACCAAAATCGTGACGATTGGCAACCAGACCACCTTCAATATCAAAATGGAGAGTGAGAACACTACCGTTTCTGAAGTGGTCGTCAAGGGTCGTCGCACCAGTTCTGGTGGTCTGAATATTGACAAGCGCGAGATTTCCGTTTCTCAGCAGACCTTCAGCATGGACAAGGTGGATGGTATGGCCTTCACCTCAGCCGACGAGGCGCTGCAAGGTGAGATTGCCGGTCTGGATATTGTCAGCAACTCAGGTAACCTCGGTGCCGGTACTTCCATGCGTCTGCGTGGCGTGTCGACGCTGAGTGGTAACGCAGAACCCCTGATTGTGGTCGATGACAAGATCTTTGAATATGACAAGGCCGACTTCGATCCGGAGAATATCGACGAGGAGGCATTCTCGTCGCTGCTCGCTGTGAGTGTGGATGATATTGCCAATATCACCGTGTTGAAGGATGCCGCTGCAACGGCCATCTGGGGATCGCAGGGTGCCAACGGTGTGATTCAGATTACCACCAAGCGCGGTGCACGTGGAAAACCAAAGGTGACGCTGGGTTATAAGTTTACGGGTACCTGGATGCCTGCCGGCTATGACCTGCTGAATGGTGACAACTACACCATGATGCTCAAGGAGGAGTTCTACAACCCCACACAGAGCAGTTCAGCCACTTCGACCATCAACGAGATCAACTATATCCCTGCTGAGTCATGGGCCGAGGCCAACAATTGGAACAAGAACACCGATTGGGTGAAAGCCATCAAGCAGTTCGGTGAACAGCATGAGGCTAACTTCAATATCTCGGGTGGTGGTCAGAAGGCTACCTTCCGTATCTCGGGTAGCTATAGCCACCAGTTGGGAACCATTATCAAACAGAAGATGGATCGTTTGACCACACGTCTGGTGCTCGACTACAACGTGTCTGACCGCATCCGTTTCTCTACCAACTTCGCGTTGACGTATACCGACAACCTGAAGAACTATACTTATGGTAGTAGTAAGAACAACAAGAGTACAAACAACTCGCTACTTGCTATGGCTCTGGCAATGGCACCGAATGCCAGCATCTACCGCTACGACCAGTATGGCAACAATACAGGTGAGTACTTCTTGATGAACCCGACGGTGAGCGGCATGACACCTGATGACGGCAACTACACTTCCGAACAGCTGTCCGACATCGTGGCCATCGGTAACCCTGTGGCCTACGCCAACAATTCTTGGCAGAAGGAAAAAACCTATAGTATCGTTCCCGACTTCAATATCAAGTACGAACTGCTCGGTACAGGTAACGGACAGACCCGTCTGACCTTTAATGGCCGAGTCTATTTTGATATCTATGCTTATTCGAAGCCTACTTATATGCCGGGAAGTCTCTCAAACGGCAGTTATACCGATAGTGATTATAACTTTATCACGAATACGGAATCGAATCAGTTCAAGATGGGTTCCCGTCTGGAACTGATCTTTACACCGGCCTTCAAGAATGAAGATTTTAATCTGACGATGTTGGCACGCTACGAGGCAGGTACGCAGAAGAATACCTACCAGTATATCGGCCAGAACGCAATCCCCAACGGTATTGAGTCGGCTACGATCGATGCCAGTCTGATCGGTATGGATAACCAGCCTTCTACGACCAAGTCGGCTTGGCAGAACGCTGTCTACAACGCCCACTTCTCTTATAAGTCGCGTTATAATGTAGGCTTCTCGCTGCGAGCTGACGGTAACTCGAAGTTCGGTCCAAAGAATCCCTGGTTCATCTCGCCTTCAGTATCGTTGCGCTACAATCTCAGCGAAGAGGCTTTCTTTGAACCCTTGCGTAAGGTCGTCTCTATGTTCGGTATCCGTGGCTCGTGGGGTATCACAGGTAGCTCCAGCGTTGCTGTTGACAACTATTTCAACCAGTACAATTCGCGTGCTGGACGCTATGGCACCAGCTACTATACCACGATGAGTGGAATGAAGCTCGACGACCTTCGCCCACAGAAGAAGACAGGTTTGAACCTCGGTTTCAACTTAGGTCTTCTCAATGATATGTTTGAATTCGATTTGAATCTCTATAAGGAGAATACCAGAGACCTCATTATGAAGGGTATTCCCATTCCGACCTCAGCCACATGGAACACCTCCACCACACTTTCCTATGGAAACGTGGGTGAGATGGAGAACAAAGGTTGGGAGCTGTCGGTGAATGCGAACCGGTTCCTCAAAGTAGGGAAATTCTCTGTCTCAGCCAGTGTAAACCTGGCTCAGAACGTCAACAAACTGCTGGAGATGGACCAGCGTGTCTTGGACAACCTGAACTCACAGCCCAGCTGGAGTAATCGTGGCTCCAGATCCATCCTGAGCCGCGTCGTGGTGGGCGACCCGCTTTGCTCTATCTACGGATTCCAGAGTTTAGGCGTGTTCCAGTACACTTACGACTACCTTACCAACTATAACACGAAGCAGCTCCAGTTGCAGTCACAGGCGAAGGCCCGTGGTGAGTCTTATGACTGGAACTACGAGGCATGGATCAACCAGCAGCTCGCAGATGGTAAGACCTTCCCTGTGGCAACCGATGAAGAGGGTAAGGTCATTATGACGAATACCGGTGTGCCCAAGCACCTTACTTATTATTATGGTGATACGGAGTATGAGTTCAAGGGTGGTGACGCCATCTATGAGGATGTGAATCACGATGGTACTGTCAATGAGCTCGATATCAAGTATCTGGGTAATTCTCTGCCTAAGATGCAAGGAGGTTTCAGTTTTACCTTGCAGTATGGTAACTGGAAACTGGTATCACGCTTCAACTTCCGTTGGGGTAACAAGATCATCAATACGGCGCGTATGGGTTTGGAGAGCATGTATGGCACAGAGAACCAGTGTTCTTCGGTTACCTACCGCTGGCGTAAGGATGGCGACGTGACACAGATACCGCGTGCCCTCTATGGCACGGGCTATAACTATCAGGTTAGTTCACGTTTCGTGGAGGACGGCTCGTTCCTGCGTTTCAACAACCTGCAGCTCTCTTACAGCGTGCCCAAGAAATCAATCAAGAAACTTGGTCTGAATACGCTCTCGGCTTATGTGACAATGAACAACATCTTCTGTTGGACGAAGTACACGGGTATTGATCCGGAAATCGCTTCCGGTACTTATACACCAGCCTCTGATGGGGCCACCACACCGAGATCTAAGTCTATCACAGCCAGCCTTAACTTCGGCTTCTAGACATAAGAACAAAAGTGTTTTTTAGACATAAGAACATAAGAACAAAAGAGAATTATGAATACGAAGACAAATAATAAAAATCGGGTGAGGATGATGAATGGGGTATGCTCTTACCTCTTACTTCTAACCTCTTACCTCTTGATTGGCTGTGTCGATACTGTGATCTTGCCCGACAACAAGACTGTCGATGACGACTATTGGCAGAAGAAAAGCGAAGTGGATGCCGTCGTAGCAACGGCTTACGCCCAGTTGCGTGACGCTTCTGCTATCCGCAATATGATCATCTGGGGTGACTTCCGTTCCGACGAACTCGTGGTAACCTCCACGCTGCCTTCCTCTGCTACCTACAAGACAGCATTGGCGCAGATCTATTCTTGCAATATCGAGACAGAGAATGCGTTTACCTCCTGGTATCCCTTCTACTCGGCCATCAACTACTGCAACCTGGTTCTTGAGAAGGCTGAGAGCGTGATTGCCGTGGACCCTGACTATACACGGGGTGACTATGATGCCAACAAGGCACAGATGTTAGCTTTGCGCTCGTTCTGCTATTTCTATCTCACAAAGGTGTTCCATGACATTCCTGTGACACCTGGCGCATACCTGAACAGTAGTGACGATCTGAATGCGCCGCAGGCAAATCCAGACTCTGTTCTCACCATGTGTATCAACGACCTGCAGGAGGCTTCTAAGTATGCCATCTCAGGTTCTACCTACGGTGACTGGCGTGACAAGGGCTACCTGAATCAGGACGGTATCAATGCCATTCTGGCTGATATCTACCTCTGGCGCGGTTCTGTCAATCGTGATGCGAGCGACTATGAGGCCTGCGTGGAATACTGCGATAAGGTAATTGCAGCCAAGAAGGAGGCCTATGAGCAGAACCCTCGTCGTCGCCGTTATGGCGCCGATGAAGTGGAGAAAGACTACTATCTCTCCGATTATAATAATATGTATGCTGACATCTTTGGTCAGACGGGCCAGAATGCTGATGAGAGCATCTTCGAGTTGCAGTTCCGTAACTCTAATGCCACCAATACCGGCCTTGACCAGATGTACTTCCGTTATAACAATGCCAGCAGCAATGGCTATGGCTATCTGAAGGCAGCGCCGATTTACGGAAAGGTAGATGCTACCGGTAATGGCGTCTGGGCAAATAGCGTGGATCAACGTCTATATGAGTATGTCTACGATGCTACCAGTACCAATACCGAGCAGTTCGGTGTCCGTAAGTTCGTGGCTACCACATCAGCAGGAATCAATAATAGTGCCGACAGCAAGCGCGATACCCGTTCAACGGTTTATCAGAATTGGATCCTGTATCGTTTGACCGATGTGATGCTGATGAAGGCTGAGGCGCTGGTGCAACTCTATAATTTGGGTGGTAAGGCCGAAGGTGATACCCGCAATGAGGAGGCCTTTGCCATCTGTAAGTTCGTTAACGATCGTGCTTTGTCTGATGCCAACAAAGGTTCTTACGCCATGAAGTATTCCGTCTACAGAGACAAAATGGAGGACTTGGTATTGGCCGAGCGTGCACGTGAGTTGTGCTTTGAGGGCAAACGCTGGTTCGACCTGATGCGCTACAACTACCGTCACACAGAGACAAAGGCCGACCTGACGAAGAAACTGACACAGGGCTATGTCACCAATAGTGATTTGTTCTTTGACCTGGCGCTGCGTAAGTATGCCGTGCCTACTGCTATGAAGGCAAAGATGCGTGACGAGCGCTATCTCTATATGCCGATTAATCAGGATGAGGTGGAAATCAATACCAGTCTCGTACAGAATCCTGTATACAAATCATCCTCGAAGTATTAATAATTGATAATTGGAAATAGAATTATGAATACGAAGATAAATAATAAGAATTGGGTGAGGCTCATGGTAGTGGGCCGATTAGTACTCACTATCGTCTTCTCTTACCTCTTACCTCTTACCTCTTGCCTCTTGATGACCTCCTGTAATGAGGAACCGGATGGTTCAAACCTCTTCTCCTCAGACCAGAAGACCATTGCAGAGATGTTGCGTGACCGCTCTGACTTGAGCGCTTTCTACCGCATCCTGCAGAAGGGCAGTTTCGACAAGTATATGGGAACGTATGGTGAGTATACTTGTTTCGCACCCGTTAATGATGGTGTGAATGCTTACCTCGATAGTCTGTATAACGACGAGTCTTATCTCATCTCCAAGGCGAAGCTGAAGCACAACGGCATCAAAGAAGATGCAGGCTGGAACAGCCTCGACGTGATGGCGAAGGTAGAACTGATGTCTGACTCTCTATGTGATGATATCGCTCGTTTCCATCTCTCCGGAGAGGAACACATGCAGGTGGACCTCGATGGTACTGCCACCACATGGACCACCATGAAGACGGGACGTAGTATCCGTGTCGGCACTTTTGGTGAGAATGCCTACAAAGAGGAATATATCGGTTTGACCAGCCTGAATGATATCTCAGCTATCCTTGAAGGCGATATTGAGGCCATCAACGGTATCCTGCATATCTGCTCGAACGTGATTCCACGTTCCGACCGCACCACCGACGACCAGTTGCGTGTGGAGGGAGAGAAAGACCTGAGCATCTTCTATGCAGCCCTTGAGGTGACGGGATATACCGATACTCTCATGATTGAACGTAAGAACAATCCTGATGGTACGGCCAAGACCTACGACTTGGGTAACAACCACAACGACCGTGATGGTAACTCCATCTATTATCCTAAGGAGTGTATGGTCAAGTGGACGGTTTTTGCTGAGACCGACGATGTTTTCCGTGCTGCAGGTATCAACAACTTCGATGACCTGAAGAAGAAGTGTGCTGAGTGGTATGGTAACTGTGGTGCCTGGTATGACTACATTGGTGAGAAGGGTATTACCATCAGCACAGGCGATGACTATACCAATCCGTTTAATGTGGTGAACATGTTTGTGGCTTATCACATCCTGCGTGCCGGTATGCCTATCGACCGCATTGTCTATGAGAAGAATGCCCAGACCAATGCCTCTTGGAATGTCTGCTTCGGCTATGAGCCGCAGGAGTACTTCGAGACCATGCTGCCCAACACCCTCCTGAAGGTGTGGGAAACAAACCCCAAGACCACCAAGGATTTGTGGTTGAACCGTTATCTGACCAACAATACGTTGACCAAAAAACTCGGTATGTTCGGTATGCCCAACGATGGTGACCATTCGCTGGTTTTCAAAGGTGTGTCTATCGACCGTAACAAGAGTATTGAGACGCTGAACGGCTATATCCATCGTATCAAGGGTATTCTGAAATACGACCAGAACGCAAAGGATGCGCTCCATGAGCGTCTGCGCCTCGATTCTTCCACCTTCCTCTATGAACTTATCAATAATGGCTTGCGCTTTGCCACACCGGCAGAGGTGAGCACCTTGAATGGTGGTGGTGACGGCAACCGTATTGCTTTCCAGAATAACTATTTCGACAATATCGTCTGCTATAATCCCGGAACCCTGCTGCGCTTCTGCGTGATGGGCGCTTGGCGAGCTCACAACTCCGACCAGTTCCAGGGATGGGATGTCTACGATTTCGCGGTCAAACTGCCTCATGTGCCTACTGGCGATTATGAGTTGCGTATCATCTATCCCCCGATGGCGCGTGGTGGACTGATGCAGTTCTATCTCGGTAATACGTCCAAACAGTCAGATATGGTAGCCATCGGCATCCCCTTCGATGCCTGCGCTAACCCCTATCAGGATGCTACCATCGGTTATGAGGATATCGTGAACCGTGCCGACGATGAGACCTCTGACTGCGGCGTGGAGAGCGACCAGCGTATGCATGTGCGTGGCTATATGCGCGCGCCGGCTTCTTTCTCACGTGGTACGTACAATACGGTTACTGACCCGCTGACCTATAATGAGAATGATATCTATTCGGCAGCCAGCCAGATTATCGGCTCTACCAGCTGTCGCTCGGAATCAGGTTATGGCACGATGATGCTCCGTCGTATCATCACCACCCAGCGTTTTGAGCAGGGTAAAGACTATTGGCTGCGCATTAAGAACCTGGTGAACGATGCCAACCTCGGTTGGTCATTCGACTTCATTGAACTGGTGCCGCTTGACATCGTCAATAGCCAGACCATGACAGAAGACTGGTACTAAATCAATTGATAATTGAAAATTGATAATTGAAAATTGATTATGAAAGCAAATAAATATATAGGAATCATGATGTTGGCAGTCACCATGCTGACAGCTTCATCATGTACTGATTACAGCGACTATAACTCGGTGCCGTCGGCAGGTGATCAGCCCAGTGCCGGCAAAACGTTATGGGAGAATATATCCAGCGACCAGCAGCTGACTAAATTTGCTGCGCTCGCCCAGCGAAGCAAATTCTCAGAGGCTCTCAATAGTCCTCGGTTCTATACCGTTTGGGCGCCTGTGGATGCCGCCATTAGCGATGCAGAATACAACCGTCTGATGGCCAGTGATAGTGCCACCATCGTCAAGCAGTTTATGCAGCAGCATATGACGGAGTATAACTATCCCGTATCCAGTGCGCTTGAAAGTACGATGATTGTTTCGCTCAATTCCAAGCATCACCCCTTTACGCAGGATTCTTTCGATGGTATTACCTATAGTGCTATTAATATCCCTGCCGCCAATGGCGTGATGCACAAGTTGAATGGCTTATCAGAGTTCTATCCCAACCTCTACGAGAATATCGATAACCTCTTGGGGTGTGACAAAATGAAGGATTATATTCAGAAATATGATGAGTATTATCTCGATGTCAATGCATCTGTGATCGGTCCCCTTCGTGATGGCAAGCAGACCTATCTCGACTCCGTGATGAAGAAGCGTAACAATGTGATCCGTGAGATCATGCGTGCCGACCTTGAAGACGAGGATAGCACCTTCTGTATGCTGGTTCCAAACGACCAGGCGTGGGAAAGTGCTTATGCAGCCATCAATCCATGTTACAACTACATCCCGAAGATGGACTATATGGATCTGGAGAAGAAGACGACGATAGCCTCTGCCACTACAGCAACCACGGCAAAGGCTGACAAGACTGTCGAGACCGATGGTGAACTGCAGGACTCATTGACCTGCCGTAATATCGTTAGTAACCTCGTCTTCTCGAATTGGTACAAAGGCAATCAGCCGCTTTTTGGCAATGGCTCCTATGCGCCTGCTGATACGGCTTATTCTACCAGTGGTTATCACCTCACCAATATGCAGCCTGTTCTGGATCATACCACAGCCATCAATGAGATGAGTAATGGTATTACGCGTACTATCGACGCCTTCCCCTTCAGTTCCTGGGAGACGTACAATCCCATCATTGAATGGTCGCCCTCTGTCAGGGATTATAGTGATCAGATTTATACGATGAAGGTGACGAAGCTCACGACGCATAACATCCCGCTGGACAGTCTGGCAGGACGCGACAGCCTCTTCAGCAAGGTGCCGGAGATGATCCGTCAGTTGATTCTTCCCAAGACCTCGCGTTTCTTCTCTTACGTCGCAGTCGACGATGCCAATGTTGACGGTACGACGGGTAAGCCGGAGTTTAACTTTGCCCTGAAAGGGGTACGCTCCGCAACCTATCACATCTATGTGGTCACCGTTCCTGGACAGGTAGAGGAACCTCTGAGAGTTGTGAAACCATACTACCTGCGCTTCTATCTCAGTTGGACGGATGCTGCCAACAAACAGCAGTACACCATCCTGCCGAACGGTGCCAAGTCAACGTATGAGATGACGACAGACAATGGTGAGAGCACCGCTTCGTTGACCTGTCTGGGTGATCCTGGTCGTGTCAATGTCTTCGACCTCGGCGAGTTTACCTTCCCGGCCTGTTACTACGGACTGGATGCTTATCCCAGCCTGATGATGATGCACACCAAGAGTTACACCTCGTCGGCCAACCGTCAGAAATACGATCAGCTGATGCGTGTGGCTGGTGTCTATCTCATTCCGAAGGAATATAACGACTTATGGGCTAACTCTGTAAACGAATAATGACGATGATGAAAAAGATATTTCTATTTATGATTGCATTCCTCGCAGCAAGCCCGGTGGCTTTTGCGCAGGATGAGTTCGATGAGGAAGAGACTTCCACCACCTTCAAGGCTCCTAAGCGGGCGCAGGTGGTCGATAAGAACCCGACCATCAATGTGCATGGCGTGGTGGTCGACGCCACCTCGAAGAAACCTTTGGCCGGTGTGCGTCTGAAGACCCTCAACGACAACCGTTATGCCGCCATGACCGATGCCGATGGTAAGTTCACCATCAAGGTGCCGACCTTCGCCACCGCCCTTTATGTGCAGTCGCCACAGTACATGTCGCAGCAGGTGGGTATTATCGCCGGTGATTCCACACAGCAGGTGCGTATCAGCATGCTGAGCGATGCTTTCACTCCCATGTATGAGGACGGCACTACCATCACGGCCAGGAACAGCTTCGTATCGAACGGCAATGGTCTCTCCATCGATGAGGAGATGACGGAGAAGTTGGGTGGCGACATCCGCATGAACATGCATTCCGGCAACCTTGAGCAGGGTGCTGCAATGTTCATCCGTGGTATCAGTTCCATCAACGCCAACGCACAGCCCCTCGTCATCCTCGATGGCGTGGAGCTCGATATGCAGCAGAACAGGTCGTCGCTGCACTTAGGCGACATCTTCAATATGCTGTCGACCATCTCTCCCGAGGATATCGACAAGGTGACGGTGCTGAAGAATGCCACCGCCCTCTATGGTGCCCGCGGTGCCAATGGTGTCATTCTCATCGACACCAAGCGCGGTCATTCGATGGCCACGCGTATCGATGCCAAACTTGGAGTGGGGTGGACCTTTGTTCCCAATTATCCCACGATGATGAATGCGGCCCAGTATCGTAACTATGCCGTTGAGCAGCTTGGTACGATCCCCGAAGTGAAAGAGCGTATCGGTTCGTTGACGAATCCCCTGCAGTTCAACTTCCTCAACGATGCCAAGGATGGCTATTATTACCAGACGTATCATAACGATACCAATTGGAGCGACTATGTGTATCGCACGGCGCTCACACATAACTACAGCATTAATGTGCAAGGTGGTGACGACATTGGTATGTACAACCTCTCAGTGGCTTACATCCAGACGATGAAGAATCTCAAGGCCACCAGCTACGACCGTATCAATGTGCGCTTCAATACGGATATCAAACTGTTGTGGAATCTCACCACGAAGTTCGATATGTCGTTCTCACGTTCCAATACGAACCTCTTGGACGATGGTATCGCTGCTGATCTGAATGCCGGTGTCATCACCTCGCCCGCCTTCCTGGCGCTGATCAAGAGCCCCCTGCTCAATCCGTATCAGTATAACAAGAATATCAATGCGTTCACCTCGCTCTTGGCGGATGCCGACGACCTCTACAGCACGCTGAAGGATGGCAACTATTCGCAGGCCAACCCCTTGGCATTGCTGCAAAATGGTAGCGGCGAGCGTAAGAATCGTAACGAGAATACCTTCTTCAATGTTACGCTGACCCCGACCTACGAGATTAACAGCAATTGGAAACTGACCTCTCATTTCAGTTACTACCTCAACCGCAACTCGCAGGCTTACTATCGTCCCAACATCGGTCTGCCTTCTTTCGAGATTGAGAATCTGGGAACGGTCTATTCCAAGACGGCCTCCATCTTCTCTAAGGAAATCAACGTGTTGAGCAACACCCATCTGGATTGGAACAAGATGTTCGGCGCCCACAGCGTCGCAGCCACGGGCGGCTTCCGCTATACCTACTTCTCTTTCGATAACAGCGACCTTACGACGCAGTACTCCACGAAGCTCGAGGACGATAAGAACCCGAAGCTTGCGACGGGTAATGATGTCTATTCTTCCGTCAAAGGTGCTGATGATGTCTGGAAGAATATGCAATGGTACCTCTCTGGCGACTATAATTACATGAATAAATACTTCGCCACCGTCTCTGTGCTGGCTGAGTCGAATAGCCGTTTCGGTAGCAATGCCAATGGCGGTGTGAAATTCGCCGGTGTGAAATGGGCTATCTTCCCCAGCGTGCAGTTGGGTTGGGTGCTGAGCAACGAGAACTGGTTCCCCAGGAATTCCGCTATCGATTATCTGCGCCTGAATGTCGGCTTCGACATGAGCGGTAACGACGGCATCTCAAACTATGCTGCCCGCACCTCGTTCAATACCGTGCGTTACAATTATACCGAGATCGGTATGCAGCTTACCAATGTGGGTAACGAGGAAATCAAGTGGGAAACGACCTCGAAGTTTAATGTTGGCCTGCAGGCCAATTTCCTCAACAACCGCCTGGGCTTGACGGCCAACTATTTCATCCACAGCACGAAGGATCTGTTGGCACTCAAGAGCTTTGAGAATCCCATCGGTGGTATTAATAACTATTGGACCAACGATGGTGAGGTGCGTAACACCGGTTTCGAGGTGGGTATTAGCGGAAAGCCCATTGCTACTCGCGACCTGAACTTAGAGATTGGCGCGACGGTGGGCCATTATAAGAACGAGGTCAAGGCCTTGGCAAATGGCAACTTCACTTCTTCTATTTATGGCGAAGACAATATCCTGACGGCTGTGGGTAATCCTGTTGGCGTCTTCTACGGCTATAAGACCAAGGGCGTCTTCTCAACCTCTGAGGCCGCACAGGCAGCCAACCTCTATATCATCGACGAGACAGGCGTCAAGCAGTATTTCGCTGCCGGCGATGTCATTTTCGAGGATCTCAATCCTACCAATACTCGTGGCACGAATGCACCGGGACAGATTGATGAGAACGATAAGACCATCATCGGTGATCCAAATCCCGACCTCTATGGTAATATCTTCCTCAATCTCAACTGGAAACGTTTCAGTCTGGGTGTGAATTGCAACTATAGTTTGGGCAATGATGTATACAACTATCAGCGCGCCATCCTCAACAGCGGTTCTACGCTCTACAACCAGCAGGTGGCAGAAATCGCCCACTGGCGCTATGAGGGACAGGAAACCACATTGCCACGTGTCAGCTATGGCGATCCCATGGGCAACAACCGTTTCTCTGACCGTTGGATCGAAGACGGCTCCTATCTGCGTCTGAAGAATGTACGCCTCTCTTATCAGATTCCTATTCCCGAGTCGTGGCAGTCATGGCTGCAGGGCATCTCCGTTTGGGCTGAGGGCGGCAATCTCCTGACCCTCACCAAGTATACGGGCAGTGATCCCGAGTTCTCTGCCAGCAACTATCAGCTCTATCAGGGTATCGACTGCGGCAATATCGCTCAGGGACGCAACTTCTCTATGGGCGTGAAGATTAACTTGTAAGACATAAGAACGGATGATTTTTTAGACATAAGAACATAAGAACATAAGAATTATGAATAAGATAATCAATAAGAATTGGGTGAGGCTTTTCATGGCAGGAGTATTCTCTTACCTCTTACCTCTTACCTCTTCACTCTTCACCAGTTGCTCCGACATGCTCGAGTCAGACAGTTCACGTCAGTTGTTCGAACCGGCCCTCGACCAGAAGACCGACTCCGTCTTCTATGCCTATGGTATCATGCAGGCGATGCAGCAACTGGCTGACCAGTATTATTTCCAGAACGAGATGCGTGGCGACCTGGTAAAGCCCACTGACAAGGCCTCTCTCCACCTGCGTGATCTGGCTTCGTTCACGGCCGATGCTACCAATAAGTATGATAGTGTTTACCTGTATTATAAGGTTATCAACAACTGTAACTACTATTTGGCTCATCGCGACACCACGCTTGCTACGGGTGCCCGTAACGTGGTCTGCAACGAATACGCCGCTGTCGCCTCGTTCCGTGCATGGACCTATCTGCAGCTCGCCCGTCAGTATGGCGCTGTGCCTTACATTACAGAGCCTGTAACCACCATCGGGCAGATCAATGCCAATACCTCGATGACCGCCTATGAGGGTATTCTCCAGGGTGAGGCCCAGATGCTTGAGAGCCTCAAGGCCCGTTACAGCGACGAGCAGATTGCCGTGCCGACGTTCAATCAAAGTTCGCGCTCGGTAGGTATGTTGAACTGGGGCAGCGAGGAGAAGTTCATCCGTCCCAGCAAGTGCTTCATCCCGCTCAATGTCGTGCTGGGTGACATCTATCTCGAGCTGGGCGAATACGAGAAGGCCGCCACGTGCTATTTCCAGTATCTGCGGTATGAAGGATTGAATGGCAGTATCTCTGTGAACTACAATGATAATATGTCTCCTTATTACAGCCGCTACAGCCCCATCTTCAAGAATTTCACCGAGTGGCCGGTAGACTATAACAACGCGAAGAACGCTTCCCTCTACAATCAGATGCCTATCTGGGAAAACTCCTTCGTCCACAGCGCAGCCCCTGGCGACGTCATCTCCTACATCCCGATGGCCGTCAACTACACCATGGGTCAGACGACCGACATCCCCGCTGCCTTCGGCTATAACTACTATGGCACGGAGAATGCCAGCGTTGTCAATGTCGACGACCCGATGGAGGACATCTTCAACTGCCCCAAGACGCAGGATATCCAGGTGGTGCCGTCGCAGGCCTACTGCGACTCCGCCCGCCGCGCGCAGTACTATTTCTTTACCGAGCAGGTGAAGGTGGCGCCCTTCAACTGGATTGTCCGCAGCGAGCCGCTCGGCGATGCCCGTGCTAACATCATCTGTCAGGGTGAGGGTGCCGACTCCGCCTATGTCTACACCTACAAGCCCTCGACGGCCTACGTCTACCTCTACCGCAATGCCACCGTCTGGCTCCACCTGGCCGAGGCTGTCAACCGCATGGGCTATCCCGATGCCGCCTTCGCCGTGCTGAAGAACGGTCTGCATAGCGAGCTGGCTACTTACCGTTATGAGGAGGTCTACCTGAAGGATCAGGCCGGCAACGACTCTATCGACGAGAGTGGAAAGAAAGTGCTTGATATGACGCAGTCGCATGTCGACGACAAGTATTATCTCACGCCCGAGTCCTATGAACTGCTGACGACGAAGTTGCCGTTCCTGGCTCAGGCCAACGCCGATATCTTCAGGAATGGTGCGTCGAAGTCGTTCGTCGGTATCCACTTCCATGGTGCTGGTGCCGTCGAGGATCTCTATTCCTCTTATCGCTACAACACCGTTGTTTCGGCCAAGATTGCCGACATCAGCAAGCAGTTCGGCTTAGGTCTGACGAATCCCACGAAGGAAGACTACATCAATGCGATGGAGGACCTGCTCTGCGACGAGTATGCCATGGAGTTCGCCTTCGAGGGCACCCGCTTCTCCGACCTCCGTCGTCTGGCGCTCCACAAGAATCGTGCAGGCATCTATGGTGGCGGCTTCGGCGACAAGTGGCTCAGCCGCAAACTCGAGAACAACGCATCTGGCATCACCACGCAGAACTGCTATCTGCCCTATAAGTAATCGGATGTTTTTGCCGACCATATCCACCCTTCGCCTTCACTTGGGCGAGGGGTGTTTTTTTGTAGAATATACAAACTCTTTTCTGAAAAATTTGGATGGTTCGGAAAAACTTGCTATCTTTGCATCATGAAACTAATTGATTGGTTGTTTTTGTTGGCGATTGTTGCGGTGGTGCTGATCATCGTTCTAGAGGTGCGTCGGTTACTCAAAAGACGGAGCGGCTATGCCTTGCTTCGTGAGCGCGTACACCTGCATTCCGACCGTTATGTCTTTCTCATCGATCGGAAGTTCAGAGTGAAGGAAACGAACTTCTATGAGTTGAACGAGGAAATCCGCGACGACCAGCCATACGTGTTGGGCAATGTGCTTCATTGTCAGACTGCCATTGATGAGGGGCTCTGTGGAACGGGCATCAACTGCGACTCGTGTCCCATCCGTGTGGTCATCCGGAATGCGTTTAAGTTGAAACGTGATTTCGATCATGTTGAGGCTGTCATGCACTTATACGACAAGAACCACAAAGCCGTCCAGACAGATGTTCGTGTGGATGGTGAATTGGCATATGTGGGCAAGGAACCCTATTTCCTCGTGAAGGTAAGGAAGAAACTTAATCAGACAGCATAAAACAATAAGATAACTATGATCTATAATGAAATCGGAAAGACCGGCATGAAGGTTTCCAACCTGAGTTTCGGAGCCTCGTCGCTGGGTGGGGTGTTCCATAGTATCCGTGAGGAAGAGGGTATCAAAGCCGTCTATGCAGCCGTTGAGAATGGTATGAACTTCATCGATGTGTCACCCTATTACGGTCACTATAAGGCAGAGACCGTCTTGGGTAAGGCCCTGAAGGGCATCCCCCGCGACAAGTACTATCTCTCGACAAAGGTAGGACGCTATGGTCAGGACGGTATCAACTCCTGGGACTACTCCGCAGAGCGTGTCACCCGCAGCGTCTACGAGAGCATGGAGCGCTTGAATATCGACTTCATCGACCTTATCAACGTTCATGATATCGAGTTCCAGGGCGACCGCGAAGGTGGTCTTCAGTTGATTGTCGACGAGACGCTGCCCGCTCTGGTCGAACTGAAGAAGAAGGGCGTCGTAGGACATGTGGGTATCACTGACTTGCAGCCCGAGAACCTCAAGTGGGTCATTGAGCATTGTGAGGAAGGTACTGTTGAGAGCATCCTCAACTTCTGCCACTACAGTCTCAATGATACCTTGTTGGCCGATTATCTCGGCTTCTTCGAGCAGCACGGCGTGGGTGTTATCAATGCCTCGCCTTTCTCCATGGGCTTGCTGTCGAGTCGTGGCGCTCCCATGTGGCATCCTGCCTCGAAGGATCTGCGGAATGCCTGTGCCAGGGCTGCTGCCTATTGCATGGAGGTGGGCTACCCCATCGAAAAACTGGCCATTCAGTTCTCTACCAGCATGAACCCACGCATTGCCACGACGCTCTTCAGCAGCGCCAATCCCGCCAATGTGCTGAAGAACATTGAGTATGTCAATGAGCCGATGGATCTGGATCTCGTGGCTAAGGTGCAGGAGATTATCGGTGACCAGATGTTTGTCCGTTGGAAGAATTCATGAAGATTATAGATGCCCATTCGCATTTGTGGCTGAAGCAGGACACGAGCTGGGACGGTAAGCCGATTCGCTCGCTGAAGAACGGTCGTAGCATCTTCCTTGGTGAGGAGGTGCAGATGATGCCGCCCTTCATTCTCGACAGTCAGAACTCGGCCGAGGTGTTCCTCTCCAACATGGACTATGCCCAGGTGGGCGCAGCCGTGGTGGTGCAGGAGTTTATCGACGGTCTGCAGAACGACTATCTCGAAACGGTGCAGCAGCAGTATCCTGACCGTTTCTTCTGCTGTGGCATGGCCGACTATCGTCAGCCTGGTTTCTATGCCCAGGCGCAGCAGCTCATCGAACAGCGCGGTTTTCGGGGCATCGCCATTCCGGGACATCGCCTGTTGGGCAAGCCTCTCACCTCCGACGAGATGATGCAGATGTTCCGTTTGATGGAACAGAAAGACGTGGTGCTGAGCATCACCCTCGAAGACGGCGACCGTCAGGTCGCTGAACTCAGCGAGGTCATCAGCGCCTGTCCGCAGCTCCGCATCGCCATCGGTCATCTGGGCATGGCCAATCCCCCGCAGACGCCTTGTTGGGAGAATCCCAGTTGGCGTCGTCAGATTGCCTTGGCGCAAAATCCGAATGTCATGATTGAGATGGGCGGCATCACATGGCTCTACAACGCGGAGTTCTATCCCTTCCCCTCGGCCATCTGTGCCATCCGCGAGGTTATCGACATCGCTGGTGCCGACAAACTGATGTGGGGTTCCGACTATCCGCGCACCATCACCGCCATCACCTATCGCATGTCGTACGACTTCATTCTTAAGTCGTCGGAACTCTCCGATACCGAAAAGGCCCTGATCCTCGGCGAGAACGCCTGCCGTTTCTACGGTTTCAAAGTGCTTCCCGATCTGCCTTACATCAAGAATATGTCGGAATGATTGTTGTGATGTTGACATTGTTTGCCCTCGTGGTTATAGGCTTCGTAGCGGGCAAATTAGGCTATTTAGGCGGTGATTTCGACCGCCAGTTGTCACGTCTGGTCATCAACATCACCTGTCCGGCCCTGATTTTGTCGTCGGCTATGACGGGCGAGTTGCCCGACCGTCAGTACATCCTACCGCTCCTGCTCATCAGCACCCTGACTTATCTGTTGCTCACGGCTGTAGGCTTCCTGTTGCCGCGATATCTTACCAGCGATCCGAAGGCCCAGGGACCTGTCGGCTTCGCACTTATCTTTGGCAATGTGGGCTTCATGGGCTATCCCGTGGTGGCCTCCATCTTCGGCCACGAGGCCGTGTTCTATGCCGCCGTGCTCAACGTGGTCAATACCTTCGCCGTTTTTACTGTCGGTACTATCCTCATTACCGGTGGCAGCAATGACCGGAAGCATTTCGAGAAGAAGGTGCTTTACAGCACACCGATGTTCGCCGCTTACCTCACGATGGCCATCGTCGCCCTCCGGATCGACAATATCCCCGAGGCTATCAGTCAGCCGCTCACCATGCTGGGTAATATCACCGTGCCCGCCGCCCTGCTGATTATCGGTTCGTCGATGTCGCAACTCTCATTACGTTCCATGTTGGGCAACCGCACCGTCTACGCCACCACGCTGCTGCGACTGGCCCTCCTGCCCATAGGCATCCATTTCCTGATGAAACTTCTGGGATTTGCACCATTGGTCGACAATATCAACACGCTCGTCATTGCGATGCCAGTTGCCACCTACGGCACCATCCTCTGCTTGAAATATGGTAAGGATACCACGATGATCACTGAAGTGACGTTTGTCACTACACTCGTCTCAATCGTCACCATTCCATTAATAGTCATGTTGCTCTTTTAAGAATATGAGAAAGATAGGATTAACATGTATCCTGTTACTGATGTGCCTGGGGACATGGGCCCTGGGCCGACAGAAACTGTCGCACGATCTCAGACAGGTCGTTGCACAGGGACGTAGGGCGCCAAGTGTCAGAAACGATGAGGCCATACGTGCCATGATCCGTTTTCACAGCATAGATGGCGAGACTGTCATGGGTGAATACGGCTGCAAGGTCATTGCGCAGATTGGCGACATCTATGTGGCTGATATCCCATTTGGTCAGCTAAGTGCTTTGGCCGATGATGAGCGCGTGGAGCGTATTGAGAACCATGTGGGCGGAAAGATACTGATGGACGTGACTCCCCAATGGATCAATACGCCTGCTATCTATGACGACCTCCGATTGTCGCAGGCCTACACCGGTCAGGGTGTCATGCTGGGCATCATCGACGACGGCATCGAGGTAACTCATCCTAACTTCTTTACATCCGATGGCAGCCGGCTGCGCATCACCCGTTTCCTCGATCAGTTCGCGGTCGACGACGAGCCTTTCGGACAATCTGTTGACTTAGGTCGCGAATATGCCACTGAGGCCGATATCAGGGGCAAGGCCTTTTCCAGTAGCAGTAATCGTGTTTATCATGGTACCCACTGTCTGGGCATTGCTGCCGGCTCGGGCTATACGACGCCTTATCGTGGTGTGGCCTACGAAACAGAGATTACCGCTGTCGACTCCAAAGTGGCAGGGGATGAGGCTTATGGTTCGGCCAACGAGTTGGCTCTGATGAAATATGTCTTCGATTATGCCGACGAGCGTCATATGCCCTGTGTTATTACCTATAGCATCGGTTTTAATCCCGTGCCTGGCGACTGTCAGCTCTTCGAGGATGCCCTTGCCCAGATGACCGGTCCCGGTCATATCCTCGTGGCAGCGGCAGGTAACGAGAGTTACAGAGAAACCTATGTCAGCAAGACAAAAGACATGCCAGCGGCAGGTACCATCATCTATGGTGACTCTTTGGCCACAGCCTTCCTCATGAGCCGCGATGACTTCACGCTGAAGCTATTCTCTATTTTGATTGATCCCATCGACGACTCCTGGTTGGGCGACTCATTGGTGTATATGCCTTCTGAAGGTTCTGTTGAGAAGTTGCTTGCCGGCAAACGGATATTGATAGAGAAAGCAGATACCTGTTACATTATTACTTGCGACCTCCCCGACGATGACACCCATCTTCAATGTCTGGGTGTGGTGATCGAGGGTGACGACTGTGTGGCGCAGATGTCAGCCGATCTGGAATCAACCTTCAAGAACATTGATCCGTTGGGACCACGATTCGTTTGTGCCACCAATAACCATAACGTCAATCTGCCAGGCTGCCTGCCGAGTGTCGTGACGGTGGGCGCCTTCAACACGCGTCATCATTATATCACACTCGATGGAGATACGATTACGAGTTGGGGTGGGGTAACCCCTGAGGGTACGATTGCCGTATTCTCGTCGCAGGGCCCTACCTTCGACGGGCTCATCAAGCCCGACGTCGTGATGCCCGGCGTGAATATCCATGCCTCTGCCAACAGTTACTATGAAGGAGATTATTCGAGGATGCTTGTTGCCACGACATCCTTCGAAGGTCGCGACTACCCATGGATTGCCATCTCCGGTACCTCGATGGCTACGCCCGTGATGGCTGGTGTCGTTGCCTTGTGGTTGCAGGCCAATCCCGAGTTGTCACCCGATGATGTGAAGCGTATCATCCGTGAAACCAGTCATACCATCGGTGATGCCGTTCCCAATAATACCTATGGCTACGGTTTGGCCGATGCTTATGCCGGATTGTTGAATATCCTTGGACTGCCTTCCGCCATAGCTGGTCTTTCGCAGCATCATCCCTCTTCGGTGACTATACGGCCTGCTGACAGAGGTGTCAGCCTGCAGTTCGACCATGCCCCTGCGCAGCCCTTTACCGTTCGTATCTATTCCCTTTCGGGTCAGTTACAGGGTGAACACATCTTGCGGCCCACTGCCGCTACTGATTATTTCCTGCCTCTTCAGGGCGCATCTAGCATATATGTTGTGCAAATCATTAGTTCCGAACCAGGTGTCACCGGCTCTGAATTGATCAGGGTCGCCATTTAGTATCATACTAAACACCCTCTAGTATCATACTAAACACCCTTTAGTATCATACTAAAGCCCCTCTAGTGTCATACTAAAGAGGCTTTAGTGTCGGGGTATATCTAATAAAGTGTCTGTGATTGTTAAAAAATGATGATTTTGCATCCTTTCCCAATAAAATGATTACCTTTGCCAGACATTTCAGGAAAGAAGAATATGGAAGAAAAAAAGAAACTGATACCAAAGAAGTATCTGCTGACGTTTATCCTCGTCACTTCGCTATTTGCCCTCTGGGGGTTTGCCAATGATATCACCAATCCGATGGTGGCAGCCTTCCAGACTGTGATGGAGTTATCGGCTGCTAAGGCATCGCTGATTCAGTTCGCCTTCTATGGCGGTTATGCCACGATGGCCATACCGGCAGCCCTGTTTATCAGACGGTATTCCTATAAGAGTGGTATCCTACTCGGACTGGCCCTCTATGCCATTGGCGCGTTCCTATTTATTCCTGCCGCCAATTACCAGCAGTTCTCTTTCTTCTGTATCTCTTTGTATATCCTGACCTTTGGTCTGGCCTTCCTTGAAACAACGGCCAATCCGTTTATCCTCTCTTTGGGCGAAAAAGCGACTTCTACCCGCCGATTGAACATGGCGCAGGCCTTCAATCCCGTGGGTTCGCTGAGTGGTATGGCCGTCGCCTCGTTTATCGTGTTGCCACAGTTGTGGAGTGACCGTCGTGACGAGGCCGGACAAATCATCTTCGGCACGCTTTCCGAGGCCGAGAAGGCGAATATCCGTCTGCACGACCTGGCTGTGATCCGTGACCCTTATGTGGCCATCGGACTGGTAGTGCTTATCGTGCTGGCTGTGATAGCCCTGACCAAGATGCCCAAGACGCAGAGTGAGGAGGAGAAGGCTGCCGGCAAGACCAATAGCGTGGGAACGACGCTCAAGAACCTTTGGCATAATAGTATCTATCGTGAGGGCGTGTTTGCCCAGATGTGCTACGTGGCTGCCCAAATTATGGTTTGGACCTTCATCATCCAGTATGCTGACCACCTGGGTATCAACAAGGCCAAGGCCCAGATGTTTAATATCTGCGCCATGTCGCTGAACCTGACGGGACGCTTTTTGGGAACCTATTGCATGAAGTGGGTGAACACTCGGATGCTCTTGACGATCTTTGGCATTTGTGCCAGCATCTTCACGCTTGGTGCTATCTGCATTGAGGGGATGTTGGGCCTCTATTCGCTGGTGGCTATCAGCCTGTTTATGAGTATCATGTTCCCCAGTATCTATGGTATCGCCCTCGAGGATGTGGATGCGAAGGATACCCATTTGGGTGCCGCCTTCCTGGTGATGGCTATTGTGGGTGGTGCGCTGATGCCACCGCTTCAGGGACTGCTCATCGATCAGCAGGTGATTCTGGGACGTCCGGCTGTGAACATGTCGTTCGTGTTGCCGCTGATCTGCTTCCTGATCATCATCTGGTACGGCTACCGTTCCTATACCAAGCAGCAACTTATCAAGTAATCATAAAGTTTAAACTTCAAAGTTCAAAGTTCAAATATAAATGAAAGCAATTCAGATTAGTGAGCCTTCGGTGATGAAGGTGATTGAGATGGCCGAGCCTGAGATGGGCGATGGAGAAGTACTTCTGAAAATGAGATATGTGGGTTTCTGCGGCAGCGACTTGAATACCTTCCGTGGTGGTAACCCGATGGTGAAGATGCCCGTGGTACCCGGTCATGAGGTGGGCGCCGAGATTGTCAGCGTGGGCAAGAATGTGCCCGATATGCTGAAACCTGGTATGATTGTTACCGTGAATCCCTATACCAATTGTGGTAAGTGTGCCTCGTGCCGGAACGGTCGCGTGAATGCCTGTGAGCATAATGAGACGCTAGGCGTTCAGCGCTGGGGTGCTATGCGCGAACTGCTCGTACTCCCCTGGGAGAAGGTTATTCCCGCCGAAGGCCTCGATCCCCGTACCTGTGCGCTGATCGAGCCGATGAGCGTGGGTTTCCATGCCGTGAACCGTGCCCAAGTGACTGATATCGACGTAGTGATGGTCATTGGCTGTGGTATGGTGGGCATGGGCGCTGTGGTGCGTGCTGCCCTGCGTGGTGCTACCGTCATCGCAGCCGACATTGACGATGAGAAACTGGCCCTGGCCAAGGAGATGGGTGCTACCTATGCCGTGAATACCAAAACCGAGGATGCCCATGCCCGTTTGCAGGAGCTGACCGGCGGTTTCGGCCCTGATGTGGTGATCGAGGCTGTGGGTAGTGTGCCTACCTATCAGATGGCCGTCAACGAGGTGGCCTTCACCGGTCGTGTGGTCTGTATCGGTTATGCGAAGAGTGAGGTGGCTTTCCAGACGAAATATTTCGTACAGAAGGAGCTCGATATCCGTGGCTCGCGCAATGCGCAGCCCTCTGACTTCCGTGCGGTGATCCATTATCTGCAGCGCGGTACTTGTCCGGTGGACCGCCTGATCAGCGGCGACGTGGCACCTGAAGGTGCCCTCGAGGCGATGCAACAGTGGGCCGAGAATCCCGGTAAGGTATTCCGTATCCTGGTACATTTCTAAACGTTGAAGCATGAGACGGACGGTTGCGTTTCTGATTGGTCTGTTGATGGGCGGGCTCTCTGTCGGGGCCCAGGAGACCATCAACCTGTCGGGCTCCTGGGCGTTATCCTTGGGCGATTCCCTGCATTATAATGATGATGTGATATTGCCAGGCTCGCTGCTGACTAACGGCAAGGGCAACCCCGTGTCGGTGAAGACCCCTTGGACGGGCTCGCTCTACGACTCGTCGTACTATTTCAACCCCTACATGGACAAATATCGGGTGGAAGGCAACATGAAGTTCCCCTTCTTCCTGACGCCCGAGACGCACTATGTGGGCTATGCGTGGTACAAGAAGAGCGTGTATGTGCCGGCCTCGTGGAAGCGCAGCAGGGTGACCATCTTTTTGGAGCGGCCGCATATCGAGACGACTATCTTTGTGAACGGCGTGAAGATACAACACCAAATGTCGCTCTCGACACCCCATACATGCGACATTACCCGTTGGCTGAATTTCGGCCAGCGCAACACCATCGCCATTTGCGTGTATAATGGTATTGAAAACGTGTGCGTGGGCCAGGATTCCCATTCGGTGACCGACCAGACGCAAGGCAACTGGAACGGCATCGTCGGCACGATGGAACTGCGGGCGCAACCGAAGGAACTTTATATTGAAAAGGTGCGAATCCGCCCGGATCTGGGTCGCGGGTGTGTGCATTTGAGCCTTGATGCCGGCGGCCCGTTGTCTACGGATAGTCATAACGACTATAGCAATTACTATCGGATAGCTGTGGTGAAGGATGGCGACGATGCCAGCAAGGCTATCATGCGGTATCGCTACGTGATAGAACCTCATACCGAATACGACTTTTTCTTCGAGGATTCCGTCTATCTCTGGGACGAGTTCCATCCCGCCGTCTATCGCATCGGCATCTCCCTCGGGGATGACTATTACGAGACGACTTTCGGCATGCGGAATATTGGTGTGAATGATAGGCAATTCTATATGAACGGCCATCCCATCTGGCTGCGCGGTACGGTGGAAAACTGCTGTTTCCCGGAAACGGGCTATCCCCCGACGGACGAGGAGTCGTGGACGGAAATCTTCCGGAAGTGCAAGTCGTATGGTTTGAATCACATGCGTTTCCATAGCTATTGTCCACCGGATGCGGCCTTTGCTGCTGCCGACCGTGTGGGCTTCTATCTGCAGCCCGAGGGTCCGTCGTGGCCAAATCACGGTGTCAGGCTGCGTCGCGGTCAGAAAATCGACGAATACCTGATGGAGGAGTCGAAGCGCATCATCGATGCCTATGGTCATCACCCCTCGTTTGTGATGATGGCGGCGGGTAATGAGCCCGCAGGCGACTGGGTAAGCTATTGCAATGACTGGGTGAAGGCGATGAAGAAATACGATCCGTCGAAACTCTATTGCGGGGCCTCCGTCGGTGGTGGCTGGGCCTGGGACGACGGGTCGGAGTATCATGTGAAGGGTGGGGCCCGTGGTCTCGACTGGGACCGTCGTGCCCCGCATTCGGATGATGACTACTTCGACCAGATCCTCCGTCCCCGGAACTATAAGGATACCATCGATAACAACTCGCCCATCATCGCCCACGAACAGGGCCAGTGGTGTGCTTTCCCCGATTTCAAGGAGATATCGCAATATACGGGTGTGTATAAGGCCAGGAATTTCGAGATCTTTCGCGACCTGTTGCGTGACAACGGGATGGAGCAGATGGCAGAGAAGTTCCTAATGGCGAGCGGCAAGTTGCAGACGCTTTGTTATAAATATGAAATCGAGCGCAATCTGCGCACCCCCGACTATGCCGGTTTCCAGCTGTTGGCCCTCAATGACTACAGCGGACAGGGTACAGCTCTCGAGGGCGTGCTGAATGTGCATTGGCAGGAGAAAGGCTATACCAATGCGAAGGAATGGCGGGAATTCTGTAATGCAATCGTGCCTTTGGCCAAGTTTCCCAAGTTTGTCTATTCATCGGCTGACACGCTGAAGGTGCCCGTTGAGGTGATGAACGCTTTTGGTGCCTATGTCGACTCCGTGCGCAGCGCCTATTTTATCACAGATGGCGATCGGAATGTGGTGGCAGGCGGTTCTCTTGCCAGCGGCACTTTGCCAGTAGGCAAGAACATCAGCCTCGGCACACTCGTCTTCCCGCTCGATAAGATTACCAAGCCTCAGAAATTGACATTGACGGTTACGCTCAGTGGGGTCTTTAAGAATCATTGGGATTTTTGGGTGTACCCGGGTGATCAGAGTGGTCAGAGTGATCAGAGTGATCCGAATACTCAGAGTAATCCGATTTATATCGCGGATTCGCTGGATGCGGAGGCAATGAAGGTGCTGAGGAACGGCGGCAAGGTGCTACTAACGGCAGCCGGGAAGGTGCGCTTCGGACGCGATGTGGTGCAGCATTACTTGCCCGTGTTTTGGAATACGTCGTGGTTTAAGATGCGCCCGCCGCATACTACAGGTGCTTATATCGACCAGCAGCATCCTCTCTTTAAGTACGACTTCCCCACTGACGATTGGAGTAACCTGAACTGGTGGGAATTGTTGAACCGTGCGCAAGTGATGAATCTGGCAGAATTCCCCAAGGACTATCAGTCGCCGATACAGCCTATTGATACCTGGCACGTCAGTCGTAAGCTGGGTATGCTAGTTGAGGCTAAAGTGCTGAAAGGCAAGCTGTTGATGACCACGATGGATATTTCCTCTCATCTGGAACATCGCTTGGTGGCCCGTCAGATGCGTCAGGCAATCCTCGCTTATATGCAGAGTGAAGATTTCCAGCCCTCGCTGACTCTCCAGCCACAGGTAATTTCAGATCTCTTTACGAAGGATGCACCTAAGGTGGACATGTTTACTAACGATTCACCCGACGAGCTGAAACCCAAGTTGAAATAAACATACATGATATGAAACGGTTTGCCTTTAAGATGTACCTCAAGCCAGGGTGCGAGAAAGAATATGAGAAGCGTCATGCTGCCATCTGGCCGGAACTTGTGAAAATGATTAAGGATGGTGGTGTGCGTAATTACAGTATATACTGGGATAAGGATACCAATATCCTGTTCGGCTATCAGGAGTGTGAAGGGGAAGGTAACTCACAGGATACGGAGAATGTGGATCCCATCACCCAGAAATGGTGGGATATGATGGCTGACATCATGGAGGTGAATCCTGACAACTCTCCCGTGACCGTACCCCTTCAGGAGGTGTTTCATCTCGACTGATGCTTGACCTATCTTAATTTTAACAAGGATTAATTTTTTTTTTCTGAAGAGAATGCAAAATTAATCCGGGGATTTTGTAACTTTGCACCCTAATTGCATTATTTATAACGTTATAAAAGAAAAAATGGCTGAAACAAAGAAGATTAAGACCGCCTTGGTATCGGTATTCCACAAGGACGGACTTGACGAGCTGCTCAAGAAACTGAATGAGGAGGGCGTAAAGTTCCTGTCAACGGGCGGTACACAGAAGTTTATTGAGTCACTCGGCTATGAGTGCCAGAAAGTAGAGGATGTGACCACTTATCCCTCTATCCTTGGCGGTCGTGTGAAGACACTCCATCCGAAGGTGTTCGGAGGTATCCTTGGACGTCGTGACAACGAAGGTGACCAGGCTCAGATGAAACAGTATGAGATCCCCGAAATCGACTTGGTGATTGTTGACCTCTATCCCTTTGAGCAGACAGTGGCCAGCGGTGCGTCTGAGGAGGATATCATTGAGAAGATCGATATTGGCGGTATTTCGCTGATTCGTGCCGGTGCTAAGAATTTCAACGATGTGGTCATCGTGCCCAGCAAGGCTGAGTACAGTGTGTTGCTTGATATTCTGAACCAGCAGGGTGCTGAGACCACTAAGGCTCAGCGTCGTATGTTCGCCACCCGTGCCTTTGGCGTGAGCAGTCACTACGATACCGCCATCAATGCCTGGTTTAAGAAGTAATCATAAAGTTTAAAGTTCAAAGTTTAAATTTCAAAGTCAAAAATGGGATTTTTTAGTTTCGTTCAGGAAATAGCAATGGACCTGGGAACGGCCAATACCATTATTATCAGTGATGATAAGATAGTGGTTGATGAGCCTTCTGTAGTGGCGCTTGACCGCCGTACCGACAAGATGATTGCCGTAGGTGCCCAGGCTAAGATGATGTATGAGAAGACACACGATAATATTCGTACCATCCGTCCGCTTCGCGATGGTGTGATTGCCGACTTCTCTGCCTGTGAGCAGATGATGCGCGGTCTGATCAAGATGGTACACACCAGCAGTCGTCTGTTCTCACCCTCGCTGCGTATGGTGATTGGTGTGCCTTCGGGTTCTACCGAAGTGGAGCTGCGTGCTGTCCGTGACTCTGCGGAGCATGCTGATGGCCGTGATGTGTATTTGATTTTCGAGCCGATGGCAGCCGCCATTGGTATTGGTATCGACGTTGAGGCCCCTGAGGGTAATATGATTGTGGATATCGGCGGTGGCTCTACCGAGATTGCCGTGATTTCCTTGGGTGGCATTGTCAGCAACAACTCCATCCGTACTGCCGGTGATGACCTGACAGCCGATATTCAGGAATATATGAGCCGTCAGCATAATGTGAAGGTCAGTGAGCGTATGGCTGAGCGTATTAAGATTCATGTGGGTTCTGCCCTGACTGATCTGGGTGAGGATGCACCTGAGGACTTCGTGGTGCATGGTCCTAACCGTATCACCGCCCTGCCTATGGAAGTGCCTGTCTGCTATCAGGAGATTGCCCACTGTCTGGATAAGACCGTGTCGAAGATTGAAAATGCTGTGCTGTCTGCACTCGAGAATACACCGCCAGAGTTGTATGCTGATATCGTAAAGAACGGTATCTATCTTTCTGGAGGCGGTGCCCTGCTCAGAGGTCTCGACCGTCGTCTGCAGGAAAAGATCAATATTCCGTTCCATGTGCCTGAGGATCCCCTCCACAGTGTGGCTAAGGGTGCCGGTATCGCGCTGAAGAATATCGATCGTTTCAGCTTCCTGATGCGATAACTCATACATAGGGAATGAGCAATCTGCTGGATTTCCTGAGGAAGTATCATCATTGGCTCCTTTTCATCTTCCTTGAAGTGGTCAGTGTCGTGTTGCTGTTTAAATTTAACAGTTATCAGGGCAGTGTATGGCTTTCTTCTGCCAATGCGGCGGTGGGTAAGATATATGAACTGGAGAGTGATGTTACTTCTTTTTTCAGTATGACGCGCGCCAATGAAGAACTGACCTTACGCAATTTCTATCTGGAAAGACAGGTGGATCAGTTGCGTCGCCTCTATACGGAGGCTACACACGACACCACGGTGATAGAGCGTCAGGAGTTGCAGTTTCTCAGCCAATATAAGCTCATTCCCGCCAAGGTGGTGGCGAACACCGTTCATAAGCCCGACAATCTGATAACGATTGACAAGGGTGCAGTAGATGGCGTAGAAGTGAACATGGGTGTGGCTTGTGGCAATGGCATTGTAGGGGTGGTCTATCTTGTTTCCGATCACTACTCGATTGTCATTCCGGCCCTGAATACGTCGATGTCGCGTATCAGTTGCTCCATCCGTAACAGCAATTATTTCGGTTATCTGCATTGGAGTGGGGGAGATCCGGCCATTGCCTATCTGGAGGATGTGCCTCGCCATGCCCGTTTTAAGAAAGGGGAGTGGGTCGTGACAAGCGGCTATTCATCCATCTTTCCCTCTGGTGTGCTGGTGGGTCAGATTGAGAAGGTCTTTAATTCTTCCGATGGTCTGTCGTATAAACTGCAGTTGCGCCTGAGTACTGATTTCGGTTGCTTGCGCGATGTCTGTGTCATCAGCGACCGGCGTGTTGCCGAGCAGGCCAAGCTTCTGGAAGCTGCCCGCGACTCGATGGCGCTGACAAACAGAGACAGGTAACGGGGGTGAGTTTATTGTTTACAGTTTAGAGTTTACAGTTTAGAGTTTAAAGTTTAGAGGGGTGTCAGTAGATTTTTTCAAGCGTTTGGGATGGTTTGTCGTCCTTTGTCTGGCTCAGGTATTGATTCTGAACCATATCCATCTGTTTGATATCGCCATCCCTTTGTTGTATGTCTATTTCGCCATTACGTTCCATCGTGGAACACCGAAGTGGATCATCCTGCTGTGGAGTTTCGCATTGGGTCTGGCAATCGATGTGTTCTCTAATACCCCCGGACTGGCCTCAGGTTCCATGACCTTGATTGCTGCCGTCCAGCCTTATCTGTTGGAATTGTTTGTCCCTCGTGATTCTGCTGAGAATCTGGAAGTGTCCGTTTCAACCTTGGGCATTAGTAAATTCATGATCTTTAGTGCGATTCTGCTGGTGGTCTATTGCCTGGTATTCTTTGCCTTGGAGGCCTTCAGTTTCTACGATTGGGAGTATTGGTTAGCATGTGCAGGTGCCAGCTCGCTTCTGACATTTGCTCTGATGATGGCTATCGAAAGTGTGCGTGCGAAGTGAAGGATAAAAACGATCTTGCTGAAAGGAAATATATCATTGCTGCGGTGGCTGTTGTCATCGTGGTCGTTTATATCATCCGTCTCTTTACACTCCAGATTACCAGCGATGACTATAAGAAGAGTGCCGATTCGAATGCCTTCCTGAAAAAGGTGGATTTCCCCTCACGTGGTAATATCACCGACCGGAATGGTAAGCTGCTGGTGTTTAACCAGCCTGCCTATGACATCATGGTGGTGATGAATGAGGCGAAGGATCATTTGGACACCCTTGATTTGTGTAAGGCCCTGAACATCACGAGGGAAGAGTTTGACCGCAGGATGGCAACCATCAAGGATAAGTCGAAGAATCCGGGCTATTCACGTTTTACGGAACAGTTGTTCCTGCCACAGCTGAGCGATAAGGATTTCAGTATCTTTCAGGAGAAGATGTTCCGTTTCCCAGGTTTCTATGTGCAACGGCGCAGCATCCGTCAGTATCAGTATAACTTGGCAGCTCATGTCTTGGGAGATGTTGCAGAGGTGTCGCCTGCCGATATCGAGGAAGACGACTATTACCAGCCGGGTGATTATATCGGAAAACTGGGTGTGGAGCGCTCCTACGAGAAACAGCTGCGTGGTGTGAAAGGCATTCAGATCTTGTTGCGTGATGCCCACGGACGTATCCAGGGCCGATACCAGAATGGTGCTTTGGATCGTAAGCCTGTGCCCGGGAAAAACCTGACGCTGAGCTTGGATTACGAATTGCAGGCACTCGGTGAACGGTTGTTGGAGGGAAAAATCGGCAGTATCGTGGCCATAGAACCCTCTACAGGCGAAGTGTTGTGCATGGTCTCCTCACCCTCCTATGACCCGCGAATGATGGTTGGTCGTGAACGTAGTAAGAACCATCTTCTATTGAGTCAGGATCAGTGGAAACCCTTGCTCAACCGTAGTATCATGGGACAGTATCCGCCAGGCTCTACTTTTAAGACCACGCAGGGTCTGACTTTCCTTTCGGAAGGAATCATCACTCCCTCGACACCTTATCCGTGTGGTCATGGATTCAATTTCAAAGGACTTCACGTGGGTTGTCATGGTCATGCTTCCCCATTGGCTCTGGTGCCAGCGTTGAGTACCTCGTGCAATGGTTTTTTCTGCTGGGGACTCTACCACATGATCAATACGCATATCTCCAAATACGGAACGGTGCAGAATGCGATGGATACCTGGCGTGACTATATGGTCAGCATGGGTTTTGGCTATCGTTTGGGAGTAGACCTTCCTGGAGAGAAACGCGGTCTGATTCCAAATGCTACGTTCTATGACAAGGCCTATAAGGGTTCGTGGAATGGTCTGACTGTAATCTCCATTGCCATCGGTCAGGGTGAGGTGAATGCCACCCCATTGCAGATAGCCAATCTGGCTGCCACCATTGCTAATCGTGGGTATTATTATGTTCCCCATGTGGTGAGGAAGGTGCAGGGTGAGCCGCTTGACACAACCTTTACCCGTCGCCATTTCACGAAGGCTGACCGCAAGGCTTACGACTATGTGGTGCAGGGTATGCGTTCATCTGCGTTGGGCGGCACATGTAAGGCGCTGGCCCGTTATGAGTTTATGGCCTGTGGTAAGACCGGAACGGCGCAGAACCGAGGCCACGACCACTCGGTGTTCATGGGATTTGCCCCGATGGACAACCCGAAGATTGCCGTTGCCGTGTATGTGGAGAACGGTGGTTGGGGTGCTACCTATGGTGTGCCCATCGGTGGTCTGATTATGGAGAAGTATATCAACGGAAAACTGTCTGAAGCCTCAGAGAAGAAGGCGTCGGAGTTCCAGCACAAACGAATCGCATATGGCTCAGCAGAAAGATAAACATCCCAGTGTATTACGCTCCATCGACTGGTTGACAATCCTTTTCTATTTAGGATTGCTCACCTTTGGTTGGGTCAGCGTCTGCGGTGCCAGCTATACCTATGGTGAGACGGATATCTTCAGCCTCGACAGTCGTTCAGGCATGCAGATTGTCTGGATTGGTACTTCTATCGTGCTGGGATTGGTCATCTTGTTGTTGGATAACCGATTCTACGATACCTTCGCCTATCTGATATTCGCCGTGTTGGTGCTATTGCTGATAGCGACCATCTTCAATCCCCATACCATCAAGGGTTCGCGATCGTGGCTGGTGTTAGGTCCTTTGCGTGTGCAACCGGCGGAATTCGCTAAGTTTGCGACAGCCTTGGCCTTGGCAAAGCTGATGAGCACCTACGGCTATGATATCAAACGGTGGAAGGACTTCGCCATTACCCTGGGCTTTATTTTCCTGCCGATGATCTGTATCGTGCTTCAGCGGGAAACGGGTTCGGCATTGGTCTATCTGGCTTTCTTCCTGATGCTTTACAGGGAGGGTATGTCGGGTAGTCTGCTTTTTACGGGTGTGGCAATGGTCATCTATTTCGTGATAGGCATCCGTTTTGCCGATACGATGTTGCTCTATACCCCAACCTCAGTAGGAAAATTCGTGGTATTGTTGCTGATACAACTGTTTTCTGGCTTGATGGTCTTTTTCTATTGTGGGAGCAAACGCGATGGCGTACGTATTGTCTCGGCCTGCTTGGGAATAACGGTGGTGTTCCTGCTGTTTTCTCTTTATGTGATACCTTTCGATATCGTCTATGTACAGTTGGTTACGACGGCTCTGATGATAGGTTATCTGTTGTGGCAAAGCGTGTCTACCCGAGTGCGTAATTATTTGTGGATTGCCCTTTTCGCAATTGGTTCAGTGGCATTCTTCAATGGTGCCGACTATGTACTGAATAACGTGCTTGAACGTCACCAGCGCGTGCGTATAAATGTGTTGTTAGGCTTGGAGGAAGACTTGAAGGGTGCAGGCTATAATGTGCATCAGAGTCAGATTGCCATAGGCTCTGGCGGTATCGAGGGTAAGGGCTTTCTGAATGGCACGCAGACCAAGTTGAAGTATGTGCCTGAACAGGATACCGACTTTATCTTCTGTACGGTAGGCGAGGAGGAGGGCTTTGTTGGTTCAGCAAGTGTATTACTGCTCTTCTTGGCATTGATCTTGCGGCTGATATACCTGTCAGAACGACAACCATATCGTTTCGGACGGGTCTATGGCTATTCGGTATTGAGCATTTTCTTGTTCCATGTGTTTATCAATGTGGGTATGGTGTTGGGACTGACGCCAGTGATTGGTATTCCCTTGCCGTTCTTCAGCTATGGTGGCTCCTCATTGTGGGGCTTTACCATTCTGCTGTTCATCTTCTTGCGTATTGATGCCAGTCGGCATCTCACCCGTACCTAATATATTTATGATATGAGAAGCATCAGTTCTTATCGATCCTGATGCCGATATCTGTCACGCCAGGCATAATTTCACGTTTCATATTGTGCTTGACGAGAATATGAAGGGAATCGCCTTCTGCCAGTCGGATGGTGTTCACATGGAAAGTGTACTGGTAGTGATTGATGCCCGTACCTTTGATGGTGCCTTTCTTGTCGATCAGATGACAGTTCAGGGTGTCGTAATGGCAATAACCAGAAGGCAGGACGGTTTGTTGGACAATCAGACACAGGCTTTGAAACGGGAAGTCCTCATTGATTCTCAGCCCAAGTTCCTCTTTGTAATAGCCAGCCTCGCTGACCGGTGGAATACCGAAACAAACAGTGTCATTCTTCTCCCAGCCTGATGATGGTGTGGGTTCGTAATGACTATAGATAGGCAGACGGTCGCATGAGGTGATGATCCCGCATGCAACCGTCAGCATCAGTCCGATGATGACCTGTCTGTAAGTGTTAAGCATGATCTTTCTTGTTATCTGCTTTCTGTGAGGCGTTACCGCCGTTTTTCTTCTTTTTCTTCTTTTTCTTAGCTTTGTCAAAGCGGCTGATATCACCTCCTGCCAAGTCAACATGCTGTTTGACGGGTTTCACGTGTCCGTCTTCCTGCAGGGAGGCGGGTTTCTCTCCCTTCTTGTTCATCTCGATAATCTCCTTGGCACGTGCTGCAGAGATGGTCTCCAGATTGGCGGCGATGTTCTTGTCCGTCGAGTAGGTGACTATCCCTGCGAGGATATCGCTCTTGAAGAGATAGTAATCAGCGTCGAGGGTCTGCAGGACCACTTCCTTGCCTGGCAACTGACGACCGGCTTCCATATAATCATCCACCTCGTAGTTCAGACAGCACTTCAGTTTGGCGCACATACCGGCAAGTTTCTGGGGATTCAGGGAGATATCCTGAAAACGGGCGGCATTGGTAGAGACCGAAACGAAGTTCTTCATCCAGGTGGCACAGCAGAGCTCACGGCCACAGGGACCTGTTCCGCCGATACGGCCAGCTTCCTGACGGGCACCTATCTGCTTCATCTCAATGCGAACGTGGAAGGCTGCTGCCAGGTCCTTGATGAGTTGGCGGAAGTCTACACGCTCGTCGGCGATGTAGTAGAAGATAGCCTTGTTGCCATCACCCTGATACTCCACATCTCCGATTTTCATGTCAAGTCCCAATCCCTTCGCGATGACGCGGCTCTCAATCATGGTTGAATGCTCACGCGCCTTCGCTTCACGGAATTTCTGCATGTCAAGCTCACGGGCGATGCGGTAGACACGCTTGATATCGTCAGCCGATTTCAGGTTGGCTTTCTTGATCTGGAGCTTCACCAGACGGCCTGTCAGGGTCACCACACCGATGTCATGACCAGGACTGGCCTCTACGGCCACGATGTCACCCTTCTTCAAGGGCAGGTTGTTGACATTGTGATAGTAGCCCTTGCGGGTATGCTTAAACTGCACCTCTACCAGGTCGGTGTCTTCAGCATTGCCTGGTACGTCAGCCAGCCAGTCGTAGGTGTTCAGCTGTCGGTCCTGCCGGCCTACTGCCTGATGGCAGAGTCCTCTGTCACAGCCTACGCGTATCGGTAATTCCTTTGTCTTCTCGTTCATTCCTATATATTTTTGTTTACTGTTTACTGTTTACGGTTTACAGTTGATTACATCTGCGGATGTTTCGGTCTCCAGTCATATCATCTGTAAACTGTAAACCGTTAACTGTAAACTACTACTTCTTCTTCTTCCTCACTTCTGCAACAGCAGCACGATCATCTGCAGGGCCAGGTCGAAGAATACCATCTTCGCATTGGCATTCTGCCCGATGTCGCGGATATCACGATTGGCCAATTCTGAAATGGCCAGGATATTGTTCTCATTGATGAAACGGGCGAAGTTCTTGGCAAAGTCCTTTTCCTTTTGCGTCATGTAGGTGAGTTCCTCCTGATGGAAGTTGTACATGAAATTCTCCCGGCTCATTCTGAGGAAATAGGTCAGCCATCGTTTCTGTTTTTCGCGTCCGTAGCCAGCCATCGTCTCACTCCATTTGCGCAGGTCTTTGATCTTTCGCTGGTAAGCCAGACGCATCAAGGAGATATACATGTCGAGAAACAGCTCGCTCTCGGAACCTATCTGCAGTTCTTCGAGTGCCCTCTGCCAGTTGCCGTTTGCCAGACGGCTGATGCGTCGTGCGTCCTCCTCGCCGATACCTCGCTTCTCCACGAGAGCCTGGGCGAGGCTCTCATCATCAATCTTCTTGATGTCGATGCGCTGGACACGGCTGCGGATGGTTTCCAACAATTTGTCGGGTTCTTCGCAGACCATGATGAAGACCGTCTGCTGAGGCGGTTCCTCGATGAGTTTCAACAGCTTGTTGGCACATTCAATGTTCATGCGCTCTGGCAACCAGATGATGCTGACCTTATAACCGCCCTGACTGGATTTGAGCGATAGCTTCCGCACCAGGTCGTCGCTTTCGCCCGCTGTGATGATGGCTTGCTGGTTTTCACCGCCCATCGCCTGCATCCACTGGTCCATGGTGAAGTAAGGGCCGTCCATGAGGAGCTCATGCCACTCTTTGGCAAAGTCATCGCTCACGGGCTTGTGGTCCGCACTCATCGAGGACAGTTTGATGGTGGGGTAGGTGAAGTGGAGGTCGGGATGCTCCAGCTTGTCGAGCATGGCCTTCGACGAGGCCTTGCCGTCATCCAGGAGCGAACAGCCGAAGGCTATGGCCAGGGCCATCTTCCCAGCGCCCATAGGTCCGCAGAGCATCAGGGCGTGGGGCAGACGGTCTTCATGGGCCATCTGCAACAAACGCTGTTGCGCCTCTTTCTGTCCTATCACCTCACTCCAATTCAACTTTGAACTTTAAACTTTATGATTACTACAGAATTGTAGAGTTTTCTACAATAGTCTTCTGGCGACTTCTGCAACGCTGTCCACTGCCGAGACGGTATAGAAATGGATGTTGTTGACCCCATGCGCATAGAGCTCGCGACATTGGGCCGTAGTCCATTCGATGCCCAGCTGTCTGGCATCCTCATCGGTCTTGCATTTCACGATTTCCTTGGCCAGCGGCTCAGGGATATCGCAGTGGAAGGTCTTGGGAACGACTGTCAGTTGCGACAATTTGGCCAATGGCTTGATACCTGGGATGATGGGAATGGTGATACCCATTGCCCGTGCCTTCTCTACGAAAGAGAAATACTTTTCGTTGTCAAAGAATAACTGTGTCACGCCATATTGTGCGCCAAGATCCTGTTTCTGTTTCAGATACTCCATGTCGCGCTCCAGGTTGGGCGCTTCCTCATGTTTCTCCGGATAGCAGGCCACGCCAAAGTCGAAGGGTTTGCCTGGGTGCTTGATGGGCGTGCCGTCGGCAAAGAACCCCTCGTTGAACCGTTTTACCTGCTGAATCAGTTCCGTGGTGTGGGCATGACCGCCTGGCGTGGGTACAAACCGGCTGTCCTCCTTGGCCTTGTCGCCACGGAGCAGGAGCAGGTCGCTGATGCCCAGAAACTGCAAATCAAGCAGTTCGTATTCGATATCCTCTATCGTGGCACCACTGCAGATCACATGCGGCTGCACGGGGATATGGTATCTCTGCTGGATGGCAGCGGCAATGGCGATGGTACCAGGACGGCGACGGATGCGCTGCCGTTCAAACTGCCCGTTCTCCAGTTCGCGATACACGAACTCGGAGTGGTGGGTCGTAATGTTGATATAGGCAGGATCAAACTCCTTCAGCCTGTCGATGTCGGCAAAAAGCTTATCGGTGCCCGTCCCTTTCAGCGGGGGCAGCACCTCGAAGGAGAATCGCCTGTGGTCTTTATCTAAGTTCAGTATGCTCATAATCCGCTGCAAAATTAATAAAAAAATACGGCAAATCATCAGACTTGCCGTATTTTTTAAGAAAAACCGCTGAAACACTTATTTCTTCACCTTATAAAGTCGGAATGTCAGCGCGGGAATATCGTCGAGCAATAGGGTAGCGCCCTTGCCGGCATCGAGTGTCAGCGAACCGTTCTTCGGGGTAATCTTCTCAGGATTGTCGAGCGTGTTCTCATCGTCCATCCCGTTATGCGAGAGGGTGATGGTCTCGGCAGTACGCCCGCCCTTCATACCTGTCAGCTGGATGCTGATGGGCTGCGCCGTCTTTGAAGTGTTGACCACCTTGATGATCACCTCACCGCTGTTCTTGTCGAAGACAGCTGAGGCGAAGAGACCGTCCTGACCTTCCTGTCCGGCCACAGGCTTCTTATTCATCGTCAGCGACAGCACGTTGGTACCCTTGTTCATGGCATATAGCTGCTGCACGTAGTAGCTCACCGACTTGAACATGCGGAGATTGTCGAACCAGATGGCATCCGGACGCCACTGCCAGCCCTCGACGTGGGCGAAGAGCGGGGCATAGGTGGCCATGTGGACGATGTCGGCATTGCGCTCGATACCCGTCATATGGGCAGCCTCTAATAAAGAGGTATAATAGTGGTTCCACTTGTGGTTGTTGCTGCCGTGGCAGGCATACTCGCCAGCAAACACTTTCGGACCCTTGCGGTCGTAGCTGTCGTAGCGCAGACCATGTGAGAGGAACCATGCCTCGTTGCGATAGTAATGCTCGTCGTAGAGGTCCACCTTCAGCTCCTTCATGCGGGGCTGCAGCAGGTCGAAGTCCCAGCCCTCGGAGTTGGGGCCTGTGGTGCCGATGAGTTTCAGATAGGGATACTTGGCACGCAGGGCAGCATTGAACTTCTTCAGACGCTCGGTGAACACAGGACCATAGCCACCGTGCTGCTCATCGTAGTCCCACTGCTCATTACCAACGGCGAGGAACTTCAGGTTGAAGGGCTCGGGATGGCCCATGTCGGCACGTACCTTACCCCATTTCGAGTCGACGGGACCATTGGCAAACTCCACCAGGTCGAGGGCGTCCTGGATATAGCTGTCCAGGTCGTCGACAGCCACGTGTACGCCAGGCTTCGTGGGGTCGGGGTTCTGGAACTGACAGCTCAGTCCGCAGCTGATCACGGGCAGTGCCTCACAGCCGAAGTCCTCGCAGAGCTGGAAGAACTCGAAGAAGCCAAGGCCATAGCTCTGGAAGTAGTCGGGGAAGAAACGATGTCCGAAGGTATAGTGCCAGCGGTTCTCGTTCAGTGGACGGTTCTCCACGGGACCCACGCTGTTCTTCCACTGGTAGCGGGTCTCCAGATCCGTTCCCTCTACGATACAGCCGCCAGGGAAGCGGAACACGCCGGGATGCATGTCGTAGAGTGCCTGCGCCAGGTCTTTGCGCATACCGTTCTCACGACCTTTCCATGTGTCGGTGGGGAAGAGCGAGATATGCTCCACATCGGTGGTCGCCTTGTCGCCAGTCAAGAAGATGCGCAGGGCACCCTTGGCCTCTGTGCGAGGGGCTTTCAGCGTGGCGGTGTATTTCTTCCAGTCCTTGCCGCTGATATCTACCTTGACCCTTGCAAAACGCTGGTCCTCGTCCATCGTGTCATTGTCAACGAGACTCACCTCAAGCGTCGACTTGCCACCCTCAGGACAACGGGCCCAGAGCGAGAAGCGGTAGGTGGCGTCTTTCTTCACAGCGATGCCGAAGAATCCTTCATTCTCCAGACCTGTGAATTTGTCGTTGTGGCCGGAATAGGCAAGGCGCACGTAGTGGGGGTTGCGGTCGAAGGGACCGTCGTCGCGCACCTCAAACTTTCCGTAGGCGCGCCAGCCCATCAGACGCTGGGGGAATTCAAACGAGCGGTTCTTCACCATCTCGGCATAAAGACCACCGTCGGCAGCGTAGTTGATGTCTTCAAAGAAGATTCCATACATCGTCGGCTGAACGGGTGCGCCGACCTTCTTGGTGTTCACTTCCATCACATGAGTCTGAGCAGACAAAGTGAGGGCTGAAAAGAGTGTCAGAAAACTGACCGAAAATCTTAATTTCATTGCATTTTGATTTTAAAAGTGATTAGTTTTTACTTTTTCTGATGCAAAATTAGTTAAAAAAACGATGAAATACTTGTTTTTTCAAATTAAAGTTGTAATTTTGTGAATTATTAAGATAATATTGAATCAAAAAAACTATCTATTAAGTAAAAGAGAGTGTATATGAAGAAGATTTTAGTAGCGGAAGACAATGACAGCAACTTTATCCTGATGACTTACATCTTGAAAAGGTTTTATGCGTATGAGCGTGCCAAAAATGGCCAGGAAGCTGTGGATTTGGTAGACAACGGTGCCTATGATATGGTACTCATGGACATCAAAATGCCTGTGATGGACGGTTTGGAGGCCACGAAAACGATTAGGGAGAGGCATCCCGATCTCCCCATTGTGGCGCTGACGGCTAATGCATTCGACAGCGACCGACAGTTGGCCATGCTGGCAGGATGCAACGATTTCCTGTCAAAGCCAGTGAGCAGCGATCTGTGTATCAAGACCATCCAGAAGTATATTGGGGAATAAGCCTCATTGTAAGGAATTAAAAAAAGGACACTGCGGTGTCCTTTTTTTGTTGTAAGGAAGTGATCCGTTTGGGGCTCGAACCCAAGACCCCAACATTAAAAGTGTTGTGCTC
>CAMJBL010000005.1 GCA_946403845.1 uncultured Prevotella sp. | reverse complement strand
GTGGCAAGAAGAAGACCCGTCGTTCTCGTCGTTCTTCAGGTGCAAAGGCTGAGGCTCCTGCTGCTGAGGCTCCCGCTGCTGAGGAGGCTGCTCCCGCAGAGGCTCCTGCCACAGAAGAGGCCGCTCCTGCTGAGGAAGAGAAGGCTGAATAAACCGACTTACGTATCTCTAAATAAGCTGAGCCCGCATCATTTCTTGGTGCGGGCTTGTTTTATTTGATTTTTTTTCGTATCTTTGCAGCGTGAATAACTTAAAACAATGAATTGTATGGCAGACAAGACTCCAACTCCCCATATCGGGGCAAAGTTTGGCGACATCGCCGAGACTGTGATTATGGCGGGTGATCCGCTGCGTGTGAAATTTATGGCGGAGAACTTCCTCGATGATCCCGTCCAGTTTAACAATGTCCGTGGCATGCTCGGTTATACGGGCACTTACAAAGGAAAGCGGGTGAGTATCATGGGACATGGCATGGGTATGCCCTCCATGGGTATCTATTCCTATGAGCTCTATACTTTCTATGGTGTCAAGACGATTATACGTGTCGGTTCTGCCGGTTCTATCCAGTATGACCTGCATGTGGGCGATCTCGTCATTGCCATGGCCACATGTACCAATTCCAACTATGCCTGTCAGTATGAGTTGCCTGGTACTTTTGCGCCAATAGCAGATTTCTCTCTTGTACGGGGTGCTGTGGAAACCTGTGAGCGTCTGGGCTATCGTTACAAAGTCGGTAACGTCTTCACGTCAGACGTCTTTTATTTTGAGGATGCCCATAACGACAAATGGATCAATATGGGTGTGCTGGCCGTAGAGATGGAAATCGCCGCATTATATATGAATGCAGCCCGTTCCGGCAATCGAGCCTTAGGAATCTGTACAATCTCGGATCATATCCTGACGGGTGAGGTGACGACGGCCGAGGAGCGGCAGACCACCTTTACGCATATGATGGATGTGGCCTTCTCGTTGATCGATTAGGGTTTCCCCTATGACTTTTTCGGGAAATCCCTTTGTGAGTTTCATCCTAAATGCATACTTTTGCACCGTGGTTTTTAAAACAAGATGCATATGAAAAAGTTATTGGTTATTTCGGTTAGCACCTTGCTGGTGTTGAGCAGCTGCGGAACTTACGCTGGTTCTGGCGCTGCTACTGGTGGCTATTTCGGCTCCATTATCGGCTCTGCCATTGGAGGCATCACTGGCGGTTGGCGTGGTAGTGACATTGGTTCATTGGTCGGTCTGGCAGGTGGTGCAATGGTAGGCGCTGCCATCGGTGCTGCTGCTGATGAAGCCGAACAGCAGAAGTATGAGGACTATAAGGCGCAGCGTCAGGAGCGTATCCGGAATATGCAGCGCAATACCCCGGAGCCAGAATATGACAATAGTGGTTTTGACAGCACAAACAGTGGTGATGATCGTCTTTTCGGCTTTGACGAGAACTTCTCTGCTACAGAAGATGTGAAAGCTCCTGCTCCCCGGGAGATCCGTTTCACCTCTCTGGAGATCCGTAACCCCCGTTTGGTTGATGCCAGTCGTGACGGTGTCTTGGTACGCGGTGAAGAGGCAAGGATGGTCTTCGAGGTGTTTAACAATTCGGAAAGACCTGCCTATCGTGTCCTGCCGACGGTTACCGAGGTGACAGGTAATAAGCATATCCATATCTCAGAGAATGTGATGGTGGAGAGCATCATGCCAGACAAGGGCATCCGCTATACGGCAACGATCAAAGCCGATAGCAGATTACGTGACGGTGATGCCGTTTTCCGGATTGGCGTCATGCAAGGTAATAAGGATATGTCGTCCCAGGCTCGGGAGTTCACTATCAAAACAAGCAGGCGATGATTCATCGCCTGCTTTTCTTTGCTGATCCTTCTTCCCGTTTCTGATAAGCCTTTGACTGGTTGGGCTTCTTGTTGATTTCGTCGATGCCGTTCCTGTTGTTCTGAGGTGTCTGAGGCGCTTTGGTCTCAGGAGCCTTCATTTCGGGCGTCTTGACATCCTTGGGCTCTTCTTTCTTATCGGGTGGGGGGGGGAACTTGCGGTTGATGACAGGTACGGCCTTCTGACTCTTGTTTCTTTGTTCCTGCTGTTCTTTCAGTTCCACCCAGATAGGCTTGGACATCGGACCCTCATTCGTGCTCAGTTCCAATTCCGGCAACTCTATGATGTCTTCAGGCTTGAAGGGAATAATCGAAGGATTATAGCGTTCCACAATCACGGGTGCAATTCCTTGCGAGATAATACCCAATTCCCTGGCTGCTCGTACGGAGAGGTCGATGATACGTCCTTTTACATAAGGCCCGCGGTCGGTGACACGCACAATGACAGTCTTGCCATTATTGGGGTTCGTCACTTTCAACTGGGTGCCGAAGGGATAGGTTCTATGGGCACAAGTCAGCGAGTCATGATGTAGCCGTTCGCCACTGGCGGTCTTCCGCCCGGAGAACTTCATGGCGTAGAATGAGGCCTTACCCGTCTGAACGCCTTGGGCGTTTATGTAAGAGGTGAGAGGTGAGAGGTGAGAGGTGAGAGATGTGATAAGAGGTAAGAGCATAGCGACCGAAATCACTACAACCCTGAGTTTCCATCCTTGCTGCTTGTTCAGCTTTCTGAGTATTCTCTTACCTCTCACCTCTTACCTCTCACCTCTAAAATCATACAATACCTTGTGCGAGCATGGCCTTGGCGACCTTCATGAAGCCGGCGACGTTTGCACCCTTTACATAGTTGATATAACCACTGGGTTCCTTGCCGTACTTCACACACTGCTCATGGATGCCAGACATGATCTGATGCAGACGCTGGTCGACCTCTTCGGCTGTCCACGACATGCGCATCGAGTTCTGCGTCATCTCCAGACCAGAGGTGGCCACACCACCGGCATTCACCGCCTTGCCCGGTGCAAACAGCTGACCGGCGGCGATAAACTTGTTGACAGCCTCGGCTGTGCAGCCCATGTTCGATACCTCAGCGACACATAGCGGTTTATTGGCCAGAATCATATCGGCGTCCTCACCGTTGAGCTCATTCTGAGTGGCACAGGGCAGATAGATATCGGCTTTCTGTTCCCATGGCTTCTTGCCGGCGAAGAACTTCGAGCCCTCAAACTCCTCCTCGTAAGGCTGACAGACATCATTGCCGCTGGCGCGGAGCTCCAGCATATACTCGATCTTCTCTGCGTCGAGACCCGCGGGGTCGTAGATATAGCCGTCAGGACCGGAGATGGTGATCACCTTCGCACCGAGTTCGGTAGCCTTCTTGGCAGCACCCCAAGCCACATTGCCAAAGCCAGAGAGGGCGATGGTCTTGCCCTTGATGTCGAGTCCGTGGGTCTCCATCATGTGGTGAACAAAGTACAAGGCACCGTAACCTGTGGCCTCCGGACGGAGAATGCTTCCGCCCCATTCCATACCTTTACCAGTCAATGTGGCACCATGGAACTGACTTGTCAGTTTCTTGTAGTAGCCGAAGAGGTAGCCGATCTCGCGGGCTCCCACACCAATGTCACCGGCGGGTACGTCCATATCCGGACCGATCACCTTATAGAGTTCGCACATGAAAGCCTGACAGAACTTCATCACCTCATTGTCGCTCTTGCCGCGAATCGAGAAGTCTGAGCCGCCCTTGCCGCCGCCCATGGGCAGGGTGGTGAGGGCATTCTTGAACGTCTGCTCGAAACCGAGGAATTTCAGAATACTCAGATTCACCGACGGGTGAAAGCGCAGACCGCCCTTGTAAGGACCGATGGCGCTGTTGAACTGTACGCGGTAGCCGATGTTCACCTGTACCTCGCCCTTGTCGTCGACCCAGGGCACGCGGAAGGTCGTGATGCGTTCGGGCTCCACGATACGTTCTATGATTTTTGCCTTTTCGAACTCGGGATGCTGGTTGTAGACGTCCTTAATCGATTCTAGCACCTCTCTTACTGCCTGTAAGTACTCCAGTTCGCCAGGATGCTTGTGCTCCAAGGCTTGCATAATCTTCTCAACTTCCATAGTGTTGTTTTGTTAGAATTACTGTTTTAAGTTCTTTCAAAATGTTACTTTGATGGTGCAAATATAATAAAAATATCGGTACCTTCCAAGGAAAGTACCGAATAATTTTCTAATAAAGTTACATTTTGTTAAATGTAAGGCCTTTTAGATGCGATTTAAGGCCTGCTTGATGTCGTCGAGAATGTCTTCAACGTCCTCAATACCGACGGAAAGACGGATCAGGTCGGGTGCCACACCGGCCTCGCGCAACTGCTCGTCGGAGAGTTGGCGATGGGTGTGCGAGGCAGGATGTAATACGCAGGTGCGGGCATCGGCTACGTGGGTCACGATATTGATCATCTCCAACGAGTCCATCCACTTCACGGCAGTCTCGCGGTCACCTTTCAGTCCGAAGGCAATCACGCCGCATGAGCCGTTGGGCAGATACTTCTGTCCCAGGGCGTAGGCCTCATCGCCGGGCAGTCCGCAGTAATGAACCCAAGCAACCTTCTCGTTCTGGCTGAGGAACTCTGCCACCTTCTGGGCATTCTTGCAGTGCTGAGCCATACGCAGGTGCAATGTCTGCAAGCCGAGGTGAAGCAGGAAAGCATTCTGTGGGGCGGGGATTGAGCCGAGGTCGCGCATCAGCTGGGCCACGAGCTTCGTAGTGAAGCCCATCTTCCCGAAGGCTTTCACGTAAGTCAGGCCGTGATAGCTCTCGTCGGGTGTGCAGAGGCCAGGGAACTTCTCGGCATGAGCCAGCCAATCAAAGTTACCGCTGTCGACCACAACACCGCCCACCTGTGTAGCCAGACCATCCATATACTTCGTGGTAGAGTGGGTCACGATGTCTGCGCCCCATTCAAACGGACGACAGTTTACCGGGGTTGCAAAGGTGTTGTCGACAATCAGGGGCACGCCGTTCTTATGTGCGATCTTGGCAAAACGCTCAATGTCGAAGACAGCGCAGCCGGGATTAGAGATGGTTTCGCCAAACACGGCCTTGGTATTTGGTCGGAAGGCTGCCTGAATCTCCTCGTCGGAGGCCTCCTGCGAGATGAACGTACAGTCGATGCCTGTTTCTTCAGGGTGACACCAAACAGATTATAAGTGCCGCCATAGATCTCGTTCGATGTGATGAAGTGGTCGCCGGCCTGACAGATATTGAAGATGGCATAGAAATTGGCGGCCTGGCCTGATGAGGTCAGTACGGCACCTACACCGCCTTCGAGCGTGGCAATCTTTGCAGCCACCGCATCGTTTGTCGGATTCTGCAGACGGGTATAGAAGTAACCTTCCTTCTCTAAGTCAAACAACTTTGCCATCTCATCCGAATCGTCGTATTTAAAGGTTGTACTCTGGATGATCGGCAACTCTATCGGTTCTCCGTTCTTGGCCTTGTAGCCTGCCTGTACGCAAAGCGTGCCTTGTTTCAGTTTCTTGTCCATTTGTTTGTCGGTTTAATGATTTTGTCTGCAAAGGTACGAAGTTTTTTGTAAATCCCTTGCTTTTCTTGGAGAAAAGTTGTACCTTTGCCAACAAACAATATGGAAGAAGTAACTAAGATACCACAGGAGTGGAATAAATTCTATCTGAAGGATGTGTCGTTCGTCAACCTGATGACACGACGTATCTTCAATGTCCTTATCGTGGCCAATCCCTATGATGCCTTCATGCTTGAGGATGATGGCCGTATTGACGAGAAAATCTTCGATGAGTATATGGAACTTGGCATGCGCTACCCACCCTCGTTTACCCAGGTGTCGACGACGGCGGAGGCCAGTGCTGTGTTGAAGACGACCGACATCGACCTTGTGATCTGTATGCCTGGTAATGCCGACAACGATGCCTTTACGGTGGCCCGTGAGGTGAAGGCCGCTCATCCGAATATCCCCTGCGTGGTGCTGACGCCTTTCTCGCACGGTATCACCAAGCGCATCGAGAACGAGGATATGTCGATGTTCGATTATGTCTTTTGTTGGCTTGGCAACACCAACCTCATCATGTCGATCATCAAACTGTTGGAGGACAAGATGAACATCGACCACGATATCCGCGAGGCTGGTGTGCAGATGATTCTCTTGGTCGAGGATAATATCCGCTTCTATTCCTCTGTATTGCCGAATTTGTATAATTACATCCTTGCGCAGTCGAAGCGCTTCTCGACCGAGGCCCTGAACCCCCATGCTGCTGCCCAGCGCAAGCGAGGTCGTCCGAAGGTGGTGCTCGCCACGAACTATGAGGAGGCGATGGCCCTCTATGAGAAATATCACGAGAATACGCTCGGTGTCATCTCCGATACCCGTTTCCCGATGCACAATACCCCTGGACGCCTTTCCCATGTCGAGGAGGGTGACCCTGAGGCTGGCCTGAAACTGCTGCGTGAGATCCGCCGCCGCGATGAGTATGTGCCGCTGATTCTCGACTCGAAGGAGACGGCCAACCGTGAGAAGGCCCAGGCGGAGGGCTTCCATTTCATCGATAAGAACTCAACGAAGATGAATGTCGACCTGCATCATCTGATGGAGGAGCACATGGGTTTCGGCGACTTCATCTTCCGCGATCCTGTGACGAAGGAGGAGATAGCCCGCGTCACTTCGTTGAAGGAACTGCAGGACAATATCTTTAACATTCCCGCCGACTCACTGGTGCGCCATATCCGTCGTAACCACATGAGCCGCTGGCTCTGTGCCCGTGCCATCTTCCCCGTCTCGGCCTTCCTCAAGCATGTCACCTGGCATAAACTTCAGGATGTCGATGCCCACCGTCAAATCATCTTCGATGCCATCGTGCAATACCGTCGGATGAAGAACATCGGTATTGTGGCTGTCTTCGACCGTTTGAAATTCGACCGCTATGCCCACTTCGCCCGTATCGGTGAGGGCTCCCTCGGTGGTAAGGGCCGTGGTTTGGCATTCCTCGATAATATCATCAAGCGCCACCCGGAACTCAATAAGTATGAGCAGGCGCAGGTGATGATTCCGAAGACGGTGGTGCTCTGTACCGACTTCTTCGACGAGTTCATGGAGAAGAATAATCTCTACCCCATCGCACTGAGCGACGCCCCTGACGAGGAGATTCTGCAGCATTTCCTCCGTGCGCAGTTGCCCGACTCGCTGATAGCCGACTTCTTCACCTTCTTCGATGCCGTGAAGTCGCCGATTGCCGTGCGCTCGTCATCGTTGCTGGAGGATTCCCACTATCAGCCCTTCGCAGGTATCTACAGTACCTACATGATTCCTTATCTCGACGACAAATATGAGATGCTCCGTATGCTGGCCTGTGCCATCAAGGGTGTCTATGCCTCTGTCTATTACAAGGATTCTAAGGCCTATATGCTGGCCACGCAGAATGTCATCGACCAGGAGAAGATGGCAGTCATCCTGCAGGAGGTGGTGGGTAAGCAGTATGGCGATCTCTACTATCCTAACTTCTCGGGTGTGCTGCGCTCGCTGAACTATTATCCCATCGGCGACGAGACGGCTGAGGAGGGTATCGCCAGCCTCGCCCTCGGATTGGGTAAGTACATCGTCGATGGCGGACAGACGCTCCGTGTATCGCCTTATCACCCCACGCAGGTGTTGCAGACCAGTGAGATGGAAACGGCCCTGAGCGAGACGCAGACACGCTTCTATGCCCTCGACATGAGTCATGTGGGCGATGACTTCAAGGTCGACGACGGCTTTAACATCAAGTCGTTGCGCGTCAAGCAGGCTGATGCCGACGGCTCGCTGACGTATATCGCCTCGACCTACGACCCTGTGGATCAGGTCATCCGCGATGGCATCTACGAGGGTGGGCGTAAGGTGATCTCCTTCTGTGGCGTCCTCCAGCAGGGCATCTTCCCCTTGCCCGAACTGCTCCAGATGGCGCAGAAATACGGCTCTGAGGAGATGCGACGCCCCATCGAGATTGAGTTTGCCTGTAATCTGAATAACGACCGCTCCGGGGAGCTCTATCTGCTCCAGATCCGGCCGATTGTAGATTCGAAGCAGGTGCTCGACGAAGATCTGCAGAAGATTCCCGATGCCGATTGTCTGTTGCGCTCTCAAAACTCGCTGGGACATGGTATCTCTGAGGATGTCGTCGATGTGGTCTATGTCAAGACCGATGAGAACTTCACTGCTGCCAATAACCCCACGATTGCCTCACATATCGAGAAGATCAACCAGCAGTTCCTCAATGAGGATAAGAACTACGTGCTCATTGGTCCGGGACGCTGGGGCTCCAGCGACTACTGGCTTGGCATCCCCGTTAAGTGGCCTCATATCTCCGCCGCCCGTGTCATTGTAGAGACAAGTCTGAAGAACTATCATGTCGACCCCTCACAAGGTACCCACTTCTTCCAGAACCTTACCAGCTTCGGTGTCGGCTATTTCACCATTAACACCTATACAGGCGATGGCATCCTCCAGCAGGATATCCTCGATCAGATGCCCGCTGTCGAGGAGACGGAATACGTGCGCCATGTCCGCTTCGAGAAGCCGCTGAAGATTATGATGGATGGCAAGAAACAGACCGGTGTTGTCCTCCTGCCAGAGGAAGTGAAAAGTGAATAGTGAAAAATTCGCTTCCGCATAATAGTGTAATCATAAAGCTCAAAGTTTAAAGCTCAAAGTTCAAAGTCTATGAATCTAAACCTAACATCTACGATCAAGATGCCTGAGCACACCTTGCGCAGGCAGGTCATCGACCTTTGCAACAAAGTGGGCAAGCCCTTGCTCAAACTGTCGACGAAAGACTATGTTGACAACGGTCTCGGCCACCTTGTCGAGCAGTTCGACGGTCAGGCCGGTCTCGTCAATATCGAAGTGTTCAACGAGTTGCAGCACACCATCACGGGTTGGCCTGGCGGTAAGCCGGATGTGGATGATTCTACCCGTCCGGAGCGTGCCAAACCCTATCCCAAGCGGGTGGTGGTATTCTCGCCTCATCCCGACGATGACGTCATCTCCATGGGTGGCACCATCCGTCGCTTGATGCAGCAGAAGCACGATGTCCACATCGCCTACGAGACATCTGGTAATATCGCGGTGGCTGATGAGGAGGTGCGGTTGTATATGCACTTCATCAATGGTTTCAACCAGCTCTTCGCTAATGGCTCCGATGAGGTCATCAAGATTCGTTACAAGGAGATCATGAGTTACCTGAAGGAGAAGCAGACCGGAGATTGCGACAATCAGGCCATCCTGACGGTGAAAGGGCTCATCCGGCGTGGGGAGGCCCGTAATGCCTGCGGTTATAACCATATTCCGAAGGATCATATCCATTTCCTCGATCTGCCCTTCTATGAGAGTGGCAAGATTGAGAAACTCCCGATGACGGAGCGCGATGTGGAGCCTATCCAACAGCTGTTGGAGGAGATACAGCCCCATCAGATCTATGTGGCTGCCGACCTGGCCGATCCGCATGGCACCCATCGCAAGTGTACCGATGCTGTGCTGGCGGCTATCGACGAAGCCAAACAGGCTGGGGCAGAGTGGTTGAAGGACTGTCGTGTGTGGATGTACCGAGGTGCCTGGGCAGAGTGGGATGTGGCCGACATCGAGATGTGTGTGCCGATGAGTCCGGAGGAGCTCCGTGAGAAACGTAACTCCATCCTGCGCCATCAGAGTCAGATGGAGAGTGCGCCCTTCCTTGGTAATGACGAACGCTTGTTCTGGCAGCGTGCCGAGGACCGCAACCGCGAGACTGCCAAGCGCTACGATGAACTCGGCCTCGCCAGCTACGAGGCGATGGAAGCTTTTGTTGAGTATAGGTTTTAGTTTACAGTTTATAGTTTACAGTTTACAGATGATTACCAAGAAATATAGTTATAGACTGATAGGTTTATTATTTATTATTTGTTATTTATCAGTTAGCCCCGTCAGGGCGCAATACGATATCGTGCCGCTGCCGCAAAGCATCGAGATGCAGAAGGGCGAGCCGTTTACGCTGTGGAATGATCTGGTGGAGATTGTGGCGCCAGAGGAGTTGAAGGCTGAGGCCGATTTCCTGCAGGCCTATCTGAAGGATGTCACCGGCGGAACGCTGCCCCTTGCCCAGAAACGGGAGAAGGGAAAGACATACATCGAACTCGTTGTGTCGCCGAAGGTCAAGGAATCCGAGGGCTATGTGCTTACAATCAATAAGAAAGGAATAACGATTGCGGGCGGCTCTGCGGCTGGTGTCTTCTATGGCATCCAGACACTCCGAAAGGCCGTTGTCAACGCCCGACAGTCACAACACGTCACGGAACTCACGAATCATCCTTCCGCTTCCTCCGCGACGCCTCCTTTCACACTCCTTAATCCTGTGGTGATTACCGATGCCCCGCGTTTCTCCTGGCGTGGGATGCACCTCGACTGCTCGCGCCACTTCTTCCCCGTTGCGTTCGTGAAGAAGTTCATCGACCTGTTGGCGCTGCACAATATGAACGTGTTCCACTGGCACCTGACCGACGATCAGGGCTGGCGCATCGAGATCAAGAAGTGGCCCCGTCTCACTACCATCGGCTCACAGCGCAGCGGCACCATCATCGGTACCAACTCCGACCTCGACGATGGCATCTCCTACGGCGGTTTCTATACTCAGGCTGAGGCCCGTGAGATTGTAGCCTACGCCGCAGCCCGCCACATCACCATCGTGCCTGAGATTGATATGCCGGGTCATATGTTGGCAGCCCTCGCCGCTTATCCCGAACTCGGTTGTACGGGCGGCCCTTATCAGGTGGGTCACTACTGGGGCGTGTATAAGGACGTGCTCTGCGTCAGTAATCCCCGCGTCTATGAGTTTGTTGAGGATGTGCTGACCGAGGTGATGGATATCTTCCCATCCGAGGTTATCCATATCGGTGGCGACGAGACACCCGCCGAGAAATGGGTGCATTGCGAGAAATGCAGTAAACTCTATTTGAAGAAGGTACTTCAAGGCCGCGTAGCTGGCCAAGTTGAAGGAGGCTCTGATGGTCCGCGGACGATGCCAGAGTTTTCTCCTGAGGAAATGGTACGGTCTGAGTTGCAACCTTACTTTACTAACAAGGTTTTCAATATCTTGGCTTCCAAAGGCCGTCGCGCCTTGGGATGGGACGAGATTCTCGATGGTGCGCCTCATGATGCGATGATTATGTCGTGGCGCGGCTCTGCCCCCGGTGCGAAGGCTGCTGAGGCAGGTCACGACGTGGTGATGTCGCCAACAACCCACTGCTATTTCGACTACCAGCAGGTGAAGGATACTGAGTTTGAACCCAGTCGTTGCGGCGGCTTTATCCCCATCGAGAAGGTCTATGCCCTCGATCCCGCTCCCGACAGCCTTTCTGTGGAGGCCCGCAGTCATATCCTCGGTACGCAGGCCAACCTCTGGACGGAGTATATGACCAACGAGCAGATGGTGGAGTATCAGGCGCTGCCCCGCATGTCGGCCCTCGCTGAGGTGCAATGGACACAGCCCGCGCGCAAAAACTATCAAGCCTTCCTCCAGCGCCTCACCCGCTTTACCTCGCTCTTCGAGCAGTATCATTACACCTACGCCAAGCACCTCTGGCCCGACCGCCAGATCCCCAACCGCTGGCAGTTCTGAGCTTTGAACTAGCCGATCTAGCCTGACTAGCCAATCTAGCCTACCTAGCCGAACTAGCCGATCTAGCTAATCTAGCCATTCTAGTCTATCTAGCTAGGCTAGAACGGCTAGCCAGGCTAGCAAGAAAGAGCCTTATTCCTTTCCTTCTATGGCCTTGAGTTTCGCCTCGAGCTCGGCGATCCTGCGGTGGGCCTGCTCCAATTCTTGCTTCAGTTGGGCTATTTCTTCTTTTTGATTTGTGCGATAGCTCAAGCGGGCGGCTGTCATCCGTTCCTTGATTCCGCCCTCTGTCACGAATTCCTGTTCCAGTTGCTTCTGATAGGTGGTCATCATCCTGTCCACCATATGGCAGAGCGTTAAGGCTATATTTGCCATCTCTTCGGCAGTCCATTTTTCGAAGAAACTCTCGTAGTCAGCAATGGCGTTATGCCGGCGGCAGAATTTCAGCATCCCGTCGTAGCGGGCATGCCCGGCCGTCCAGCGCGAGAGATGGCGCGAGGCTAGGTAGTCCTCGTAGTCTTCCTTCAGTTCCTTGATACTGCTTCGGGCGACGTTCAAGAGTTTCAACTCCATCTCCATCGAGGTGACGCCGTCGGCGGAGCCTTCCACAATGTTCTGTTTGCCTGAGCGTGCCGCCTGTACCATCTGGTCGATGGTGCGGTCGCCACGGGTTAGGAAACGCTTAGTGAAAGCGAATGTCAGTTGGTAGAGCACATTCGACTTCTGATAGAAGTAGAGTCCTTCCCACCGATTCTGCTTGCGCAGCACTTGTTTCTCTTTGTTGTTGATGTTGTGTTCCATAGTTCTTGGATTTTTACACTGCAAAGATAATAACTATATTTGATACTTCCAAATCTTTTCGTCATAAAGTTCGCGCTTATTTCGTTTTCTCAGTGAAATTCCCTAACTTTGCACACAATTATAAAAAAATGTAGGAAAGTGCGGGATATTTCCTGATTCCTGTCGTATAACAAGTAGAAACAGCAAATTGAAACAACGATAGTGAAGGCAGACGAGCAGATAGTAGAAGCTGTGAAAGGCGGTCGGCGCAAGGGACAAGACCTGATGGTCGGTCGCTACGGGCAGGAGGTCTTCGCAATGATCGTAAGACAGGTGACCGACGTGATGGATGCCCAGGAACTGACGCAAGATACTTTCCTCCGTGCCTTCGACCATATCGACAGCTACGACCCGCACAAGGCTTCGCTCTCTACCTGGCTCTGCCGAATCGCCTACCGTCTGACGCTCGACTTCCTGAAACGCCGCCGCCCCATGATCGTTCCGATCGAAGACAGCCAGGCTTGGCAGACGGACATCAGTGATGAGCAGTTGGAAGCGGAGCTGTCCACTGGACGTGAGGAGCGCATCCAGAGACTGGAACAACTGATGGACGATCTGCTGCCCGACGAACGCCTGCTGCTCACGCTCTACTATTTCGAAAACCGTCCGCTCGACGAATGCGCATTCATCATGGACGCCACCTCTCACGCATTGGCCAACCGCCTCTACAGAATCCGCAAGAAACTTTATAAACAACTTCAGAAGATATGACAACGAACAAAGATACCGACCTCCGCGAAGCCGTCCGGCGCAAATATGCCGATACGCCGCAGTTGCCTGCCGACTTCCTGCAGCGGATGCACCAGGCTACCGAAAAGGAAACCAAAAGCCCGATACGTCGCTGGCTCTACCCAATATCGGCTATCGCCGCCAGTCTCGTCCTGCTGTTCTCCCTGAGTGTTGCTCTCAACAACCGAAACAGCGAGAACCCCGACCTTGTGGCACATACAGACACCATAAAGGCGTCCCCGCAAACAGAGACCAAGAAAGTGAAGGCAAAAACCTTGGAGAAAGAAGAAAAGACGGAAACGGCCGACACCGTGAAAATCCTGAAGGAGCAAATCCGGATGCCCCGCACGCCCAGACACTACATGGCGAAAGCTGAGCCCGTGGAAGTTACGCCGGAACCAGATCCTATCGATGCAACAGAACTTGCCGAAAGAGCCTTCGCTGAAGAGAGGAGACGGATAGAAATGGAAATAATGACACAGACGAGCGGCAGTCTGCAAGCCGACTTCAAGGGATTGACCGACGAAATCCGCAGTCGGGGTGAGCGCATGAGCCTACAAGTGGAAATAGCCTTGAATGAAGACGAATAATAGTAAATTCATAAACAAAAAAGATATGAAAAGAATAGCATTTGCACTTTGTGCTACCATCGTATCCCTCAGCGCGGTGGCTCAGGGAACCCTTCTAAAGCGGTTGCAGGGCAATCCAATGATTGACAGCCTCGCCAACTATGTGTATAACATAGGAACTGCTGTTCCCGATTGGATAACATATAGTTATGACGGAAAGTACCATAAAACGGTTAGAATTCAATGCGCGTTGATGAACGACTTCCAGCCGACGCCAAAAACGGGCGACCCCAAGAAGGATTTGCCAAACCAGAGGAATGACAGCATCGTGCAGGATAGGATTAATCGGGAAAACAAAGTGTATGAAGCCATACGCAACACCTGCAAGGCACTTACTGACAATGCCTTGGAGAGCTATATCTGGGAATACCACCGAAATGGAGTCGATAGCGTGCGCTATGCCATTGTCATTGGCGAATATCAGAATGGAGACACCTTGACGACCTACCACCACAACAGGGATGTCGATTATATCAATGCCCCAGAGTTAATCTCCTTCAGCTATAATTCATATCCCTATAATATAGGATCCCAGTGGAGTCCGAAGGGTTTTGGCTACTTCAGATATGAATACACCCCCGACAGCGTTTACAAGCCGATTAAGGACATCGTGCCTTTCGACAAGGAGGCCTACACCCGTATGATTCAGCCCATCCTGAAACAGGAAGGCATCACGAGCCGCCAGTTCTACGTCTATCACGACAGCACTTACACCATTGTGAGGAAAGATCGCAACGAGGATGACTTCGTGCTGAGGGAGCAAACGGTCGAGCCGAAGCAGACGAAGAGTGAGACACGCGGCACCGTCTATACCATGCACTCACGGACACAGGCCACTGCGGTGCTTGATCAGATCAAAAACGCTACACTCGCCTTCCTGGAGGACAACACGGGCTTCTGGTTCTCTTTCTATCCTACTATTACCTTTTTCAATGGTACACACATGAAATTGAGATTGTCCGAATTATTCGAGAGCCAATATCTGTCGAGAGTCCCCGACTTTTATTACATCTATATTCGTTGTGCAAGCGAACAGGAATTCAACATCATCATCATCGAGGGCAAAGGTGACATGATGATACCCGCCGAGTGGGCCGTCCTGAAGAGCTGGAAGAACGGCAAGGTAACCTACGACAAGAAGGCGCTCAAAAGCATGACTCCCCAGCAAGCCCGTGAAAAGACTTCCGGCTTTTACTCTGTCACCACAAGAAGTTTCGAACCGTTTGAATAATATGAACAAGAAAACTATCATCACCGCTCTGCTCGCCCTCGTAGCAATGGCGGGACAGGGACAAGTGAAATGCCACATCGAGGGCAAGTTTGCTGATAACAAATGGGGCGATGAAGTTGTCATCTGTAAGATGGGGACGGACCTGCGCGTCAATGATGCACCAGAATGGCATTACAAGGCCGTGAACAGGCATTTCGAGTGTGACATAGAAACGGACGTTCCCGAAATGTACGAGGTCATTCCATATAAACAATATGTAGAAACTTCGAGCCACTATTACGGCTGGTTCATCGTGGAGAACGGAACGGTACGGATTGAATTATATGGCGACAAAGCTCCAAAGATAGAGAGCACTGGCGATGAAGGCCGATTGCATCAGACGATGGACAGCTTAGGCCGTCTCAGTTATCCGTTCCGAGCAGAATATTACGAGCAACATCCCATGCTTTGGGCCTACTACCAGTTGTTGCAGTCTATTACAATGCTCAGGTATGCGAATGTATACCAGAATTTCGATGCCACGCCGCATGAGCAAATGGTCGCACTCTACGAAACAAAGCTATGCAATTTATATAAAGGTCATCCCGTTCACGGACAGATTACTACTGCCTTAACAGCCCTTCGCTTTCAGCCCGGCAAGCCCTACATTGACTACGATGTCCGCAACACCGATGGCCAACTCGTCCCCATCTCTTCGCTCATCCGTGGAAAAGTGGCGCTTATCGACCTCTGGGCATCGTGGTGCGGCCCCTGTCGTAGCCATAGCGAGGCCATGATTCCCGTTTATGAGAAGTACAAGGACAAAGGATTTACAGTCGTAGCCATAGCCCGTGAACGCAAGCGGGAGGATATGGAAAACGCAGCGCGAAAGGATGGCTACCCATGGACGAGCCTGTTGGAATTGAACGACGAAAACCGTGTCTGGGAGAAGAATGGCGTGGGTGGCGCAGGCGGTGCCATGTTCCTCATAGACCGCGATGGCACCATTCTCTCCACCTCAACCGATGCTGAGGAATTGGAGCCGCTCATTAAGAAGGCACTAAACATCGAATAGAACAATGAACAAGAAAACTAATGCAAACATAGTAACTATGTGTAAAGTGAACCCATGTGTATGTTTTGCGTTCGAAGGAAAAGGGGCTAAAACTAGGGGGAACAGGGAATGAAGTACGTAGTAACAGGGAGAAAGGTACGGGGAAACTGGTTGTTGGCAGTCGCCCGCATGAATTAGGGCGGACGCCCTTACATATTGGAGCGTCCGACCTGATATATCTGAGCGGTCGGCAGAATCCGTTTTTTATTCCGTTCGCTTAATCATTAACAATATGATTATAACACATGGATCCAATGAACGATGTGTAAAGAAGCATAACTGCGTGGGAATGTCAAGATACTTTGTCTATAATTATGCTATCTTGATAGAACAATCTAGGAGAAAAATACATGGAATAATCGAAGGAATAGGAGCTTGAATGTCGGGAACTGGGAGTTTGGACGTAGTAAAACGGTGGTTTGGATAGTCCGAACGACTTGTTCAGATAATCCCTTTACCCCTATAGAGATTATCCGAATGAGTCGAAGATGCCATTCGAACGAGCGATAAGTACTATTTGAACAACCCATAGATACCCTCTGTCAGTGATACTAATACTATTAACAATGTAACTTGCAGTATGTCAGTCATTTAGCTAAAGTGCTCAAAACTCGCGTATTTGTGACCTGATGACCGATTGCTGACCAATGTACGATTCTCACGAGACGGTTTGTCAGAAAAAGATCCTAACGATGAAATCAGCCGAAAGTCTTGGTACTTTCGATTATTTTTCGTATATTTGCACGGTAAGTAAAAAAATAATGGAAATAGTGCAATGATTTTCCATTATGTGTGTATATATAAGTAGAAGACAAAGTCAAATGGACCAAGACTCAACCATCCTGATCAGCGACCTGCAGCAGCATCAGCCTGCCGCCTGCCAACGGCTGCTCACTGACTATGGTCCGATGGTGTTCCGCATGGTGCAGCGCATCGTGTCGCAGCGCGAGGACGCCGAAGAGGTCTATCAGGATGTGTTCTTTAAGGCCCTGCGCAGCATCGGGAGCTATGATTCTCGTCAGGCCTCGCTCGCCACATGGCTCAACCGCATTGCCTACCATGAGTCGCTCAACTTCGTCAGAGGCAAAAAGCCCACCTTATTATATATAGAAGAAGGCAATCTGGGCACTGACGCAATGGAAGCACCAGACGATGTGCCTCAGAACGAAGAGACCATCCGACAGTTGGAACAGGCGCTGGCGAAACTTCCGCCCCACGAGCAGACCATCGTGAGCATGTTCTACTACGACAACATGAGCCTCGCTGACATTGCATTTGTCACAGACTCCAACCCCTCTACCGTCGGCTCGCAGCTGAGCCGCATCCGCAAGAAACTCTACAGAATCATCAAAACCCGCTAAAATATGAACGAACTCAGAAACGATAAGAACCTACACGAAGCCGTCAGCCGACGGGAGCAGCAATTGCCGCCATTGCCCGCCGACCTGAACGATCGGCTGATGCAGCGCCTTGTGGAACCTGCAACGGCACCCAAGTCTCGCAGACTTTGGCTCTATGCTGCCATATCCGTCGCTGCCTGTATCGCCCTGCTCATTGTGTTCAACTTCGGAAAACAGCAAACAGTTGAAGAGCCCCTCGTGGCACAGACTGTTGAACAGCCTACAGCCCCGGTTCCTGAGCCTATCGAAGGAGAGTCTGTCATAGAGGAGCCTTCAAATACGGTCTCTGAGCCTGTCGAAGCGCCAGCGCCACAGCCCACTCATAAGCCTGCAAAGAAGCGTCAGGAAACGGTCATGAAACTCGTTGAACTGATACCCACCCCAGAAGTAGAGCCTGCCCTCACAGCAGAAGCAGAACCAACTCCTGAGTCAGCAGCAAACGCCGAAGAAGACCCGTTAGTAGCGATGGCGGCTCAGTTGGAGGACATCCGTTCTCGCGGCCAGCGCCTTCAACAGGAAATCACAGCAATTATGAATAATTAAACAAGATATCATCATGAACAGACGCTATACACTTATTTCCCTGGTTGTTTGGGCGACGATGGCATTTGCTCAGCAGCCCAATCCGCGCCTCAGCCAATTGGACGACTATCTCCAAAAGCAGAGGGGAAATGTGAATGTCGACTCCATCCGCCATATTTTCGCCAGTGTGAGCAAAGAGGCGTCCGACAGCTATCGCTACGAATCTCACAAGGGGGGTGCTGACACCATCAAGTATGAGTTGGCTTTTCGTTATGACGGCAATGGTGACCATCGAAGCCCCATCCAAGAAGTAGCCCGATTCCTTTGCAGCGGCACTCAAGGTGAATACTATCATGGGCGTAAGAACCTCATGTCAGACAACGAGATGAAGGCCATTGAAGTCTCTCCCCTTACGGTATCGAAACAAATGGTAACGCCTCTATCCGGACAGGGTCAGAACCCGCGCCTCAGACAGTTGGCTTCGCCTTCGTCCGTCACGACTCGGCCATCTTCGAGCGAGCTCGGAAGGCTCTCGCTGCTCCGTCAGTTGGAAACCTATCTGCAGGAGCAGGGCCTGATAAAGATGGTCGATCGCAAGCCGAACGCCAGTAAGACGAAAAAGCGCCACAACAAGGGTGGACAGCTCACAACGCCTCCCAAACAGGCCGTCCTTGACTCCATCCGCACCGTCTTCACCGCACTGAGCAAGGAGGCGACAGAGAGTCATCTCTACGAAAACCACGCCAACGGTACTGACACCCTCGAGTATGCCCTGGTGTTCAGCGACACGGAATCCGTCAACTTCACCTATAAGAAGAACGATGCCAACCAGGCCCGGGGCCTCTACACCCATACGTACGAGAGAGACGAAGTGAAGCCCTCCGATGCCATCGCTGCCAGGCAGTGGCGCATCGACATCCGTTCGATGAACACCATGCGCTACGGCTCGAGGATGGTGACACCCGACTTCTACCTGGAACTGCGAGGCGACACGCTGCACAGCTATCTGCCCTATCTGGGACAGGCTCGTGTATCGCCCACGCTCGCACCCTCGATAGGTCTGAACTTCGAGGCACCCGTGCTGAGTTATAAGGAGAGCAAACCCAAGTCGAACAAATACACGCAGCTCGACATCGATGTCAGGACCAAGGAGGATTCCTATCACTATGTCGTAGAACTCTATGACTCTGGCGAAGCGTATATCCGTGTGCGCTCGCTCAACCGCGACGCCATCGGTTTTGATGGCACAATGACGACATCTTATTAAAAACCAACCAATCTATGAAGAAAAGTTTTACCATCACCATGCTAGCTCTCATCGCCAGCCTGGCTACAGCACAGACGAGCCAGCAGCAGACCGCCAAGCGCTTCTCAATGGAAGAGATCGAAGGGATGACCCTCACCGGGGTTGAATACCCGCTTCAAGGCCCACGTACTGGACTGGACATCGTGGGCACCATCTTTGAAGTTGACAAAGACCTGCCCGCCCCAAAGAAGACCATCACAAAGTTCGACGATAAGTTTATTGCCGCGCAGATTATCAACGTCTTAGCGGTGCCTTCGGAAGACTATCATGTGCTGAAGACCAGTTTTGAGGGGCAGCAACTGGCCCACATGGGCAAGGACAACTTCTACAAGTGCATCCTGCAGGCCTATGCCGACCACCGTCCGCTGGTGCTGTCGCCCGACATGGTGTGGCTCATCATCAGCCAGGGGTTCTCCCGCTATGTGAATGCACATACAGAGGAGATGCGCGACCTGCTGGTGTCTCATGAGGGGAAAATGGAACTTGTGACTGTCTCCGATGATAATATTCTCTTGCCCGGTGCCAACTGGGAAGACGTGTTGAACGACTTCTCCGCCTGCATTGCCAGGGAGACTAAGGGTGAGTTGGCCGACCTGATGACAGCCGACTTCACCACCACCGGCATCACCGAACGCATTGCCTCGCAGATCTCGCTGATGGATGTGGTCAAGGAATATTTCATCTATACCAGAATCTCAGCCATCTGTGGCATCCCCTCCATCACGCTCAAGGGCACACCCGACGACTGGCAGAAGGTGCTCGACAAGGCCCGCAGCCTGAGGAAATACAAGCTGGAAAAGTGGTCTGACGATCTGGTGACCATCCTCAAGGAGTTTGTCGAAGCCTCCAAGGGCAAAGCCAACAAGAAGTTCTGGCAAAATATCGTCAGGAAAAGGCGTGTCGACCAGATAAATATTGGCAGAGGTTGCCTTCCCGATCCCCAAAAGACGACCAAGGTGGACGGCTGGATCCTGAAGTTCTTCCCCAATGCGGATGGTGAAACCTCCGACAGTGTGTTGTGGAGCACCAACATGCCTCAGGAGATGGTGCGCGCGTGTTTCCGACAGGTTCTCACCGATCCCGCCACTGGCGAGCCACTCGACACCATCCCCGTGCAGTTGTGGTCAGGCTTTGTGGGTGTCGAGGAAAATGCCACAACGCATGCCCTCACACCCAAGATCGGCTGGCTGGCACGTATTGCCGATGAGGAATCCGATGAAGTCGGACGAATGAAGGAACAAAACAAGTATGATGGCAATATCAGTATCGATGTGGGTAAAGGTCAGGAAGTGCCCTTTGCGCTCTCTAAATTGGAGCACATCCGCAGGCTGCATCTCAATTTCGGGAGCAATCCCGTCGTCATCCCTGAATGGTTAGACAAGATTCCCATCGACGAACTCTACATCTGGGGCAAATTCACCGACGAAGAAGAAGCCCAGTTGAACCAACGGTTCCCGGAAGGCAAGATCACAAGAGTTGAGGAAATTGTCATTCCACTGTCCTCCGAAAAGCCCTCAAAAGCAAAAAAAACGAAAGCCGTGAAGGCTGGCAACAAGATCAGCGGCACGGTGAGCGAAGATTTGGGTCCGCTGATGGGTGCCACCGTCTGTGAGGTTGACGCCCAAGGACGTATCGTAGAATCGGCCATCACCGATATTAATGGTCGTTTTGTCATGAAGGTTCAGAATCCTGAGAATCGCCTCCGTTTCAGTTATCCGGGCATGATAACCGAGACGCGTGCTATCGACAAAAAGAAATACAAGATCATGATGCAATCGATCATGACTTCGGAGCCTGTTACGATTAGAATCCAAAGAAGAGTCCATTAGACCAACCAACCTATGAAGAAAAGTTTTATCATCATCATATTGGCACTCGTCGCCAGCTTCGCGAGTGCTCAGAACGGCGTCACCTTCGTGGTCGACGAGAATCTCGCGCCCATCGACGAGGATGCTCTTGATATGGAAGATTCCCAGTTGAGGGGCTCCTCGGCTCTATATGGCATTTTCAGAGAAGAAGGGGTTTTGGAACCTATTTGGATTGCCAAGAGTTTTTCTGACGATGAACGGTTTTATACCTTTAAGGGGAAAGACGTGTTCTTCCAGACGATCGTGCGGGCCTATGCCGAGCACCGTCCGCTGGTGCTCTCGCCCGACATGTTTTGGCTGCTCATCAGTCAGGGGTTTGCACGTTATGTGAATGCACATTCGGATGAACTGCGCGACCAGGTAGTGAGCCACACCGAGAAAATGGATCTGGTGGTGGTGACCAAGAAGGATCTGCTCCATGAGGATGCTGACTGGAAGAAACTCATCGCCGGTTTCGCTGCACAAATCAACGAATTCACCAAGGGCGACGTTGCCAAGACCATCACCGCCGACTTCACCACGACTGGTGTTACTGAACGCATCGTCTCGCAGGTCACGCTGATGGAGACGGTGAAGACCTATTTCGACTACGTTGTCCATTATATGGGCTGCGGCATTCCCTCTATCACCCTCATGGGCACGCCTCAGGACTGGCAGAAGGTGCTGGAGAAAACAGAGCAGTTGGAAAAGTACGGCATGGGCGACTGGTTCAAAAGCCTCAAACCCATCCTGACCGAGTTCATCAAGGCCTCCGAGGGGAAACCCAACCAAGCTTTCTGGCAGAACATGGTCAAGAAGGAAAACCCCGACAAACTGGTGGGCAATAAGGTATGCGACTTTCGCAAGCCGACCGTTCTGGACGGCTGGATGCTCAAACTGTTCCCCGATGAAAACGGACAGACGCTCGACCAGGTGCCTCACATCCATGAGATGCCATCGGAGCGCGTGTATGTTGATTTCAGATACCAGGTTATCGACATTGCCAATGGTAACGTCATTGTCGATACGCCGATGGAGCTCATCGCAGGCTATATCGGAACGGAAGTGGACACCCTGACGCATGCCCTCACGCCCAAGATGGGTTGGATGGTGCGACAGATAGAGAGCAACGAAAAGATAGTAGAGAGTCTCAAGAAAAAGGCCGAAGAAGATTCTTTCGATGGCCTCGATTTACGGGTGAACAGAGTGCCTGAGCACCTCGCCCAGTTGAAGTACATCAAGAGACTGACCCTCAACTTCACCGACAAGGTGGCGTTGCCCGAGTGGTTCTACGGCCTGCAGATAGACAATCTGACCATAAAGGGTGAGATGAGCGATGAACAGGAAGCTGCCATCAAGAAACATTTCCCCAAAGCTGATATCAGACGTATTAGAAAAACTCTGATCGTCACCAACGAGCCGCTGATCATCGTCGATAGTGTTATCTTCAAGGGTAAGCTGTCGGACATCGATCCTGCCACCATCAAGTCGCAGCGCGTCTTGAAGGATGCCGCCGCAACGGCCGTCTATGGTTCCCAAGGTAAAAACGGTGTGATCGAAATCACCACCAAGCAGCGAGAGGTGACCAGCGCCGTTATGCCTTTCTCCATGAAGGAAATCGAGGCATTCGAAATTGAGGCAGAGGGAGATGGGGTGCCGAATGAGAACAACCCGCGAATCCAGGTCAGTCTGTCTGATGAAGAACAGACGTTGGTGATGTCTGTCAATGACCTTGGTTTCAACCTATTCCGCAAAGTGGGAGCCAGCGAGAGCATCCTTCTGTCGCCCTTGGGTATGACCTACGCCCTCGGCTTGATCAACAACGGATCTGCCGGCAAGACGAGAACACAAATCAACCAGGTGCTGGGCTGTGATGATAAGAAAGCCGCCAACATTAATAAATTCTGTCGCAAGATGCTCACTGAGACGCCCAAACTCGACAAGTTGGCCACAATTGACATCAGTAACGAATTCACCTCGCACAAGAATATCCAACCCAAGCCTGCCTTCAAGGAGGTGGCTAAAGACAGTTATGACACGAAGTTCATGGAGTCGGAGTCAGACCAGTTGAAATTTACCCTGGTGAACACCATCAACTTCAAGGGCATCTGGACGGATAAGTTTCCTAAGGCCTACACACAGGACGAGATGTTCAAAGGCGAGGACGGCAAAGAGCAGACGGTGCCGATGATGAATCAGACACGCCAATTCTTCTATACTGAGAACGATCTCTGCCAGACACTCTGCCTACCTTATAGTAATGGTGCCTATCAGATGATTGTCTTGTTGCCGAAGGAGGGTAGGACCGTTCAGGAGGTAGCCCAGTCGCTGACGGCCGACAGTTGGGAGAAGATGTATGATCAGATGAGAAGAGTCCGTGTCGATGTGAAATTGCCACGCTTTGAGTCGGAGTCAGAGGTGAATCTCACTGGTATCATGTCGGCACTCATGCCTAATGCTTTCAATATGAAGAAGGCTGACTTCTCCAATCTCTTCGATTTAGAATCCTGCATCAAAATGATCAAGCAGAAAGGCCGTATCAAGGTCGATGAGACAGGCACCGAAGCGTGGGTTGCCACTGCTTTGCAAGGGCGTATTGCGGGGCTGGATTTCACGAAGCCTGAAAAGATCGTCTTCCATGCCACACATCCTTTCCTCTATTTCATCAGGGAATGGTCTACTAGCACCATCTTCTTTATCGGACAGTATATGGGATCATAGTATCATAGTAAATACGAATAACCCTATGAAGAAAAGTTTTACCATCATCATGCTGGCACTCGTCGCCAGCCTCGCCACAGCCCAGAGCACCCAGCGTTCTGAGGACCTGAAGAGCATACCTGGCACTTGGTGGTTTATGGCCAAGTTGGACAACCCCGTCGATACGCTCCTGCTTATCAAGTCGGATGCCCAGCCGCCAATGAAAGTGAAAACGTTGACGAAAAACGAGCATGGCATGTTCTTATTCTACACCCCACTCACCGAGCCGTGCAACTTTCTGATCTTCACGCCCCCGAGTGATGACATGGACAACTTCTTCGATTTCAATGTCCATGCCGAGCCAGGCGAGGTGCTCTCGGTGCAGGGCTGCTACGATGTCAACAAGCCCGCCTATGGCCTCACGTTCGGTGGTTCTCGCTACTATGTGGACTATGCCGAAGCCTTTATGCGCCTGAATAATCCGCCGAAGGAAGAGGAGGAAGAAGGCGACATCATCGACTCCATCCTCATCGTCGTCAACGGCAAGGAACTTCCGAAGTCTATGAACAGGCAGCTCATCAACCCTTATCGACGCATAACAAAGGTCGGGGGAAAGCCCCCCCTCTCCTTCATAGAGCAGATGAAGAATCAACATTCCTACTACGACCTCGAACTGATGAGGGATCTTCGGGCCTACTTCCTCCGACACGACGAACACGTGAAAGATGTAAGCGTGTTATCAGACACGGCAGCAACGGCGATATATGGAAGTATCGGAGCCTGCGGAGCCATAGAAGTCACCACCCGGCCCTTCCTGTCTGTCGCACCGCTTTCACCCAGCGAGTCGAAAGCCCGTCGCCTGGCGTCCCTCATAGATATTTATGACACCTATCACCAAGGCCATGTCATCGGTTCCAGTTCTGCGTTCAGACCCAACGGCTTCATCTATAACGGTGAAAACAATGCCCTCGACCCCGACCTGTTTGCCACGCCTGTCGAGGAACAGTTCTTCGGACAATTCACGCGCCAACATGGCCATATGATCAACGAATACTTAGGCCCCTTTGGCAGCGATGCCCGTGGCATCTACGTTCCGCTCATCCGCGAGGTAGAGATCAAAATTCCAGCTAAAGTCGATCAGAATCATACCGACTCTGTCGTCAATGCCATCCGGCAAGCCGCCAGGCAGGCCGACAAGTCCATCGAGCGCACCGACAGCCTCGTCCGTCTGGCGTTTATCTTCGGGGGAAAAGTCAAAGCCGGCAAGTCCCATCCTTTCTGGACCTACCCGCTGAAGGGGGATGGTTCCTTCGACATAGAGAGCAGATATTATTTCACGCCCGATGCCAAGGCCGAATCCTCCTGGTGGGCAGAAGCCTACTTCAATACCACCCATCCGCGACAGTTATTCATGCACCTGATCTCCGTCGATAAGCTTTACGCCTCCGACTGTCCAGTCATCCTCGATAACCGTCGTTACATCGAGGGCGTGGTCCTCGATGATGAAACCGAAAAACCCATCGCCGATGCACTTGTCTATATCAATCACTCCATGGGGACATTAGATGCTGGAGGGGTCAGAACAGATCAAAAAGGGCATTTCGACCTTTGGCTGCCGTACGACCAAACGCTCAGAGCGAGAAAAGCCGGCTACAAAGATGCCTATTGGATCCAGCCCGCCGACACCGCCCTCACCATCCGCCTGATACCTGGGACATCCCCCAAAACTCAACCATCACCCATCAATTCGGTCATTTACGTTGGGGATAGCGTGAAGGCTGGCGACACGATTAGTGGCACCGTGAGAGACAACGACGTTCCGCTGATGGGCGCCACCGTCTGTGAGATCAACGAGCAAGGTCGTATTGTGGCATCTGCCATCACCGACTTCGAAGGCAAGTTCACACTCAAGGTCGTGAATACCCAAGACGAACTCCGTTTTTCCTATGTAGGATGTCAAACCGTGAAACTCGCCATTGATGGCATAAAGTACGACGTTAGGTTACAACCGGTTGAGATGACGGCTCCTGATATAATACGAAAAAGGCAAGTCGGCTACTGAGGCTAAATATAGGAAGAATCCCCGAATTGTTTGGCAGTTCGGGGATTTTTTTGTAATTTTGCACCAACGATAGATAATCCTTTTATGATGGAACAGACGAATCCTTATATCAAGCAGTTCCCGGAATTGTTCAAGGGAAAGAAGATCATGTATGTTCACGGCTTCGCGTCGTCGGGGCAGAGTGGGACGGTAACCCGTATCCGCGAGGTGTTTCCCAGTGCGACGGTGATTGCCCCAGACCTGCCGATTCATCCTGAGGAGGCGATGGCGCTGTTGCGGCAGACGTGTGAAAGAGAGCAGCCGGATCTGATTATCGGCACCTCGATGGGCGGCATGTATACCGAGATGCTCTACGGCTACGACCGTCTGTTGGTGAATCCTGCCTTTCAGATGGGCGATACGATGAAGGATCACGGCATGATCGGCGCACAGCATTTCCAGAATCCCCGTCAGGACGGGGTGCAGGACTTCATCGTGACGAAGGCCTTAGTGAAGGAATACAAGGAGATGACTGAGCAATGCTTCAAGGGTGCAGACGATGAGGAGCGCGGTCGCGTGTGGGGACTCTTCGGTGATGCGGACACGACGGTAAATACTTATGACCTGTTCCGCATGAATTATCCCACCGCCATCCGTTTTCATGGGGAACATAGGATGAACGACAAGTCGTTTATGCACTCGGTGGTTCCCGTGATGCGTTGGATTGACGACCGGCAGGAAGGCCGCGAACGTCCAATTATATATATAGGTATGGAGACTCTGGCTGATGTGTATGAGGCACCGAAGAGCTCGTTGCAGAAAACGGTCAGGGGGCTGATCGAAAGATATCAGGTGTTTTTCGTGGCGGCATCACCCGGCGATGATGTCTACTTCTCCCACGTAAACCAATGGCTCTATGAGTATATCAATGTGCCGGCTTGGGGGCATACAGTGTTTACGGTGCGCCGCGACCTGCTCTATGGCGACTACTTCATCGGTATGGAGGAAGACTGGTCGGGAATGGCGACGCACATCCAGTTCGGGAGCGACACATTTAAGACTTGGGATGATATCGCAGCTTATTTTGAAAGGCTCGGTGGGCAGTAGAGAGAAATCGGAATACTCAGAATACTCGGATTACTCGGAATGCGCAGATTACTCAGATGAAAACGGCGATTATCGGCGGCGGCGCAGCGGGCTTCTTCCTGGCCATCAACTTGAAGGAGCTGCGACCGGAGATGGAAGTAACCATCTTCGAGAAGTCGAAGCGGGTGCTGGCGAAGGTGGAGATCTCGGGCGGCGGACGTTGCAATTGCACGAACTCGTTTGCTGAGGTGCGCGACCTGCAGGAGGTCTATCCCCGAGGCCACCGGTTGATGAAACGGCTGATGAAGGGCTTTTCGCAGGAAGATGTCTACAGCTGGTTTGAACGTCATGGGGTCAAGCTGACGACTCAAGAGGACCAATGTGTGTTCCCGATGTCGCAGGACTCGCATACCATTATCAACTGCTTCCTTTCTGAGGCGCGAAGGCTCGGCGTCGAGATCCGGACAGAGACGAAAATCGATACTTTGGCGCAGCTTAGCGGTTATGACTTCATCGCCGTGACGACAGGCGGTTCTCCCAAGGGAGAGGGCCTCAGATGGCTGGGTGAACTGGGGCATGAGATAGCGGCGCCCGCCCCCTCGCTCTTTACCTTCCAGATTGCCGATGAGGCTTTACATGCATTGATGGGAACGGTGGTGGAGGATGTGGTGACGATGATGCCCGGCACGAAACTGCGGGCTGAGGGACCGCTGCTGATTACCCATTGGGGCATGAGCGGTCCTGCGATTCTGAAACTGTCGAGCTATGGGGCACGCCTGTTGGCGGAACAACAGTATCAAGCCCCGCTGGCCGTGAATTGGACGAAACGTCGCGATACAGAGGTGCTGACGCTGCTCGACGAGCTGATGATCCGCAACCCGCAGAAACAACTGAAGACGATTGCCCCTTGTGGCCTGCCCTCGCGGCTCTGGGTGTATCTGGTGGAGAAATGCCTGGGTGAACGGTCGAATGGCCGGTGGGGGAGTCTCAACAAGAAGGAACTGAACCGCTTGGCTAACCTGTTGAGCGGAGGCGACGGCTATCAGATTGCTGGACGGGCGGCTTTCAAGGACGAGTTTGTGACTTGTGGCGGCATTGCGCTGTCGGCTATCAACCCGTCGACACTCGAGAGCCGCTGTGTGCCCCATCTCTATTTCGCCGGTGAGGTGCTCGATATCGACGGCATTACGGGCGGTTTTAACTTCCAGGCAGCGTGGACCACCGCCTATACCGTTGCCCGCGCCATTCACAATTTTTTGCCATAATATTTGGATGCAAAGGAAATTTTTCCTATCTTTGTGCCCTAGAAACGAATAATTATTAATCAATAAACTATTAGCATTATGAAAAAGTATCTAGCAGAAATGGTGGGCACGATGGTGCTCGTGTTGATGGGTTGTGGCGTTGCCGTCAGCCTGGGTTGTGATCCTGTAAACAATATCCCCGCTGTGGTGGGTACGGCGCTGGCCTTCGGTCTGTCCGTTGTTGCAATGGCTTATACCATCGGTGGTATCTCCGGTTGCCACATCAATCCGGCCATCACGCTCGGCTGCTATCTCAGCGGCAGAATGAACGCCAAGGATTGCGGCATGTATATGCTCTTCCAGGTGATTGGTGCCTTCATCGGCTCTATCCTGCTGTATATCCTTACGGAGAATGTTCCCGGTCTTGACGGAACGGGTGCTAACGACCTACAGGCCAATGTGAGCTGGCTCGGTGGTTTCCTGGCTGAGATCATCTTCACCTGTGTGTTTGTGCTGGTGGTGCTCGGTGCAACAGCCAAGACCAACGGTGCTACCAACAACTTCGCCGGTCTGGCCATCGGTCTGTCGCTGGTATTGGTTCATCTGGTTTGTATCCGCTATACCGGTACTTCGGTGAACCCCGCCCGTTCGATTGCGCCCGCTATCTTCCAGGGAGGTACGGCTCTGACCAATCTGTGGATCTTCATCGTGGGCCCGTTCATCGGTGCTGCCTGCGCTGCCGGTATTTGGAAAATGATTGATAGCAGCGAGAAGTAATCCCGGATGAAAAGACTAGTTATTATTGTATTGTCTGCCTTGGCCGTCTGTCAGGTGCAGGCAGAGAGTCGCCGCCTTTGGTATGATAAGGCGGCTTCTCATTGGTTAGAGGCATTGCCGATTGGCAATTCGGCCTTAGGAGCGATGGTATATGGCGGTGCCGATACCGAACAGATCCAGTTGAACGAGGAGACCTTCTGGTCGGGTTCGCCGCATAACAACAACAGTCCTGAGGCGAAGGCCCATCTGCAGGAGATCCGACAGCTGATCTTCGAAGGTAAGGAGGGTGAGGCCCACAAACTGCTCGACAAGTATTTCTTCAAAGGTCCTCACGGCATGCGTTTCCTGCCGTTGGGCGACTTGTTCCTGAAGTTCTGGAACCAGCGGAATCCAACCGGTTATGAGCGTGAGCTGAACCTGGAGAATGCGACGGCGAATGTGAAATATCAGGTGGGTGGCGTGAACTATCGTCGTACGGCGATCGCCTCGATGGCCGATCGCGTGATCGCCGTCAGAATGGAAGCCGACAAGGGTGGGAAACTTGATTTCTCACTCTATTATGAGTGTGGTCTGAAGAATACCCAGCGGGTGGATAATCACTGTCTGATTGCGACGGTCAGCGGTGATGCCCAGGAGGGAATCCCGGCCGGACTGACGGCAGAGTGCCGCATCTGGGTGGATACCGACGGTAAGGTGACCGATGAGGCGCAGAGCATGATTGTTCAGGGTGCCACGCAGGCAACGGTCTATATCACGGCAGCCACCAACTATGTGAACTACCGCGATATCACGGGTAACCCTGCAGCCAAGAACGAGCAGGTGCAGAAGAGTCTGCAGGGTCGTAGCTTTAAGGATCTGCTGGCGGCTCATATTGCCAAGTATCAGGCGCAGTATGGAAGGGTGTCGCTCTCGCTGCCCACTTCCAACCGCTCGACGCTGCCTACCGACCGTCGTCTGGCTGCCTTCGCAGGCGGAAGCGATATGGATATGGCGGCACTGATGTTCCAGTATGGCCGTTATCTGCTCATCTGTGCCTCGCAGCCCGGTGGTCAGCCGGCTAACCTGCAGGGTGTGTGGAATGACAAGATGAATGCCCCCTGGGATTCGAAATACACCATCAATATCAATACCGAGATGAACTACTGGATTGCCGATGTGGGTAATCTGCGTGAGGCTGCCGAGCCTTTGTTCTCGATGATTGACGACCTGAGTGAGACAGGTGCTATCACGGCTCAGGAGATGTACGGCTGTGGTGGATGGGTAGCCCATCATAATACCGATCTGTGGCGTATCGCCGGACCTGTGGACGGTACTACTTGGGGCATGTTCCCCACGGGCGGTGCCTGGCTGACGACTCATATCTGGCAGCACTATCTCTTTACGGGCGACAAGGCCTTCCTGAAGCAGCAGTACCCCGTGATGCGTGGAGCGGCTGAGTTCCTGCTCGACTATGTGCAGCGCCATCCGCAATATGGCTGGCTGATGACGGTGCCCACCGTATCGCCCGAACACGGTCCTGAGGGAAAGGGCACGACGGTGACAGCCGGTTCGACGATGGACAACCAGATTGTGTTCGACGTGCTGAGCAACGTGCTCTCCGCCATGCAGGTGCTGGGTGTGAAGGATGTCGGCCTGAAGAAGCGCTTGACAGCCACGTTGGCAGACCTGCCGCCGATGCAGATCGGTAAGTACGGACAGTTGCAGGAGTGGCTCATCGATGCCGACAACCCCCGCGACGAGCATCGTCACGTGTCGCATCTCTACGGACTCTATCCCTCGAACCAGATTTCTCCCTACCAGCATCCCGAACTGTTTGCTGCCGCAGCTACCACTCTGGCGCAGCGTGGCGATATGGCGACGGGTTGGAGCTTAGGCTGGAAGGTAAACTTCTGGGCAAGAATGCTTGACGGCAATCATGCGCTGAAGATCTTGTCGAACATGCTCCATCTGCTGCCCGACGACCGGAGTCAGCGGCAATATCCCGACGGACGTACCTATCCGAACCTCTTCGACGCCCATCCACCGTTCCAGATCGATGGTAACTACGGTTGTGCGGCCGGTATCGCCGAGATGCTGCTGCAGAGCCACGATGGTGCCGTTCATCTGTTGCCTGCTCTGCCCGACGCGTGGTCGAAGGGCGAGGTGAAAGGTCTGCGGGCGCGTGGCGGCTTTGTCGTCGACGAGATCTGGGATGGCGGCCAGCTGAAGTCGGCCAGCATCCAGTCGGAACTGGGTGGCGTGTTGCGCGTGCGTTCGTATGTGCCTCTGAAGGGCAAGGGCCTGAAGCCTGCCAAGGGCGCATGTCAGAACCCGTTCCTGTCGGTGGCGAAGGTGAAGACCCCGCTTGTTTCCAAGGAAAAGAAGGAGCAGCACGACATCGAAATCCGGAAGGTCTATGAGTATGATGTCAAGACGAAGAAGGGTGAAATCGTGACATTCGAATCGTTAAATTGATTAACTATCGGATGTTTTATCGAAGAATTGGCGGTTAAAATCTATTAACCGCCAATTCTTGTCTATAACATTCTTTTATTTGGTAGTTTGTTAGTACCTTTGCACCCGTGTTATTGTGTAAACATTAATATTAATATATAAATATGTACATGGAAAAAAGACTTGCGCTGCTTTCTGCGCTGCTTCTCTCGGTCGCTGTTTCCTTTGCTCAGAAGCAATGGACGCTGCAGGAGTGTATCGACTATGCGATGGCGAATAACATCACGCTGAAGAAGTCGCAGCTGCAGAAACAGAGCGCTACGGAAGATCTGAAAGGTGCGAAAGCGGCACTGCTGCCCACACTTAACGCCTCGACCAACCAGAGTCTCGGCTATCAACCTTGGAAGGATACGGGTATCTCGACGGTGACCAACGGTGTGGTGAACACAAAAGTGAACAAGACTTCGTATAACGGCAACTACTCGCTGAGTGGGCAGTGGACCGTTTGGAACGGTGGACGTAATACCAATACCGTGAAGCTCGACCAGATTGCGGAGCAGCAGGCCGACCTGCAGGCCCGTGAGACGGCTAACACCATTCAGGAGCGTATCGCCCAGATCTTCACGCAGATACTCTATATCGACGAGAGCGTGAAGGTGAGTGAGCAGACGCTGGAAACGGCTAAGAAGAACGAGGAGCGCGGACAGGAAATGGTGAATGTCGGCAAGATGTCGAAGGCTGATCTGGCCCAGTTGACCTCTCAGCGCGCCAACGACGAATACAACATCGTGGAGGCCAAGAGTCAGCTGATGACCTATAAGCTGCAGTTGAAGCAGTTGCTGGAGATTACCGATGAGACCGAGTTCGATGTGGCAATTCCCGAGATCAGCGACGAGCAGATCCTGGCGCCCATCCCCCTGTTGCACACCATCTATGAGCGGGCGCTGTTGAGTCGTCCGGAGATAGAACGTTCGCAGCTCGCCATCAAGAGCAGCGACGTGAGCCTGAATATCGCAAAGGCCGGTTGGATGCCGAACATCAGCGTGAACGGCGGTGTGAGCACCTCGACGAACTCGCTGAATAATAACGGCTGGGGCACACAGGTGAAGACCAATGTGAACACGTCGCTGGGACTGGGTGTGAGTGTGCCGATTGTCGACGGTCGTTCTACGAAGACGGCGGTCAACAAGGCCAAGATCCAGCAGTTGCAGGCGCAGCTCGACCTGCAGGACCAGCAGAAGACCCTCTACAGCGACATCCAGCAGTTCTGGGTGAATGCCACTACCAATCAGCAGAAGTACAAGGCCGCCTCGCTCAGCGTGGAGAGTGCCCAGCAGAGTTATGAGCTGCTGTCGGAGCAGTTCCGCCTGGGTCTGAAGAACATCGTGGAGCTGATGCAGGGCAAGGACAATCTGCTCGCTGCCCAGCAGAACCAGTTGCAGTCGAAGTATCAGACCATCTACAACAAGCAGATACTGAACCTCTATGCCGAAGGAGAGATTAAGTGAATAATATTTAGTTTACGGTTCACAGTTTACAGTTTACAGATGATATGACTGTTGGCTGTAGATCCTTGAAGGTAATCACCTGTAAACCGTAAACAGTAAACTGTAAACAATAAAAACAAGATATATGAAGAATAAGAAACTTTGGATTGCCATCGGTGTGATTGCCGTGATTGCAATTTTGTATTTCCTGCTCTCTGGCGGAAAGAAGGAAGAGAAGGTGTCGTTTGATACGGCAAAGGTTGAACTGGGTAATATCCAGACCTCCATCACGGCTACGGGAACCATTGAGCCTGTGACGAGTGTGACGGTAGGTACACAGGTGTCAGGTATCGTGTCCAAACTCTATGTGGACTATAACAGTGTGGTCAAGAAGGGTCAGGTGATTGCCGAACTCGACCGTACCAACCTCATCAGTGAGCTGAATGCCCAGAAAGCCAGTCTCGCTTCCGCACAGAGCTCGCTGAACTATCAGCAGAGCAACTTTGAGCGCTACAAGACCCTCTTCGAGAAGGGTCTGGTGAGTGCCGACGAGTTTGAGAGCGCCCGTCTGCAGTACGAGCAGTCGAAGCAGCAGGTGGCACAGTCGCGTGAGAGTGTGCAGCGCGCCCAGACGAACCTCGGCTACGCCACCATCACGTCGCCGATCGACGGTGTCGTATTGTCGAAGGCCGTTGAGGAAGGTCAGACGGTGGCCGCTTCATTTAATACCCCTGAGCTCTTCACTATTGCGCAGGATCTGACGAACATGCGTGTGATTGCCGATATCGACGAGGCCGACATCGGTGGCGTGAAGGAAGGTCAGCGCGTGAGCTTCACGGTGGATGCCTTCCCCGACGATAAGTTCGAGGGCGCTGTGACGCAGGTGCGCCAGCAGGCTACGACGGAGAGCAATGTCGTGACCTATGAGGTGGTGATCTCTGCACCCAATAATGACCTGAAGCTGAAGCCCGGGCTGACGGCTAATGTGACCATCTTCACCTTGGAGAAGAACAATGTGCTTGTGGTGCCCTCTAAGGCGCTGCGCTTCCAGCCCAACGAGGCGCTGTTGCAGAAAGACGAGAAGGTGGAAGACTGCGAAGGTATGTTCAAGGTGTGGACCAAGGAGGGTAATGTCTTCAAGGCCCATAAAGTGGAGACCGGTACCACGAATGGTGTGCTGACCGAGATCACGGGCGGCATCAGTGAGGGTACTGAGGTGCTCACCGACTTTAATATCACGGGTGGTGAGATGGGTATGCCGCAAGGACAGCAGGCCACCAACCCCTTCATGCCGCGTCCGGGTAATAGGAACAACAACCGAGGCGGTCAGGCCGGACAAGGTGGTCAGGGCGGACCGAATAGCAGTAACGGCGCTCAGGCACCAAGAAGACAATAAGCTATGGCAGAAGAGAGAAAAGTAGTCATCGAGCTGCAGAACGTCAAGCGCTACTTCCAGGTGGGCGAGGAGACGGTGAAGGCGCTGCGTGGTGTCTCGTTCAAGATCTACGAGGGCGAGTTCGTCACAATTCAGGGTACCTCCGGTTCCGGTAAGTCGACGCTGCTCAACCAGTTAGGCTGTCTGGATACCCCCACGTCGGGCGAGTACTTCCTCGATGGCATCAGCGTGCGCACGATGTCGAAGACCAAGCGCGCCAAACTGCGCAACCGTAAGATCGGCTTCGTGTTCCAGAGCTATAACCTGTTGCCGAAGACGACGGCCTTGGAGAATGTGGAGCTGCCGCTGATGTATAACTCCGAGATTTCCGCTGCCGAGCGTCGTGAGAAAGCCATCAAGGCCCTGCAGGCCGTAGGACTGGGCGACCGCATGTACCATAAGTCAAACCAGATGTCGGGTGGTCAGATGCAGCGTGTCGCCATTGCCCGCGCGCTGGTGAATGATCCCGCTGTGCTCTTGGCCGACGAGGCCACCGGTAACCTCGATACGCGTACCTCGTTCGAGATGCTCGTGCTCTTCCAGGAGCTCTATAAGCAGGGCAATACGATCATCTTCGTGACCCACAATCCGGAGATCGCCGAATACGCCAGTCGTAATATCAACCTGCGCGACGGTAAGATCCGCGAGGATACCATCAATACGAATATCAAGTCGGCGGCTGAGGCCCTCGCCAAACTGCCAACCCAACAAGATGATTAGGCGATATGAATATATTAAATCTCATAAAAGTAAGTCTGAAGGCGGTGGCCAACAACAAGATGCGCTCCTTCCTCTCGATGCTGGGTATCATCATCGGTGTGGCAGCCGTCATCATTATGATGGCCATCGGACAAGGCTCGAAGGAAAGTATCCGCGCGGAGCTCTCCACGATGGGTACCAACCTGTTGACCGTCCGTCCGGGAGCCGATATGCGAGGCGGCGTGCGTCAGGACCCCTCTGCCATGCAGACGCTGAAGATGGCCGACTACGAGCGTATCGTCCGCGAGAAGAAATTCGTGACGAAGGTGTCGCCCGAGGTGACGGCCAGCGGACAGGCCATCTATGGCAACAACAATACCAATGCCTCGATGTATGGTGAGTCGGCCGACTATCTCGACATCCGCCAGTGGGTGATCGATGAGGGTGAGTGCTTCACCGAGGAGGATATCAAGAAGGCGGCGAAGGTGTGCTTAATCGGTGCCACCATCGTCAAGGAACTCTTCGGCGAGCATACCGACCCGATCGGTAAGACCATCCGCTTCAAGTCGATCCCCATGCGAGTGGTGGGTGTGCTGAAGTCGAAGGGCTATAACTCTTGGGGTATGGACCAGGACAACGTGATCATCGCCCCCTATACGACGGTGATGAAGCGTATCGCTGCCCAGACCTATTTCTCGAGCATCGTCTGTTCGGCCGTGACGGAGGAACTGTCGGATGCTGCCATCGAGGAGCTGACGCAGATCTTGCGCGACAATCATAAGCTGAAGGAAGATACCGACGACGACTTCACCATCCGCTCGCAGGCCGAGATGATGGAAACGATGTCGTCGACGATGGATACGGTGACGATTATCCTCGTTGTGGCAGCCGCCTTCTCATTGCTGGTTGCGGGTATCGGCATCATGAACATCATGCTGGTGAGTGTCACCGAGCGCACCAAGGAGATCGGTCTCCGTATGGCGGTCGGCGCCACAGGTCCCGTAATCTCTCTGCAGTTCCTGATCGAATCGGTCTTGATATCAGTGACGGGAGGACTGATTGGTGTTCTTGTCGGGGTAGGGGCGAGCGCGTTCGTCTCGTCCTTTGGTATGCCGTCGAGTGTACCTGCCTGGAGCATCTACGTATCGTTCCTCGTCTGTGTGTTTATCGGTGTGCTCTTCGGTTATATCCCCGCCCAGAAGGCCGCCAATATGGATCCTATTGAAGCCATCCGCCATGAATAAGAAAGAGGTAATCGGTAAGGTGATGCTCGACAAACGGCTGAAGTATTTCCTTCACGTCGTGTTCTGGGCCTATATGTTCTTGTCGCCGATGCAGTATATGCGCGGCACGGGCATGACGTTCACGCAGTATCTCATGAACTGCTTGTCGCCGTTGCTGCTGATGGTGGTGTTCTATGTCAACTATTTCTGGCTGACACCGCGGTATTTCGTACAGGGCAAGCATCGCTATTACCTGATGTTCAATGTGTTGATGGCGTTGTTCATCTCGTTGGTGCTGCACTATTGGATGGACTACTCACGCGTGCTGTTCCAGCCGGGTGTCATGATGCCCAGGAATCCCGATTCCGTCGATGAGTTCTTCTTCTTCCTGAGAGACCTTATCAACTGCGGCATCTTTGCGACGGCTGCCACCTGTATCGCGCTGGCGCAACGCTGGTTCTGGGCCGACAATGCCCGCAAGTATGCAGAGACGGCACGCGTCAGGGCTGAGGCCGACCGTACGGAGGCGGAACTGAAGAGTCTTCGTTCGCAGATCAATCCCCATTTCCTGCTGAATACGCTGAATAACATCTATGCGCTGACGGCGATGGACACCTATCGGGCCCAGAATGCCATCCAGCAGCTGTCGAAGATGCTGCGCCACATGCTCTACGACAACATGTTGGACTCTGTCAGTCTGCAGGACGAGATACAGTTCCTTGAGAACTATGTCAACCTGATGAAGATCCGACTTCCCAATTCGGTGGAAGTGAACTTCAGGAAAATTGTCCCTGATGCGGATATCCGCGTGGCGCCGTTGATCTTCATCTCCTTGTTTGAGAACGCCTTTAAGCATGGCGTCAGTCTGACGGAGCCCAGTTTCATCAACATCCTCATTCAGGCCGTCGCGCCTCCGGGTGGCGGTGAGAAACAACTGATCTGCTCGATCGAGAACTCCTACTTCCCCAAGACGGAACAGGACCGTAGCGGTCACGGTATCGGCCTCGAACAGGTGCAGCGGCGCCTCGATCTGCTCTATCCCGAGCGGTATGTCTGGGAAAAGGGAACAGGCGAAGACGGACGAACTTATTATTCAAAAATAACTATTCAATTATAATCATTAAAAAATTAAGAACAGAAAGTATGACAATTAATTGTGCCATCATTGATGACGAGCCATTGGCTGCAGGTCTTCTGGAAAGTTATGTATCAAAAACACCCTATCTGAATCTGACGGGTACCTATAATAGTGCGATTACGGCCATGCGCGATCTGCGTGACAACCCCGTGCCGCTGTTGTTCCTGGATATTCAGATGCCAGAGTTGAGTGGTGTGGAGTTTGCCAAGATCCTGCCAAAGGATACCAAGATCATTTTTACAACCGCATTCCCGCAATATGCCCTCGAAGGCTATAAGGTCAATGCCCTCGACTATCTGCTGAAACCCATCAGCTATGAGGACTTCCTGCGTGCCACAGAGAAGGCGCAGGACTGGTATAATGTCCTGCAGAAGCGCGAGACTTACAACGACGACCGTATCATGTTCATCAAGAGCGAATACAAGCTCCTGCGTGTCTGTCTCGACGATATCCTGTATGTGGAAGGTCTGAAGGACTATGTGCGTATCTGCCTGAAGAACGGCGAGAAGATCATGTCGCTGATGAGTATGAAGAAGCTCGAGGATTACCTGCCTCGTCCGGAATTCCTGCGTACCCATCGCTCCTATATCGTCCACATGCCAGAGGTTCGCTCTATCGACCGCTTCCGCATTGTGTTCGGCGATATCTTTATCCCCATCTCCGACAACTATAAGGAGGAGGTGCAGCAATATCTGGATACGCATACACTTTCTTAGTGGTGAGAGAAATGAAAAGTGAGAAGTGAAAAGTGAAAAGTGAGTTTGGCAAAAACGACCGTTAAGGATGCTGCCATTGCAAATAAAATGAAAAATGGCCTTTGGCGGCAGCAAATTCTTCATTCTTCACTCTTCACTCTTCACTTTTTTTCGTACCTTTGCAACGCATTTAGAAAATAGGAAGTTAATCGTAAATATTTTAATTTTAGATTGTTATGGTAAATTACAAGGATTTGGGTCTCGTGAATACCCGCGAGATGTTTAAGAGAGCAGTAGCCGGTGGCTATGCTATCCCCGCTTTCAACTTCAACACAATGGAGCAGATGCAGGCTATCGTGATGGCTGCTGTTGAGACAAAGTCTCCTGTGATCATGCAGGTTTCCAAGGGCGCTCGTAACTATGCCAACGCTACCATTCTGCGTTACATGGCCGAGGGTGCTGTGGCTTATGCCAAGGAGTTGGGCTGCGCTCACCCTGAGATCGTGCTTCACCTGGATCACGGTGACAGCTTCGAGCTCTGCAAGGACTGTATCGACATGGGCTTCTCTTCAGTGATGATCGACGGTTCTCACCTCCCTTACGAGGAGAACGTTGCACTGGCTAAGAAGGTGGTCGACTATGCTCATCAGTTCGACGTAACCGTTGAGGCTGAGCTCGGTGTGCTCGCTGGTGTTGAGGATGAGGTCAGCGCTGCTGAGTCTCACTACACCAAGCCCGAGGAGGTTATCGACTTCGCTACCCGTACAGGTTGCGACTCTCTGGCTATCTCTATCGGTACCTCTCACGGTGCTCATAAGTTCACTCCTGAGCAGTGCACACTGGTGAACGGCGTGCTCGTTCCACCGCCATTGGCATTCGACATCCTCGCCGAGATCGAGAAGAAACTCCCCGGATTCCCCATCGTGCTTCACGGTTCTTCTTCTGTTCCTATGGACGAGGTGAACACCATCAACAAGTTCGGTGGCAAGCTCGACGCCGCTATCGGTATCCCCGAGGAGCAGCTGCGTAAGGCTTCTAAGAGCGCTGTCTGCAAGATCAACATCGACTCTGACTCTCGTCTGGCTATGACGGCTGCTATCCGTCAGCACCTCGCTGAGCATCCTGGAGACTTCGATCCTCGTCAGTATCTGAAGCCCGCTCGTGAGAACATGAAGAAGATGTACATCCACAAGATTGTGAATGTGCTCGGTTCTGACGGCAAGCTCGCACAGTGCTAAATTTATTCAAGCATATTTAAGAATGGGGCTCTTAAGAGTCCCATTTTTTTGTTACATTTGCATGGAATTCTGGTATTTTGTCTATGAATTCCATCAAATTAGGCGGCTTTTAGGAAGTTTTTGCCCAAAAAGTTGGCTATTTCAAAAACTCTTCGTATATTTGCACAATCACTAATTAATCACTGATGGGTTTATGAATCTGAGCCGATTGTTTGTGAGTATGTGCCTCTTGATGGCGGCGGTGGGTGTTTTTGCGACGGAAGCCGACGACATTAAGAAGCGATTGGAGCATGCTCAAGGGCAAGAAAAGTTGGAATTATTGTCGCTACTCTATGAGGCCAGTCTGGAAGAAGACGATTACCAGTTTCAGTGGCAATGCATTAACGATTATCTTCGGGAAAGCCGCAAACAAGGCAATATGCGTGAAGAGAGTTACGCCCGTTATAATCGTATTTTGTTTTTCTATAACAGTGACCAGAACGACTCTGTGATTCATTATGCTCCCGATGACATTGATTTTATCCGTGATCATGGAATCCGTGAGAAATTCTACGATGCGTGGAGCTGCTTGGTGAATACCTACGTCTATTGCGGCTCTTTGGCTACAGGCTTGAAGGAGGCTGAGAAGATGTATCAGTTTGCCAAGGACGATAAGGATGATTTTGGCAGCGGACTCGCCTGTTATGTGATGGGTAATGCCTATTACACTATGAACAATCTGGATGAAGCTGCCGCTATCAATAAGCAGGGTATTGATATCCTGATGCGGCAAAAACCCATCCCACAGGTGCTTTCAGAGCTGTTTACGACCCAATGCGAAGTGTTGGAGAAGCAGCAGCGCTATACCGATATGGATAGGATGACCGGTCAGTGGTTGGCATTCCTTGAGCAGCTTATTGTGGATAAGAAAGTGACCAGGGATAATCCCGGCCTTCTTCCCGACTGGGCCTATTATTATCTCGGTTGTGCAGAGTCTGCGCTTGGACTGGGTGACATCGAAAAGGCCGATAAGATGCTTGAAGAGGCCCGTAAGAATATACCCTCCGAAGATACTGCAGTCTATCGCTCCTGGCTTTTCTACCGCATCCGTTATCTCGCCATGCTCGAGTTCTATCCTGAGGCCCTTTTGCAGAGCGACCAGCTGTTAGCCCTTCATGAGGGTGTTGGCGATATGGCAGAGCTCATCCGTGTGAAGCAGCAGCGAGCTGAGATCCTGACGAATCTGGGACGCCATGCCGACGCAGCGAAGCTCTATAACGAGATGTATCAGATCAACGACTCCATCAACTCCAGCGATACCAAGCGTCAGCTGGCGGAGATGAATACCAAATACGCCCTCGACGAGGAGCGCATGAAGCGTGCTGAGGAGCAGATGCGCAGCATCATTACCATTGCCTCCATTCTGGTGCTCTCGTTGGCCATCTTCCTCTATTTCCGCATCCGTTCAGCCCGTCGCCTGAAGAAGGCCCACGAGAGCCTTGAGCAGGCGCACGGCAAACTGGAGGAGACCCACCAGCAGCTGTTGACGGCTTACGACCAGTTGGAGGAGACCACCGCCGCCAAGGAGCGTATTGAGAGCGACCTGCGCATCGCCCGTAACATCCAGATGTCGATGGTGCCCAGTCAGTTCCCCGAGCGCGACGACCTCGACCTGTTTGCCTCGATGACCCCCGCCAAGGAGGTGGGAGGCGACCTGTATGGCTATCTCCTCTTGGGTGATCTGCTCTACTTCTGTCTGGGCGACGTGTCGGGCAAGGGTGTGCCGGCCTCGTTGTTCATGGCCCAGGCCACGCGACTCTTCCGCACCCTCGCTGCACAGCGCATGCAGCCCGCTGAGATTGCCACACACATCAACGATGCCCTCTCGGGCGACGATAATGAGCAGGGTATGTTCGTCACGATGTTTATCGGACTGGTCGACCTCACCACGGGTCATCTCAATTTCTGCAACGCCGGTCACAACCCGCCAGTACTCATCGGCGACGGTAAGACCGAGTTCCTTGAGATGATTCCCAACCTGCCAATCGGCCTCATGCCTGAGTTTGATTACGAGGGCGAGGAGATTGCCGACATCAGCAACCAGCCGCTGTTTGTCTATACCGACGGCCTTAACGAGGCCGAGAACCGTGAGCAGGTGCAGTTCTCCGACGAGCGCCTGCTGGAAATCCTTGAGACGACACCTTTCGAGAGCTCCAAGCAGACCATCGAGCTGCTGGCCTCCGAAGTGGAGAAGCATCGCGACGGCGCCGATCCTAACGACGACCTGACGATGCTCTGCGTGAAAGTAATCAGAAATAGCTAATAACAAATCTATAAGTTTATGAGAAAGGAACTCCGCATCAAAAATCAAATCACTGAACTGGAGAAAGTTGCCCAGTTCGTTGAGGAAATCGGCGAGGAACTAGGGCTGAGCATGGAGTTGCAGATGAACCTGAATCTGGTCATGGAGGAGATGGTGACCAATGTGATTTTCTATGCTTATCCGGAAGGCGTAATCGCCGACATTGAGCTGTTGGCTAAGAGCGACGGGAAGGAGTTGACCTTTGTCTTGAGCGATCAGGGCAAGGAATTCGACCCCACGGCAAAGGAAGACACCGACCTGGATGTCAACCCAGCCGACCGTGACTTGGGCGGTATGGGTATCTTTATCGTCAAGAACATCATGAACAAGGTAACCTACCAGCGTCTGGAAGGCAAGAACCTGTTGACGATGACTAAGGGAATTGAAGATCAAAGTAATTAACAAATTAACAATAGAAAAATTATGACACAGATTTTGAAAGAAGGTGGTAAAACCATCATTAAGACAGGTAGTCGTATCGACACCATGAATGCAAATCAATTTGAGGCCGATATCCAGCCGGCATTGAAAGACGGTGGCGTGGATCTCGAGATGGACTGCTCTGAACTGACCTATATGGCCAGCTCGGGTCTCCGTATCATCCAGAAGACCATGCGCACGGTGATGCAGCAGCGCGGACAGTTTAAGATGACCAACGTCAGCCCTGAAATCTACAAGGTGCTCGCCATGACGGGCTTTACGAAGTTTATGAAGGTTGAACAGAGAAAGGATTAAGCACTATGGATATCGCTATTATCGTATTGGCCGTTATCGTGGGAGCACTGGCTGTAGCCTTGTTCCTGCAGGCGAAGTCGGTCAAGAAGCAGAATGAGGACAGAGAGCAGCTGCTGAAGGACTACGAGAAGCGCGTCAACGAGCAGCAGCGTCTGCTGGAGGATTACGATTCGCTTTCGAAAAACTTTGACAGTATTGGTAAGGGCTATGAGCAGGCTCTGCTCCTGTTCGATAAGATGGCCGACATCCGCCACAACCTCGAACTGATTGCCCAGAACGACAAGGATCCTGACAGCGTAGAGCGCCTGAAGGCCTTGCTGAAGAAGTTCGATAGCTTGCAGGGATAACCCGTTTATCCGCTGCCCGACCATAGGCTGTCGCCGTTTCCCAACGGCGGCAGTTTTTGTTTTCTCCCGGCGTCTTTGTTATATTGTCAAGAACTTTCGCAAAACCACACCAGATGCAGTTTTTGCGCTTTCCCTAGGAAACACTTTCTTTCTAACGATGAAATTTTTGTTTCCTAGTTAGGCCGCAAAAATGCCTGTTTTTCGTTTGTGTTCCAAATGTAAATAGTTTTCAAAGTCTCTTCAAGATAGATCCAATTACGAATTACAAATTACAGTTTTAATTCGGCACCCAATGTTAGTGAATTAGTGAATTAGTCATTTTGTTTTGAGTATATTAGTTATGATAAGAAGTAAATAAATTGTAATATTCTAATAATAATATATTATAATATATTATTATTAGAAAGGATTTGTGACTATTTATAACGCATTTTATATTTTCAAAAACACTAATTGACTAATAGACTAATTCGGACAGAGTACCAAACTACATACACGATTAAGAGCCATTCGCTGAATAGCAGATGGCTCTTAACCTATAGAAAGACAGGTGTCCTCAGAAAATAAGTGGCACTTATCCTACGGTTCGCCCAAGTAAGCCCAATTAAACAGTCAATACATGCCAAAATAAAACTGTAATCTGTAATTTGTAATTGAGAGCGTGCTTTTTTCTTTTTATGCGCGTGTTATTTTTAAAATTAAATTTGGTCGTTTCATTTTTTCTTTGTATCTTTGCAACCAAATAATAGTCAACTGAAAATAATAACATTAAAAATACCATTATGACTGAACAATTATTCAACTATCAACAGGAGCCGAGGCCTTTCGGGATGAAGACCAGACGGCTAAACACTGTGACAAGAATCCTTTTGGCGATCTTTGCCATGATGCTCATTCCACAAAGTACGTTGGCACAGGTAGATTATTACATGTACGACGGTTCAAAGTTTGTGAAGACAAGGGCTGATTCCCCTTCGGCTTTGAGTGGATCTCAGTCCACTGTGAATGATTTTTCTTTGGGCGCCGGTACCTATTATGTGCCTAGTGGCAGTCCTGTCACTTACAGCGGCTGCCTCGTCATAGATGGTACGGTGAATATTATCCTCTGTGACGGTGCAACACTGAATGCTAATCATGGCATCGCTGTTGGCTATGATGCAACGCTGAATATCTACGGTCAGGAAAAGGGCACAGGTCAATTGATTGCATCCGGATATAATTTTAATTCCGGAGGTACTGATTATTACAAGGGTCCAGCTATTGGCGGGTATTATCGTCAAATGGGTAATAATTCTGCTACTACCTCTCAATGTGGCAAGATTTTTATTCATGGAGGTATAATCACAGCAAGTTCTTATTCACCTATCGGTTCTTTTGATGATGCTGCCGGTATCGGTGGATGGGGTGCTGATGGGGCTTCTAATGGTCCTCGTGAGTTGACTGTTTACGGCGGTAAGGTTACAGCCACAGGTGGCCTGTATGGCGCAGGTATTGGTGGTGGCAGAAATGGTGAAGGTGGCACGGTAAATATTTATGGTGGTGAGGTAATTGCTACTGGTGGCGATGGAGATCGTAGTAATAACGCCCCTGCAAGGGGTATTGGTGCAGGTGTTTCAACGGCTGTTGTTGCAGCTGCGCCGGGCAACGGCACGCTGACGCTTGGCTCAGGTGTTACTTGCTATGGCGACAACACTAACACAGACCCGACTGGTCTTAACCCTCAGACCACCGTTTCTACTCGTTACCAATATATGAAAACGGATCGTACTTATGACTTGGCCGTTGGAGTTACGACAGTAAAAGCAAGTAATGCTTCTAATATCAACTCAGCCTCGACAGGTACGGCTTCATTCTATCCTGCCACAAATACATTGATACTTAATAATCTGTCAGCGAATGGCCCCATTGTAAGCAATTTGGCAAATCTGACCATCGTATTAAATGATGAAAATAAACTCACAGGAACACAAGGATATATTGAAAGCAATAATACCTCGGCTACTCTTACCATTAAGAAAGGATCTGATGGTTATTTGACCCTTACCAATAGCACAGGCACTTCGGCAGTAAGCGGTTTTGCTTCAGTAACTTTGGAGGATGTATACATACATACAAGCAATTGTTATAAATACGACGATGATGGTAGTAAGAAAATGGCTTACCTGACTCCAAGTGGGGATTATTCAGGATGGTCTAATGTTCAAGACCTTGAATTCACTACGGACGTATATTACCCGCTGTGGATAGAGAGTCAACAGGTGAAGGGATCTACAGCCAGTTATTCTTGTGGTAATGGTACAGCGTCTTTTGCTCCAGCTTCCGGTTCTACTCCCGCCACCCTTTCCTTGAAAGATGCTACTATAGGTACGTCAAATTGTATTGATACTTCTCTGCCAGAGCTGAGGATTCTTTTGGATGGTGTTAATACCCTCTCTACATGTGATCCAAACCATTATAGCCCTATCTATTCTATTGTTGGTACTAGTAAGTTGATAATTGCGAAGGCGCAAAATGCTAAAAGTAGTTTGCTCACCCTCAGTACTTGTTATGATGAAAATACCCCAATTCGTGTTGTTAGGGGCTTTAGCTCTGTCGAAGTCTTAGATGATTTACTCTGTGATATAACACTTGGTAATGGCACTACACTCAATGATGCTAATACTTTAGGTGCTACGGTTTACATGAATTTCCCGCTGTGGATAAATGGTGACCAGGTAACTTCTCTTAACTGTGGTAATGTCTTAGGTGATCTAACAGGTAAACCTACCGTAATCTATGACCCTGTCAATTTCAAATTGACGCTTGATGGGGTTTCCAATATCAGGGTTTCAGGAGATGACCCTGGTATTAAAAGTGGTTTGGATAATCTGACAGTCAATTTGGCATCCGGCTCATATTTCCAATTTAATGGAAATGCAAGAAGGGCCGCATTTGAAGGCGTGAATGGTACGGAAAATATTATTTTTGAAACTAATTCCGCAAATGTAGGTCTTTATGTTTCTTCGGCTGATAAAGATATTATTAAGAATTTCAATTCTATAACCTATAATAATGGCCTTTCTCTCTGGAAACAGTATAGTTCCAATTATGGCCAATTTGATGCTGCAATCAGAACGGCTCCATGGGCAGGTGATGGAACGTCCTCCAATCCATTCAAGATCACAAATGTGGCAGATCTGAAACAAATCGCCACAGAAATCAATAATAATAGTTACACACTTGATCAACATTTCGAGTTGACTAGTGATATAGATTGTGGCAACGAAGGCCCAATGGCGTCAATAGGAATTATTTCTAATAACGCCTTTCAAGGTACTTTTGATGGTGATGATGGTAATGGTGGCAATTATAAGATTATCAACCAGACTACTCCATATGGACTGTTTGGATTTATAAGTGAAAAATGTGTTATTAAAAACTTAACGATTGATAACTGCACTGTTACAGGAACCAATTCGGGTGAGAGCGTCGCGGGATTGGTCGCTGAGATAAGGTCTTCAGATGCAGAAATTAATAACTGTCATGTCATTAACAGTTCAATTTCCAGCGGTGATAATGACAACATTTTAAATGCTGGCGGTATCGTGGGTTATCAATTCAGTAGTACCGTGACGGGATGTTCGGTAGAGAATACCACCATCACGATGACTCAACAAAACAGGTCGTCAGACCAGAAAGTTGGCGGTATCTCAGGTTATTTCAATGGGGGAACTATTCAAAATTGTGATGTCAAGAGTTCAACCATAAGTAGCCAGACCTCAGGTACAAATGAATTGTATACAGGTGCGATCGCAGGTGAGTTGGGAATTCCTGTAACACTGACGAATAATACTTATGATGCGAGTGTCCAGGTTAAAACCAAGAAAGGAAGTGCTTCGGAAGTTGTGAGGAGTGGCAATGATCAGCGTGGAACAGGACAAGCAGATGCTAACGGTGATTTTGACGTCTTTTATGATAGCAATAACAATGTCGTTAACGGCGCCGTGCTTACGGGACTTCAGACCATTAATGTGGATGTAGGTTCAAACGGTACGGTAGAGTATCTTGAGGGTTATTATAGATATGACCAACAAAATAAAAAGGTTTACGCGCTTCCTTATTCTATATCGACTCAGAAGACAAAGATTAAGGCAACGTCGAATTTGGGCTATGATCAGCCGACCATTTCCTTAACTTTAAATGGTGGCTCTTATAATCTTGCAAATACTACCGCAGGTACCGATAATACAGGCGCTGCCAATGCTACTTGGGAATTCGAGATGCCCGAGGATGATTTGACAGCCACCATTGCGTTCCCGCTTGACTTCTCTAATGCTAATCGTACGTTCGCTATCAGTAATCCGGCTGATGCCAAGAAAGTATATGATGGCAATCAGATTTCAATCACGCAAATCAAGACGAAGCCGAGTTCGAATAGCGCTGCCAACACAGAGATTACACTTGATTACAATAATGGTGACTTTACTATTACTGAGTACAAGCAGCAAACAACTACTGAGCTTAAGTCGCTTGGTACGACTGCACCCACAAATGCCGGTAACTATAAGGTTGTCATCAAAGGTAATGGCAATTTCAGTGGAACGGCCACCGTTGATTTCAAGATTGAGCAGGCTGATGGTAAAGTCTCGGTCACGAATCTGACCCAGGAAGTTACTTATGATGGCAATTCTCATGCTTTGTCGGGTGTATCGGTAACCGGCGGTACTGCAGTGGTAACGTATTATGAAAAAGAGGCAGACAGAACAGCTGGAACTAGTGGCACTACACAAGCGCCCACCAAGGCCAATGTCTATTACGTCAAAGTGTCGCAGGGTAATGCTAATTACGCCTCTCAAGATGTTCTTGTGACTTTCACAATCAATCCGGCAGACATTAAAAACGCTGTCATTACGGCTATTGCTGAGGACGCCTGGACCTATGACGGAACAGCCAAAAAGCCGACACCTGAAGTGAAATTTAATAATAAGAAATTGACAGAGGGTGATGACTTTACCTATAGTTGGAGCAACAATACCAATGCCGCTAAGTCTACCGATAATAATGCTCCTGAAGTGATAATAACGGGTAAAGGCAACTTCACGAAAACGAATTCATTGAAGTTTACCATCAACAAGGCTACCATGACGGGAATCCAGGCTTCAGGCTATACTGGCGCCTACGATGGTGCTAAGCACGGTATTACGGTGACGGCTCCAGCTGGCGCTACGGTGAAGTACGGCACAAATGTCGGATCCTATACCGATACCAAATCGCCTGAATACAAAGATTATAGTGCAAATCCCTATACCGTCTATTATGAGGTGAGCCAGGCTAATTACAACACTGTGACAGGTAGTCAGGATGTTGTTATCAATAAGAGAAGCCTCTCAGGTGCCACAATCGGTACGATTGCTAAACAGACCTATAATAAAGCACCCCATACACCAGAGCCGGATGTGTCGCTTGTGCTGACAGCTGGCGGGCAGCCGACCAAGTTGGAGAAGGGCACTGACTATAAGTTCTCTTACGAAAACAATACCGATGCGGGTAGGGCAACCATTAAGGCTACTGGTCAAGGCAACTTCATGGGCGATGCTTCTTGGAACTTCGATATTGATAAGGCTGATGCTACAATCACCTTCGCTCCGGATATAGTATATGAAGCGACCTACCTCGATCAAGACTTTACCAAGACGGTTTCCAACACTGGTGATGGTGTTGTGAAGTATTCTTCGGGAGATGAGAATGTGGCAACCGTCAATCAGACAACCGGACAGGTTTCGATTGTAGGAAGTGCCCCAAATGGCATTCTGATGACGGCAACCGTTCAGGATGGTAAGAACTACCAGTATGCTACCAAGACGGCTACGTATACCCTTATAGTGAAAGAGGCTACCTTGACGGGAGTTCAGGCAACAGGCTATACTGGCGACTACGATGGTGCTGGGCACGGTATTACGGTGACGGCTCCTGCGGGTGCAACGGTGAAATACGGCACAAATGCAAACTCCTGTACGGATACCAGATCGCCCGAATACAAAGATTATAGTGCAAATCCCTATAAAGTCTATTATGAGGTGAGTCAGGCTAATTTCGCTACGGTGAAAGGCAGCCAGACTGTTACTATCAATAAGAGGAGCCTCTCGGGTGCAAGCATCAGCCAGGTTGCTAATGAAACTTATAATGGAAATCCTTATACGCCAGAGCCGGATGTCACTCTCGTTCTGGTAGCAGGAAACCAGGCAACCAAGTTGGAGAAGGGAACGGACTATACGCTCGCATACGAAAACAATACCAATGCGGGTACGGCAACCGTCAAGGTTATTGGTACGAAAAACTTTAAGGATGAAGAGTCGGTTAACTTCACGATTTCTAAGGCCGATATCTCGACAGCAGTTATAGATGCGATTGCCGCCCAGACCTATACCGGCTCGGCAATTACACCGACGCCAGCTGTTACGTGGGGCGGTAAGACACTGAAAGCCGGCACAGACTTCACCTACAGCTACGCGAACAATACAGACGCCGCCCAATCTACGGACACGCCTGCCCCGACTGTGACCATCACGGGTAAGGGCAACTTCACGAGTAGCGCTTCAACGAAGTTTACCATCCTGGATCGTGTGGCATCCATTGATCTTGGCGGACGTACTTTCAGAACCTACTACAATGCTTCGGAGACCAACCGCGTACCGGATGACATACAGGCCTATATCGTAACGGGCGTTAATGGTAACGAGGTAACTGTTCAGCCGGTGAGCTACATTCCGAAGCAGACCCCCGTACTGCTGGAAGCTAAAGCGGGTGCGAAGAGTGTTAAAAACAAGGCTGATGATTTCACGACCAACAAGTTGGCGTATGCTACGAACGATGTCGCTGCCAATGGCAATCAATACTTACTCTATAATGGTGAGTTTGTGAGGGCTTCGGGTACCATCAGTGGTAAGGTTTATCTCGACCTGGGATCGAGCAGTCCTGCCCGTTCTTATACGATCAACACGAATAACACGACTGCCATCGAAGGCGTCTTCGACGAGGAGACCGATGGCGAAGAGAAGTGGTATGATATGCAGGGTCGCCAGATCAACAAGCCTACCAAGGCCGGACTCTATATCAGGAATGGACAGAAAGTGGTTATTAAAAACAAATAAGGTGGACGCGATATGAAACAGACAACGAAATATATTTTAGCCCTTGTGGCCATGATCCTGTCGACAACCGGCATCATGGCAGATGATCAAGCAACCTATATCTACAAGATTGACGGTGTTGGTGCCGGTAATAGCAATCCAGGTACCGTGAACTATCAAGCTGGCGTGATTACCGTTACGCCTGCAGATGGATACTACCTGACAGCAGCCGACTTGACGGTGGTTAAGACGCTCGATAGCAAAAATGCTGAGGCGCGCCGACGCGCACCTGGGTTTGATACCGGTACGATTGCCGTTACGGCTCAGGATCCTAACGCGGATCCCAGTAAGGTGACGACATATACGATTACTGTTACGGATACGAAGTATGACTACGAGATCACAGCCGACTTCCACACGCGGACGAGTATCTCGGGCGCTACGGTGAACGTGAACGGAGGCCCCTATACCTATAACGGCTCGGCTTTCAAGCCTGCTGTGTCTGTCACCCTCGGAGGTACGCCGCTTACCAAGGGCACTGACTATGATGTGTACTATCCTGACAGCATCAATCCTGGTATAGCGAAGATCATCATTGTGGGTACCCGTACGTATAAAGACAATAATGAGAATGCAACCTATGAGATTCTCAAGATTGCAGGCACCGTCAGTTATGCGACCGCCAGCATCGAAAAGACCAGCATTGAGGCACCCTTTACCAATCCGCTGACAATTGTGGGAGATGGTACAGTTAGCTACGGTTCTTCAGATCCGACGGTAGCCACCGTTGATGCGGCAGGCCAAGTGACGATTGTGGGCGTTGGAAATACGACCATCACGGCTACCATGAAAGATGGAACGTTCTACCGCTATCCTACGCCAACGGCCCAGTATACGCTTACCGTCATCCCTGCGGCGATGACGGTGACGACCAGCGGTTATAACGGCAGCTATGACGGTCAGGCTCACGGCATCAGCGTGTCGGCTCCTGACGGTGCGACGATCACATACGGCACAACCGCCGGCACCTATAACCTCAATGCCTCGCCCACCTATACCGACGCGGGCACCTATACCGTCTACTATCAGGTGACCAAACCTAATTTTATCACTGTGACGGGTAGTGAAACGGTGACGATTTCCAAGGCTGACGTCACGTTGAGATATGTCGACTATGTATTTACGGCCAAGATCGGTGAGACCTTCAATTCTCCCAATCTGACACTGGCTCCCGCCAACCTCCCGGTGACCTATTCTTCTTCAGATGCGGAAATCGCTGCCGTCAATCCCCAGACGGGTGAGGTGGTTCTGGTATCGCCGGGTGAGGTTCAGATCTACGCAACGTTTGCTGGCGATAACAACTATAACGGCGCTGTCGACTTTTATTACCTTACGGTGCTGCAGCGCGACATTGATCCGATCGACGAGGACGTAGTCTATGTGATGGATGACGAACACTTCCTCTATACCGACGAGAATGGCAATAAGAAGGAGCGTAAGCTCGACAATACGGTGATCTGGGATATCCTCTTCACGCTCAATATCGAGGGCGATCCCTCAGAGAGCGACGGCTATGACGAGACGGAGCATTGCATCGTGCTCAACCATCCGTTGTCGGATCGTCATCTGTACGGTATCCTCTCGATGGGACTTGAACCGGGTTCTGAGGATTATGCAGGGGAGTATTTCGGTCTGACCTTCAAGGTGCCTGCCGGCACGGGTCAGATTATCATCGACTCAAGGACCGATGGCGAGCATTGGATGAAGGTGCAGATCGGCGACCTGGCGCCTGTCTCATTCAATCATGCAGACCGTGATAAGGACTATATCACTTACGACTGCGACAAGGAGACCTGGGTTCATGTGTATAATGGCGGTGTTGTAGGCAATGCCCGCATGATGTCGCCCAACCATAGAGCGAAGAAAACGAAGGGTAATGTGAGAATCTACTCCATCACCCGTACGTCGCAGCAGGCTGCCGGCATCGAGCACATCAACGTCGATGAGTTCGTGAATGGTAACTGGTACGACCTGCAAGGCAATAAGATCACGATGCCGCATAAGAAAGGCATCTACATCTGGCAAGGTCAGAAGGTGGTCGTGAGATAAGAAATTAGGGCGCTCAAATCGAGCGCCCTAATTTATTTCTATTTCGGATGATTTATTTCGGCTGTTCGGCTTCCAGTCTGTCAACGGCGCCGGAGATGGGGTTCATCCAGAGGTGTGTGGCATAGCGCTTGTTGAACAGCGCGCCGCTCAGCAACTCGACATTGCCGAACTGTCCGGCAGGAAGCTCTTCAACGTGGATGGGCTCAAGGGCATCGTAGAGCGTCACCTTCATCTTTCCTGGCACGTTGACATAGAGGCCCGGCTCCTGCTTTTTCTTCTTCTCGTCGGCATTGGGCATCGGAATGGTGCGCATATTGGCCACTCTAATATAATAAGGTTCGCCTGCGAGGTCGTCCTTGTCGACAAGTCCCAGTTTCTTAGAGAAACGGAACAGCAGCTGTCGCTCCATCTCCTTGTCGGGCATGAGGGTCAACACCTGTTCGGTGGTATCCTTGACCGTCTGTCCTGAGAAGAGGCTGCTCAGTGCGCGATCCTGCATCTCCAGCTGACTGAGCATCAGTCGGAGCTGCTCACCATCCTTGGGCATATTGTCGGCCTGACCCCGGATGAGCAGATTGCGGCTCTCGCGGATTTCATAGATGTCCTGAGCGGTGAGTTCCGCCATCTTCGCGGTGCTGCCGGCAGCGAGGATCTCCTCGCTCATGAGCTGACGGGGATTCATCATCGCAGGTTTGGGGGCAGGCTTGAAGGTCGGTGTGACCTCAGCCGGTTTCGGTGTCGCATTGATGGCCAGTAGGATACCGTCGTCGGAGAGGGCGATATTCGACGCGACGCTCTTGGGGTCGAACTTCACGGAGAAGCCCTTGGTGGTATCGGCCACTGCGAACGGCTCTACACGCAGGCTCGTCATGCGATAGCTGACAGACGGCTCGGAGGCGACATCCTTCAGGCGCAGATAACGGTCGGCATATTTGCAGAACTCGCCTGGGGTATAGGTGGTCTTCTCTACCTGTATGACGATGCGGACGGCGGTCTTTGGCAGGAAATAGACCATGCCCTCGGGCGTGACGCCAGGCTGATAGGAGCTGGTGCTGGTCTGGGCGACGCTAAATGATAAATAACAAATAATAAATAATAAACCTAATAACAGTCGTTTCATATGCTATATTCTTTGTTCTTCACTTTTCACTTTTCACTTCTCACTTCTCACTCCTTTCAGTCTCTTAGTTTCTTGAAGGCTTGCGGCAGATACTGGATGAGGTCGCTGGCAATCAGACTCTCTTCGCCCAGTTCGCGAACGGCGATGTCGCCAGCTAAGCCGTGCAGATACATACCGATGAGACAGGCCTCCTGCTGTTTGTAGCCTCGGGCCAGCAGACCGGTGATGATGCCTGTGAGCACGTCGCCGCTTCCTGCTGTCGCCATACCGGCATTGCCTGTGGAGTTGAAAATGACGTGTCCGTCGGGCAGGCAGAGGGCCGAATGGTGGCCTTTCAGGATGACAAAGGCCTGAAGGCGCTCCGCAAGGGTGCGGGCCTTCATGAGTTGCTCGTAGCTGTCGGTGCTGTGACCCTCCAGACGCTCCAGTTCCTTGGGGTGGGGGGTGAGAATGGCGCCTTTCGGCACTTGCTGCAGCCAGGCACGATGATTAGCCAGAATGTTGATGGCGTCGGCATCGATGACAATCGGACATTGACTGCGACGGATTTGTGCTATCACGGCGATGGCTGTCTGCTCGTTGGTACCTAAGCCGGGACCGATACCCATGGCGTTGTAGTCTTCCGCCTCTACAGCCTCCGAGAAGATGGTCTCGTCGCGGTCGAGCTGGATGATGGCCTCAGGCACGCTTACCTGCATGATCACGTTGTTCTGCTTGGGGGTGTGGGCGGTCACCTTTCCGGCGCCCGCTCTCAGACAGGCCTTCGTGGCCAGTACGGAGGCGCCTCCCATACCATAACAGCCGGCGATGATCAGGGCGTTGCCCATATTGCCCTTATGGGCGTAGGGGTTGCGTTTCAGCAGCAGGGGACGGATGTCGTTTTCTTCGACCAGCGTGTAGTTGGCCTCGATTTTCTCCATGCCTTCCTGACTGAGGCGGATGTCCAATACCTTCAGCCGTCCGATATACTGCTGGTTCTCAGGGAAGAGGAACGACAGTTTCTTCTGCTGCAGGGTGAGCGTCAGGTCGGCACGCACGATATTGGCGCGGATATTATAGGTGTTGTCATCCGTCATCAGACCCGATGGGATGTCGATACTGACCACTTTCGAGGGGGCGGCGTTGATGTATTTGGCCAACGAGGCAAAACCGCCAGCGAGGGGTTTGTTAAGGCCGGAGCCGAAGAGACCATCGATGACGAGGGTGTTCTCATCGAGGCGGGGTGGCTCGAATTCCTCTTTCACCTCGATCAGGGCCTTCGCTCGTTTCTCGATGAGACGGGCTTTGTTGGCGGCGCAGTCTTCCGACAGACGGCCGGAGATATTAAACAGGTAGGCCGTAACGTTGTAGCTCTGCTCCAGAAGCATCCTCGCCATCGCCAACGCGTCGCCACCGTTATTGCCTGGACCCGCAAACACCACAATGGGTGTGGCGGTGCTCCATTCAGCCATAACGGCTACCGTGAGCGCCTTTGCCGCACGCTCCATCAGATCGATGGAACTGATGGGCTCATGTTCCATCGTATATTTGTCTAACTCGTGTATCTGAGCGCTTGTGAAAATCTTCATTGCTGCAAAAATACGAAAAATATGCTAATGAATAGCAAAGTTTAGCAGATTTTTTGTAATTTTGCCGAAAATTTTAGCTTTTGGTACATTATGAGTGTCATAAAAATCAAAGACAAACAGTTTAAGGTCTCCATTCCGGAGGCAGAGATCAAAACCCGTATTAAGGCTTTGGCTGCTCAGATCAGCAAGGATATGGAGGGTAAGAACCCTCTCTTCCTGGGTGTGTTGAACGGATCGTTTATCTTCGCCGCCGACCTGATGCGCGAGATGACGATTCCTTGCGAGATTTCGTTTGTGAAACTCGCCTCTTATCAGGGGACGACTTCGACAGGAAAGGTTCACGAGGTGATTGGTCTGAATGAGGATCTGACTGGGCGTACGGTGATTATCGTGGAGGATATCGTCGACACGGGCCGTACGATGCGACAGATGATAGAGTCGTTGGGCACCCGTCGTCCGGCATCGCTGCACATCTGCTCGTTGTTCGTCAAGCCCACCAAACTGGAGGAGCCGATCGACATCGACTATGTGGCTTTCAGCATCCCCGACGACTTTATCTTGGGCTATGGTCTGGATTATGACCAGGCAGGCCGCCAGCTGAAGGACGTCTATACTATCGTAAGTAGTGAACAGTGAAAAGTGAACAGTGAAAAGTGAATAGTGAAAAGTGAATAGTGATATGAAAAATATAGTGATTTTCGGTGCGCCGGGCTCAGGCAAGGGCACACAGAGTGATAAGATGATTGAGAAGTACGGTCTGAACCACATTTCTACGGGTGACGTGCTTCGCAGTGAGATCAAGAAGGGTACGGAATTAGGCAAGACCGCCAAAGGTTTCATCGACAACGGTCAGCTGATTCCCGACGACCTGATGGTGAGCATCCTCGCCTCCGTCTACGACGCTTTCGGACGTGAGCACAAGGGTGTGATCTTCGATGGCTTCCCCCGTACCATTCCGCAGGCTGAGGCCTTGAAGCAGATGCTCAACGAGCGTGGCGACTGTGTGGCTGCGATGATTGAGCTTGATGTGCCTGAGGACGAGCTGATGAAGCGCCTGATCCTGCGCGGACAGCAGAGTGGTCGTGCCGACGACAACGAGGAGACAATCAAGAAGCGCCTTGTGGTGTATCACTCTCAGACACAGCCGCTTATCGAGTGGTACAAGAAGGAGGGTATCCACTATCATATCGACGGTCTGGGCGAGCTCGACCGCATTTTCGCCGACATCTGCGCAGTAATTGATAATATCTAGCCGGGCTAGCCTGACTAGTCGGACTAGTAATACTAGTATTCTAGCATGGAATCGAACTTTGTAGACTATGTAAAGATCATGTGCCGCTCGGGTAAGGGCGGTAAGGGCTCGATGCACCTGAAACATGTGAAGTACAACCCCAATGGCGGTCCCGATGGCGGCGACGGCGGCAAGGGGGGAAGCGTCTATCTGCGCGGTAACCATAATTACTGGACGCTGCTCCATCTGAAATACGAGCGTCATATCTTCGCCGAACACGGCGGCAATGGCGGTAAGGACAAGTGTCACGGTACCGACGGCAAGGATGTGTATATCGACGTGCCTTGCGGAACGGTGGTCTACAATGCGGAGACGGGCAAATATGTCTGCGATGTGACTTACGATGGCCAAGAGGTGCTGCTATTGAAAGGCGGTCGGGGCGGACTGGGTAATTTCCAGTTCCGAACGGCGACGAATCAGGCACCCCGTTATGCGCAGCCCGGTGAACCCATGCAGGAGATGACCATCATCCTCGAGCTGAAACTCCTGGCTGATGTGGGTCTCGTGGGCTTCCCAAATGCCGGTAAGTCTACGCTGGTGTCATCGCTCTCGAATGCCCGTCCGAAGGTTGCCAACTACCCCTTCACCACGATGGAACCCTCGTTGGGTATTGTGGGCTATCGCGACAACAAGTCGTTTGTGATGGCCGACATCCCAGGTATCATCGAGGGGGCCTCCGAGGGAAAAGGTCTTGGCCTGCGCTTCCTGCGACATATCGAGCGCAACTCGCTGCTGCTCTTCATGGTGCCAGGCGATACCGACGATATCAAGCGCGAATACGAGATCCTGCTCAACGAGTTGAAGCAGTTCAATCCCGAGATGCTCGACAAGCACCGCGTGCTGGCTGTCACCAAATGCGACCTGCTCGACGAGGAACTTATCGAGATGCTCAAGGAGACGTTGCCTCAGGATCTGCCCGTGGTGTTCATCTCGGCAGTGACGGGTTTCGGCCTCGACGAGCTGAAGGATGTGCTGTGGAATGAGCTCAATGCCGAGAGTAACAAACTCGCGGCTCTGACGGCTGAGGACAGTCTCGTGCACCGCGATAAGGATATGACACGATTCGCTGAAGAGATGGCCGACGAGGGTGAGGATGAGGACATCGAATATGTCGATATCGACGATGTCGAGGACCTCGATGACTTCGAATACGAGGAAGAGCTGGACGACCGGTCTTGAGGTACTTCTAGATTTTTTATTTTTTAATAAAAATAGTTGTCTTTTTATAATATTAAGTCGATTATTTTTGTTATCTTTGCATCCGAAATAACATTCAATTAATTAATAACAACTTAAAGATTATGCAGAAAAGATTGTTCTTTCTGGTTGCTATGCTGTTAACGCTCTCGTTGACAGCGATGGCCCAAATCACAACGTCAAGTATGGCAGGAAAGGTGACCCTCGACGACGAGAACGGCGAGGAGGTCATCGGCGCAACTGTCGTAGCCGTGCACGAACCTTCTGGAACGCGTTACACAGCAGTGACAAACACCACAGGCCGTTTCTCTATCAACGGTATGCGTACCGGCGGTCCTTACGAGGTGACGGTTACTTACATCGGTTTCCAGCCGAAGACCCTCAAGGGTATCACGCTCCAGCTGGCAGAGACCTACAACCTCTCCGTCTGGCTCTCTGAGGATGCCAACGAGCTGGCTGAGGTCGTCATCAGCGGTAAGGCGTCGAAGTTCGCTGCCGAGAAGACCGGTGCTGCTACCAACATCACCAGTGCACAGATTACGGCACTGCCTACCGTCAGCCGTTCAATTACCGATGTGACCCGTCTGTCACCTTATGGTGGTAATGGCATGAGTTTCGCAGGTGCTGACGGTCGTACGGCCAACTTCACCATCGACGGTGCCAACTTCAACAACAACTTCGGCTTGAGCGACAAGCTGCCTGGTGGTGGTAACCCTGTTTCTCTCGATGCCATCGAGGAGCTGCAGGTGGTGATCTCACCTTATGATGTTCGTCAGACCAACTTCATCGGTGGTGGTGTGAACGCCATCACGAAGTCGGGTACCAACACCTTCAAGGGTTCTGCCTACATCTATCACCGCAATGAGAACCTGCGTGGTGACGTGGTTGACAAGGTGACATTGCCCACAGCCCGCGAGAAGGACCGTCAGACTACTTACGGCTTCTCTCTCGGAGGCCCGATCATCCCCAATAAGGTGTTCTTCTTCGTCAATGGTGAGATGATTAAGACGCCAACGATCTCTTCGCCTTGGCGCGGTTCTACAAATGGTGTCGCCGATGTGGCCAGCAATATCTCACGTACGAAGCTCTCTGATCTGGAGACAATCTCGACGTTTGCTGCCAACCGTTATGGCTATGACACAGGTAGTTGGACAAGCTTCCCTGCCGACGAGAGCAACTACAAACTGTTGGCTCGCCTCGACTGGAACATCACCGACAAGCACCACTTGGCCCTTCGCTATAACTATACGAAGAATACCATCTGGAATGCTCCCAACGCCACCTCTATGGACGGTGGTACACGTATGAGCGGCGCCCGTATGTCGCAGTACTCCATGTCGTTTGCCAACTCGATGTACTCGATGGACAATCTGGTACACTCTTTCTCAATCGACCTGAACAGCCGTCTGACAGACAAGCTCTCTAACCAGTTCCTGGCCACGTTCTCAAAGCTCGATGATATCCGTGGTACTGATTCTTCAGAGTTCCCCTTCATCGATATCCTCGACGGTGGCGACAATAACTATATGGCTCTGGGTTACGAGCTCTTCACTTGGAACAATGCCGTTCACAATACCATTTGGAACATCAAGGACGACATGACCTATTATCTGGGTGCCCATAAGATCATGGGTGGTATCACCTTCGAGCATCAGATGGCCGACAACCAGTATATGCGTAACGGTACAGGTTACTACCGCTATACCAGCATGGACGATTTCATGAATGGTGCTGCACCCGAAATCGTCTGTCTGACTTACGGTTACGACGGTGAGTCGAAGCCTGCTGCCCGTGTGCAGTTCAACCGTCCAGGTGCCTATATACAGGATGACTGGAATGTGAACGACAAGTTCAAGCTGACTTACGGTCTGCGTGTTGATGGTTTGTTCTTCAACAACGACGACCTGCTGAGAAATCAGGCTATCTATGATCTGGATTATGACGGACGTCATATCGACACTGGTCAGTGGCCTGCTAACAGCATCACGATCTCTCCGCGTGTAGGCTTCACCTACGATGTGTTTGGCGACAAGAGCCTGAAGATTCGCGGAGGTTCCGGTCTCTTCTCTGGCCGTCTGCCCCTCGTGTTCTTCACCAATATGCCTACCAACGGTGGTCTGGTGCAGTATCAGGCACAGCTCAACGCCAAGACAAAGGTGTGGGATGCTAAGAGCAATGCTGCTGTCAAGGGCTTCGAGAACTACTCTGGCGCCTATACGACTGATGCCAACGGTAACCGCTATATCGACATGAACCAGTTTGCTGGTGGTCTGGTGACTGAGAATGGTCAGGCCTCTATTGCCGCCTTGCAGAACAAGTTGTTCTCGATGGGTTATCCCAGTCATGTAACACCTGAGATGGGTACCGTTCCCTCTTCGATCTCTGCTGTTGATCCTGACTTCAAGATGCCACAGGTTTGGAAGACCTCTCTGGCTATCGACTATCAGCTGCCCGTATCATTCCCGCTCTCTGTAACGGTTGAGGGTATCTTCAACAAGAAGCTCCACGATAACTGCATCTCCGACTGGGCTATCCCCAATGTAGGTGGCTTCACACGCTTCAATGGTGCTGATAACCGTCCTCTCTATCCTGCCGGCTTCCGTACAGGTACGAAGGCATTCATTCTGGAGAATACCAGCAAGGGTTATGGTTGGAGTGCAAACGTAACGCTGAATGCTCAGCCGTTTGAGTGGCTGAACCTGATGGCCGCCTATACCCACACCGTATCGAAGGAGGTGACAGGTATGCCGGGTTCTGCTGCTGAGTCTGCTTTCACCTATGTTCCTACGGTGGAAGGTCCGAACAACATCAAGCTGCACAACTCGCAGTATGTGACACCTGACCGTATCGTGGCCAATGCGACGATCAACGATAAGAGCGGCAACCACTATAGCTTCATCTATGAGACCTGGCGTGGTGGTTACAACTACTCTTATATGATGGTGAACGATATGAACAGCGACGGTTACAACTACGATGCCCTTTACATCCCGACGGATGAGCAGGTGGCTAACGGTGAGTTCCGTTTCATATCTCAGGACGACGCACAGCGCTTCATGGACTATGTCCACAACGACGACTATCTGAGCAACCACCAGGGCGAATATGCAGAGCCCTATAGCGTTTATAATCCTTGGGTACATCGCATCGACTTCGCCTATAAGCACGACTTCAAGGTGAATGTGGGTAAGACTACGCATAAGCTGCAGCTTACGATGGATATCAAGAACGTGCTGAACCTCTTCAACTCCAGCTGGGGTGTGAGCAAGTTCCTCAACTCAGAGATTGGTTCCGAGGCCCGTATCCTGAAGTACGAGGGTGTTGATAAAGATGGTTATGCTACATTCTCTACACCTGCTGCTATCAACGCCAATACCGAGACTTGGGCTCCCAACCACGCTGTTGGTCAGTGCTGGTACGCTTCTGTCGGTATTAGATACATTTTCAATTAAGAGTCAACAATTAAGAACTAAGAAGATATGAAACTAAGATATTTCATTCCGTCTCTCGTAGCAGTTGTCGCTGCTATGTTCACAGGCTGCTCCGATAATGACTATGATCCCACCTATCTGAGTGAGATCCGTGTGTCGCAGTCGTATGTGGCCCTTGATGTCAATGGCGGTTCTGCCTCTGTTGATGTGATTGCCACAGGTGCTTGGACTGTTACTGATGTGCCCGAGTGGCTCACCGTCTCTCCCGCTTCGGGCTCCGGTTCTGGTACCATCACTTTCTCTGCTGGTGCTGGCGTAGGCCGTACCGCTGAGGTCTTGATTGAGTGTGAGGGCAGAACCCAGCACATCAATATCATTCAGGGTATTGCCACCGTCTCTAACGCTACCTGCGCAGAGATCATCGCTGGTCCTGACTCAAAGACCTATCGCGTTACTGGTACAGTGAGGGCGATTGCCAATACCACTTATGGTAACTGGTATCTGGTCGACGAGACTGGCGAGGTCTATATCTATGGTACGCTCGATGCAAAGGGTGCCACCAAGAACTTCCTCAGCTTGGGTCTTGAGGTAGGTGACCAGGTAACCGTTGAGGGTCCGAAGACCACTTATAACGGCACTGTCGAGCTCGTCGATGTGACCGTTGTGAAGATTGTGAAGTCACTCATCAAGTGCGATATGCTCACCGTGAATGGTGAAGAGAGCAACGAGCTGCCTCTCGAGGGTGGTGAGATTGTGGCCAACCTGACCTGCAAGGGCAATGGCGTTGCCGTTGAGATTCCTGCTGAGGCTCAGAGCTGGCTGGGTGTCGTCGCTTCTACCGTAGGCGCTAACCCCACCATCACCTTCCGTGCTGCTCCCAATACTGGTGGCGATCGCAACACGACGGTTATCTTCAAGACCACCGATGGTAAGAAGGAGTACACCTCTCAGGCTACGATCATCCAGAAGGGCGCCATCATCGAGTGTCCGATTGCCGACTTCCTCGCTGCTGAGGTAGGCGATACGCAGTTCCGTATCACAGGTGTCATCACGGAGCTCTATGCCAGCGACAAGCAGGGTAAGAGCTTCTATATCAGCGATTACTCTGGCTCTGTGCTCGTCTATCGTGCTGAAGGCTTCATCGAGGCTGGTGCCAAGGTGGGCGACGTGGTGACGGTAGTTGGTAAGCGTGGTGCCTATAAGGATACCCCGCAGATGGTCAGCGGTACCTTCGAGAATCTGAAGTTTGCTGTGACTGAGGTGAGCCTCGCTGAGTTCCTCGCCAAGGAGCCTGCAGCTGATGTCTACTACATGATCAGTGGTACGATCGACGAGATTGCCAACGACGTCTATGGTAACCTCTATCTGACGGATGGCACGGATCGTGTCTACGTCTATGGCTGCTATCCTGGCTGGGGTGCTACAGGCGATGCCCGTAAGGGTCTCATCGAGAAGCTGGGCATGAAGGTAGGTGACAAGCTGAGTGTGATTGGTGTGCGTGCCGTTTACAAGGATACCCCGCAGCTCAGCAATGGTATCTACTTCTCTCACACACCCGCCAACTAAGGGCTGATTTCCCTGATTATCCCTATAAATACTCCCGGTATGCTTGACATATCGGGAGTATTTATGTACGAAACGAAATAAAGTGCAAAAAAATGTTGGCTATTCAAAAATAATGTGTATCTTTGCAATCGAAATTGGACTAATCATTAAATTCTTTAGTATGAAAAAAAGATTGCTTATGATGGCCGTTGTGCTGCTGATGACATCAGTAGCAGCCATCGCCCAGGTAACAACATCCAGTCTTGCAGGTAAGGTGACCATCGACGACGCCAATGGCGAAGAGGTGATTGGTGCCACCATTCAGGCCATTCACGAGCCTTCGGGCACGCGTTACGCTGCAGTGACCAACACCACAGGCCGCTTTGCCATTCAGGGTATGCGTACTGGCGGTCCTTACTCTGTCACCGTTTCCTACATCGGCTTCCAGCCGAAGACCCTCAAGAACATCAACCTCCAGCTCGGTGAGACTTACGACCTGCAGGTGTGGCTCTCTGAGGATGCCAACGAACTGGCTGAGGTCGTGATCAGCGGAAAGGCGTCGAAGTTTGCTGCTGAGAAGACGGGTGCTTCAACCAGCATCAACAATTCGCAGATGATGCAGATGCCGACCGTAAACCGTAGCATCTCCGACATTGCCAAGCTCTCGCCCTATGCCAACGGCATGAGCTTCGCTGGTGGCGACGGACGTTCTACCAACTTCACCATCGACGGTGCCAACTTCAACAACAACTTCGGACTCTCCGACAAGCTGCCTGGTGGCGGTAACCCCATCTCGCTCGATGCCATCGAGGAGGTGCAGGTGGTTGTGGCGCCCTTCGATGTGCGTCAGACCAACTTCATTGGTGGTGGTATCAACGCTATCACCAAGTCGGGTACCAACACCTTCAAGGGTACGGCCTATGTCTACTATCGCGACCAGAACCTGCGTGGTAACCGCATCGACCACACCGACCTTGGTGCCCGTCCTGATGAGAAGAAGACCACTTACGGCTTCACCCTCGGTGGTCCGATTATCAAGGATAAGCTCTTCTTCTTCGTGAACTACGAGGGTGAGAAGACCCCAGGTCAGGTGGTGAAATACCGCGTTACTGACGATATCAACGGTGAGACAGCCACAGGTGGTCTGGTATCACGTACGCTGGCTTCCGACATGCAGAAGGTGTCTGATTTCGTGCAGTCACGTTTCGGCTATAATCCCGGTTCCTATACCGACTATCCTGCCGACGAGTCCAACCACCGCTTGCTGGCCCGTCTCGACTGGAACATCACAGATGCCCATCACCTGTCATTACGTTATAACAACACGAAGAATGTTGCCTGGAACTCCACCAACGGTAACTCTTCTGATACAGGCTATCGTCTGAACGGTACTTATCGTATTGGCGTGCAGTCAATGGCCTTCTCCAATTCGCTCTATTCGATGGAGAACAAGGTGCAGTCGCTGTCTGCCGACCTCCACAGCCGCTTTGGCGAGAAGATGTCAAACCAGCTGCTCTTCACCTATACCAATATCGAGGATATGCGTGGTTCTGACTCCAGCGAGTTCCCCTTCATCGACATCATGGCCGGTAAGGATGCCAATGGTAATCAGATCATGGAGCCCTATATGTCGCTGGGTTACGAGCTCTTCACCTATAACAACGGTGTGAAGAACAAGATTACCAACATCACCGACAACTTCACCCTCTATCTGGCTGCCCATAAGATTACAGCCGGACTGAGCTTCGAGCACCAGTTGGCCAACAATGCCTATATGCGTAACGGTACAGGTTACTATCGCTATAACAGCGTGGAGGACTTCCTGAATCAGGCCCGTCCTGAGTCATTTGCCGTCACCTATGGTTTCAATGGCAAGAGCGATCCTAATGCGCAGGTTACCTTCAACCAGCTGGGCTTCTATGCACAGGATGAGTGGAATGCCACCGACAAGCTGAAGCTCACCTATGGCGTGCGCTTCGACAACCTGTCGTTCGACAATGACGACCTCGCCCGCAACAACGCCATCTACAACATCGAGTTCCGCGATGGTCAGCGCGTGGATACTGGCGCATGGCCCGACAGCCGTTTGCAGATCTCTCCGCGTCTGGGCTTCACCTACGATGTCTTTGGCGACAAGTCGCTTAAGGTGCGTGGCGGTACGGGTGTTTTCACAGGCCGTCTGCCCCTCGTGTTCTTCACCAACATGCCTACCAACGCCAACATGGTGCAGAACTCCGTCACCTATACCACTACTTATAAGAACGGTGTGCCCACAGGTGCCTACAACGAGAACCTCGACAAGTTCGTGGGTGGTATGATTACGAATGTCAACGAGATGATCACGAAGCTGGGTCTGCCCACGGAGCTCAACGAGAGCAACCACACGGCCAGCACCAAGATCTCGGGTGTGGCCAGCGACTTTAAGATGCCGCAGATCTGGAAGTCGTCGATTGCCGTCGACTATCAGATTCCCGTATCGTTCCCCTTCACGGCGACTGCTGAGTTCATGTACACCAAGAACATCAACGCTGTGACCATCGACAATATCAACATCAAGAACAGCGATGGCTGGGAGCGCTTCAATGGTGCCGACAACCGCCTGATCTATCCGAAGGACTACACGGTCAATGGCAATGCCAAGCAGAATGCCGTATTGCTGAAGAATACCTCTGAGGGTCACGGCTACACCTTCAACATCACGTTGAACGCCCAGCCGCTCGAGAACCTCAACCTGATGGCCGCCTATACCCATACCGAGCAGAAGGAGGTATCCGGTCTGCCTGGCAGCGACCCCATCTCCACTTGGCAGAGTCTGAACACCATCGACGGTCCTAACTTCGCCACCGTCCAGCGTTCTGGCTATGTGGTGCCCGACAAGCTCATCGCCTCCGTCGGCTACTACATCCCCTTCACGCACAAGGGCCTCACACGTGGCACGCAGATCAACCTCTTCTACACAGGCTATTCGCCCAACGGTCTGACCTATACCTACACCAACGATATGAACGGCGACGGTATCGGCAACGACCTGATGTATATCCCTGCCAACGACAGCGAGATTCAGATCGGTTCGCTCAAGGACGGTCAGTTTGTGGAGAATGCTGAGATGCGCAAGGCCTTCTGGGCTTATGTCGATCAGGACAGCTATCTGAGCAACCACAAGGGCGAGTATGCTGAGGCTTATGCCGCCCGTTCGCCTTGGGTACACCGCTTCGATCTCCGTATCGCTGAGGACTTCTGCTTCAAGACCGGCAAGCAGGAGCATAAGTTCCAGGTGAGCCTCGACTTCCTGAACATCGGCAACCTCATCCACTCCACATGGGGTATCTCGAAGATTTCCACTACCACAGGTAACAACAGCTACAACAAGATCCTGAAGTACGAGGGTGTCGACAGCAACAAGAAGCCCGTCTTCTCGATGGTCAAGGTTGGTGGCGAATATCCCACAGAGACCTACGAGACCTACAAGAACTACTCCGAGTGCTGGAAACTCCAGGTCGGCTTGAAGTACTTCTTCAATTAAGGTTATTCTCCAATCGATATAAAAGGCTGACACCTATTTGGGTGCCAGCCTTTTTTCTGATATTTCGGGGCGTTTACTTCATCTGGTCCAGCAGACGGGCGATGTTTTCAATGTCGCGGGCGTCTACGTTCAGGTCGAGCAACTGGCCTTCGCGATTAAAGAGCTTGTAGGTCGGGAAGGCGTGCACCTCCAGATGGCGCTCGATGGCGGCCTGCTGCTCAGCGGGCAGGTTGTAGTGGGCCACATTGTCGCCACTTACGTTATACTCCTTGATCACGTTCTCCCAAGCCGTCTGCGGACTTTGATTGGCCAGATAGAGGAACTCGATATCGTAGTCCTTCAGTCGTGCGTATTCCTCCGTGGAGTGCGAGAGGGCCTCCTTACACGGGCTGCACCACGTGCCCCAGATGTCCAGGAGCACGAACTTGCCCTTATAGGGTTCGAGAATCTTCTTCAGCAGCGCCTCGCCCTCAGAGAGATCCTTGAGGTCGTCTGATGATTTGAGCACCAGCTTGTCAAACTCGCGGTTCTCAATGGCCAGATAGTGATCGTTCATCTTCTCAACCATCGCGATGCAGGTAGGATCTTTCACATATAACTTCAATGTGTCGATGACTTCGGGTAAGACCGACGTGCGACTATTGTCAACCAAACTGTAGACTTTCCGCGACAGGAAAATGTCCTTAACGAGCGGGGCAGCCTTCAACGAGTCGAGCATCTTGCTATGGTCTCTCAGCTCTGCTGTGAGGGCGAATTTGTTAAATACCTTAGTGGAATTCGGGTTGTTCAGGATCTTATTCACCTTCTCAATCATGTCCTTATTCTGGGCATTTAGTTCCTCGGCCACTTTCTGCTTCTCTTCAGGCGTGGGGGCTTTCTCAACCTTTGCCTGAGCATCGAGAATCCACGTCTTCCAGCTTGTGAGCAGCGCCAGTTCCTCATCATTCGAGGCAATTTTGTCAAGGTGGTCCAACACGTTTATCGAGTAGGAGGATGGATATGAGCGGGCGCAATCGTCGAGATAGTCGCGCAGGAAGCGGCTCAGGTCGCGATGTAGTGTATAAGGCGCCTCCATCTTCGTCCAGAATGTATCATAGGCATATTGGCTGGCGTTAGCGGGGAAGCGGCCGTTAGGGGCGGCGAATCGTGCCTGTCCAAAGTTACCAGCCTGCTGACAGAGCGTATTGCCCTTCCTGTATTTCTCAAAGCGCGTCGAGAGTGTGGGGTGCGCCTGGCAGAGGGCATCGATATAGGCATACTGCGCCTTCATCAGACTGTCGACTGAAACCAGATACTTGTCGAAATCCGGATTTTTCTCATCTATGCGTGCTGACTTCCAGTCGAGCGGATACTTGAAGAGTTCGTTCTGCAGGCGGCTGTCCTCGCCCATGAAGTAGCGACGGCCCTCCTTGAAGTCGTAGAGCATGAAATAGGTCTTGCCCGGCTCCAGCATCGTGCGCACGAAGCAGCGCTGCCAGTCGCAGAAGAATTCCGTACTGTTCATCACGGGGATCTTCGCTGTGAAGCGTCCCTGTTCGTCCAAGTCGGCATAGGTCGTCTTCTGATTGTCGGTGAAGATATACTGGAAATTGAAATCGAAGGTTTTCCGGTTTTTGAAATGCTCGGGCATATCCTTTATCCAGCCCACAATGGTGATGGTATCCTCCTTGTAGCCCGTATCGACAAAACTGTTGCGCGTGTCCTTTGTGGGGTAGTCGGGCATGAATCGGCTGGTGATCATCGTGTAGGTCGCCTTCTCATCGCCGATCTGCATCGCGCGCTTACCATTCTTATTTTTGCCGACGGTCACCTTCAGCACCTTGTCACCGTTGGTGAGCACCATCAGGGCCTCGCCCGTCTTGGGGTTTATATCGCGCTGCTTATACGTCCAGAACTGGCAGTCGTAGATGGCGCAATCGTCCAGGAAGGCAATCTTCCAGTCGCCCTGATCGTCGCGCCAGTACGAGGGCAGCAGCTGCTTCCAGCGCTCTTCCACCGGCTTGATGCCCTTGATCTGGAAGGCGCCCTCACCGTCGCCCTCGATGAAGTCAAACACCTTGGTGCCCTTGGGCAATGGCGGGAAGTGGAACACCACATCGGTTTGGAAGTCCTTGCCCGTCTGGTGTTGCTTGCCGAGCTCGATGCCGTCGGCCTTAACCACCGTAAAGCGCTGGGCGTCCACATCCAGATAGGTGTCGCTCGCAAACCTGAACCAGTAGCCTTCATAGTCCGAACGCTGCTTCACGGTGATATACACCACCGTCTCGTCGGCCTTCAGCTCCACCTTCGTCACGTCTAACGACAGATTGAAGAATCCGTCGCCATAGCTGGTTCCAAACTCAGTTGTGGGCTGCTCCCACACAATGTCTTTTCCCTTGGCCTGCCCCGTCAGAGCGACGAGCGCAAGCAGCATCGTTGATAATAGTAGTTTTCTCATTCTGTTAGTTTTGATTCTCAGGTTGCAAAGATAATACATTATTATGAATCTTCCTCCCACAATCGACCAATCAGGCCGACATCAAGACCATTGTGCTGTCAAAGAAAAATCGTAAAAACTTGTTTATCTCGAAATAATCACTTAAATTTGCAGCGCAAAAAAGAATCGGGAATGTTGCGCAGGCGACAAATAACATTCTTTAACATAAATACTCGAAAGGAATCCGAAACTTTGGGTACTAACTGTTTGAATCAACTCCCAAAAAAGATGAAGGAAATTGAATTAGAATTCACAAAACTGGTCCGAGAATACCGTAAGACGATTTACACGGTATGTTACTTTTTCTCAGACAATCCCACCGATGTGGAAGACCTGTTCCAGGAAGTGTTGGTCAACCTCTGGAAAGGTTTTGCCAAGTTCCGTGGCGACAGTAGTCCCAAGACGTGGATCTGGCGTGTCAGCCTGAACACCTGCTGTAACATTGAGCGAGGCAAGAAGCGGCATGTACCAACCGTTCCGCTGCTCATCGACAAGGATGTGATGAGTGTTTCCGATGAGAGTGGTCGTCAGATCAAGATGCTCTACGAGCGTATCAACCGCCTTGAATTGTTCGACCGCGCCATCATTCTTCTCTGGCTGGAGAGTATGCCGTACGACGAGATTGCTGCGATTGTCGGTCTCTCTACCGCTGCCGTCACCAGCCGCCTGTTCCGCATCAAGGAACAGCTGAAATCAATGTCCAATAGTCATTAATTAAAGTCGAGAAAGTTATGAACGAGAATATTTTAGAGCTCCATGAGCTGGATGAATTGAAGGCTGCTTACAACCTGATGGACGAGCGCTTGGACGGTCAGGAGATCGTGTCCGACGAGCAGCTCCGCGAGGTAATGATGCGCAAGTTTACCGATATGCGCCAGAACGCCAAGGAGGCATTAATCTGGGGTAATCTGATTTTCGTACCCGCATTGGCATGGTGGGCCTGGGCTGTCGGTCGCCTGACACTCTTTGGCATTATCTTATTGAGTGTCTTTTGGCTTGCATCGCTGGTGTTAAGATTCGTCATCTTAAGACGGACGAAGAAGTCGGATTATGGTTCCTACGACCTGAAGACCCTCGTTGAGAAGGAGTCAAGATACTCGAAGAACATCATTCGGGGAAATATCGCAACATTCATTTTACTGATAGTATTCTTCCTGCAATTGTTCATCGGGAGAGGAAAAACAGAGTTGATCATATTCTGTGTCATGACCTTACTCGTTTTGATAGGCATTTGTATCCGCAAGTTGGTGATCAAGTACAAGTACAATGGTCAGTCCATCGACCCTGCAACAGGCAAGCCTCGTGTGCTGGGTGCCAAGTGGATCACCACCTTAATGATTGTCATCCTTTGTATTATTCTCTGCCTCTATATGTCAGCGTTGGTTATGAATATCATAAACGGTGCAGGCTCGCTTGGCCTGATGAGCGCGCTCAACGGTCTGTCGTATTGCATCGCCATCGCCGTGTTCATTCTGGGCATTCTGCATCAAAGAGGAAAAATCAATGTCTCGCGCCGCCTGCTGATCATCCTCGCTGCCATTGCCATCGCCCTCTGTGCATCCATTGCTGGCATAGCAACGCTGAAGGGCATCACGGAGCTGATGCAGGGCTGTCACATCATGATAACAGTCGTCTTAGCAGGCCTTGGCCTCTCCTGCCACAAGATGCGGAAATCCTGATGCAAACTATTGCGAACCATGTGCAAATTATTGAGAATTGAAAAGCTTGGAGGCTTGGGAAATAAGTCTTAACTTTGCAACCGAGAAATTAAAATATATCACGAATATGAAAAAGTTATTAATTATGGCTGCTCTCATCGCAGCTACGTTGCCCACAGCGGCACAACAGGTAAAGTATTCCATCAACGGAATCAGTAATGAAAACGGTAAGACGGTGGTGCTACGTGACCGTCTGACTAACCAAATCGTCAACAGTGCGGTTGTCACTAACGGCAAGTTCTCGATGAGCGGCAACGCAGAGAAGAACGCCTACATGGGTGTTTCCACTCAGGATGCCTCGTGGTTCGTCATGCTTTTTAATGATGGTACGCCCGTGACCATCAATCTCAACGACAGCACGTTGAAGGGCTCGCCCCAGAACGAGCGCCTCACACGCTACGACCTCGATATCAATGCACCTTATGCCAGATTTATGATAAAGATGCAGAGCATGTCGGAAGAGGAGCGTAAAACCAAGGAGATTGAAGTGGTAGGCGGACTGATGATTGCGACGATGAAGATGATGGAGGGCGTCAAGAAGGTTTTCGACGAGGAGTCTGAGACGTTGATCCCCGTCGCCTTCCTCAGCGAGTATCAGCAGATGTTCGGTCAGGAGAAACTCGACAGTGTCCTCGCCACCAAGCCGGCCTGGGCCAGTCACCCCATCGTGCAGCAGCAGGTTCAGCAGTGGGCTCAGCAGAAAGCACAGGAAGAGAAGAAGAACGCCATTGTCGGCAAGCAGTTCACCGACCTCGAGGAGCCTGATGTCGACGGCAACATGCACAAGCTCAGCGAATACGTGGGCAAAGGCAAATGGGTGCTCGTAGATTTCTGGGCTTCCTGGTGCGGACCCTGTCTTCGGGAGATGCCCAACGTTGTGGCTGCCTATGAGAAATACCATGCGAAGGGCTTCGACGTGGTCGGTCTGTCATTCGACAACAAGAAGGAGCCCTGGGTGCAGGCCATCGCCGACCAGAAGATGCCTTGGACGCACCTCTCCGACCTGAAGGGCTGGCGGACAGTCGCCTCGGGTGTCTATGATGTGAACAGCATCCCCGACAACCTCCTCATCGACCCGCAGGGCAAGATTGTGGCCCGTGGCCTTCGCGGTGAGGCCCTCCAAGCCAAACTCAAGACCATCTTCGGAGAATAAACTGAAATCCTGACAACCACAAAACAGGCTGGCACCCACTCGGCGCCAGCCTGTTTTGTTTTTTATTTGAGACTATTCTAAATTTGTTTGTATACTGTTCTACTTTTATTTTTTTTCTTCTCAACTTTTCTTTCCTCTCAGTTCTGCTTTTGTTTTTTGTTTGCCTTACAAAAGTATTTTTTCTTCGTTAGTTTTGTTGCTTGTCGCCCTGAAACGTACATTTCTCGCCCTGAAACGTACATTTCTCGGCTTGAAATGTATATTTCTCGTGCAGAAACATAAAATGTAAGGTTATAAAAATACATTTTATCTTCGATTCCAAATAATAAATCGTTCGATATTCAATAAAAAGGAGTTAAGTTTCCACTCAAAACTAGCACAGGCGATTGTGAGTGGTGTGGCTCTAATTGATTTTCTTTCGTTCTATTTTTTTTGCCTTTTCTTCCGATTCCTTTGAGAGTTGGCCTTTCAGGTAAGCCTCGATGACGAATCCTGCCATTGGCGCAGCCAAATCAGCTCCAAATCCGCCATGCTCTACGTAGACGGCAATGGCAATCTTCGGGTTGTTCATGGGGGCAAAAGCGATAAAAGCAGAATGATCTTCGCCTGGATTCTCAATCGTGCCTGTCTTACCACAAATGGGGTAGGATGTTTTGATGCAGGTAGCCGTGCCGTTCTCCACAGCGAGTCGCATGCCTTCGACGACTGGGTCATAGGCCTCTTTTGCTACTTTGGTCTGGCGTTTGGTCAGATAACGCTGGTTCTTTGTATCTTTATGGATATGGGGCACATAGTACCAGCCGCGATTGGCAATCGTAACGGCGAGGTTGCAGAGCTGTAGCGTGGTACAGGTCACATCGCCCTGTCCCATGCCAGCCCACCAGATGGTCTTGCCGTCCCAACCCTCCTTATAGCGACGGTTCAGGTAATCGGCACCTGCCAGCAGACCACCCTGCTCTCCTTGGATGTCGATATGCATGGGCCCGCCGAGACCCATTGACTGCATGTAACTACGCCAAGTGGTGATAGCCTCCTCCTTCGACTCATACATAAAATCATCGTTGATCATCGACCCGAAGTTTACGATGAACCATGTGTTACAGCTCTGGGCCAGTGCATCTTTTAGATTGAGGGGCGAGCGGTGTTTGTGGCAGCCAACTTTGATGTTTCCGTCAGTAATGCCGCTATTACATTCCATTTTTGTATCTGGGGTGACGATGCCTTCCGACAACAGCGTCAGAGCCTGTGCCGTCTTAAAGGTGGAGCCTGGTGCTTGCGGTTTGCCAATGGCCTGGCGTACATCTGATCCATGGGGCGTGTTTGTCGCCAGACAGATGATTTCACCATTTGCTGGATTAATCGCCACGATACTGCCCGTTTTTCCTTTCAGCAATCTTTCGCCCAACTGTTGCAAGGTCTGTCGGATGGTCAATGGACCATCTGTCGGAAACCCTTGAGCCTTGATGGTCATTGCCATCAACGACAGGGTAAATACAAATAGGTATGTGAAAGCATGTTTCATAGATGTTTTCTGTAGGGACACCCGGGCTCGAACCGGGGACCTCTGCAATGTGACTGCAGCGCTCTAAACCAACTGGGCTATGCCCCTAACAATTTTGTTTAGCGGCTGCAAAGGTAAGCAATTATTTTGATTTAGTTGATAGTTTATGGTTGATAGTTTATAGTTTTTAGAAAATTTAACGGCCGCTGCAGGGATCTGCAACGGCCGGTAAACAATCTTTTTGACCTTTTTCTTAGTGAATGAAGCGGTTCTGAAGTGTAACGCCCAAGAGCTGCATGTAGGTATTGAACTGCTTGTCGTTGAGCACGTTGCGCATCTGCTTAGCATCCTTTCTGATGGCCTGCTGAATGAGAGCGTGGCGCTGGAACCGTGTTGCTGTCGTAGCCGAGATGAGGTCGTCGTTGAAATTGTCGCTGATGACTTTCACTGCTTCCATCTGGGTGTCGGTGAGGTCGAGTGTCACTGCCAGTCTGCGAAGGTCGAAAGTTAGACCACTGTTGTCAACATTCTTTACTGCATTAACGTTGTTCGTTTCAGCAAAACTGATGGTCATCATCATTGTGGCTACTACCGTTAAAATAATCTTCTTCATAATTTTTTTTCCTTTCTTAATTTTTATTTGTTATCCTGTTTTTTTGTTATCCTGTTTGTTATCCTGTTTCTGACTCTTTGACGCATGGAAAACGAAAAGGTTTAAAAGAAATCGAAAATTTTTTTTAGAAAGAAACAAATATGCACAAATAACCACTAATTCTGTCCACAAATAATAATTAATAAAAAGCCCTTTTTACGCTATAACTATAATATTTCTTAATGCGTGCGCGCATATTCATAATTATTTCGTAACTTTGCACGCGAATTTTGAAGAATTGAAAAATTGAAGAATTGAAAAATTGAAGTTTTGAAGAATTGAAAAATTAAATAGATATGGCACAAGAAGATGTATTTAAGAAGATCGTGAGCCACTGTAAGGAGTATGGCTTCGTGTTTCCCTCAAGTGAGATTTACGATGGTTTAGGCGCTGTGTATGACTACGGTCAGAACGGCGTGGAGTTGAAGAATAATATCAAGCAGTACTGGTGGAAGGCCATGACGATGCTGCACGAGAATATCGTGGGTATCGACTCGGCTATCTTCATGCACCCGACGATATGGAAGGCCTCTGGACATGTGGATGCCTTCAACGATCCCCTGATCGACAACCGCGATTCGAAGAAGCGTTATCGTGCTGACGTGCTGATTGAGGATCAGATTGCCAAGTACGACGAGAAGATCCAGAAGGAAGTGGAGAAGGCCCGCAAGCGCTTTGGCGACAGTTTCGACGAGGCCAAGTATCTGGAGACCAGTGAGCGCGTGAAGGAGACGAAGGAGAAGCGCGATGCGCTGCATGCCCGCTACGCTGCTGCCATGCAGGGTCCGGATCTCGACGAGCTGAAGCAGATTATCCTCGACGAGGAGATTGTCTGCCCCATCAGCGGTACCAGAAACTGGACCGACGTGCGTCAGTTTAACCTGATGTTCTCGACGGAGATGGGTGCTTCAGCCGATGCCTCGATGAAGATCTACCTGCGTCCTGAGACGGCTCAGGGTATCTTCGTGAACTACCTGAACGTGCAGAAGACCGGTCGTATGAAGATTCCTTTCGGTATCGCCCAGATTGGTAAGGCTTTCCGTAACGAGATTGTGGCCCGTCAGTTCATCTTCCGTATGCGTGAGTTCGAACAGATGGAGATGCAGTTCTTCGTACAGCCCGGCACAGAGCTGGAGTGGTTCCCCAAGTGGAAGGAGACCCGTATGAAGTGGCATCAGGCCCTGGGCTTCGGTGCAGAGAACTACCGTTTCCACGACCACGACAAGCTGGCTCACTATGCCAACGCCGCTACCGATATTGAGTTCAAGATGCCGTTCGGCTTCAAGGAGGTGGAGGGTATCCACAGTCGTACGAACTTCGACCTCTCGCAGCATGAGAAGTATTCTGGCAAGTCGATTAAGTACTTTGATCCTCAGACCAACGAGAGCTACACCCCGTATGTTATCGAGACGTCGATTGGTGTGGACCGTATGTTCCTCTCTATCATGTGTCACGCCTACGAGGAGGAGAAGCTGGAGAATGGCGAGACCCGCGTGGTGCTGAAGTTGCCCGCAGCCCTGGCTCCCGTGAAGTGTGCTGTGATGCCGCTGGTGAAGAAAGACGGTCTGCCTGAGAAGGCCCGCGAGATTATCGACCAGCTGAAGTTCCACTTCAACTGTCAGTATGACGAGAAGGATTCGATCGGTAAGCGCTATCGTCGTCAGGATGCCATTGGTACACCGTACTGCGTGACCGTTGACCACGACACGCTGAATGACGGCTGCGTCACCCTGCGTTTCCGCGACACCATGGAGCAGGAGCGTGTGAAGATCGAGGAGCTGAACGGTATCATCGAGGACAAGGTGAGCATCGCCTCATTACTGAAGAAGCTTCAGTAATGAAGTGAAAAGTAATGAAGTGAAAAGTGATGAAGTGATGGTAAGAATGACAATGAATATGAACTGCATAAAGAAATGGCTTGTGTATATGGGAGTGATACTTTTCACTTTTCATTTTTCACTTTTCATTTCTTCGTGCAGCGAGGACGACAGCGTGACGGACGAGTATGCCAACTGGCAGGAGCGCAATGACGCGATGACCGAGCAGTGGGCTGCGAGCGGGATGAAGAAAATCCGCGTCTATACGCAGGACGACACATCGGCAGGCAAGAACAGCGACTATATCTACGTACAGGTATTGGAGGCTGGCGACGGCGTGGAGAGTCCCTTCTTTACAGACACCGTCAGGGTGGGCTATCGGGGAAGGATGATTCCGACGACGAGCTATACCGACGGCTATGTGTTCGACGAGTCGTATATCGGCGACTTCAGCTGGCACACGGCAGGCATGTCGACTTTCTATTGCGGTGGTATGGTGCCTGGCTTCACCACTGCCCTGATGAATATGCACAGGGGTGACCATTGGCGTGTGTACGTGCCCTATCCCTTAGCGTATAACGCTTCGACGAATGGCGCCGTACGTGCCTACAGCAACCTGATCTTCGATATCGCCATGCTCGATTTCTGGAGTCCTGGAGATCCGCATCCGGCATTCAGGTCGAGGAGGAATTAGTTTAGTTTATAGTTTAAAGTTTATAGTTAAGAGTTGATTACCTTACAAGCCACTCTGCCTATAGAACAAATCATCTATAAACTTTAAACTATAAACTATAAACAAAAAAGAGTAAACTAAAAACAAAAGAGCTATGCAGAAGTATGCTGATTATATCAAACGGATTGAGATTGATTCCCTATGGAGTGGCAAGAAACACATCCTCTGGGAGCTCAATCCGGGTGTGAATATCCTGAGCGGTATCAACGGCGTGGGTAAGAGTACCATCTTGAATAAGGTGGTAAAGGGCCTGGTCGCAGGTGGCGAGTTTCCCAGTCATACGCTGAAGGGCGTGCATCTGGAGGTGGTGCCTGAGGATGCTAAGTGGATCCGCTTCGACGTGATACGCTCCCTGGATTCCCCCGTGCTCGATCTGGATACGATGGCGCATGTCGACACCCGTATCTCGTCGGCCCTCGACTTTCAGCTCTATCATCTGCAGCGGAAATACCTCGACTATCAGGTGAACATCGGCAACCGTATGATTGCTGAGTTGCAGGCAGGGAATGCCGAAGCCGCCCAGCAGCTGTCGCAGCCTAAGCAGCGCTTTCAGGATATGATCGACGACCTGTTCTCGGATACAGGCAAGAAGATTGTCCGTACGGAGAACGAGATCCGCTTCTCGCAGATTGGAGAGACGCTGGTGCCCTATCAGCTCTCGAGTGGCGAGAAGCAGATGCTGGCCATCCTGCTGACGGTGCTCGTGGAGGATAATCAGCACTACGTGCTTTTCATGGACGAGCCGGAGGTGTCGCTGCATATCGAATGGCAGAAGCGGCTCATTGACCTCTGTGTGGAATTGAATCCCAATGTACAGATCATCCTGACCACGCACTCGCCTGCAGTCGTCATGAACGGCTGGGTGGATAACGTCACGGAGGTGACGGATATCACGATATAGTAACTCTTAGCCTTTCCAGGAATGCCTAAGAGACTCAGGGATAATATCAACAACAGCTATTTTGAGGCGGCGAACGCGCTGACCTCGAAGAAAGCACGGCGCAGGATAGTGGCCTACGTCGAGAGCTATGATGATATCTATTTCTGGCGGACGGTGCTCAGTGAGTTTGAGGATGATAAGCGCTACTTCGAGGTGATGCTGCCTTCGAAGATGAACCTCACACGTGGCAAGAAGTCGGTGCTGATGAACTTCCTCGAGGGGGAGCCTTTGGGCAGGGATATGATTGCCTGTGTGGATGCCGACTACGACTATCTGTTGCAGGGGCATACGGCTCAGTCGCGCAAGGTGCTCGAGAGTCCTTACGTGTTCCATACCTATGTCTATGCCATCGAGAACTATCAGTGTTATGCGCCGTCGCTGCATAATGTCTGTGTGTCGGTAACGCTCAACGACCATCGTATCTTTGATTTCCGCGCCTATTTCCAGGCTTTCAGCGAGGCCCTGTTCCCGCTGTTCGTCTGGTCGGTCATGATGTATCGCAACGGCAACTATCCTAAATTCTCCATCTCTGATTTCAATCGTATCGCCGATCCTGGCGGGTTTAATGTGTATCATCCGGAGGTGTCGATTGCCAACGTGAAACGGAAGGTGACGACCAAGGTGAACGAACTGCAACGGCAGTACCCCGACGCGAAGGAGGAGTATCTGGCCACGAAGGATGATATCAGGGAACTGGGTGTGACGCCCCAGACTACCTATTTGTATATACAGGGGCATCATCTGTTTGATACGGTGGTGACGCCCATCATATCGAAGGTGTGTAATCTGCTGCGTCAGGAGCGACAGAATGAGATTTACTATGCGATGGCGCACAAGACACAGAAGCGTAACGAAATGACGTGCTATGAAAACTCGCTGCAGGACATCAAGGCGATGCTGAAGAAAAATAGCGGCTATATGATGTCAGAACCCTTCCGTCGCGTCCAGGAAGACATCAGGGAATATCTGGACGCTACGATTCAACCCAGTTAATTGTCTTTCCAGAAACTGCGTGTGAAGAGCACGAGTACGGTCATGATTTCAAGACGGCCCATGAGCATCAGGAGCGAAAGCGCCCATTTGATGTAGTCGGGCATGCCCGACCAGGTGATATTCGCACCAATATCGTTGCTGAGCGAAGGGCCGATGTTGCTGACACAGCTCAGGGCGATGATAATGGAGTTGGTGGTATCGATGCCAGAGAGAATCATGATGGCAGCGGTGACAAGAATCATGCACATGAACAGGGTGAAGAAGGCGAAGAGTGCCACAATCCTCGACTGGGGCACACTCATGCCATTGATCTTTACGGGCAGGACCGCATTGGGATGCAGGATCTGGCGGAAGTTATTACGCAGCGTCTTGAGCGTCATGACCGCACGGATACATTTGAAACCACCGCTGGTGCTGCCTGCGCAGGCACCGACGAACATCAGTCCGCCAATGATGATCCACGTGATATGCGGCCACTGCGCCACATCGTCGCTGAACACACCTGTCGTGGTCATAAACGATACCACCTGGAAGAGTCCCTGTCGGAAGGCCTGCTCCAGGTCGTAGCCCATCTGGGAGAATAAGATGGTCGTGATACTGGCGGTGGCCAGCAGCACAATGCTGATATAGAGCTTGAACTCCGAATTCTTGAAAAGGTCTTTGTAACGGCCCTTGAAGATGCTCAGATATAATAAGGTGAAATTGATACCTGCCAGGAACTCGAAGGCAATGGCGATATAGTCGATGCTGGGATCTCGGAAGTAGCATAGTCCATCGTTGTGGATGGAGAAACCGCCTGTGGCTGTCGTCGTCATCGAGTAGTTCATCGCATCGAACCAGTCCATACCGGCTATCCAGAAAGCGAGTCCGCAGCCAACCGTCAGCATCAGGTAGATACTCCAGATCCACTTGGCTGTCGTAGAGAGTCGCGGGTGCATCTTTGCCTTGATGGGGCCCGTTGCCTCGGCTGCGAAGACCTTCACGCTTCCGCCTACCAGCGAGGGCAGAATGGCGATGGTGAAGAATACGATTCCCAAGCCTCCAACCCATTGGGTGAGCGAGCGCCAGAAGAGGATGCCTCGCGGGAGGCGCTCCACATCGTCGAAAACGCTGGAGCCTGTGGTGGAGAAACCTGACATCGTCTCGAAATAGGCATCAGTCACGTTGTTGCAACAGCCATGAATGAGGAAGGGGAACATGCCGAAGAACGAGAAGATAACCCACACGGCCGTCACTACCACGAAGGCGTCATGACGGGTCAGGCTGTTGCGGGCATTCCGCCCCATCAGCAGGAAGAGGAAGGCACTGCCAAAGGTGATCAGCATCGATAGGAGGAACGCCAGGGTGTCGTCTTCCTGGAAATAGAATGACACACCTACGCACCAGGCCATGAAGAAGGCCTCGATGAACAGCAAGGAGCCAATGATTTTGGATATGATGTGCCAGTTGACCATTCCCTATGAGTTAGGACGTAATCTTATTGAGGATCGTGGATTTCTTGAAGAAATTCTCTATCTGTTTAAGCTTGGCCTCATGACAGAAGACCATTACGGAATCGCCGGCCTGGATCTGTGAGTTACCGCTGACGAGCATACCCTCGCCGTTACGCACCAGTCCGCCAATAGTGGCACCTACGGGGAGTCCGAGGTCCTTGACCAGCTTCTTGGTGACGCGGGAGCCTTCTGCAGCCGTGAACTCTGCCACTTCCGAATCGACGAGCATCAGTGTCCGCAGGTTGTCGACGTCGGCCTCGAGCATCATCTGGAAGATATGGCTGGCAGCAATGGTCATCTTGTTGATGATGGTGCCAATGTCCAGCTCCTCAGCCATCTTCACATAGTCGAGGTTCTCGACCATTGCTACCGTCTTACGTACACCCAGACGTTTGGCAGTGAGGCAGGCAAGGATATTGGTCTCTGCATTGCCAGTGAGCGCGACGAAGGCCTGTGTATTGCGGATGCCCTCTTCCTCGAGCAGTCCGAGATCGCGCCCGTCGCCATGAATCACCATCGTGTCGCTGTTGCCAAGCAGTTCGTTAAGCCGCTCGCAGCGCGCAGCATTCTTCTCGATGATCTTGATGTTCATATAGTCGGGGGCGGTGAGTGCTGCGCGGACGGAGGTCTTGTCGCCACCCATCACAATCACGTTTTTTACGTCGGCGTAATGCTCTTTGCCCACAATCTTGCGGATATAAGGGATGTATTCCTGGGTGGTCATGAAATAGACAAGGTCGCCAACACGCAGCTCGTCGAGACCGCCAGGTACGATGGTATCCTCACCACGTTTGATAGCCACGACGTGGTAGGGGTCGTTGGGTCCGCACAGGTCGCGCAGGGGCTGGTTCAGAATCTCTGCCGTCTCACGCAGCTTGATGCCAAGCAGGGTGAGGGCGCCATCGTGCACATCCCAACGCTGACGCACCCACGAGAGTTTCAGACCATTGTTGATGTCGATGGCTGCAAGCACCTCCGGATAAATCAGGGAGTCGATACCCATCTGCTTGAAGAGTTCCTTGTTCTGCGGACTCAGATATTCGTAGTTGTCGATGCGGGCGACTGTCTTCTTGGCACCAAGACTATGGGCAATCATACAGGCCGTCAGGTTGGTGGTCTCCTCGGGGGTAACGCCCACAAACAGGTCGGCATGTGCCACACCGGCCTCCTTCAAGGCCTTGATGCTGGTGGGCGAGGCATCGTAAGTCATCACGTCATACTCGCTCAGCGCACTCAGTCGCTCTTCATTGTCATCGATGAGTATGCAGTCCTGATGCTCTCGTGACAGCAGTTTCGACAGGTGAGTTCCTACGGCACCTGCACCTACAATGACTACTTTCATGCTTTGTACTTTGAACTTTGAACTTTGAACTTTGAGCTTTATGATTACTTTAGCCTTTAATGGCCTGAATGATAGCTTCTTTGTCAAGACCTACGATATGCTGGAGTTCGGCTACGGTGCCATGCTCCACAAACTGGGTATCTGGCAAGCCGAGGCGGATGATTTCCGGATGGTAGCCGTGATCGCTCATCCATTCTATGACGGCAGAGCCAAGGCCGCCTGTCTTAACGCCGTTCTCGACGGTGACGATGCGCTTGAACTTCTCAGCCACTTCCAGCAGGATGGTCTCGTCGATGGGCTTGAGGAAACGCATGTCGTAATGGGCGACGCTGGGGGTGCTAGCCGGGCTAGCCTGACTAGCCTCACTAGTCTGGCTAGATAGGCTAGTTAATTCTTCGATGGCCTCTGTGACGTTATTGCCGATGGGGCCGATGCTCAGCACCGCCACATCACTGCCGTCGTGTAATTTTCGGCCTGTGCCGACCTTGATCTCTTCAAGCGGACAACGCCAGTCGACAAGCACACCGCCTCCACGCGGATAACGGATGACAAACGGTCCTTTGTCAGGGAGTTGGGCGGTATACATCAGTCTGCGCAACTCATGCTCGTCCATAGGCGACGAGATGGTCAGATTCGGAATGGGACGCAGGGCAGCGAGGTCGAAGGCGCCATGATGGGTGGCTCCGTCTTCGCCCACCAGTCCGGCACGGTCGAAACAGAAGACCACATGCAGGTTGAGTAAGGCCACATCGTGGATGATATTGTCGAAGGCACGCTGGGAAAAAGCACTGTAGATATTGCAGAAGGGCAATAATCCATCTTTCGCCATACCGCCAGAGAAGGTCACCGCATGTCCTTCAGCAATGCCGACATCGAAGGTGCGCTCAGGCATCTCCTTCATCATGATGTTCATCGAACAGCCACTGGGCATGGCTGGCGTCACGCCGACAATCTTAGGATTCTGCTGGGCCAGTTCCAAAAGCGTATGGCCAAACACATCCTGGTATTTCTGGGGTTTGTTGGGGTCCTTGTTTACGATTCGTTCGCCCGTCTCCGGATCGAATTTGCCTGGGGCGTGCCAGGTGGTCACATCCTTCTCTGCAGGGGCATAGCCGTGTCCTTTCTGCGTATGCAGATGCAGCAACTTAGGACCTTTCATATCCTTGATCTGATTGAGGATACGCACCAGTTCTTTGATGTCATGCCCATCGAAAGGTCCGAAATAACGGATGTTCATGCCGTCGAAGATATTCTGCTGGTGTGCGATGGCACTCTTGATAGCATTCGACAGGCGTTGGATACCTTTCTTGCGGTCATCGTTCATCATACCCTTCCTGTTCAGCCAACGGGTGGCCTTGAACTTGATGGCGTTATAGGTCTTGTTGGTGTTCAGACTCAGCAGATACTGTTTCATGCCACCCACACTGCGGTCTATCGACATGTTGTTGTCGTTGAGGATAATCAGCAGGTCGTTGGGTGAGGAGGAGACATTGTTGAGTCCTTCGAAAGCCAAACCGCCACTCATGGCACCATCGCCGATGACAGCTACTACGTGACGTTGTGCCTTGCCTTCCAATGCAGCGGCAACTGCCATGCCCAGCGCAGCAGAGATGGAGTTGGAGGCATGTCCGCAGGCAAAGGTGTCGTATTCGCTCTCAGTAGGCGAGGGAAAGGGTTTGATACCACCTAATTTGCGATTGGTGCAGAACTGCTCGCGACGTCCTGTAAGGATCTTATGACCATATGCCTGATGTCCCACATCCCATACGATGCGGTCTTCGGGTGTGTCGTACACATAATGAAGGGCAACGGTAATCTCAACCACGCCAAGACTCGAAGCCAAATGTCCAGGGTTGACGGAGAGCTCCTGTACGATGTCCTGTCGCAACTCCTTACACACCTCAGGCAGTTCGTCCACCTTCAGTTCGCGCAGGTCTTTAGGATATTGTATTTTGCTTAATAGTCTTAATTCTTCTTGTCCCACAGCATAAATGTTGTATAAACTCTGCAAAGATACAAATAAAATGAGAATAACGAAGAAAAATTAAAAAATATTTGTAATTTTGCATGCAAAAATCAAAAAATAGGCAAATAAAAGACAAATAATGAGATACGGAATTATCGGAGTTGGCGCCATTGGTGGCTATTATGGCAGTAAGTTGGCGCATAGAGGCCAGGAGGTGCATTTTCTGTCGCATAGCGATTATCAGTTTGTCAAGGAACATGGTATGCAGATTGATTCCTGCGATGGCAGTTTCCATTTGGAGCATGTCAATGTCTATCAATACACGAAAGATATGCCGAAGTGTGATGTGGTGGTTGTGGGATTGAAAACAACCAACAATCATTTGCTCCCTGATATGCTGCCGCCCTTGCTTCATGAGCATACGGTTGTGGTGCTGATTCAGAATGGTATCGGGGTAGAGGCTGATGTACAGCAGATGTTCCCAAATACGCAGATAGTCGCAGGTATGGCGTTTATCTGCTCTGCGAAGACGGAGCCAGGCAGGGTCAATCATCAGTGTTATGGTAGTATCAATCTCGGCAACTACTCCTGTCACGATGAGTTGTTGTTTAATCAGATACTAAAAGATTTTACAGATGCAGGTGTTGCCTGTGCTTCTGTGCCCTACGAGGAGGCGCGCTGGAAGAAGGCTGTCTGGAATATGCCCTTCAATGGGATGACGGTAACCCTCAATACGCAGACCGATCTTCTGCTGAAGAATCCGCATACACGTCAGTTGATTCGTGACCTGATGATGGAGGTTGTCGAAGCATCTCGTGCTTTGGGTGTCAGTGGCGTTGATGAGGCTTTCGTAGAGAAGATGATTCAGATGACGGATGAGATGACGCCTTACAGTCCTTCGATGAAACTCGACTTCGACTTCCATCGTCCGATGGAGATATACTATCTCTATACCCGTCCTATAGAAATTGCGCGGGCTGCGGGTTTCCGTATGGCTAAACTCGAAATGCTTGAAGCGGAACTACGCTTCCTGCAAGGATGATATTGTCATTTGGACTTATCTTTCTTCTTTTTGTCCTTGTTGTGTTTGAAGTTCAGTTTTGGCTTTATTTTCATTTTGTGCATCTCCTCGGTATTGGTAAATGAGAACTGCACAATCAGATTTGTCAGACTGCCTTTTAGGGTGACGTCACCATCGGCAACGGCACCGTCGCTCTCGATGTTGGCAAAGATATTTTTCATGTGGATCGTGCGATAGCCCACTTTCCTGATGTCTGCATCCACATGGCCAATGGGCAGTTTGCCGCCTTTCTGCCTGCGCATGATGGCTGTACGAGCCTTGGAGATGTCGATTTTGAAATCAGCCGTACAATCGATGTCGCTGATATTCTTGAGTTTGAAGAGCTCACCAAGACTGAGGGAGTCGGTGCTGACCTTACCCGTCAGGTATTTGGTATTCCCATCGAGTTCGAAATTGAAATTGACATCGCCCTTCTCCGTATTCAGTAGTCCTCTGAACTGCTGCTTCTTCCAAAGAATATCAAAACTGCCGGAATATCTGATGCGTCCCAAGGCATAGACCTGGTACATCATGTGTTTCTTTACTGTGAACTGATTGATGATCTTATCCTTGATGCCAGGCATCGCCTTCATCTGATAGACCTCGAAATGGAGTGCCAGTTTACGGGCGTCTCTCAGGTTCCGAAGCATGCCCATCGCATTGATCGTCAACTTGTTGTCGTCGGTGTTCACGTGAATATCCTTGAAAAGCATGCCTTCGTTTGTTCCACTCAGATTGACGCTGAGGTTGAGTGGAATTGAGAATTTTTGAAGTACCTTTGCAAAGGGCTGTGAGATGTCTTTCAACATGACGCGGCCCTTGATGGTGTCAGCGTGATAATTCAGAGAAGTGCCTTTCTTTTTGTCAGGCAGATAGATGTGGCCCTTGGGAATGTCCAGACGGGTGGTGACCTGTTGGACAACAGCGTTGGAAAGGGTGATGTGTTTGCCGCTGATCGTGATGTCGGATGTCAGTTCAGTCAGGTCGATACCGGCTATCGTATCTTTCACACAGCCTTTGGTAAGTCTTAATTGAACAGAGTCCTTGCCAGTATGAAGGATATCGATGCCAAAATCTGCCAGAAGGTTAAAGTGCCTGTCGTCGAAATCACCATGACGGGGCTTGCCGAAGTTACGACGTGGCAGGTCGCAGTCGCTTTTCAGCTCCAGACCTTTGATGTCCACGTGTTTCTTCCCGTTTTCTGGAATCGTCGCCGTCAGCGTACCCGAATCGAGATGCCATCTGACGAGTGCTTTCTTCGTTTGCTTCTGCCAGTCGGTTTTTGCGTGATGGATGGTGATGGAATGAGCGCCTCGCCAATGGTTATAGAAAGCCTGTGAGATCTCGTAGATGGCATCGTTATAGCTGACATGGATGCCTTTCACCTCTGCATCCTTCAGGTCGAACTTGAAGGTGCTGTGCTTGGTGCTGTCCTTGGGGTGGCGATTGTCCTTCTTGGAGGAATCCAGCAGGAATTGGTAGTTGGCAGGGCCGTCCTCAGGCTTGATCAGTTGTGCATTGATACTATCCACCTCACATTTCCTCAGGCGGATTTCCTTCCTTAGCAGGGCCAGTGGCTGCAGGCGTCCCCAGATCCTCTTCACCTTCAGCAGGTCGCGCTGCTGCTGATCCTTGAGCCGGATGCCTTCGATGCTGGCACTCATGTTCAGAAGATTCAGGCCGATATGGTCGATTTCAATCTCTGTATTCAGCTGCCTGGAGAGGGCATTGGTGGCAATGCTTACGAGCTTGTTCTGCACAAAATTGCTATTGGCAATGATAAGTGTTGCCAAGACCAAGATTGCTATGATGGCCCCCAATATCTTAAGGGTAAGGCGTATGCCTTTACGAAGCATTGCCATATGTCTTACAATATTTGTGGACAAATTTACATAAAAAAAACGAAATCACAAAAATATTAGGCAAATCATTTGGTTATTACATAAAAACTTCATATTTTTGCAGTCAGAATCAATTATTATCACATTGCTGCGGCCTAAATCGTGAAGTACATCTCATTACCGGAAGAAAAAGTGCGTCGCCTGTCTTTCTATTTGGCGATGGAGGAATATGTGGCGTGCCACTTGGACGAGCCTGACTGCCTCTTTATGTGGCAGGTGGAGCCCAGTGTCATCTTCGGAAGAAATCAGGTGTTGGAAAACGAGGTGAACCTCGATTATTGCAAGGCGAATGGCATCAAAGTCTATCGCAGGAAAAGCGGGGGAGGCTGTGTCTATGCGGATATGGATAATCTGATGTGGTCATTTGTCACTTCAGGGGAGAATGTGGGCTTTGCCTTCAATCGATTCGTGAATATGGTGTTGCTGGTGCTTCGTAAGCTTGGTATTGCTGCTACTGGAACGAGCCATAACGATATCATGATTGGCGAAAAGAAGGTGTGTGGAACGGCCTGTTATCATGTCTCAGGCAGGAGTATAGTCCATAGCACCATGCTTTACGATACCAATATGGATCACATGCTCCACGCCATCACTCCTGCGCAGGAAAAACTTGAGAAAAAAGGTATCCAGAGTGTGCGTCAGCGCATCACCTTGCTGAAAGACTATCTCAAGGAGGATCATCAGCCGAAGTCTACAGAGGAACTGAAGGCCTTTATCCGCGAGACGCTCTGTGATGGTGAATATGTCCTGACGCAGGCTGATGTCGCAGAGATAGAACATCTGGAGCAGACTTATCTGAAGGAAGAATTTATCAACTTAATACAACAATAAACGATGGCAATAAAACAAGAATTAGAACTGAGGACCAAACGTACCTGTCTCTATGACAAGCATATCAATCTGGGCGCAACGATCGTTGAGTTCGGTGGCTTTGACATGCCCCTGCTTTACAAGAATGCAGGTATCACGGCAGAGCATATGGCTGTACGCGACGAGGTGGGTCTTTTTGATGTCTCTCACATGGGTGAGGTGACGGTGAAAGGAAAGGATGCCGAGCGCTATGTACAGCATATCTTCACGAATGATATCGCTGGGGCGCCTGTGGGGAAGATCTATTATGGCATGATGTGTTATGAAAATGGTGGAACGGTCGATGATCTCCTGGTGTATAAGATGGGCGAGAACGATTTCTTCCTCGTGATTAACGCCTCCAATATCGACAAGGATTGGGCCTGGATGCAAGAGCATGCAGCGGGCTTTGACATCGACCTGCAGAACCGCTCCGACTTTTACGGGCAGATTGCTGTGCAGGGTCCAGAGGCAGAGGATGTGGTAGAGCGTGTTCTGGGCTTGGCATGTAAGGAATTGAATTTCTACACTTGCAAAACAATTCTCTTACCTCTCACCTCTCACCTCTCACCTCTTGAGATCATCATCTCGCGCACAGGCTATACGGGTGAGGACGGTTTCGAAATCTATGGCTCCCACGACTTCATCCGTGACTGCTGGGACAAACTGATTGCAGCTGGTGTACAGGCTTGTGGTTTGGGCTGTCGTGACACGCTGCGATTCGAGGTGGGACTCCCTCTCTATGGCGATGAACTGTCTGCGGATATCACGCCTATCATGGCGGGCTTGGGCATGTTCGTGAAATTGGATAAGCCAGAGTTTATTGGCAAGGATGCCCTTGCAAAGCAGAAGGCAGAGGGGCCTGCGAAAAAACTTGTGGGTATTGAGCTCTTCGACAAGGCCATTCCCCGTCATGGTTATACTGTTCTCAACATGGAGGGCGAACCCATTGGCGAGGTGACAACGGGTTATCATGCTCTTTCTGTTGACAAGAGTGTATGTATGGCCCTTATTGATGCGCAGTATGCAAAACTCGATACTGAGGTTCAGATTCAGATTCGGAAGAAAGTCTTCCCTGGGAAAGTTGTCAAGAAACAATTCTATCATAAAAACTACAAACAATAAATAACATGGCAAAGGTAATTGAAGGACTCTACTACTCGGAGTCGCATGAATTTGTAAGAGTAGAAGGTGATTTTGGATTCGTAGGAATCACAGACTATGCTCAGAATGCATTGGGTAACGTGGTTTATGTCGATATGCCGGAAGTGGATGATGAAGTAACAGCAGGCGAGGAGTTTGGTGCAGTGGAGAGCGTGAAGGCTGCCTCAGACCTGATTTCTCCTGTCAGTGGTACAGTCGTTGAGATCAACGAAGCTCTCGAGGATACCCCAGAACTTATCAATCAGGATGCTTTTGAGAACTGGATTATCAAGGTGGAACTTTCTGACAAGTCGGATCTTGACAATCTGATGGATGCCGCTGCCTATGAGGCTTTTTGCGAGAAATAGTTTATAGTTGATATGAATTATAAATATTTTCCCCATACGGCGGATGATCTGAAGGCCATGCTGGAGAAGGTGGGGGTGAACAGTCTCGACGAGCTCTATGCCCAGATTCCAGAGAGCATCCGTTTCAAAGGTGACTATGACATTCCTCTGGGAGCCAGCGAGATGGAGGTGCGACAGGTTTTTGAAAAGCTTGGCTCGGAGAATAAGCAACTGACATGCTTTGCGGGTTTAGGCGTTTACGACCACTATACACCTTCTGTCATTCCCAGTCTGCTGCAGCGCTCAGAGTTTCTGACTTCTTATACCCCCTATCAGGCAGAAATCTCGCAAGGCACGTTGCACTATATCTTTGAGTACCAAAGCATGATGGCTGAACTGACGGGAATGGACATCTCGAATGCCTCGATGTATGATGGTACAACAGCCTGTGCAGAAGCCATGATGATGGCTGTGGCCGCAGGTAAGAAAGTCAATAAAGTGTTGGTGTCAGGTTGTCTGAATCCCAATACCTTTGAGGTGCTGAAAACCTATGCCCTGCATCAAGGTATCGAACTCGAGGTGTTGCCGATCCGTGACGGTTGTACCAGTCTCGATGATGTAAAAGCCAGACTTGCTGAGGGAGGCTATGCAGGAGTCATTGTGCAACAACCAAATATCTATGGTATTATTGAGGATTTCACAGGTTTTGCTGATGCCTGTCATGAGCAGAAGGCGCTCTTTGTGATGGATAGTGTCGCTGCTGATCTTGCCGTGCTGAAGACGCCAGGCGAGTGGGGGGCTGACATCGCTGTGGGCGATGGGCAGAGTCTGGGTATCCCCATGCAATTTGGTGGCCCATATGTGGGCTATATGTGCTGTACAGAGAAACTGATCCGTAAGATGCCTGGACGTATTGTGGGAATGACGAAGGACAATCGCGATCAAAGGGCCTTTGTGCTCACCCTTCAGGCGCGCGAACAGCATATCCGTCGCCAGAAGGCTACGTCGAATATCTGTTCGAACCAGAGTCTGATGGCGCTCTTTGTAACCATCTATCTCTCCTTGATGGGTAAGCAAGGCATGAAAGAGGCAGCCCAGTTATCCTATGCAGGTGCACACTATCTCTGCGATGAACTATTGAAGACAGGTCGTTTTAAGTTGGCTTTCGATAAACCCTTCTTCAATGAGTTCTATGTGAAGTACGATGGCGATGCCCAGACACTTTACCAGCGTTTCATCGAAGCCGGTTTCTTAGGTGGTGTCATGGTGGAAGAGGGGTTCCTCTTTGCGGTGACGGAGAAGCGTACGAAGGAAGAAATTGATAACCTTGTAAAAATAGCTGCCTTATGAACAACCGACTCTATGGAAATTTGATTTTCGAACTTTCGAAGGAAGGACGAAAAGGCTATAGCTTGCCAAGGAATAACTTTGGCGATTATGAGATTCCGAATTCTTTATGCCGTGCTCAGGATGCTGCTCTGCCTGAATGTGATGAATTAACAGTCGTACGCCATTATACGAACCTCTCAAATAATAATTTTGGTGTTGACACAGGCTTCTATCCCTTGGGGTCTTGTACGATGAAGTATAATCCTAAGATCAACGAGGAGATGGCCGCTCTGCCACAGTTCCAGAACCTGCACCCCTTGCAGCCGGAGCATACGGCATTGGGCGCCAAGGCACTCGTCATCTTACTGGAAAAGGCTCTATGTGCGCTTACAGGTCTGGCGCATTTCACCTTTAAACCCTATGCTGGTGCCCATGGTGAACTCACAGGCCTTATGACGATTGATAATTATCATCGGTCGCGTGGTGATATGCAGCGCAAGAAGGTGATCGTGCCTGATAGCGCCCATGGTACCAATCCGGCTTCGGCAGCTGTCTGCGGACTCGAGATTATCGAGGTGAAGTCTAATGCTGATGGTCTGGTCGATCTAGCCGATCTAGAAAGACTTGTAGAACTAGAGGGACCTAACATCGCCGCGATGATGATGACCAATCCCAACACCCTCGGTCTCTTTGAGACGAGTATTCCTGAGATTGCAAAACTCATCCATGACTGTGGTGGCCTGATGTATTACGATGGTGCCAACCTGAATCCGATGTTGGGCGCCTGTCGCCCTGGTGATATGGGCTTCGATGTGATGCACATCAATCTGCACAAGACATTCTCAACACCTCATGGTGGCGGTGGGCCAGGCTCTGGTCCTGTAGGAGTACGCGAGGGCTTACAGGAATTCTTCCCCTTTGTGTCACCCTATCAAGGCAACTATGCCGTCATGATGCGTGCTTATGCCTATATCTGTTCATTGGGTCGCGAAAACGTCCGACTGGTAGGTCCTTTGGCTACACTGAATGCCAACTATATCAAAGAGTCGTTGAAGGATGTCTACGAACTTCCCATCGACACCATCTGCTGTCACGAGTTTGTCTTCGACGGCCTGAAGGATAAGTCCACAGGTGTTACCACGATGGATGTGGCCAAGCGTCTGCTCGATTACGGTTATCATGCACCTACGATCTACTTCCCGCTGCTCTTCCACGAGAGTCTTATGATCGAGCCTACGGAGAACGAATCGAAGGAAACACTCGATGGCTTTATCGCTGTGATGCGACAGATAGCTGAAGAGGCGAAGACCAATCCTGACGAGGTGAAGTCTGCGCCCCACACCACGCCTATCGGCCGTGTAGACGATGTGTTAGCTGCTAAGCATCCTGTGACTACTTATAAACAAATGATCAATGACAACAACTGATCTAATAATAATCGGGGCTGGCCCTGGTGGGTACCGCGCCGCTGAATATGCCGCTAAGCAAGGCCTCAAGGTTGTGATCTTTGAGGGCGAAAATGTGGGAGGCACATGCCTTAACGTAGGTTGTATCCCTACTAAGACCTATGTACATTCGGCCTCTTTCAATGAGGCTCGTGAGCGTATGGCCGCCGTCGTGCCCCAGCTCCGTGCTGGCGTCGAGGGCATCCTCTCCAACCCGAACATCACACTGGTGCGCGAGCAAGCCTCGTTTGTTGATAGTCACACGGTGAAATCTCTCACCTCTGACCTCTCACCTCTCACCTCTGAGAGTATCATCATCGCCACGGGTTCAGAAACCAAATGGTTGCCTATCGATGGTAAAGATGATCCTAAGGTGTTTGATTCTACAGGCCTCTTGAATCTTGAGACCCTGCCCAAACGCCTTTGTATCGTTGGTGCTGGTGTGATAGGCATGGAGTTCGCCAGCGTGTTTAATCGTTTCGGCTCCGAGGTCACGGTGATTGAGTTCCTGAAAGAGTGCCTCCCTGCGCTTGATAGCGATATTGCCAAGCGTCTGCGAAAGCAGATGGAGAAGGAAGGTATTGTCTTCAATATGCAGTGCGGTGTGAAACAGATTGCTGATGGCGAGGTGTTTTTTGAGAATAAAAAGGGTCAGACGGAAAGCGTTGAGGCTGATGTGATTTTAATGGCAACGGGACGTAAACCTCGCACTGAAGGCCTGAACCTCGAAGCCGCTGGCATAACCTTGGCTCCTGATGGCGCCATCCCCGTCGATGACAATTATAAAGTAATCACAAAACTCAAAGCTCAAAGTTCAAAGTTCAAAGTCTACGCCATCGGCGATGTTAACGGTAAGCAGATGCTGGCCCATGCTGCTGAAATGCAAGCCATCAGAGCCGTGAACCACATTATCGGCAAGCGCGATGCAATCGATTTCAATATCATGCCCGCAGCAATCTTCACAGAACCTGAGGCTGCCAGCGTAGGTCCGACGGAAGACCAATTGAAGGAACAAGGTATTGCTTACGAGTGCAAGAAATCATTCTGGCGTGCTAATGGCAAGGCTTTGGCAATGGGTGAAACGGAAGGACTGCTAAAGCTCTTTGTAGACTCAGATGGTCTCATCCTCGGCTGTCACGCCTATGGCGCCCATAGCGCTGATATCGTTCAAGAGGTAAGTGTACTGATGTGCAAACATACCACGATCAGCGAACTTGCCGATATGGTGCATATCCATCCCACGCTATCAGAAATACTGAAAAACGCTGTAGATTAATTTCTACAGCGTTTTTATTTTCATGCTTTCATTTTTCTGATAATCTCTTCTACCACTTTCGGAAAGTGTTCCATCTCCAGTTGGTGCTCTTTCTCCGCGATAGTATCGACGCTATCGTCGGGCGAGAGTGCCACCTTAAATTGTGCGATGATCTCTCCTGCGTCGCAGACGGGCGTCACCCAATGCACGGTCATGCCCGTTTCTGTCTCTCCGGCAGCCTTCACGGCCTCATGCACATGGTGGCCCCACATACCTTTGCCGCCGTATTTCGGCAACAGGGCAGGGTGGAGGTTAATGATTTTATGGGGATAGGCGTCGATCAGGTAATTGGGAATCAGCGGCAGCCAACCTGCCAACACGATAAAGCCGATGTCATATTTCTCGAGCAGCGGTATCATCATGTCGGGATTCTGAAGGTCTGCCTTGGGGACAACGGCAGTAGGCACACCTAACTTCTCGGCCCTTGCCAATGCCTGTGCATCAGGCTTATTGCTGACGACCAGGGCCGTATTCACCAGCTCCGAACCTTTGAAATACTTGATCAGGTTCTCGCAGTTTGTTCCTCCTCCTGATACGAAAATGGCTATGTTCATACCAGATGCTCGATAAGGTCGGCACGATCGCCAGGGAGCATGTCGATGACCGGAATCTCGACCATCGTATAGCAGCCGGGCTGGAGGCGCATAGAGGCACGTGCTACATTGACAAGCACTTGACCTGTAAGGGCAGGGTTGTTGATGCTCATGTTGAACTCCAGACGCTGGTTCTGAGTCTTACCGCTCACACCTTTGCGAACGAGGTTTACGCCATGACCCATGTCGCGAACGTCGTCGACGCTGGCTACCTGGAACACGTGGGTCTCGTCGCTGGCGAAGTAGGGATCGGCCTTGATGGCGGCTGTTACATCTTCGAGTTTCGCTCCGTCCTCAAGTTCTACGTAAACCATACGGCGATGGATGCCCTCGCCCAGGGGAATGGTCATCGAAAGGGCATTTTTCACGCCAGCCTTTGAGCGAACGCAAACGCTGTGGCCCATCGACATGCCAGGGCCGAAGTTGGTATAGCTAAGGCCTTTGGGGGCGAGACTCTGCATGAGAGTGCGTACGATGGAGTCGCTGCCCGGATCCCAACCGGCTGCGATAACGCTGACGGTGTTGGTATCCTTGTTGAGCTTCATCAGGCGCTCACGATAGCCGCGAATCTGGGTGTGGATGTCGAAAGAGTCGACGGTATTGATGCCAAGGGGCAGAATCTGATTGGCATATTCCTCGCAACTGCGTGTGGGGGTGGCCAGGATGGCAACGTCGACATCCTTCAGTTCGCGGATGTCTTTTACCACGTCATACTGTGCCAGTTCTGCAGGTTTGTTCTCTGCACCATGACGACGTACAATGCCTGCCACCTCAAAGTCGGGGGCTGTCTCCAATGCCTCAAGGGCGTACTTTCCAATGTTGCCGTAGCCTACGACGGCTGCTCTGATTTTCTTCATAAAGCAAGTCAAATGTTGGTTGAATCAATTTTTCGGCGGCAAAATTACACTTTTTCTTTGAAATACGTGACGTTTTGATAGAAAAATTTTTATTTTGCTTTCAAATACTTAACAAGGGGCGACTGGATATCGCGTAAACCTTTGGCCACACTGCGTGCATTCATCTGGGCGCCGAGCAGTGAGGTATGGGTGTGATCGTGGTTGAAGTATTTCGAGGCCTTCTCCTTGCTCTTGGCTGCATCCTTCGAGGCGAACTTCTTGTCGAGGAAGTCGGCAGAGATGTTGTGCACATCGACAAACTCGACGCCCGTCTGCTCCACGACTTCGCGATACCACTTGCCATAGGTGTCGTTACGACGCTCTATCTTGCCGCCAGGCCACTCGTTACGAGGGGTGAGGGAGAGCAGGATAGGAATAGCACCTTTTTCACAACAGTCATCAATGAACTTACGGAGATACCAGCCGAAGGAATAGGCTACCTCGTAGCTGCCGTCGGCTTCCATCTGGTAGACATGACAGGTGTCGGCTGTGCCTGGAATAACGCCGCGACCTTTCTTGTCGTTGATGGGACAGATGTCGTTATGGCCAAACTGTAGCAGCACGAAGTCGCCTGGCTGCAGGGCGTTGTAGACTTTCTCCCAACGGCCCTCGCGCAGGTAAGTTTTCGTGGAACGGCCTGCCATCGCCACATTCTCCCAGACAATCTTGGCTGGGTCGAAGATGAGGCCTGCCTGTGATCCCCAGCCCCACATGCCGTCAGCGTCCTTGTCGTTGTTTCTGACGGTAGAGTCGCCTGTGATAAATACCATGGGCTTGCCCTTTTCACGTTTCTGACCGTAGGCCTGCAATGGCACATTGACCATCATCGTCTGTAGGGGCTTGAGCTGAGGATTGACAGAATAGAAGATGCCCTCGGCTGCAGAGCGCGCATTGAGTTCGGCTCCGAAGGCAGAGGTGTGGATATGGTCGCCAAAGAAATGATACTGTTCTTTCCAACGGCTGAATTGGTCGATCTTCGTGCCTGATATCTCGTTGAGGTCGACGAATGGCACACCCTCGATGGCGGCGATATAGGCAGCCCACTGTGTTTGTGGCTTGCGCACAATCTTGCCCGTCTTGGGGTCGTAGGCATCGCGTGGGGTGAGCGACATTAGGATAGGGTTAGCGCCCTTGGCACGGATTTCGCTGACATACTTGCGCAGATAGGTGCCATAGCTGTAGACAGTGTCGTTGATCTGCTTACGCTCGTTGAAGCCGACAATTATTGTGTCAGGATCAACGCCATCGATGACGCCACGGGCGCGGCGTTTGTCGAAGAAATCGGCATGGTCGTTATGGCCGATACTTACAATGACCCAGTCGCCTGGCTTCAGGGCCTCACGAACGACTGGCCATAGGTCTGTATAGAAAGTACGCGTAGACATGCCGCCTAAGGCCTGGTTCTCAACGGAGATCTTGCGCCCGTCGAAATACTTGTTGAAGAAATAGCCCCAGCCCCACTGGCCATTATTGCCATTGCCCAAGGTGCCGTTGCGCATGGTGCTGTTGCCTATCAGAAACAAAACGGGATTTCCGGATTGCCTGGTAGAGCCTGGCTGGGGCCTCGACATCAAGGCTTTGGCGATGGAGTCGGGGGTGTTGTCAATCACTTTTTCCTCACCTGGGGTCGGCAGGCTGTCGAAAGCCTGGGCAGTAGAAGTGAGGAGTGAAAAGTGAAAAGTGAAAAGTAGTAGCAGTAGTTTCTTCATTTGTTTATTATTTCATTATTACATTCTTTCATCACGGTTTCATAAAGACGAAATAGACGGCAGCGACGAGGCAGAGGGCTGCTGCGGCATGGTTCCAATGCAGCTGCTCGTGCTGGAAGATAAAGTTAGCGATGACAGCGAAGACTACCAGCGAGATACACTCCTGGATCACCTTAAGCTGGACAAGGTTAAAGGGGCCGCCATTGTCGATAAAGCCGATGCGATTCGCGGGAACCTGGCAACAGTACTCGAAGAAGGCAATCATCCAAGAGAAGGCGATAACGAGGTAAAGGGGCCAGTTGGTAGAAACGCCCGACTGCTGTAGACGTAAGTGACCATACCAGGCGAAAGTCATGAATACATTGCTCATTATGAGCAGCAGAATTGTATAAATACCATTTGTCATGGGATTGGTAATTTTAAAAACGGTGCAAAATTACAAAAATAATCGGGTAACAATGCCTATTATTTGATTTTTTTTCTTAACTTTGCAACCGAACGTAATCCTAAAGACTTTAAATATGACGAGTAAGCGACTACAATTTCTGCTGTCCATAGCTGCGATGACAATGCTGGCATTCAGTATGGCAGCCTGTGGCAACAAGACTGGTGAGGGTTCTGCAAATGGCGACTCGCTGTCGGTTAGTACGACACAAGCACCTAGTGATCCACAACATTCGGCTGAGTTTATCACCCTCCGAATCGACACGATTTATAAACTGCGTAACAATGAGAGTTGTTGCTCTCAACGCTACATGGCGCTTTTCAATAAGGCCCGGCAGATTAGCGAGGAAGACGGTACCCAGTTTATCGATTCTGACCATTGGGTAGCTGGCCAGGATATCGATGAGGAGTGGAGCTATGAGTTGATGTCCATCAACAACATCACGGATTCAACGGCTCAGGCCACGATGAACATCCACAACTATTCTGATCAGAAGGTGGTGCTCGATCTCGTGTTTGAGCGAGGTTCGTGGTTTGTCGACAATTTCCACTTCTTCTTCGAGGGCTCTGATTACGATGGTGATGGTAATAGCATTCCTGGTTCTGAAGGTATGAAGGAGACTGACGAAGTAAAAGAAATGCTGAACTATATTCAGCAGGTGGCTGACCGTGAGGGTCAGGAGGCAGAGGCTACCATTGATATTCCAAGAGGTCAGAGAAGCGTAGACGCAGCCATTAAGGCGGCCCGCAAGCGTATCGACGCAGCAACGGGTGACTGATTAAAGGCAGAATAGCGCCATAAGCCGCTCATTTGCTGATATTTTCATTGCACAAATCGGCCAATCTGTGCACATTTTGGTCGATTTTGTGCATTTTATTTGGCTGTGTGGGTAAAAAGCAGTACCTTTGCGGCCGATTTTAGAAATCGTCCGCGAGAACAGGCTTCGTCTCAGCAAAGAGCGAGCTCTCTGCATTCGGCTTGCACTGTTCTTGTCAGCCGTTTTTCGGAGATTATACATTATTAATAATAAATTATGGCTTTAAAGATTGTTGTTCTGGCCAAACAAGTGCCAGACACCCGAAATGTGGGTAAGGATGCAATGACTGCTGAAGGTACTGTCAATCGTGCTGCTTTACCCGCCATCTTCAATCCAGAAGATTTGAATGCCTTGGAGCAGGCCCTTCGCCTGAAGGAGCAGAATCCTGGCTCAACAGTAGGAATCCTCACGATGGGTCCTCCACGTGCAGGTGAAATCATCC